>CAZEWJ010000019.1:0-58872 GCA_964515875.1 uncultured Ignavibacteriaceae bacterium | reverse complement strand
ACCCCGATAAAAGAACCCAAAGAATAAATTACCAGAAAAATTATCCCGCCCCCAAGCCGGTTGTAACATAGTGAAAGAGAAGTTAAGAAGAAAGAAGGAAAGTATTAAATATTAATAACCGGATTGTAAGTTCAACAATTCCTAAAAACCAAAGCTCAACTTTAATGTAGGAACTAACTCCATCCTGTCAGCATAATAAACTTCCTCCATTCTTATTTTAACAGCGAGAGAATTATTATAATCTATTGTTGTCCACACCGCATCAATTGCGGAGAGGAAATGATTAATATAAATTCCTATCACAGCTTTGGTGGCAATATTATAATAATCATTTGCTTTACCCCTTTCACCGGCGTAATAAAGGAAATTCGGAGAAATCGGCTCATTGGAAATTTGGTCTGTGGGAAAATCATTCCATCCGGGAGAGAATTGATGATACTTTCCGATCATTTCATAATACTGTTGTTCTCCATGCAGATATAATTTATGAGAACCAGTCTCATTTGCATTAAGTAAACCCCAGTTAACTCTTTCCCATGGAGGGAGAGATTCATCGGTACTTGTAATTATTCCCGGATCAACACCACCTAACTTATGCTCAATTATCCATTCAGCATATTTAACCACGCTCCAATTGTGATCAGGATTTTTATAATCATCAGCATAGTTTTGGAATTTCTCCGTCTGGTCATTCCCTTTATTATCATAAATAATTGCAGTAGTTATAACTGCAGCTTCAATTGCTACAAAAATTGCAGCCTTCCAGTAATTACCTGCATAAACTTCTCCGGCACCTGGGACAACTAATGAAAATAATCCGGCAAGGAATGGAGATTTTTTTCCGCCATCGGCGGATTCCGTCTGAAATGTTATTTGAGGAAGAGATTCATAATTATTAGCATCAAGTAAAATTTTAGAATCTGTGTTTAGGTTACCTGTTAGCTTGATTTCAGATGATTGAGCATTAACCGGGATGATTACGATTAGGAGTAAGATTATGATTAAGAAGTTAAATTTGTAATTCATATTATTTTCTTCAATAATTTTAATTTCTTTATGCACAGATTTATTAACCTGCCTGTCGGCAGACAGGTCTGTGCTACGAAATGGCGATCTTTTTCATATATCAAATCCAAATAAAATTCCTCCGTAAAACTGCCATTGTTTTCCATAAGTGATTGACTCGTTATTAATAATTCTTTCAAACTTATCAAAGCCATATGCAGCAGTTAAGAAAATGCTTGTAGGAAATAAGTAATAAGAACTCATTTGGATTCTTAATTCAGCGCCTGCACCTTTTTTAAATGAATTAAGTTCAGGAATTTCTCCTGTCCAGGCATTTCCCAAATCTCCGTAAACAGAAAAATAAATTTTATCAAGATAAAGATGTCCTGCTCTTGCATCAATATTCCTGAAGAGAGGAAATCTGTATGCAAGATTAACCCAGGCAATTTCATTTCCGCTTATTGCATAGAAAGGATAAGACTTCATTCCAATCAAACCGCCAAGATAGAAATCAAAGAAATCAGGAATTTCCGGACCTAATATTGTTCCGCCTCTTAACTGCACAGTTATTGTATGATTTGCCCAGAGAGGAAAATGCAGCTTTGAATTTAGCTCCAGCCTGTGAAAATTGTAATTATTATACTGCGGCTTCAATAGCCCATCCTCAACAACATATTCTCCTTCAGAATTAAATTTGTTAAGCTCATAATTATATGTTACTTCCACTTGCGCACCAACAGGATTTATTTCTGCATCAACATAAGGAAGCATTGCATTAAAAGTATATTTCAACTGGAAATTCCTGCCGATTAAATATGTATCATCTGTAGTTGGATATAAACCTAAATCATTCGGCAACAGAAAACTTCCCAATGCAGCAGAATACCGGCTGAATATAAACCTAAATTCAAGATTTTGATTCCTGGAAAAGATTCTATGCATTGCAATAAAATCAACTTCAAATAAATTATAAGTAACATCTGTAGGGATAACATATTGATACTCAATGGTTCCATTAGTTAAGGTATCAGGGAAAAGAGAAACATCAACATCTGCTTTACGGCTGATATTATAAAGTTCAAGAGAAAGCTCCGGTTTAATTCCCAGATTAAAAAGTAATGGGAGTTTATTTCTGAAATCAAAAATAAGGAAGAGATCTCTTTCAAGTCTTGAGTTGATAGAGCCGCCTGCAAATAAAGAATACCTGTTCAACATATCGCTTGAAGTGACAAGCAATCCTGGTTTTACTTTTTCAAGAAATTTATTTGAGGTGTTATAGTTATCATATCTTATAAAAGGAAAGAAAGTAAGCTTTGAAAAAACACCGTCATAAGATTTTTCTTCATATTCAGGAATCTCAGAATCATTAAAATTCTTTAAACCGTTTATGTTCAATGCAGCAACATCACCATCAGTTGAGTAAACTTCAAGAGGAGGATTATCTATCCGGATATAATTTTTTCCTGCAATTACTTTTTCCTGCTGGTTGGGAACGATATGAAATATTTTATATCCTGCTGAAGTGTAACCTGCATATAGAATATTCCCGTTATCAGAAACTGATGGCATAAAAGCGCTACCCAAAACATTTGTAAGCTGTGTTTTTTGTTTAGCCTTAAAGTCATATTTATAGATATTAAAGATTCCAGTTTCATCTGATGCATAAATAAGATTTCCATCTTTGTCAATTACAGGATTCCTTTCATCACCATTTGTAGAGATTAATTCCGTAAAACCTGTTCCATCAGGATTAATTCTTACTATATCTCTTGTATGCTGATATGAATAATCAAAAACAACATAAGAATCATCATTTGAGAATTTAGGATTGTAAACCTGTTCGCCATTACTAAAATTTGTAAGCTGCCTGAATCCGCTGGTTGATTTACTTTCAAGATTTAAATCAATTAAACCGAGATTTGTTGTTCCATCTTTCTGAAAAAGAAAAACGATTTTCTTTCCATCATTTGAAATAGCAGGTTGGTTTGCACGAAGGTTATAAGTTAAGCGTGTTTCCTCTTCTTCATCTATATCATAAACATAGAGATCATGCACATTATACCAATTTGGATTATCATCACTAAGCTTTGCATAAATTATTTTATTCTGTCCCGGTATCCAATCAATAGTTGAACGGACATTCCCAGCAAGCATTTTCTCTTCTTTAGTTCCAAAATCATAAAGATAGACTGCCGATAAACCAAAGTAGTCCGCTGATTTATTTGAGATGTAAATGAACTTTGAACCATCTTTAAAAAAAACAGGATAGAAATTTCCAAAACCTTCTTTGCCTAATGTATCACCTGTAATAAGATTCGTTCGCAGTTCTGTTGTTCGTTCAATATAACTTTTGGTAACAAAATCTTTCCATTCGTTATAAATCTCATTGCCATCTTTTCCAAGAGCATCTTCAAATGCAGCATCAATTGTAAAATTCCAAAAATTGCCGAGAGCTTTACTTATTTCCGCAAGCTTTTTTTCACCATACTTCTGAGCAATATATCTTGTAAGTGCAAAACCGGAATTATAAACAGACTCATTCCCAAGACTTGTTTTGCCAAAAACTCCCATCTGATTCCAGCTAATCATATTTCCATCAAGAGCATATGAGCGAAGAATCATATCCCTGTGAGAATCCCACTGATCATAATCAAATTCTTTTCTCATATACTGGGCAGTTCCTTCAGCATACCAGGCAGGAATATTTATAGTTGCAAGAGGATATGAAACAATTACATTTGGGAAACCATAAAGAATATCAGGCCTTCTTTCATCTTCATAATTAAGAACCTGGAGGAAAACAGCAGGAAGACCTCTTGTTGATTTCATAGAAGCCTGAATCTGCACCATATGTGTAAACTCGTGTGAGATAACATTGCGAAGCCAGTTGTGTGTTCCGCGAAGATCAAAGTCCAGAGCACTTGTCCATATTTCAATCTTGTTATCAAAAAAATAAGTAGCACCATTTGAGTAATCATCAATATCCTTTATTACATAGTGAACAACTTCCGGCTCATAACCATACAAAGAACAAATCGGCTCCCAGACTTCATCAGCTATTTTGGCAACAACTTTTGCTGTTCTTTCAGCACCATTGTGATAATGAACTTCAACATATTCACCTTTAATTGTAAACCAGTCAAGTTCAGGATGGAATTCTGTGAACTGAGTAAATGAATAACCTGAAACCAGAATTAAAAAAGAAACTATTTTTTGATAAAACTTCATAAAAGAAAATTAAAAGATGATTGGGTTTTAATCGTTATAAAAAATTTTGCCTTAGATTATGCGAAAGAAATAGAATTGAATTACTTTATTACTGCAATCTTAATTATTTTATTCTCACTTTTGCCGCTTGTGCCCGTTGCTTCTATTCTTGCAAGATAAACGCCACTCTGAACATCATTCACACTCCACTCGGTTTCATTATCAAATCCGCCAAGTGCATCGTCATTCAATTCATCAACCAAACCGCCGGCAAGATCAAAAATTTTGATATTCACTTTTGCATCTTCAGCAACATAATAGCGAATGAAAGTTGTATTCTCATAAACAGGGTTTGGATAATTGTAAACTCTTGCTTCAGGGAGGAATTCATTTATAAATTTTGAAGTAGAGGCTACACCAATAAAAGAAGAATTCTGATTATTGGCATTTTCTTCAGCCCAATAAACAACACCTTCAGTTGATCCTATATTCCATGCATAAAAATTATTTTCACTATTAATTGCTGCTAAAGAAATTTTCCCTCTGTCATTAAAAATAGCAGGCGTTGAAGATGACCGTGAACCAATTGAAATCGGGAAACCGCTAACAACTCTACCCGTTCCACCATCAATAGCAAATATTCTTCCATCAGTTGTTAATGAGATTATTTCAGAGTTGCTGGTTCCTTCAAAGTCGGCAGTAACGGATGTGCCCATAAATCCTAATCCTAAAGGGTCAGTAAAAGGAAAATTATCCGCAGAAGCTCCTTCTAAATTTACGGCCTCAAGCTGTTCTCCATTATTGAAAATTATATAATTCTCTCCATTCAGTTTTAAATCTGCTAAAGCAAAAGATGTTATCTGTTCTGATGAATTTATTTCAAACTCACTTAAAAGATTTCCATCAGATATTACATAAAATCTATTCCCATTTGTTAATACGATTGAAACATCTTCACCATTTTTGTTTTTAGTTATTGCAATATCATTTGGTACTCCCTGAAACGACAATGTTTTATCATTACTGTCACCAAAAACAAAAATTGAACCAGGTGGGGCCATTGGTAAATCATTAATAGCTATAAAAGAAAAATATAAACCATTAACAGCAATTTTTTTAATAACTAAAGAGGTATCAACCACAACAGAATCAATTCGAATTGGCAAGACTGGTGGGCGGCTTTCTAAAGTATAAACGAAAATTTTCCCTTTCTCAGTCCCAACTAAAATTTGCTGCTGTTCTGTAGGTGTTATTCGTAAGACTGGAGGTGCTGTTATATTTTCTCCAACATCCACAGAAGGAAAAAGAAGTTCATTAGTATCCAAAAATAGATTCAAAAAATTATTATAAGCTCCTATAATGCATTCTGCTTCTGAAAAGAAAGTCGAAGCTGTTTTAAATTGGGAGAATCCTACTGAAACATCAGTAACATCTCCAGAATCATTCAATCTATATAAATTATTATTTGAGGTAATATAAAAAGTAAAATCATCTTCACTCTGAAAAAGATTTAATTTATTGTCTGTTGATTGAAGCTGCAGTTGTGATGAGAAAATTGGCTTAATTACAGAATCTCCATAGCTGAGGTTAAAGCTCATCCTGTTGCTTTTAGATGAGAAGCCGGAAAAAGTTATAAGGCTGTTTGCATCTGAGTTTGTATTTGTATTTGGTCTTGTATCTTTTGAAAACCTGTTTTCAAATAAATCAGCAGGGTTATTTGCATACCAGAAATCTTCCACAAAACCTTCACCTATTATTTCATCACCAAAAACTGTAAAAAACCTTTCACCAATATCCTGCACACCATCTGCTTCTTCTACATCTACACCGCGGTTATTCTTATCAACGTTAATTTTATTATCACTAATCCTTTCGTTTATAATATTTTCATCTATATGCCAGATTACAATACCACCTCCCGGAATTGGATCATAAACATTATTATCTACGCTTCTGGTATTTGTAATTGCCCAGTCATATTCATCAACATCAATAACAACACCTGATATTGAATCAACAGCAAAACTTTGAAAGCCGGTTGTATCTTTTGTAAATGTTTTAGTTACTGTATCACCATCAATAATATATTTAATGATTGCGCCATTTGAATTTGCATCACGTATCCTGTTCTCAACGAGAAAATATTCAGATGAATTAATCGGGACTTTAAGAATAACAGTATCACCAATTGATGCTGCATTTTTTGTAACAATATTAATATTAAAATCGCCCGACTCAATTGTTACAGGTTCTTCCCAGCCAAGATAAATTTTTTCCCACGCTGAGGGTTCAGGAGGAAATGTACCGCTGTATGCAAAGATTGCCTGCCCATCCATTAAACCAAACCTGCCAATTGCACTTAAACCGGTTTCGGTGTTAAACAAATCCGGCAAGCCTAAATGACTCGCTACACTTGCGGCTAATAAGCCATTAATAGACAATTGAAATAAAATTGTACCACCAAAACCAGAAACTTCCCTGCTTTCTGTTTCAGGAATTATCATAGAATTGTATTTACCATTTCTATTGATGGGAAATCCTGTCAGATCATCATTAAAAATTTCCCTCAATGCTTTATCACTAAGATAAACTGAAGGCAGATCCCTTTCATTTCCTAAGCTTCCAGGGAGTGAAACATCTCTTCCTACACCAGCATGAAAAATTGTATATATATCATAATTACTAAAATTACTATCTGGATACATTGAAACAGCAATTGTCCAGACTTCTTTAGCAAAATTTCCTGTAGGAGTAAAATTATCTGAACCAGGTTCAGGTGCATAATTTCTCATCGTTTGGGAAACTGAAAAAGTATCAGGCAGGATTAAGTATTCAATATGAACTTGTCCTCCTGAGACCTTATTGAAATAATTCTTTACAAACTCAAGGTGAGAATCGAAATAAGATTTATCGTGAGGTAAAGGATCGAGGATTGAATTACCATAATTCTGAGTGTATATACTTCCGAACTTTCCGTTCCCAAATGTTGAGCCATCTCTGTCTTCCTGAAAACTTACCATAACTCCAAGAATCCTAATGGTGTCATTAACTGAAGAAATTGCATTAATATTTTCGGGGAAAGGATTAATTTTCCCAATAAAAGTTTGGGCAGATAAACTGCCCATACTCAGAAAAACTAAAAAAATGGACAAAAAGTATTTAAACATTATATCAGTTTAAGGTATTTGGTATATGGTATATGGTATAAGGTATAAGGTATAAGGTATAAAGGAATAAGGTATAGAGTGTATGGCATAAGTCAGTTTACCCTATACTTTATACCCTATACCTTATACCTTATACCCTATACCTTTAATCCCTTATCATATCCCTCTGGGTAATCCTCGTGTGCTTTCGGCAACTGCTCCCCAGCCGATTAAGACAGTAAATCTTAATGTATCTGAGAGGGGATGGTTTTCTCCATCTTTAAATACAGAAGTTGTTATATAACTAAAATCAAATCCATAAATATCATATCTTATACCCGCGCCGAATGTAATAAACTTCCTGTTGCCAAAAGAAGGATCTTCATAAAAATATCCGCCTCTTAAAGCAAAAAGAAAATCTCCTGGTTGGCCATACCAGTATTCGAGACCCATTGAGGTTACAATATCGCGCAATTCTTCGGAAACGGGATCATCTACCCAGGCATAATAAAGGGCTTCGTACCATTCTTTAGATTCTGATACAGTCTTAGTTGTATCTCCGCTGGGTACAACTTTTTCTTTTCTGCTAACAAGCAGCTTGCTGAAATCGAGTGTGTAAATTAATTGATTAAAATCCTCATCAATTATCTTATATGCAAAACCTAGCCTGATATTAGTTGGAATAGGATCAGCCTGGCTTTGATCAATATAATAGATCTTTGGACCAATATTGCTAAGGTTTAATCCAATAGAAATTTTGTTACCGATATCTTCATCAACTAGTGGAAGAACTAATTTTTCAGGTCGCCACATTGCAGCTAAATCGAAACTTACAGAAGTAGCAACACCTTTTCCCTGTTCATTTGCTACTGGTTGATCAGAAAGTCTGGAATGAATTATCCTGAAGTTTACTCCTATTCCCCAATCCGGACTTAATTTCGTTGCATACCCAAGAGTCATTGCAGCATCAAAAGAACGAAAAGTACCTAATGGGGTCGGATCATTCTCACCGGTTCTTACAAACTCGCCAAAGTTCATATAAGTAATGCTTGCTGTAACACTTCCATCTATCTCTTCCATATATTGCCTGTAAGTCAGGTAATCATAAAATAGATCCAGATTAAATTGCGGCAGCCAGTTACTGTGTGTAATACTCAGTTCTGTTCCTGTAAGAAAAGCTATTCCTGCAGGGTTCCAGAAAATAGCAGCAGAGTTATCTGCAAGACCAGAACCTGATTCACCAATACCACCGGCTCTTGAATCCGGTGCTAATAAAAGAAACGGAACAGCGGCTTCACCTTGTGCATAGGTAGCTTTTGGGAGAGCGGTGAACACCACGCTGACCAGCAGAAGCCTTAGAATGTTTTTCATATTGTCTTTCCTCCGATAATTAATAATCTTATTTAATTAAATCCTTTAACAAAAAATATTGTTTGCATTTTTTAATGCTATAAATTTCAAATGTAAAAATATACTTTTAAAAACAGAAAGAAATCCATTATCGTATCACAGCAAGCTTACCGAGAATACTTTTTGAATACTGACCATCCATAGTTTTAACTATCAGCTTGTAAAGGTAAGTACCGTTTGCAATTTGATCACCATCATCATCTCTGCCATCCCAATCTATAGTAACAAATCTTTCTGCCACGTTATCTTTTTTAAGGGCTTTTATTAATCTTCCGGCAATTGTATAAACTTTAACTTCAATATTTAATGTTGAATTCAGATTCTGCTGAAATGTAAATGTTGTGAATGAAGTAAATGGATTAGGGTAATTATATACATCTCTTATAACAAGGTCATTACCCGTTACAACAGAAAAATAAGCTGTCTCTGTTGAAAAATTATTAAATACATCCCAGGCTTTAACATCAAGCTTATAATCTCCTGTTTCAAGATCATCAAATGTATAATTTATTTCGCCTGATCTTCCCCCAGCATCAAGGTCACCAGTGAAGAATCCGGAAAAATCAATTGGCGCAGCTTCATTATCATTTAAAATTCCTTCAAGCTGATGCCCAACTCCTGTACCGGTTGTGTTTATTCCTGTGCCATCAAAAAGTTTTACTATAAGTCTGGAATCCGGATTTATTAAATAGGAACCGGTATAGGCCGGATCATCAAAATAAATATCTATCTCAGGACCCGATCCATCATTTACAGCAGTTGAATCTGTTCCGCCCACTATAACTTTATCTGAAAATCCCAATCCATCTTCATTATTGCTGTAGAAATAAAAAACAATTTTACCTTTTCTGTTTTCATAAGAAATATCTTTAGGAACAACAAACTCAGCATTAAATTTTCCGTTTGCAATTGATAATCTACCTCTGAAAATTACTCCACCTGCCATTTTAACAGGATAATTAGTTGTCTCAAAGGGAATTAACTCAGTCCTTTCAGAGTCAAAAACATTAAGAATACCTTCACCGTTATAATCATCCCATAAAGAATTATCCGGTTTTTTTATTATTCCATTTAAATTTACTTTTCCAAGGGCTTTAAGCTGAATATCTGCTAATGCTGTTGCTTGCCCATTAATTGAATCAATATTAGCCTGGTATCTTGGAATAACTAATCGAAGTGTAGGATCTCCGAAGATAAAATATTTTTGCGTGTTAGGATCAGTAAAAGACTGTTTAGTATTGAAGTTTGCCTTTCCTAATGGTATTGAAAATCCATTTGAATCTCTAGGAACAAGCAAATCTGAATAAAAATTAAAAGCATAGGATGCATTTAAATTAGAAAAAACTAATCTCGAAGCTGTTAACGAAGCTATACAACCCGCATTTTCTAAAAATAACATATCTTCCGAAGCACTTCTAAAATTGGGTATATCAAAATAACCAAAGCTACAAGTGGCAGCGACTAAAAAGAAAAATTTTTTCTCATTTCTGAATTGAGGAATAGAAACATTTCTGTCAAAGACAACTTCATGTGCCCAGAGTTCAGGGTTTCCATGACCTATATAATTTAAAATTAAATTTCCCTGGTTAACCGAATTTATGATTGCTTTATTTACTTCAGGCTTTCTTCTTCCGCTGCCTGTAAGAACAACTGGATAAGCCTGCATATATATTTTATTTAAATCAAAATAATCAGGTATGTGTCCGGCAAGAGTTTCAGATTGAGAGGTATGAAGAGGTCCTTCATAAGAGTCTGAAGTATAAGCATCATCCGCAACAAGTGTAATAAGATTTCTCCATAGCCCAATATCAGTGTTGGTTTCATAATCAATAATTTTTTCAACAACTCTGTTGGCTTCATTCAAATTTCTAACTGTAATTCTGCCTGCAGCAAAATCTACATCGGAATCATTACCGGGATCCTTTTTAACAAAAAAATCATCAGTAGTATAGGAATTTAAAAGATCAAGACTCTGAACTGTCTGCCAGGTAGGAACAAAATTTGAATTATATCCTTCAATGTTTTTATAATCATAATTTCCGCTGCCAAAGAAGAGAACGTATTCGGGTTTAACAGCCCAGCCTTCATAAGCATATTTAATAAAATCTCTTATTCCGGAAACATCAAGAATACCGCCTGAGAATTCATTAAAGATTTCCTGAACATCAATTACAATTGATGAAATAGTTACTTTTGATTCGCTTTCTCTGTAAGTTTTTAACCGGTTTGCAGCTTCAATAAAATTTTTATGAGTTATAATTATGAACCTTGCACCATCAGTAATTCCTCTTAAATTAGAGTTGGCAACCTGAACAGGATTAGAGGGTGTTTTATAATCATCATTTCCAACGAACAAATATTTAGAAACAAAACCTTCTGTTTCAGCAACCTGAAAATTGTACTGACTGCCGCTCTGCATTACAGGTGCAGTTACGTATTTTATATTTGAATGATCTGTAATATCGAATACTTTGAATTTTTCTGTGGGCAGCGGTAAATCACTTAGTTGATATTCTATTATGGCTGTTGTATCATAAGAAAAAAAAAGTAAATAATTATTTGTTGTCTTAAGCTCTTTCTGATACCTGATTTCAAAATAGTCAAGATACCCTGCAGATGTAATAGACGGTTGAACAATCTCAAATTTAAGAACACTACGGTTATCAGGTAAAGATCCAGTAAAAGATGTTGTTTGATTAGATTCAATTCCTGCTGAATAAATGCCAATTCCACTTATTGAAATTGAACGAATCTGAGCTGCATTTTCGAATACCCTAAATTCTAACCGGGCCGATTCCAGTGAAGAATTGATCACTCTAAACTTATAATTAATAGGTACTGCCTCAATCCTATAATCCAGTTTATTCATATATGTTCTTGATGCAACTGATTGTGAGAAATCATCGCCGGCAAATAATCTTCCTGTTTGTCCGATGTTAATTTTATCTATATCCCAATCGGCAAAAGCCTGGGTTGAAGTTTGAAAATAATTTGGAGTTGTATTTAACCCCGGCTTTTCCTGAATTCTCTTTCCATTAATTCCACCTGAAGTTATCCAGTAAAAATTCTCCTTTGAATACAAATGAAAATATCTTTGAATGGTTCCGGAAGCTGTGTCATAATCCCAGAAGCTGTTTCCTCTTCCATAAAAAAGTATATAATCATTTTCATCGAAGGTGCCATCCGCTTCACCAATTACCCAGATAGCATTCTCGACAAGATCAACTGGTCGTTGCAAACCTGCGTTTTCAGGCAGCATCTTTCCACCATTATTATAAATTTTTATTGTCCGGGGATCAACAGTTGCTGCATCTATTCCATAAGCATTTAACATTGAGCGGGTAATTTTGTAAAACCCCTCCTGGGCTGCCTCAAATCTTACCCAGGTACCCTGAGCTAAAACACTATTTGTTACTAAATTTCCTTTAAATATTCTTTCGGTATCCTGTTTCCAATTTTGTGCAACTTCATAATTTATTATTGCACCTGAAACAAGATCATCTTTTTGCTTATTCGGAACAACTGTAGAAGGAGCAAAATTAATTCTGAAAATAATCTTAGTATAAAGTTTTATTTTACCACCATTAGGATCAAATTTAACAGGGAAAATTTTTATACTTTGTGTTTTAATATCTCTTATAATACCAAACTCACCAAAAGCTGCCAGCTCTTCAGAAGATGTATAGCTGAAATAATTTTCATTAATCTCATATTCAAAGCGATCCAGAATTCCATCTTTGACCATTTTAGGTATCGGAATTATCTTTCCATTGAGCTCTGTATAAATCGAATTTAGTACTTCAATAGTGTTCCCTGTTTCTGAAGGAACGCCAACATTGAAATTATATTCCTGTACAGCAGGCTCGCCCCATTTATCTGAATGAGTATAACCAAAAGCAAAACCGATATTAATAAACTTCTGGTTATTAATTATTTGTTCTCTGGCTTCAAAATAAGAAGGAGTAAATTCAATAAGAATTGATCTTAAATCTGATGAAATAATTTTAACAGGTTCATTTGGAAATGCAAACGCAGAAAGTAAAATAAAGGTAACAGAGATTTTGCTTTTCATTTAATGATTTAGGTTATTTTCAACAGTTACACAATAAATAATTATTATTCCTGCTCTTTGCAGGGGTAAACTGTTTTCTTCAGTAGCAAAAGATCTCTATTAATTTCTCCGAATTTCGTGGTTAATTTAGCTAACTAAATGCTTAATTGTCAAGCCAATATCAGGGATTTTCTAATCCGCCTTAGGCGAACTTTTAACTGCTCTGGAGTTCTGTATCTGAATGACAAGACTTCATCTTCAAATAAAACCTTTCTGTTTTCTCCAATTAGCACTAGTTTTCTTTTAATCCTGCCAAACAGATTGACAGCTTCAAATTTCCTGCAGACTATTTTATTTGGATCTGATAAAACCGGGAAATCAAGACTGCAGTTATTTGCAAAATTCAAATGCGATTCTTCAGAATCAGCATTTATTCCAACAAGTATAATACCAAGATTAAGAAATTCATTTTGATTCTTTTGATAATCTGAAAGCTGTTTTGTACATACAAAAGAGTCATCTTTGGGGTAAAATATGAGTAGAATTTTCTTGCTTAAATTATCATACAAATTAAAGGTCTTACCAGACTGATCCTTAAGAGTAAAGTTCTCTGCAATATCTCCAATCACTATAAACCAAGTTCCACTTTATTCTCTTTCATAGCATCAATACAAAATTGTATATGTTCATCTAATGGAATACCAAGCTCTTCGGTGCCATTAGTAATATCTTCCCTGTTAACAGTCCTTGCAAATGCTTTATCCTTTAATTTTTTCTTCACTGATTTTACTTCTACCTCATCAATAGTTTTATTCGGACGAACATAAGTTACTGCTGTAATAAACCCGGCCAGCTCATCGCACGCAAACAAAGTTTTGTGCAAAAGAGTTTCTCTTGGGACACCTGAATAATTTGCATGAGAAAGAATTGCGTTTCTGAATTCGTCGCTAAAACCTTTTTCTTGAAGAATCTCTGATCCCTTAAATGGATGCTCTTCTGCAGTCGGGTACATTTCATAATCAAAATCATGGAGCAAAGCTGCATTTCCCCAAAACTCAATATCTTCATTAAATTTTTTTGCATAAGCTTTCACACAAGTTTCAACAGCATAAGAATGCTTTAAAAGACTTTCATTTTTTGTATACTCTTTAAGTATTGATAAGCAGTAATTTCTGTCTCTTGATTTATCTTCCATATTTCTTTTCTATTGTTTGATTGCCTAATTGTTCAATTGTTTTTTAGCAATTTAACAATAAAACAATTTAACCATTATCTGGATTAAAACTCGGGCAAAGATTTCCAATAACACATTGCAGACACTTTGGTTTTCTTGCAATACAAATTTTTCTTCCATGAGACATTAACCAGTGAGAAGTATTTATCCAATCTTTTTCCGGTAATAATTCTTTCAATCTCATCTCAATTTTTTCTGTGTCTTCAGTTTCGATAAATCCAAGACGGTTGGATAATCTTTTAACATGAGTATCAACAGCAATAGAAGGAATTCCAAAAGCATTTCCTGCAACAACAGAAGCAGTTTTTCTTCCAACACCTGAAAGACTATATAAAGCATCAAAGTCAGCTGGAACTTTTCCTTTATGTTTTTCTATAAGTTCTTTGCAGCATTGTTTTATGCTTTTTGCTTTCTGCTTATAAAATCCAGTTGAGTGAATATCTCTCTCAAGTTCTTCCGATAGAATATTTATATAATCATCAGGTGACTTGTATTTTTTGAAAAGATCTTTTGTAACAATATTTACTCTTGCATCTGTACACTGAGCAGAAAGTATAGTTGCAATCAAAAGCTGAAAAGGAGTTTTATAATTAAGTGCAGATTTAGGATCAGGATATTCTTTTCGTAGAATAGAAAAAATTTTCTGCGCACGTTTCTTTTCAGAAGATAAATCAGACTTTGATTGCATCTTTATTAAACTTCAAATGTTTTATAAAAAGTCTCTCAACGGGTTTATTATTTATTATATGGCTCTGCAGAATTTCCTCAACGTCATCTAAAGTTACTCCGCCATACCAGATCTGCTCTGGGTATACAACTACAGTAACTCCAAATTCACAAGCATCAAGGCAACCGGATGTATTTGCCCGAACTTCAGATTTAAGTCCTAATTCTTTTATTCTTTGCTTAAACTTAGCTTTTATTTCGGGACTGCCCTTATCCGCACAGCAGCCTTTAGGATCATCCGGAGGTCTTTTATTCTCACAAATGAATATATGTTTTTCGAATCGTTTCATAAGTTTAAAGGTATAGAGGTATAAGGTATAAAGGTATAAGGACCGATCCTTATGCACCAAACAAGATATTTGAAATTTTTATTCAAAGATATTATATCGGATTGGGTATGTTTTTCCGTATCTGAGAGATATTTTTTTATTTTGAAAAGAATTCCAATTACCCTATACCTTTATACCATATACCTTAAGATGTAGCGCGTACGGGATTTGAACCCGTGATCTCCGCCTTGAGAGGGCGGCGTCCTAAACCACTAGACGAACGCGCCTGTTTTAAAATGGATGATGTTTGATGGAAGATGGATGATGTTCTTTAAAATTGTTTTCCATCTTACATCTTCCATCTTCCATCTTCCATTCTCCATCTTCCATAATTTTGGCTGCCCCGCTAGGGCTCGAACCTAGACTTTTCTGATCCAGAGTCAGACGTGTTGCCAATTACACCACGGGGCAAAGAATTTTCGAATGTAAAAATAACAAAATCATACTATAATTCGCAGTAAATTGTTTTTATCTTTTTATCTCCTTTTACATAATCCGGTCGCAGTTCCCTAAAAGTTTCATTCAGGATATTTATTCTTTCAATTTTATCAAGATCAAATTGTCTCCAACCAGGCAAACTTCCTTCTTTGCTGCCTCCTTTGATTTGATAAGCTACAAGCATCTCATTTTCATTTCCGGAAAGACCATATGTATGCGGCTCAACTATTCGATAATAGTCATCATAATAAAACTCCAACAATTTCATTTCAGCCATAGCTTTGCAAATTAGAGAATTCATAAATGTTCCTATATTTCAAGAGAGATAAGACCGTATTATTTTTTATCGCTGAGAATTTTTTTGAGGGATTTAAGTAATAATGGAAGATTATTAATAGTGGTATTCCAAACAAGCTTTATGTCAACATCAAAGTAACCATGGATTAACCTGTTTCGCATCCTATAATATCCTTCCACGGAATATCAGGGTACTTCAATTTAATTTCTTCAGAAACTCTTGAAGCTGCTTCACCGATAGTTTCAATATCTTTAACCACAGAAAGAATCAGCATTCTGTTTTGTGAAAAAACCTTCTCTGTCATGCCAGCAACAAAAGATAATGCTTCCTCAGAAGCATCAATCATATGCTGAATCCGTATCCTGTCATCGGGCTTCATATTTAACTTCAGCTTCCTTAACCACAGTATCTCTGAAATACCGGCTCAGTTCCGTAGCAGTGCGAAGATCAACTTTCTTACCGATAATCCCGGAAAGTTCACGTTCAATTCTTGCAATATCAAGTAAGCCGTAGTCGGAATTTTCCTCAAACTCAATCAATAAATCTATATCGCTGTTTTCATTATAGGTATTCTTTAAATATGAGCCAAATAAAGAAAGCTTTTTTATTTTATTAGGTTTGCAGAAAGCTTCCAACTCTTTTGAATATTTGTTTAGCACATCCATATTTTAATATCTTATTTTTGATAACTCTAATTTAATCATTTGAATTATTGTTTTCTTAATATGTTGATATCTTTTCCACAAACCTAACAAAGGAGACTTAAACGTCGGCTATTTTATCCCTTAACCTAATTTATTTCCTCCTCATAATTTTCTATCTTAACTCATAACTATGAAGACTTTTTTAGCAATAATTTTCTTTTCTATATCGGGTTTTTGCCAAACATTTACTTTTGATTATGCCTTTGGAAAATTTCAGAAGGCTTCCTCTTTTCATCTTAACTCTGCGGGATTTGTTTATATAACTGATTCAGGAACAGATAAACTTTATAAATATGATACTCTCGGTACTTTTTTAAAAGAAGCCGGAGGATATGGCTGGACTGAGGAAACATTTGATGACCCTGTTGATGTTTTTGCAACTACTCTTAATGTTTATGTAAGTGATAAAAATAACCATAGAATTCAGAACTTCGATAAAGATCTGAATTTCATTTCAGAGCTGTCAACAAGAGAGAGTGAAAACCAGGATGAACAGTTTGGCTATCCCTTAGCTTGTGAAGTTTCCTCACTCGGGGATCTTTTTATTCTTGATTCTGAAAATAAACGGGTTATAAAATCCGATCTCTTCGGAAATTTTCTTCAGAACTTTGGTGGAATGGATGCTGGAAATTTCTCTCTGAATAATCCAACCAAAATGGCAGTTTCGCCTTCAATAAATACTTTTGTGGTTGATGATTCAGATATAGTTGTATTTGATAATTATGGCAATGGACTTGCAGTTATTGAGACTGGAATGGTATTAAGAGGATTAAAAATTAATTATTCTCTTCTTACAGCAAATACAGAGAGTGAAATTTATTTTGCAGATTTGAACTCAGAGCAATTCGAATTAAAAAAGATTAACCTTGCCGCTCTCGATTATAAACCTGAGTTTGTAACTGCGATAATGGTGCAGAATAAGCTTTACATTCTTACCGAAAAAGAAATACTTGTGTTTACTTCCGTCAAACAGTTTTAATGAATATCCGCAAATTATATTTCCGCCTTTTAATTTTTATTTCAATTCTAACCTGGTGTATAGGTTTCACTCTTAACGTTTTTACAAACGATTCGGTTTTTTCAATTGCATCTACTCCTATCTTTAATTTATTCTATGATAATGTCTGTCACCAGGATGAAAGTAAATTAATTTCGTTCAATGGTTTCGACTTTTTAGTCTGTGCAAGATGCAGCGGAATTTATTTTGGTGCTCTACTTTCTTCACTTTTCTTAATAATCTCTTTTAAGAAAAGAGAAGTTCCATTAAAGATATTTTCAATTGTATCAATTGTTTTATTTGCAGATGTAATTCTCAACAACTTTGTCTTAAACTCATACAATAAAATTTCTGCTTTTATAACAGGTTTGTTTTTTGGTTCAGTCTGCTTCAGAATTGTAATTCACCAATTGGAGAATCATATACTAAATAAAGGCAAGTACTGATGTCTTCAAAGCAATATATCTCGCCTCTTGTTTGTGGTTTTGCAGCAGCAGTTTTGTCAATAATCCCTGGACTAAAACCAATTACCTGTTGTCTTATCATTCCTGTGGCTGCTTTCTTTTCTCTTTATCTCGATCAAAAGATAAACAGAAGTAATGAAGCAATTACATCAAGGCAAGCAATTACATTTGGGCTTCTTACAGGATTGTTTGCTGCTTTATTCTCAACCTTCTTTGATACGTTTTTAACTTTAATAACCCACACAAATGAGTTTGTTGAAACTCTG
The DNA here is from genome assembly GCA_964515875.1 of uncultured Ignavibacteriaceae bacterium. Taxonomy (GTDB): domain Bacteria; phylum Bacteroidota; class Ignavibacteria; order Ignavibacteriales; family Ignavibacteriaceae; genus RBG-16-34-14. Next base: position 40,597 of record CAZEWJ010000019.1, on the reverse strand, counting down.
CCTGACACAGAAGCACTTATGAGAAGTTATAATCTGGGACCTATAATGGAAGAGACTATAAAAATTCTTAAAGTAATGGCAGCAGATATAAAAAATTCCGGTTTTTCAGTTTTGTACTTAATAGCAATGCTTTTTAGTAATTTGTTTACAAATACTGTATTTGGTCTTATCGGTGGATTGTTAGGAATGAATTATTTGAACAAACGCGGGAATAAGGTATAAGGTTTCAAATATTCCTTATACCTTTATACCCTATACCGCTATTTTTTTAGATTGAAATTTTTCCCAATAGATTCTCTTAAATAAGTATGATTATAAACTAAAATAGATTTATGATAACAGCATTTATCTTCTTCGCACATCTCTTCTTCGCTCTCTACATCTTTACAAAAAAATGGCAGAATGAAAATCTCAAAGCCGCTTTCCTTAATCTTGTTTTAATAGGAATTTTATTTTCAGTCGGCTGGACAATTGCTACAATGATCGCTCAAATCTTTATGGAACCGGAAGGGTTTGGGATTCAATTCAACAGGGATACTTTTTCTTTAACTCTGCTTTCAATTGCAGAATTTTTCTTTTACAAAGTTTATTATAAAGAGGATGGCGGAAAATAGAGCAAAAGTTCAAGAGCAAGTTCCCTCCTTCGCTAAACGTTCACTACAAGAAACGTTTCGTGAAGTGTAGCTTCGGCGGGCAGGCAAGTGCAAGTTCAAATGTTCATTCATCCATTCATCCATTCATCCATTCAGTATGATTGAATGATTGAATGAGATATTTTTAATTTATAATTTTTAATTAAACCTATTGCAGCCGGTAAGGAAAAACAATAACTGCTGTTTGCTCAGTCTGTTTTTGGTTTGCTGACAGAGGTTCAAATCTCCACTGCCTTAAAGCATTAATAGCAGCATTTTCCAACTTTGTATCTGCTTTAGTTTTGGGAATAATAGATCCGACTGAGCCATCGGGAAGAATGGTAAACTGCAATCTGATATTTATTTCCTTTTGAACTCCCTCTGGATACTTAGGGAGAGGCCAGCTGTATATTTTTCTTGTTCCTTTACCGCCCCAATTAATATCAAATCCAAAACTGCCTTCACCCTCAGCTAAATTTCCCTGCCCTTCCGTAGTCATCTTATCTTCTGCTTTTTCTTCTGACTCAGTTTTGGAAATGGGTGTCTCTTCTTTCATTTTATCCGCAGGCTTAATAATATTTTCTTCGGAAGTATTTTTAGCTTTTGGTAATTCCACTTCTTTTACTTCTTTACTTTTATCAACAGTCTCATTTTTCTCTTCGGGTTTAGATAATTCCTCTATTTCAATTATTTGCGTTCCTATATTTCCTGATGAACCAAGTTCACCTGAAACTCCAAATGAAAGTTCAACATAATCCTTAACCGGATAATCAATTGAAAATTTCAGAACAAGGAAAAGAAGCAAAAGAATTAAATGAAATAATAAAGAAATAGAGAATGAAAGATTCTTTATTGATTTATAACTCATCGGTCTTTTAATTTCTAATGTGCTCACTTTATAATCTTTCTCGTTCTGTTTCGAGTGTAAATTTATCTATTCCAGAAGTTCGGGCAGCATCTATAACTTTTATCACAAGCTCAATTGCAACAGTTCTATCTGCACGGATAATAAGATTATCCTCCTTACTTGTACCCTTCATAATATTAAGCTTCGCAGGCAATTGATCAATGCTTATTTCTTCCTCACCTGCATAAACTCCGCCTCCGGCAGTTAAAGTAACAACAAGCATTGAGGGTATAGAAGGTTCATTAATTTTTGAACCAGGCAGCTTTACTTTTACTCCTGATTGAATTACAAACTGAGAAGTAAGCAGAAAAAATATCATAAGAAGAAAAACCACATCGGTAAGTGAGGAGTATTGAAATGCACTTTCCGGTTTATTTGCCATTTTAAATTTCATATTAATAACCTAAATAAAAAATATAATTAAATTTTTCACACTCATTTATTCAATCATTCAAAATGGATGAATGGATGAATGGATGAATGATTGAATGATTGAATGAATCTTTTACTTGAACTTGAACTTGAACTTGCCCTTGCCCTTGAACTCTATCTTTCATCCTATAAATCAATTTCAATTTCTTCTTCAACATCGGTTGTATGAGTTGCACTATCCTGTATAACATCAATTACATCGTTTGCGACTGTTTCCATATCGCCAACTGTTTTCTTTACTGCTGAAAGAAAATAATTATAAAAAGCCAAAGAAGGGATACCAACCATTAAACCAAAAGCGGTGGTAATTAATGCTTCCCAAATACCGCCGGCAAGATCGGCGGGATTAGCCTGGCCCTGAAGATCTTGTATAGTCATAAATGCTGAGATCATACCTGTAACAGTTCCAAGAAAACCTAAAAGAGGTGCAATACCTGCTACAGTTGCCAGAACAGGCAAACCTTTCTCAAGCTTGCTTATCTCCTGACTTCCGGCATTTTCAATTGCCTCCTTTACTCTCTCATGTCCCAGCTTGTATTTTTTCAGTCCTTTTCTAACAATGTTTGCTACCGGAGATTTTTCTTCCATACAGTAACTTATCGCTCCGGAGATATCTTTCTTTTTAATCATCCCTCTTATTCTCACCATAAATGCAGGTATATTTATCTTGGCTTTTCGCAAAACAATATACCTGTCAATAATAACTGTCAGTCCTATTATTGAACATAAAAGAATAGGCCACATAACGATGCCGCCTTTAAGAAACATTGAGAATAAATTCATAATATATTTCCTCTAATAATTATATAATTTTATTTTCTTGAAAAATCTTCAGCTTCATTTAAAGATTTATAACCGCCAACTCTTACGCGGTAATATGTTCCGCCTGATAATCCGGTCTCTTCAATAAAAGCATCATAACCTTTATCAATTAATTTTTGAGTTTCAGAAAGAGCAACTGTTTTTGATTTCCAGGATGATAACTGTATTGCAAATGTTCCATCATCATACTGATAGATGTAATCTTTTATCCTGTTTGATTTGGAAACAGATTTTATTTCAGGAACTTTTGAATTGCTGTTACTTACAATTTCGTTATTGGGTTCCGAAGATTGTTCCAAAGTTACAACAGGATTAAGAATATCATCATTTATTGCATCATAAATTCCCGCAAACATTCCTCTTTGATAAGGATATGATACCGGGATATCAAATGATCTTTCAATTACAGTTTTAAATTCCTTTGGCTCAGCAGTCTGTTGAGTTAAAGGAGTTTTTTCAGAATCATTTAAATAGTATGAAAAATAAATTACAACAGCCGTTACAAGAATTATTACTGCCGCAAAAATAATTCCTGTATATGATCTCTTCCTGTAACTTTCAATTCTTGTTTTTCTGTCTTCAGCATATTTAAACGCTTCACTTATGGCTGATGAATCATCATCGACATTTATTTTTTCTTTCTCATCGGGATAAGATGAGATCTCTTCTTCCTTATTTTCCGAAGGTGCAAAATCATCGTTTGAATTTTTTGTTTGTTCAGGAATTTCCTCCTCAGCATTTTTAGATTCATTCATCAGATCATTAACCCACTCTTCAGTAGCTTCCATTAATTCTTCTTCATCTCCCGGTTTTTCAGCTATTAATTCTTCATTACCTATTTCAATTTCTTTAGTGTCACTCAACTCTTCCTTGGCATCGGTAGTAATTCCGGTTTCAATATTTTCTTCAGCAAAAACTTCCTGAGTTTCATTTTTAATTTCTTCTGTTCCTTCTTTTAATAAAGATTCTGATTCAATTGATTCTTCAATTTCATTAACTTCAGATGAAAAAGATTCATTTAGTCCCTGCTCAATTTGATTTATTTCTTCATTCAGATTTGAAGATCTTTTCCAGTTAAGAAATGAAAATTGAATATCAGCAATATCTGATGTCTCTTGTTCTTCTGCTTCAATCTCAGTTTTAGATGCTTCCCCAATAAACTTCTCAACTTTCAGTTCCAATAATCTTTTCATCTCATCATCTGAATGAGGTATGAATCCCGATAAGTCGGGATCAGATGAACCCTTAAGAGGAATAACCGGCTTACCAATACTTATGCTGAAATATGAGTCAATTGGGAAATTCTCATTTACTTTTTTCGGAATATCGAAAGGCAGCTCTTCATTATCATTAGTTACAAATACAATCAAATCATTTTCATTTTCGTTAAAAGATTTTCGATATTGAAATTTACCTAAACCCGAAACCGTTAGAGATTCATCAGAATTAAGCTCTTCTGCACATTTCTTCAGCAGCAATTCGAAGAAAAGTTTCTGTTCTGCATCTGGAATACCCTGGCTTCCTGCTATTTTTTCTATTAGTTCAGTTTTATTCATAAAATCTTTACAATTATTTGTTCAATGGTCATGCTGAACTTATTTCAGCATCTTTTAAATATAGGGGAAAGATTCCGATCCCGATAAGTCGGGACGGAATGACGACTTCATTTCACCACATATATTTAAATCCTGCAATAACATCTAAAGGAGCTTCTTTATATCCTCTCCAGTAATAAATATCATCATTAAGAAGATTTGAAAATTCCACAGTAAATAAAAACTCCGGAACTATCTTATATAAAAATTTTAGACCTAAATCAAAATATCCTGGAATACTTTGATTGTTTGGAAGATCATTATAACTTTTGGAAACATAAGTTAAACCAACCTGTGTAGTTAACCCAAAATCAAATTCGTATCCATACAAAGCAGATGTTTTTACCTGTGGATGATAAGGAACAAAATCACCGCTCTCAACTTTTGTATTTACTAATTCAAAATCACCATACATAATCCCGAAAGGACCAAGATGAAATAACAAATCAGCAAAAAAAGTAAAGTCATTAGCCTGGATCGATGAAAGAACAAATTTTCCGGTTGATGCAGAATCAACAAAGTAAGGATATTCTGGTGAAGAAAAATATTTTATACCTGCATTTACCTGGTAATATTTATCATACTCGAATTTTACTGCGGCAATAAAAGCTTCCCTTTTTCTGAAAAATAAATTATAAAAGTTTTGAGGCTCATAGTATCTATTACTTTTCAATAAATCATTGCTTGTAAGGAATTCTGCATGAGGAGAATATTCTCCGAACAAAGAAATGGAATTATTAATTTTAAAAGATACAGCAGCAAAAAGTGCTGTATAACTGTTACCGCCTGAAGTTGAATAAGTTATTCCTCCGGATACTTTTACTGCATCGGAAATATTTAATCCGCCTGTTTGCCTTACCATAAAGAAATTATCAACATCCGAATTAGGAATGTTTGCAGAAGTATCATCAATAGATAAAAATTGTTTTTTATATTCTGCTGAAACACCAATATTGAATGAAGAGAAATTAACTTTTGAAAATCCTTTCAGGTTTAGAATATTTTCATTATAGTTTTCTTCATTGATTGATGATAATTCATCATAAACACTTAAATCAAAATTAAATTGCCTGTTCATCTGGTTTGAAATTCCGAAAGAGAAATTTCCCTGGTTAAGTGTTCGCTTAATAGGATTGTTTACAGCGTAAAATTTAAATGAGGTAGAACCGAAATCCCCGTTTATTTTAAACTGGGTTCCGGGAAGAATCTCGCTTTTAGTGTCGGTTGTGAATAGGAGATTTAATCCACCATTTATCAAATATCTTTCACTATTATCAACATGTGCCCGGTGATTTTCACCGGAAAATCTTCCACCAAATATAAATCCATCAACAGGAAAAAGATAAGAGAGATTTGCAACAGGTAAAGAATAAATTCCAACGCCAATTTCAAGATTGCCTCTTAAAAAATTCAGAGAATCCAAAATGCTTAGATCATTTTTAAGTGGAGATGAGAGATCCCTGACTTCTAATTCTTCAGGAGATAAAATAGGTTTAAAAAATTGCTCTGAAATTGTTGATACGAATTCAGGAGAAATTTTTTGTGCACCTTGAACAGCTATTACATCAGTTCCGGTAATAATAAAATCGGGAAGCTCAACATTTGGGTTAGATTTGTCCTGACTGTATGTTAAAGATAGGTTAAGAAGAAAGAACAAGCATATCAGGAACAGAGGTATATGGTATAAGGTATATGGAATAAAGTATTGATAACTATAATTGATACCATTAAAACACGCCTTATATCTTCCTTCCTTATACCCTATACCTTTATACCATATACCTTTCATCATTGCAGTTCTCTCAGTTTATTTTGTGCTTCCTGCCCAAATACATTTCCTCTGTGTTTGGAAAGAACAGCCCTGTACATTTCTTTAGCTTTATCAAACTGCTCAAGCTTTGTATAACATTCACCAAGCTTCAGGTAAGATTTTGTAAGCCATTCTTCGTAAGCTGAAAATACTAATCTCACTCTTTCAAGAGAAGTTATTGCTTCTTCATATTTTCCCTGCTCAGATAAAGAAAGTCCAAGATAATATTGAGCCTGTGCCCCAAGATCATCACTCCTTGTTTCAGCAAGATTTCTGAAATTAAGATCAGCATTTGTATAATTTTCAGTTGCAAGATCAATTAAGCCTATTTCAAACTTTGCTTTATCGGCAAAGATTGTTTTACTGTAATATTGAATCACTTCATCAAAAACTCCATAGGCCTGAGAGTAATCTTCTTTATTAATGAGAGTAGTTCCCTTCATAAATAAAATCTCGGCAATACGAGGTGACTGAGAAAGTTTGTTTAAGGATTTGTCATAAATTTCAATTGCAGCATTATAATTTTTTGATGCATTATGAATATTTCCAATCTCTATAACTGCATCAGCAGCTGCATCATTGTCCGGATAGGATTCAAAGACTCTGTTATAATTATGAATTGCTTCTTCATTCTGATTCAGATTCTGAGCAGACTTTCCAATCCAGTAATAAGCATCGGGAATAAGTTTGCTTTTGGAATAACTTGCAATAAATTCCTGGTAACTTACTTTTGCTGCTTCATAATCGCGTGCACTATAAAAAATTTCTCCCTTCTTAAAGAAAATCTGATCCGAAAAGCTCAAGCCGGGATTACTGCTTACGAACTGATCAATAAAAGAAATTGCTTTCTGATAATCTCCATCTGCTGAATAGCTGTATTGAATTCCATTCACAGCATCAAATACATAATTTGAAGTTGGATATTCAGCCATTACAACCTGATAGTTAACAACAGCAGAATCATAATTGCCGGAATTAAAATATGAATCACCTATAGAATAATAAACCATTGGTGCTAATGGAGTTTTAGGATAAACTCTTAAAACATTTTTATAATAAGAAATAGCTTCAGCATATTCTGCCTGTTGAAAATGAATCCATGCAATTGTAAATAAAGATTCATCGCCATAATCTGAATCGGGAAATTTCTCCTGCAGATGTCTGAATTCATCTAAAGCTTGTGAAGTATTTCCTGCTTTATATAAAGCTTGTGCATACTGGTAATAAGCATAAGCATTTTCAATCTCTCCGCCTCCAAGATTAAAAAGTTCTTTGTACACTTTACTTGCTGAGTCATAATTCTTGCTGCCATAATAACTGTCGGCAAGTCTTAATCTTGCGTCAACAATTCTTTTATCCTTTGGATATCTTTTTACGAAATCATTAAAAGTATAAGCTGCGTTATCAAAATCTTTTAAATTAAAATAGCTGTAGCCTTTTCCATATAAAGCCTGAACACCAATTTCGGATTCAGCAAGATCAATGCTGTTGTATTTATTTACTGCATCAGAAAATTTTCCCATTGAATAGAAACTTTCTGCAAGATAAAAATTCACTTTGTTGATTTCGAAGTTTGGATTTTCATTTTCTATTTCTTTAAGGATTTCAATTGCTTCATTAAAATTACCTAGATAATAAAGAGAAGCTCCAAGTCCTAATTGAGATCTGTAACGAAGTTCAGGTGAAATCTGAGGAATCTCGAGAGCAGCTTCAAAACTATTTTTTGCAGAAGAATACTGCTTCCTGTCTAATTCAATTTCACCAAGAAGTGTAAAAGCTTTAGCACGTAAAGTTTCATCTTTAGAATTTAGAGCATCCTTAATTAATCTTTCAGCCTGGTTAAGCTGACCTTCATTAAAATATGTTACTCCCATCTGGTATTGAACTCCTTTAACGAGTTCGCTGTTGGGAAATTTTTCAACAAACTCCCTGTAAATTCTGAAAGCTTCATCTTCCTGTCCTGCATATCTTTTTGATTCTGCTTTCCAGTAAAAAGATTTTATCCCGATACTATCGGGATCCTCTCCATCCGAAAGTGCGTGAAAAATTTTATATGCATCATTATACTTTTCCTGTTGGAAGTATGTCCAGGCAAGGCCATATTGAGCATCTCTTGTGTATTCTGAATAAGGAAAGGTTTCTAAAATTTCAAGATATGATTTTTCTGCATCTGCATATTCCTTTACTCTATAATAAGAATTTGCCAGTAGATAAAGGCTTTCAGCATATAAATCACCCGGAAGATCTGAAAGCAGCGGACTATTTAATTCTAAGATTGAAGACTGATAATCTTTTAGCTTGAAATAGCAGACTCCAATTCTTATCTGTGCTGAAACTGCAAGGGGGCTTTCTTTATGGTAAGAAAGAAGCTGATCATAATACTTAACTGCATTTTCATAGTCGCCCGTTCTTTCATAAACTGAAGCTAATGTGTAAATAGAATAATCTTCATACTTATTGTCTTTACTGTTTGCAACTGCATTTTCGAGATAATCAATTGCATCTTCAAATCTGTTTTCTGCTGTGTAAGATTCTCCAATCCAGTATAAAGCTGTACCTGCGTGTTCACTGTTTGGATATTCATAAAGGAGTCTTTCAAATCTTGCTCTTGCTTTAGAATATTGTTTCGAATCGAAATAAAGTTCTCCAAGTTTATTCAGCGCTCTATCTCTGTAATTAGAAGTATTAAAATTATTCACAAGATATTCAAAGCCGGCAGAAGCCGCATCTTTATTACCAAGATTCAGAAGAGCATCAGCAGAATAAAATTTTGCAGTTGCATATAGCTCATCTTTTAATTGATATTCTGAAAAGAATTTATCAAACAGCCTGTAAGCTTCCGAATAGAGTGAAGAATTGTAAGCATCCATTGCTTCAGAAAATATTTCTGATTGTTCCTGGGAGAAAAGGTTTAACTGTAATAAAAATAAGCTTAAGAAAATTATTCTTTTCATTTAACCTTTAACAACATCATAAATAATTATAGAAAAAATTCCTCCTGAAAGACCGGCGCCAAAATTCACAGCATCATTATTCATCCATCTTTTACCTTTCAGCAAAACTGCTCTTTCATTACAATGAATTTTTCTTTCTGTAACACTTTCACAAACTCTGCATTTGTATTGAGCTTGAACAGAAGCACCAAGTAAACTGTCTGAAATACTGCCAACAAATCCGGCAAAGAGAATAATTATTACATTTATCAAATGATTAGACTCCAGCCAAGGTAAAGAAGTTATAGCAATTGCAAATGCACCAGCTAATGCACCAACTGTTCCTATAATTGAAATCCCTCCTGAAATACCCGCCTCTACTTTTTTGAAAGACAAAATATCTACTGTTTTGGTTTTAAATAAGGTTCCTATTTCTGTTGACCAGGTATCTGCACAAACTGCCGCAACCATAGAGATGTAAACTATATATAAAAGTTCTGACGGATAAAAATAATTTAAGATAACCAGCACACCTGCTAATCCGCCATTTGCTAAAACCTGGAAATGATCTCTTTGTTCCGACTTTTCGAAATACTTTTCAACTTCTGTATTTTTTCTTTTTCTGTACTTTGATAAAAGACTTGATAAAATAAAAAATGTTACAATCGGTAAAGTCCATTGCCAGGTTCCAAATGTGTAAATAATCAGGGCAAGTATAAAGGCTGCGATGATTCCTGAATTGGTCAAAAGTTTTAATCGGTAAGAAATAATTGAGATTGCGGAAGCGAGAATTACTCCAAAAATGAGATTAAAAATTAAATTATCAGTTTGAATGAAGAGGCTCAAATAAAACCTTGTCTCTTATTATTTTAAGCATAGCTATCAGAATTCAGTCGCAAATATAGAATTATGAGGAAGTTAAGTCAAGGTATTTTATTAAATAAGGGAATCACTTAAAGAATAGTCTTAAATAGAGCTTCGAAAGATTGTAAACCTTTTTGTTCTGAAAATCTGATAGGAATTCTTTACCCAAAGAGTATAAGATATATTTCCGAATATTTTTTAGCCAAGATTAATAATAAAGATTAAAATTTTATTTCAATAAGCTTAATTCATATTCAGCAGCTTTTTTATATGCCGTATCGCCCTTTGCCTGGTTAAACATTTCTTTAGCTTTTTTCAAATCACCTTTCCCTTTATAAGCTAAGCCCATATAGTAATACGGTCCGCCATCGCTTATAGTTGATTTAAATTTAAGTGCACTATCGGCTGCAACAGGCAATAAGATATGAATGATCTTTTCATAGATCTACTTTCTTTTTAATGATAGAATGATTGATTTAGTGCGGAAGACGGGACTTGAACCCGCACGCCAATTAAGGCACTACCCCCTCAAAGTAGCGTGTATACCAATTTCACCACTTCCGCAAAATTAGCAGGTAAAAATATATTTGCTGAGCTTGAAAATCAACCCTAAACCAGCCCATAAATACACACAAAAAAGAATAATGTTCCGTTTAATCCTTCAATCTCTTCTTCTTCATGAATAACATATCCCTTATCTCTTCTCTGAAGCGTCTTTCAAATAGAGTTAGCTCAGCTATTTGCTTATAGGTAAGAATGTCTGAGAGGGAATCAAAAAATCTCTTCTTCTCTTGTTCTAATTTTTGTTGTGTTGAAAAATAACTATCAGTTAATTTTTTTAATTCAGGGTCATTATCATCTTTAACTGAAGAAATTTTATCTTTGATGTTATTGAGCTTCCCATCGAGTTCATCAAATAGTTCTTTCATTTTTTGCTGGTGTTCATTTCTTCTTGAAAAGAATTTAATTGCAGTTTCTTCATCCATATTCAGGACTTCCAGAAGCTTAATCTTTTCAAGAGCTTCTATATTTTCTCTTGAATCACCCTTTCTATGCGGCTGTGCATATGTGATGCTGGAAAAAAATAAAATGACCAGGAGAGATAAGATCCAATTCTTCCCCGCTAAAACGGATTTCCCGATAGGATCGGGACAAGTAATTATATTTAACATTTTTACCTCATTAAAATCTTTCTTTTATTAAACTATTATAAATACCTTCTAATTCTTCTTCTGAAAGTTCATCAAGTATATTATAAAAATCATTGCTTGTTACATCAACTAAATACTCTCCGGTATATCCATTAAGACTTAACTCATCTGCAATCATTGAGCTAAAAAGTGAATCATATTCTTCAGGAATATTTTCACTTAACTGAGAAGTTGATATATCCTGTGAATAATTATTCAAATAAGTTTTTAATTCTTCATTATCTAATTGCTGAAGAGTTATTTGTTCATCTTCAATTACTTCCTGTTTATTTGTGGTTATAAAGAATATTATCATTGCAATCAAAACAAGAGCAATACTTCCCAATACAAAAGATGGTCTTATACTTAGCTGCTTTTGTTTTGAAGCGATTTCTCTAAAACGAGGAAGGATATTTGTAAAATAATATTCACCAGCATTAACGTTTTTTAATTCTTTAAATTGATTAAGAGCATTCCTCAAAGAGTCAATTTCTCTTTTCAGATCAGGAGAATTATTAATTTCTATTTCAAAATTAATTAACTCTTCACCGGCTAATTCACCCTCAATATACTTTCTTATTTTTTCTTCATTCTTCATTTTGCATCATTGCTGTTATTTTTTTTAATGCATGAAAATAATTTGACTTCAAGCCTCCAACACTCTTTCCTGTTATTTCTGATATTTCTTCATAAGACAAACCCTCAATAGCTCGTAAAATAAAAACCTCTCTCTGTTTTGCCGGAATCTTTTGTATATGTTTTTCCAATTGCTTTATTTCTTCTTTAGTTTCAAAATCTTTTATAAAATCAGAATCTGCTGCTCTATTTGCATCACTATCCTGTAATGAAAAGATTTCTCTTACAGATCTTCTTCTTAAAAGATTTATACTTCTTGTCGAAGTTATTGTATAAATCCAGGTGTATAAAGCTGATCTGAATTTAAAATCCTTTAACTTTTTATACATTACTAAAAGAACTTCCTGAACAATCTCATCAGCATCAAGATGATTACCAGTCATTCTTCTTGCATGCCAATAAATCCTTTGCTGATATTTCCGAACAAGTTCATTGAAAGCTAATTCATCTCCATTATTGAATCTCTCTACAAGATTGTGATCATTATTTTGTTCCGTCATAAATCAGCAGATTAACCTAAGTATTTGACATCAAAACAGAAGACTGAGTTTAATATTATAAAAATATTGTTATACACATAAATAATGACTTGGAATAGTGGAATGATGGAATGATGGAATGATGGAATGATGGAATATTAGGAATAATTAAAACCATTATTCCAATACTCCATTACTCCAATACTCCAGGCATTCTGCAATCATCAGCTATTATTTAAACCAAACTTATCTCTATCCTGTCAAAGTTTCAAAATCAAAATAAAGTTAAGGAGATAAAAATGAAAGCTCTAATAATTGCACTCGGAACGTTTTTTCTTTTCTCGTTGGTTAGTTTTTCTCAACCAAAACAGAAATTTCATAAAAAAGATTTCAAGGAAAATATAACTGAAAAGTTAAATCTTTCTGAAGAGCAGGAAAATAAAATTTCTGATCTAAGAACTGCTCACCAGAAAGAAATGATTGATCTTAAAGCTGATCTTGAAAAAAAAATGATTGATATGAAAGAGCTGAAGAAAAACCAAGATCTTTCAAGGACAGAAATGATTTCAGCAGTAGAAAACATTAACACTATAAAAAATACGATGGCAATTTCTCAGGCAAACCATAAGATGGATGTTCTTGAATTATTGAATGATGACCAGAAAAAAATATGGCTGGAAGTTGAGCCTATGAGAGATCATATGAAGATGAAATTTAAAGAAAGAAAATTTGAACATGGTAGATTTGGCTCGGATGAATTTAAGCATCCTCCGCATTTTGATGACGATGAACCTGAGTCTGAAGAATAATTCAGGTATAGCTAAGAATAGATATGCCAGATTTTCAAAATCTGGCATATCTAATTATGTACTTTTTTATTTAGGATTTGTCGGTCTCAAATCAATTTCACTCATCATAGCTCTGATGGGCATTTTTATAACTGAAATAACTGCTTCGGCAACATCTTCTGGTCTTAATATTTCGCCTTTACTTCTCGGAGCTAATGAACCTGGATTAAAACCTGTATCAACAGTACCTGGACAAATTGAAGCAACGCGAATATTATATTCTCTTACCTCAAGCATTAAAGATCTCGTAAATCCAAGAAGTGCATGCTTTGTGGCTGAGTACATTGATCCGCCTATAAATGAATTCTTCCCTGCAAGAGAAGCAATATTTATAATCGAACCGCTTCGTCTTTCAATCATTTTTCCAAGTACGGCTCTTGTAAAATTATAAGCACCAAAAAGATTTACATTTACCTGCTTCTTTAAGTCTTCCAACGTTGAATCAACAACTTTTTTCATTATTCCGATTCCGGCATTATTAATTAAGTGATCAATCTTTCCATAAACATCAATTATTTTCTTAACAGACATATGAACAAATTTTTCGTCACCAACATCACCTGAGAAATATTCACATCTTACATTTTTAGATTTAATCTCTGCCTGAACTTTCTCTAATTCTTTCACATCTCTTCCGAAAATAATTACATCCATCTCTTCATCAGCAAGAGCCAATGCTATTGCTTTCCCGATTCCCCTACTTGCGCCAGTTACAACAGCTAACTCTCTATCATCCATTATTTGCTCCTAATTTCGAATTTCGGATTTCGAATTATTTCCGATCAAGTTGGATTTTATTTTTTTTCTTTGTTTAGTTGAAGATAAATAAATTACTGCTTATTATAATGTTATTAGCCCTTACTAATGATTAATATTGAACTCCTACGGAGTTCGGATTCGTGAAGGGTTATTTATTCTATAAACATTTAACTCCTAACGGAGTTAGGAAATGAATTCCGAAATTCGCAATCCGAAATCCGAAATTCATAGGTCTCCTTCAATAGGTCGTACAACTATTTCTTCACTTATCATATTTTCTTTCTGCAGAAAAACCCAAACAAGCAATCTTGCAATGTCATCAGTTACCATCATTCTTTCGGAGTTTTCTTTTCTAACTTCCTGAGACCACATTGGTGTAACTGTAGCTCCGGCAATAATATTGATAACTTTTATTTTATACTTTCTTACTTCTTCTCTTAAAACATTTGTATAAGCCATTAATCCATTTTTCGAAGCCGCATAGGCGCTTGAGTTTGTAAATATTTTTTTAGTTACCATAGAAAGAATATTTATAATTGTTCCTCCTCCCTGTTCAATCATTTTAGGAAGAACAGCTTTTATGGTATAAATAGAACCAAGCAGATTAGTATTAATTATATCATCTATTTCATGGATTGAATTTTCTTCTGCTAATTTGAAAGAGGTAATACCGGCATTGTTTATAAGGCAATCTATTTTGTGAGATGAAAGAATTTTTTTTGCAGTTTGTTCAACATTCGTATTTGATGCAACATTGCAGGGATAAATATCAAGCTCAAGATTTTCTTTCTTTAAAGATTTATTAAGTCTTTCAAGTTCATTAACTCTTCTTGCAGAAACAAAAACCCTGCAGCCAATCCTTGAAAATTCTTCCGCTGCTGCTTTACCTATTCCCGAACTGGCTCCGGTTATCCAGACACCAGGTTTCTCTTGTGCTTGTGCCATGATAATTTACGATTTACGAATTACGATTTACGAAATCTTTTCTATTATGAATTTCTTGATGTTTTTGAAATGGAAGTAAAAATAGCCGTTAATTCATCAGCTTCTTTTGTTAGCTTATTAACCAATGGATTTGTTAATAATTTTGACTCAGATATTAACTCAAGCCAATAGAGAGTTTCGTCAGCTTCTTCTTCAACAATTTTTATCTTGTAGTTAAAATCATCTTTGGATTTACCCCTGCAAGCGGCTCTATAATTGGCTCCAACTGATGTGCCCGATTTTAATATTTGTCTGCTAATAATATTGCCTTTATTATTATTTGGTAACAATGAAGCTAAGTCTATAATTTCCAAAGCAAATGTTTTAGTTCTTTTCAGCAATTCTTGTTTATCCATTTTTAATCTCCATAAAAATAATTGAAGAAAAATTTCAGGATTTTAGGATAAATCGTAATTCGTAAATCAAAAATCGCAAATCAGAAAGTTCTGTTTGAGATCAGTGTTAAGAACTCACTCCTTGTTCTTGCATCTTCTTTAAACACACCATGCATTGCGCTTGCTGTAGCAGATGAATTTTGTTTTTCTACCCCACGCATCATCATACACATATGAAAAGCTTCTGAAACGACTGCAACTCCCTGTGGATGCAAATAATGATTTAAAGTATCTGCAATTTCCTGTGTCATTCTCTCCTGTACCTGTAACCTTCTTGAAAAGACTTCAACCACTCTTGGTATTTTGCTAAGTCCAATAATCTTTCCGTCAGGAATGTATGCAACATGCACCTTTCCGTAAAAAGGAAGTATGTGATGTTCACAGAGACTATAAAAATCAATATTTTTTACAAGAACCATTTCATCATATTTTTCATTATAAACAGCATTATTCAAAACTTGTTCGACGTTCATATTATAACCGGCGGTTAAAAAACTAAAGGCTTTTGCAACACGCTTGGGAGTTCCAAGTAAACCTTCACGGTCAGGGATTTCTCCTAATTCTTTGAGCATATCATAAACTAATTTCTGGAAATTTTTATTGTCCAATTTTTATTCTCCCTTATATTCAAAATAATTGTTTTCTGTTTCATATAGTTTAACAGAATAAAGTTTGCCACTTGGAATCTTATCAACAAGGACTTTCCATATAGCTGTGGTTACATTTTCTGCAGATGCAATTATTCCTTTCATAAAATCAGTTTCAAGATTAATGTTCTTATGATCAACTTTTTCGATAACATTTATTCTGATTATTTCTTTAAGAACTTTTAAATCAAGCAAGTAACCTGTGTTTATATCAACTTCACCACAAACAACAACCTCAAGAATATAATTATGCCCGTGCCAGTTAGGATTGCTGCATAAACCATAAAGCTTGAAATTTTCTTCATCGCTTAAAGCAGGATTGAATAAACGGTGTGCAGCACTAAATCGTTCACGCCTTGTTACATAAACCATATTAATTCTTTACTGCTTCCAGGACTTCTTTATTATGTCCATTGACTTTAACCTTCCGGAAAATTTTTTTTATTTTTCCTTCAGGATCAATTATGTAAGTAGTACGTTCAACTCCCATATATTTTCTGCCATACATATTCTTTTCTTTCCAGACATCATATTTGCCAAGGACTTCTTTCTTTTCATCACTTAAAAGATCAAAGTTTAAATTATATTTCTGAGCAAATTTTTTATGTGATTCAACCGAATCAGGACTGACTCCTAAAATAACTTCAGTCTTTTCAAACTTGGGGAAATCGTCTCTGAAGCTGCATGCTTCTGCAGTGCATCCGGACGTATTATCCTTAGGATAAAAATACAGTACAACATTTTTTCCTTTAAAATCATTTAAAGAAATTGTTTCTCCATTTTGATTTTTCAATTTAAAATCAGGTGCTTTCTTACCTTCTTCAAGCATTTAATTCTCCTAAAAATTTTTCAAGAATTAGTTTTTTAACGAATTTTTAATTGCTTCATAATCAGGCTGCAGACCTGTATGCAGGCATATTTCAGCATACTTTATCTTACCGTTTTTTCCAATAACAAAAGCAGATCTTTTTGAAACTCCCAGATAATCATATTTACCCGGAGAATGAATTTCATTTAATGAATTATATTTAGATGATGCTTCTTTATTGAAATCACTTAACAATGGAAAATTGAGATTTAGTTTTTCACTCCAAAGCTTTAGAGTGTAATGGCTGTCAACGCTTATTCCTAAAATATTAGCATCAAAGTTTTCATATTTTTTTAGATTATCTCTCATCGTACACATTTCTTCGGTGCATGTAGACGAATTTGCAAATGGAAAGAAAAGAAGAACAACCTGTTTATTCAGATAATCTTTTAAGGATACTTTTTTGCCATCCGTGTTTATAAGAGTAAAATCAGGAGCAATCTCACCAGTATTTAAAGACATAAAACCAAGCCCCTCCAAACCTCCCCAAAGGGGAGGATTTTAAGCGAAAGTTATAAGTACCAATAATTAGTCAGGTTACGTAGGAAGATAATTTCCATTCTTGCTTCAATATTAAATTGTTCTTTAATAATAAAAGTTACTTATTTAGATTTGCACATTCAAGTGATTGGATAACTGTAGGATACTTAATACTGCTATTTGGAAAAGAGCAAAGAGAATATCAAATATAAAAAATTGACTGCTAACTGAAGACTGCTTACTGCCTACTGCCAACTAATTAAAGCAGTCCCCTTTTCTTCATCAACTCTTTAAATCCATCTTCAAGCTGTTCAAAAGAATTAATTGCAAAAAGAATAGGCTGTAAATGCCATACATCATATTCCTGGCGAACAAGTTTTTCAGGAACAAAATCTTTTACTTCAACATCTTTAGATAGAGAATGATTTACTTCTTCCTTTGATGAAATAATTCCTGCACCATAAATTCTCATTCCATCTTTTTGTTTTATAAGACCAAACTCAACGGTGAACCAATGAAAAGTTTCAAGGAATTTACGATCCTCACCTTTTGCATTTAACGCAGCTTCACCAAACATCTGGTAGAAAGAAGCAAAATTTTTATTTGTTAGCAAAGGCATATGTCCAAACATATCATGAAAGCAATCAGGCGCAGGTGTGTAATCAAGCTCTTCTTTTCCTCTTATATAATCCGTTGAAGGGAAAATTTTTTCACGAAGCAGTTCAAAGAAATTCTGTTCATGAATTAATCCGGGAACACGTGCAATTTTCCATCCGGTTGTTTTTTTAAATACTGCACTTAAATCTTTTAAAGCAGGAATTTTATCTCTAGTAAAATTCAGTTTGCCAACACCATCAAGATATTCCTGGCAGACTCTTCCGGGTAGATTTTTCATTTGTCTGTCATATAGAAATTTCCAGTTTTCATTATCAGAATCAGGATAATCCGGGTATTCAATCTTATCATCAACAGGAACGGGTCCTGTTAACTTCTGAGGAATACATCTTGGGTCAATTCCTTCTCCAGCGGCTTTTTCATAAGCTGATTTATATTCTTTTTCATCTTTATTGTTTTTCATTTTATTCCCTGTAAACTTTTAATAATTATTTAGAACTTAAATATTCATTGTAAGAATTTCAATATTTAGAATGTAAACTAAATAACATTTACTTCATTTTTCAATTCTATATCAAATTTATCAAGAACAGATTTCTTTATTTCTTTTGCCAGATTGAGAATTTCTTCCCCAGATGCATTTCCATAATTAACTAATACAAGAGATTGTTTTACGTGAGCACCTGTATTTCCAACAATTTTCCCTTTCCAGCCGCAGCTTTCAATAAGCCAGCCCGCCGGAACTTTCATTTTTCCATTACTCAGATTAAAGCCAACTATATCATTAAAATTTTGTTTTAACTGATTGAATTTTTCCTCAGAGATTTCCGGATTCTTAAAAAAGCTGCCTGCATTTCCAATCTTTGAAGGATCAGGAAGCTTGCTTAATCTTATTCTGCAAATTACATCGCTTACTTCCTTAATGCCGATATTACTTAATCTCATTTTTTCAATTTCACTTCTAACATTTCCGTACTCTAAGTTAACTTTAGGATTTTTACTTAAACAAATTGTAACATAAGTAACGATGAATTTATCTTTCAATTCGTTTTTGAAAATACTATCGCGATAACCAAACCTGCATTCTTCTTTAGTGAATTTAACCACTTTGTAGTCGCTTAAATAAATTCCATCAAGATTTCCAAAAACATTTTTTAGTTCCTGTCCATAAGCTCCAATGTTCTGAATTGGTGCTGCGCCGACCGTACCAGGAATTAAAGATAGATTTTCTATTCCGCCAAAGTTTCTTTCGATACAATATAAAACAAGATTGTGCCAAATAACTCCCGCTCCTATTTTTATTGTAACAAATTCTTCATCTTCGTTAATAATTAGTATATCTGGTATTGAAATTTTTAACACCAAACCATCAAAACCTTTGGTAAGAAGAATGTTGCTTCCTCCTCCAATAATAAGTTTGGGTACAGAATTAAATTCATTAGAAGATAAAATTTTCTTTAACTGTAGTTCACTCCTTATTTCCGAAAAGAACTTTGCTTTTACATCTATACCAAATGTATTATAAGGTTTGAGAGAAATGTTTTTGCTTACGTTCATGGATTCCAAGATTAACTATACGAAAATTAGTTATAAAATATTAGAAAGGATAACTACTTGGATACCAGATGCCATATACTGGATACCGGATGCCTGATACTGATACCGGTTTCTGGGTTTCTTCTTGAACTTGAACCTGAACTTGCTCACCTCTTGCACTTTCTCTTAATTCAACTTATTATTAATTCAGATTTTAGAAAACAAAAATGAAAAACAATAAAATCCATTTTGGTTTTGAGAACTGGCGAGGTCTGTCAGATTCAGAAATTAATTTCAAAAAAATTGCAAAGGTTGCACAGGCTTTTGCAAGCTTCCTGATTTCTCACAGCATAGACAAAGGAAGCTTTAATGAGAGAGATATTTTAAAAGTCGGGATAGGATATGACGGAAGAAATAAATCAAATGAGTTTGCTAATCTTTTTTCAAGAATACTCTCCGGTAATAACATTATAGTTTTTCTTACAGATAAAATTTCTACAACGCCGGCATTAACCTGTTTCGTAAAAGAGAATAATCTTAATGCTGGGATTATGATTACCGCTGGAAGATTACCCTCTGAATATAATGGGATAAAATTTATCTCTTCTTACGGAAGCATTTTGACTAAAGCACAGCTAAATGAAATTGAAGATTTGATTGATAAGGATCTCGTTCAGGTTGATGAAGATAAAATCTATCAGACTGATATAAAGAGCAAATATTATGAACAGCTTGAGAGTTTAATTGACTTTAATTCTATAAGAGAAAGTGGAATTAATTTCCTGATTGATTCGATGGGCGGTGCTGGCCAGCAGGTTCTGGAGAATCTCTTAATTATAAATGATATCAAATGTAAAACTATTTATAAATTTTCTGAAAGTGATTTCTCAGGAAGAATTCCAAATCCGGTTAAAGAAAATTTGCAACCGGTTATTGATGAAGTAAAGAAATCTGAAGAATATTCTTTTGCAATTGCTACAGATGGTGATGCTGACAGAGCAGCTATAATAACAGATAAAGGAGATTTGCTTAATGATAACCAAACTGCTTTATTGTTAACAGATTATTTATTAAAAAACGGGAGTGCAACAGGAGAAATAATCAAATCTTTTATTTATACCGAAAAACTTGATCATCTTGTTGGAAAAAATAAAATAACAGAAGTCCCTGTTGGCTTAAGATTCTGCTCTAATCATATTTTAAATGAAAATTTCCTGGTCGGATTTGAAGCAAGCGGAAGTTTTATCTGGGGAAAAGGAACCCCATACAGAGATGGAATTTTAACAGCTTTGATTTTTGCAGAGATGATTGCAAAATCAGGTTACAGAAAATTAAGTGATTATCTTAGTTCAAAATCAGATTTATTAAGCGACACATATACTGATCAACTTATCATTAAATCTCAAAAGCAGGATAAGTTAAGTTTTTTATGTGAAAACCCTCCGGATAAGATTGGTGATTACAATGTAAAGAGTTTTCATTCTTTCAAAGAGATGAATGATGAGCTGAACAGCTTAAAATTTAACTTTGATGGAGAAAGAAGATGGGTTGTTATCCGCAAATCTGATCACTATCCTTTGCTCAAACTTAATGCTGAAGGAAACAACACAAAAGAAGTTCAGGAAATCTTAAATGAAACAACGGCGCTGTTAATTAATAAACCTTAACTCCAGTTATTGATAGAGTTAAAGTTTAGGGAGAATTAAAAATAGTCTCCCTTTAGCAAAGGGAGACAGTTCCGATTAGAATCGGAACAGAGGGATTCTGCTAAACAACCAAAACTAATCTCCCTTCCCGCCATGGCGGGATGTCCCTCTTTGCTAGAGTTTGTGTGAAAATAAAAATATTGGTGGTAGCCGCCCCGCAGTGCGGGGCGAAATTTAATTGAAACCGCAACTTAAAAGTTGCGGCTACCTTACATAAAGGAATTTTTACACAACCTCTTTGCTAAAGAGGGATTATTTTAAAAATCTCTCTAAATGGAAGGATTTAGGTGAGGTTAAATTATTTTATTATTTTTGAAACCAGGATTAATTTTTCTTAAATGTTCAGATATTGAAATTAGAATTTAACTTTCATCAGTCGGGAGTAATACCTTACCGAAAAAAAAATGGGGAGCTGCAAATCCTTCTTATAACCTCAATGAAGAGAAAAAAATGGATTTTTCCTAAAGGTTACATTGAATTCAATCTTTCACCTTTTGAATCCGCAAAAAAAGAGGCTTATGAAGAAGCTGGAGTAATTGGCGCAAACGAAACAGTAGAGCTTGGTTCATTCGGAATAAAACGCTCTATTGGTGTTTGCGATATTAAAGTTTATTCTATGGAAGTAATAGAGATGCTGGATGATTATCCGGATAAAGAACTCAGAAAAAGAAAATGGTTTTCTGTTAAAGATGCTTCAGAAAATATTAGCTTACCGGAAGTTTCAGGAATGATCCTTTCTTTGAATGAAAAGATAAGGAAGTAGCTGTTCGATCGTACACAATGTTTGGAGTGGTGGAATAATGGAATTTTGGAATATTTCAATACTCCACTATTCCAATACTCCATTATTCCAGTTACTCAATAAAAGCTTCTTTCAACACTTTTTCTAAAGCTTCCCTGCTTGTTTGATAATCATAACCTCTTGATGCAAGGAATGAATAAACTTTTTCAGCAAGTTTTCTTTTTTCAAGATTCTTATAAGAAAGTGATTTAATTTTTTTTGAAGCAAGTTCAATAGCATTTTCAAGCTTATTCTCTTCCGGAAATTTTTCTGATATTGCCTGGGATATTATTTCATTGCTTATCCCTTTTTTCATCAGCTCAGATTTTATTTTTCTCTCTCCCCATAATTTTGTTCTTGTTTTCTCATCAGTATAGATGAGTGCATATTTATAATCATCTATCAATTCTTTCTCTTTCAGTTCATCAATTATCTCATTTATCATTTCAAGCTTGTGTTTTTTTTGTAAGAGTTTGGTTCTTAATTCTTTTTCAGAATGAATTCTTTTTACAAGATAATTTATTGCCCCTGTTTTTATCTTATGTTTTTCATTTTCTTCAACTAAAAAAGAAAAACGGTCTGAAGAAACATCCATGCCTTTCCTCAGACCGTTTTTTAAGAAAACTTCATAGTTGATTATAAGATCATTATCATCATCAAAGTTAATTATAACATTTCTTCGGTCTTTCTTTGCAATCCTTTCAATTTTCATTTCTTCTTAATACAAGCTTTGTGATTCTTTGAGTCTTTGTGACTTGGTGGCAAAAAAATTGCCACCAAGATTCGAAGTCACTAAGATGCACAAAGATTTTTTTTACTTCCCAGCTTTTTTATTGCCGGGCTTTTCTTCTTCCTTTTCCTCTTTAGGAATTATTCCAAGTTTTGCCTTAACATCTTTCTCAAGGCTTTTAAATAACTCAGGGCTTTCCATTAATTTTTGTTTAAGCTGTTCTCTTCCCTGGAAACGATCTTCATTGTAAGTAAACCAGGAACCACTTTTTTTCAATATTCCAAAGTTTGCCGCAAGATCAATCATATCACCAGTCTTGCTTATTCCTTCATTGTAAAGAATATCAAATTCAACTTCTTTAAATGGAGGGGCTACTTTGCTCTTAACAATTTTAACTTTTGTCCTGTTACCTACAACATCAGTTCCATCTTTAATTGCTGCAATCCTTCTTATGTCCAATCTTACTGAAGCATAAAACTTTAATGCATTACCTCCGGTTGTAGTTTCAGGATTCCCAAACATTACTCCAATCTTGCTTCTTAACTGGTTTATAAAAACTACGGCTGTTTTTGATTTTGAAATTGCGCCGGTAAGTTTTCTTAACGCCTGCGACATCAATCTTGCCTGGACTGCCATTGTAGCATCACCCATTTCGCCTTCAATCTCAGAACGGGGAACTAAAGCGGCAACTGAATCAATTACAATTATATCAATTGCATTACTTCTTACAAGAGTGTCAGTAATTTCAAGAGCCTGCTCACCATAATCAGGCTGTGAAATAAGAAGGTTTGGAGTGTCAACACCAAGCCTTTTAGCATAATTAACATCAAGGGCATGTTCGGCATCAATGAAAGCTGCAAGACCTCCCAACTTTTGGGCTTCGGCAATAATATGCAAACATAAAGTTGTTTTTCCTGAGGATTCAGGGCCATAAACTTCGGTAACTCTTCCTCTAGGAATTCCGCCAATTCCGAGTGCGTAATCAAGTGATAAAGCACCGGTCGGTATTGATTCAATTTGGGTAACCACTCCATCACCAAGCCTCATTATAGAACCTTTGCCATAAGTCTTTTCAATGGAGCTTATAGTATCTTCTACAATTTTTAGTTTTTGTTCGAAATCTGTGCTCATTTATTTCCCTCCCATTAAGGTATAGTTTTTAATTTCTGTGTATCTGGAACTATCTGAATGAAGTTCACTTTTTATTAGAGAAACAGAATCTGCTGTAAATTCTGTTTCGGGTAATTTACAATTTTCAAAACTGTTTATAAAATTTTTATCTAACTTTTTCTTTACTCTCATTATAGTAAGATGGGGTTTAAATTTTCTTTTTTCTTCCGGGATGCCAAATTTAATAAGTTTTTCATCTAATCCTTTAACAAGTTCAAAAATTTCTTCATCAATCTTTAATCCCAGCCAGAGAATTTTGGGAATCTTACTTGAATAAAAGAAGCCAAATCTATTGAGATTGCAATTAAAAGCATTATAACCGGAAATAAATGAAATCTCATTTTTAATTTGCCCAAAAAGATGATCTTCAACTTCCCCAATAAATTTTAAAGTAAGATGAAGTTTTTCTGCCGCTTCCCATTTATAATCCATTGGATTTTGAACTGCAGAGTTCCGCAGGTAAATAATTTTTTCTTTTATATCATTTGGAATATTAAATGCAATAAAGAGTCTATTCATCTAAAGGAATTCCGAGTAAATGTCTTCTGAGCATTTCAAGTGCCGCCTGAGAAGTGCGCTGTTTATTCAAAAGCCTGTCTTCACCAAAGCGGAATTCTTTTGCAGTACAGACTTTATCATCGCAGACACTAATATAAACTAACCCAACCGGTTTACCTGCAGTTGCACCGGTTGGTCCCATAATTCCTGTGATTGCTAATCCTAAATCAGCACCGGCAATTGATTTTACACCATCAGCCATTTGCCTTGCAACTTCAATACTTACAGCACCATGTTCTGCAAGTGTATCTTCATTAACTCTTAGGATTTCAACTTTTGCAGCATTGCTGTAAGAAATTATTCCCCTCTCAAAATATTCACTGCTTCCGCTTATATTAGTTAGTATATTTGAAACGTAACCTCCGGTACAGGATTCTGCTAAAGCTAATTTTAGATTTCTATCTTTTAATAATTTACCTATAACTGCTTCCAATGCTTCTTCATCACGGGAATAAATATATCTTCCTGCTTTGCCAATGATTTTCTGTTCAACTTCACTTAGTTTATTTTTGGCAGCCTCTTCATCTTTTTCTTTTACAGTTATTCTAAGCTTAACACCAAACACGCTTGGAAGAAAAGCAAGTCCCGCACCATTAAGAAGTTCTTCTATGTCTCCAAGCTTTTCAAACAAAGTTGATTCAGGGATTCCTGTTGTATAAATAGTTTTTCTTAAAATTGTTAATTCGGGAATACCAAGTTTTTCTTTAAGATTAGGAATTACAAAAGTCGTCATCATCTTTTCCATTTCATAAGGAACTCCAGGCATTACAATAAATATTTTGTTATCTTTTTCAATCAAAGAACCCGGAGCTGTACCTCTGGAATTCCTTATAACCTTTGCAATCTTTGGAACAAGTGCCTGATCTACATTTACTTTTGTAACTTCTCTTTTTCTTTTTTCAAAAAGAAATTTAATATCCTCAAGAACTTCTTTACTCTGTATAAGCTCAGTTTTAAAAAATTTAACAATACATTTTCTGGTTATATCATCATGAGTGGGACCAAGTCCACCGGTAACAACAAGGAGATCATTTTTCTCCCAGCATCTTTCAAACTCTTTAAGTATGTCCTCTTCATCATCTCCAACAACTGAAGAGGTCCTTATATCAATATTTATATTTGAAAGCTGCTCTCCAATGTAAGCAGCATTTGTGTTTAAAGTCTGCCCGATTAATATCTCATCACCAATTGTAATTATATGTGCTTTCATATTTCTTAAAATTTTTTCGTAGCACAGACCTGTCTGCCGACAGGCAGATTATTAATCTGTGCTACGTTATTTTCTCAATTAACCATATTAAAAATAATTAAAATAATATGAACAAAAATTAAAGAATAAACCGCTGCAGTAACATCATCTGCCATTACTCCTAATCCACCAGGCAGCTCTTCAAGTTTTCTTGCTGGAAAAGGTTTTACAATATCAAATAATCTCCATACAAAAAAAGCGAACAACGAAATTAAAATCGTTTTGGGGAGAAAAAGAAGTGTAATCCATTGTCCTACCATCTCATCAACTGTACATTCGGCAGGATCTTTTCCATAAGCTTTTTCAAATTTACTCCCGATGTAGATACCATATGAAGCAAATAAAATTATAGCAGAAATTAATATATATGGATTTTCAAATCCGGGGATCCAATAAATTAATAAAGCAGCTAAGCTTCCAAATGTACCTGAGGTAAAAGGAATATATCCCGTATAAAAACCGGAGCCAATCATCTTTTCAAAAAAGTTAATCTGCATTTCTTAAGAGTTTGATAATTATTATTCTGTTCTTAAATATATACAGAACACCTGAATGAAAAGTAATTATGGTTATTATCAGCATTGTTATATAAATGAAATATTCATTCATTAATATCGAAAAAAGTTCTTCGTTTCCTGTATAAATCTGCTTTGTGTGCATGCCGGTATAAACCAAAAGCAAGTAATAAAGAAAAGCCATCTGTATAAATGTTTTCCATTTTGCATAATAGCTTGTTGGGAAAGAAATGTTTTTATAATCGGCATAAGCACGTAGACCAGTTACAATAAAGTCTCTAAGTATAATTATTATTACCATCCACAACGGTACAACTTCTAAGATGGCAAAACCAATAAAAGCAGCAGAAGTTAAAATCTTATCAGCTAAAGGATCCCAGAATTTCCCCCAGCTTGTTATATAATTAAATTTTCTAGCAAGCCAGCCGTCATACCAGTCAGTTAAAGCTGCAACAATATAAATACCGAGTGAGATTTGTTTATACAGAGGTTCTTCTGAAAGGAAGAAGAATAAAAAAACAGGAGTAAGAATTATTCGTAAGATTGTTAATTGGTTTGGTAATACCATTTATTGCGGCTCTATTCTTCATCAGCAAGTTTTTTAAGAAATGGATATTCATATATGCCCGTGTTGTGCCCATCTTTCCAGGCAATGCCTATTGCATAGCTTCCAACCTGGTTTATATTTGCAATCTTCACCTGGTTCTCGTTTAATATAGGAATATATGATTTACTTTGTCTATCTCTTTCCGTTAAGCAAGTTGCACAAGGACATCGCATTCTTAATTTCTCAAGCCCAATTTCAGATTCACTTTCATCATCCCATTTTATAAAAAGTTTTTTTTTATCAATAACTTTTATCTGAGTAGGTTTAATCAATTTATTGTTGAACCAGTCAGTTTATTATAAATCTCCCTGTACTTTTCACTGGTTTTGTTAATAATTTCATCAGGCAGAAGCGGCGGAGGGGGCTGCTTATTAAAATTAATTGAAAGGAGATAATCTCTAACAAATTGTTTATCATAACTCTGCTGAGCTTCTCCTTTTTTATAACTATCAAGCGGCCAAAACCTGGAAGAATCGGGAGTCAGCAATTCATCAACAATTATCAAATCATTTTTATAAATACCAAATTCCATTTTTGTATCTGCTATGATTATTCCTTTCTGCAAAGCGAAATCTGATACGGCTTTATAAATTTTAAGTGCAGTATTTTTTATCTTCAATAGAGTTTCTTTGTCTGCAATTTTTTCTGCTTCCTCAAGAGAAATATTCTCATCATGCAAACCAATTTCTGCTTTAGTAGATGGTGTAAAAATCGGCTCAGGCAGCTTTTCAGAATCCTGTAATCCTTTGGGCAATTTAATTCCTGAAATACTTCCTGTCTGCTTGTAGTCATTCCATCCTGAACCTGAAATATATCCTCTCACAATACTCTCGATGGGAATAACTTCAGCTTTTTTTACAAGCATTGATCTTCCTTCAAGTTCTTCTCTATACTGATGACATTCGGCTGGGAAATCATTTACATTTATTGTTATAAGATGATTTGGAATTATATTTTTTGTAAGGTTAAACCAGAACTCAGAAATTTTATTTAGCACTTTCCCTTTATAAGGAATTCCCTGAAGCATAATAACATCAAAGGCTGAAAGACGGTCTGTTGAGATGATTAAATAATATTCTCCAACATCATAAATATCCCGCACTTTCCCTCTTTTTAAAAATTTTAGCTTTGTAAAATTTGTTTCTAAAATTACTTTTAGCTGCATGATTATCCTGAAAAATTGTATTCAAAATATAATCACAGGATAGGCGTTATTCAAATTGAAATAATTCTTAAATTTATTTGCATTTCTAAAATCAATAGTATAGTTTTTGACTGAGGATATTGCAGGGGAGCTTCAAAAATTTCTTGGTTCGAGATTATTAAACAATTATAGGATATCCTGGATTGGCTCATAACTCTTACATTAATTCTGCAAAAGAATATAATATCCGGAAAATTATTACTGCATCAGCGGTAGGAACAATGATCGAATGGTATGACTTTTATATTTTTGGAAGTCTTGCAACCATAATCTCTCCCCTCTTTTATCCAAAAGGAGATAATACTTTAGCTCTGATAGCTTATCTCTCAACATTTGCTGTGGGATTTGTAGTTCGTCCTTTTGGTGCTTTATTTTTTGGACGCATCGGAGATTTAATCGGTCGTAAGTATGCATTTCTTATAACTCTTATGATAATGGGAGGCTCGACTGCTCTTATCGGATTTATTCCTACTTATGAAACGATTGGAATAGCTGCACCTATAATTCTTCTAATCATAAGAATTCTTCAAGGTTTGGCTCTTGGTGGAGAATATGGTGGCGCAGCAGTTTATGTTGCCGAGCATGTCCCTGATGAGAAGCGCGGTTTCTATACAAGTTTCATACAGATAACTGCGACACTCGGTTTATTTCTTTCTCTTGCTGTTATCTTATTCGTACAGAATTCAATGACCAGTGAGGATTTTGGTTCCTGGGGCTGGCGTATACCTTTCCTTATTTCAATTTTTCTTGTAGGCATTTCACTTTATATACGTTTGAAGATGAAAGAGTCACCAATCTTTCAGCATATTAAAACTAAAGGAATGACATCTGCAAAACCTTTGAAGGAAGCTTTTACTAAATGGAAAAATCTGAAACATGTTTTAATCTCTCTTTTTGGTGCAACTGCAGGACAAGGGGTTATCTGGTACACCGGGCAATTTTATGCGCTCTTTTATCTTCAGGCAATATTAAAAGTTGATGCGACTTCATCAAATTATATTATAGCAATTGCTCTTTTGCTTGGAATGCCTTTCTTTGTTTTCTTTGGTGCTTTATCTGATAAGATCGGAAGAAAAAAAATAATGATGGCTGGCTGCCTTATTGCGGCTGTTTGTTATATCCCAATTTACAGTTTGATGCAGTCCGTTGCAGGCTCTGATGTTGTAACTGTTATATCGCGGAAGAATCCTGTTACGGGGGCTTTAAGTCTTACACCTTTAACAATGATTGATTCTGTACTTCAGCCTGCATCACAGGTTCTTCCTTTTGTAGATTTCGGAAACTTTATTACAAATCTGATTGCCTGGCAACTAATAGGATTAGTTTTCATACAGGTTATTTTTGTTACAATGGTTTATGGTCCTATTGCGGCTTACCTTGTCGAAGCTTTTCCTGCAAAGATAAGATACACAGCTCTTTCACTTCCCTATCATATCGGTAACGGAGTTTTTGGGGGACTGCTTCCTCTCATCGGTCTTTGGGTTGTTGCAGAAACGGGAAATATTTACGCAGGCTTGTATTACCCTATTATAGTTGCTTCAATAACTTTTATTGTTGGTTCAATCTTCTTAAAAGAAACAAGGCATATTGAGATTTGGAATGAAGTTAGGATTGCTGAAGAAGAAGAATGACAATAAAAGTTATTTTAAACTATTTCTAATCTCCCTAAAACTCTCTAACCCAGCTTCAAGATTTTCAACTATTTCCTGTGCTAATAAATCAGGATCGGGTAGGTTATCCATATCGCTGAGCGATTCATCTTTGAGCCAGAATATATCGAGATTGGTTTTGTCTCTTGCTGTTATTTCTTCATAAGTGAATTTTTTAAAGCATTCTGTTTCTTTTCTTTTGAACCTGTTCTTAGGGTTATAGCATTTAATAAAATCCTGGAGATGCTCATATTTTAATTGCTGTGTCTTTAAAGTGAAGTGCTTGTTGGTTCTGAAATCATAAATCCAGACTTCCTTTGTCCAGGTATTTTTGCTTGCTGGTTTGTTATCGAAGAAGATTACATTTGCTTTCACTCCCTGTGCATAGAAGAGACCTGTTGGCAATCTTAATATGGTATGCAGATCGGTTTTTTGAAGAAGGTTTTTTCTCACATTTTCTCCTGCACCTCCTTCAAATAAAACATTATCGGGGACAACAACTGCAGCCTTGCCATCCGGTTTAAGCATTGACACTACATGCTGTACAAAGTTTAACTGCTTATTTGATGTTGTTACCCAGAAATCCTGACGTTCATAAGAAAGTGTATCTTTCTTTTGGATTCCTTCTTCATTTGTAATTGTAAAGCTGCTCTTTTTTCCAAAGGGAGGATTTGTTAAAACATAATCATAGTTTTCTTTTGGCTTTTGAAGCAAGCTGTCTTCTCTTAAAATGGAAGGTTCGTTGTCAATATCGCTGATTCCGTGAAGATAAAGATTCATTAAGCAGAGGCGGGCTGCACCTGGTACTAATTCCCATCCTTTGAATGTTTTGAACTTAAGAAATTCTTTTTCTGATTTATCAAGTCCGCCTGAGGCGGATGGTTTGCTTATAAACTGGTAAGCAGATAAAAAGAAACCCCCGGTTCCGCAGGCAGGATCTGCAATTGTCTTTAACGGCTCCGGCTGAATGCACTCTACCATTGCTTTTATTAAGGCACGTGGAGTAAAATATTGTCCCGCTCCGCTTTTTGTATCCTCAGCATTTTTTTCTAATAGTCCTTCGTAAATATCTCCCTTTACATCTGTCTCGAGGGAAATCCAGTTCTCTTCATCAATTAGCTGGACAAGTTTGTAAAGTTTTGCCGGGTCCTGGATCCTATTTTGTGCTTTGAAGAAAATTTCTCCAAGCATTCCTTTTTTCTTTCCAAGCTCAATAAGTATCTCGATGTAATGAGCCTCCAGTGCAGTACCGCCGTTTATGCTACGGAGAGATTCCCAATCATATTTCTTTTGAATAATTGTCTGTCTGTTATGTGGAGGTTTGGAATACTCATAAGCCATTTTAAGGAAGAGGAGATATGTAAGCTGCTCAAGGTAATCGCCATAGCTTACTCCATCATCACGAAGGATGTTACAGTAATTCCAAACTTTTGATACGATTGATGAGGTAGTCATATCAATTTTTATCTTCATTGAGATGTTTAGTAAGAATTATTTTAACCGGCTCAAGTTCATTTTGAGTAATGAACCAAATAATTGAAATATCTACAGCAAAATATTCATGGACAATCCTGTTCCGGATTCCTTTTATTTTCTGCCAGGGAATGTCTTTGAATTTACTTTGTATTTCCTGAGGTATGTTTTTAGAAGCTTCCCCGATTATTTCAATATTCCTTACAACTGCATCAATAATAAGAGGGCTTTGTGCAAAACCTTCAAACGTTAAATCTTTAGAGTATTCTTTGATCTTATTAATGCTTTCTATAATATCTTCAAACAGAATTTTCCAATCTCTCTTAGACATAAATCAGATCTTGCTTAACGTATTTCATCATTCTTGGTTTAATAGCATTCGGAGTAACAAGATCAACCTTAACGCCCAGGATTTCTTCAAGCTCATCAGCAAGGCTCACAAAGTCTAACCCGATTGGTTTTTCAAATTCAACCAGAATATCAACATCGCTGGAAACAGAATTATCGCCTCTGACTATAGAACCAAACAGCCCAATATTTTTGATATGGTATTTGTCTTTAAGACTTTGCTTATGATGTTCTAAGAGCTTTTTTATTTCGTTCAGGTTTTTCATATATCATCTCAATTATTTTATAGTTAAATATAATTTTAATCTCTTTGAATAGCCACGACCTTTAGAGCCTGTGTGAGAATAAGAATATTGATGGTAGCCGCCCCGCTATAGGCGGGGCGATAACGGCTTTATTTCGCAACCTGAAGGTTGCGACTACCGATATATTTAGAATTTTAACACAGCCTCTTTAAGGCTGGGGATATTCATTAAATTCAAACCAATCTCCCCTCAAATGCTTTTTTAAGAATTGATTGCCTGAGTGTTTCTGATTTTTTCAGGTTTTCATCTATTGTCTGCTCCAGTTTGTCTGCAACTGAAAAGCGGGATTCTATTTCTTCTACAATTTTGTGCTGTTCATTAATTGATGGATGTGGAACCGGAATCCGGTTTAGATTTGCTTGTGTTAATTTGGGTTGAGCAGAACCTGAGACATACTGTTCGAGATTTAGAGAATTTATAAAATATGTTAAGAACTGAAGAGATGTTCCGTTTTTACTTTTTAGTACGTGTGCATGATTATTAACCCAGAATTTCCCTTCAACAATAAATGCTAACTCTCTACTCTTTGAAAGTAAATTCGCACCATCTTCACCAACAAGTAAATATTTACCTTCAAATAAAAAATCATCAAGATAATCTATTACTCCAGTAGCACCATAATATCTATATTCACCTTTTCTCTTCGCCCGGACAATTTTACTAAGTGGTACTCTTTTACCATCATAATTTTCAGTTACCTCTTCCAGCTTCACCCATTTCCAACCTTCAGGTAATTCATTAGCTTTATACTCAACTTCCGGTTCTGCTGCTTTCAATATTTCCTTTTGACTTTTGACCTTTGACTTTTGACCTTCCCGCAAAAGCCTTCCACTAAATGCATAACTCAACACAGCCTGTCTATAAGTCTTTAATTGTTTTTTTGCAGCAACAAGCTGCTTAATTCCGTTATCCAGTTCGCTGAAGAGTTCTTCTATTTTGGCAACTATTTTTTTCTGCTCTTTGAGGGATGGGAGGGGTATTGGAAATTCGTTTATTGTTTTACTTGATATTGCTTTAAATGTTGTTCCAGTTCCAAGTTTGTCTAAATCTTTTTCAACTAAACGAAAGAAATAAAAAATAAACTTATTACATTTTGGGTAGCGTATCGCAGAAAGTCCTCTACCTATACAACATTTTTGATTCGCAATATTTGTTGAACCAACTGGCGCTCGGACAGAAACTAAAATATCTAATGGTTCGGCAATTTTATTAGGTTGTGAGCACCATTTTCTAACTTCTGGATATAATTCTGTAAACTCTGCTTTACCTTGAAAGAAAGGTAATCCAATTTGCTGTGTGTTATAAGTTGCAGATGGAGGAGATTGCCCCATTACTATTTCACAAACATCACCAAGTTTAACCCAAGACCAATTGGGGGGAAGGTTATGCAAAACCATACTTTTGTTCTCTTTTTTCAAATGCCTCCTTACCCCCTTCAAGAATATCACAAACATGTTCCCTAATACCCATCTTATAAAGTATACCCTGTTTTGCTTCATCTTTTTCTTGGGTAAATTCTAATGAACCACTTACATACTCAAACGTATATTCTTTATTATCTTTATTAGCTTGCTGTCCACCTTGATTACATACAATAATTTGTTCAGAGTCAGTAGAAACCACAAGATTTGGATTATGTGTAACAATAATTATTTGTCTTTGTATTTTTTTCTCTCGAATAAAATTCACTAATTCTTCATATACCGTTCTATTGTCCAAATTTTCTTCTGGCTGATCTATAAGAATTGGGTATTTAGCATTACTGAACTGAAGATAAAGATGTACTAAGATGAGACCAATTTTCCCAGGCGACATTTGCATTAGATTGTCTCCTTTATACAAGACATCAAATTCTATTTCAAAATAATTTTCTAATAACTTTAATAATGCATCTTTTAATGTATAAGCTTCCTTTAGAACAAAATTATCCGCATTGTTAGATAACAATTTTTCAATTAGTTCTTTAATTAAACTAACATATGTAGTTTCATTAAAGACTAAATTATTTGATCCATCAAATAATTTAGAGTCTTTCTGAAAATAGATACGATTATCAAATAAGATTGAAAAATTATTTCTGAATCTTTTTAGATTTATTTTTAGAGTAGTTTGAATCTCTATACTATCTATCTTTCTAATTTCATCTTGTTTTAATATTTCGATGAGCCTTTTATAAGTACTAAATTCATTTGAATATTTTTCGATAATCTCATTTTTAACTTCATCATATTTCTTTCTCGATTTTTGGTACTGTTTTTCTAAATCTTCTAGGTTTTTGACAAGAATATTTTGTTTCTCAATGTCTTCGGTTAATTCTTTTAACTGCTGTTGGTTTGAAATTTTATCAAGAATAGGTTTTAATTCTCCTTTAAGGGTAGAAATTTTTATGTTAACTTCTTCTAATTTTGTTTGATATTCTTTGGTACGACCTTGAATTTTAGTTTTTGTCTCTGCCAAATATTCGGAAGTTTTGTTATCAAATTCTAATACCCATCGCGCAAAATCTGTACTGGTTTGCTGATCTAGTTGATATTCTTCCTTTATATCAGATTGTGTTTTTTCCATTTTCAATTTTAAATCTTTAATAGATTGGTCTATTAAAACATCAAACCTTCCCAAGGCAGTTATTTGAGTATTAAAAACATCAGTCTGTTTTTTATAATCTTCCTCTTGTTTTGTTAAACTAGTAAATGAGTCGGTTTGTTCATCGGTTAACTCAGATTTTTTTGTGAGTGCCTTTATTATTTCTTTCTTATTGCTAACTTCAGCTTTAATCGTTGTAATATCACCAATCTCTTTAATCTCTTCCTTAACCTTATCTTCAATTTCAATTTCATTAAATAAATCGTTAACTAATTTTGCTATTTCGGAATTTGTTGAATTTATCTTTAGAATACTTTCGTCATAAATACTAGAGACACTTTTTTCGGCCCCATCAATTTGTATAGGTTTATCCATTTCTTTTAAAGCATCCAAAATAAGTTTGTTAAAACCAATTAACTCATTTTCTTCGTCAACTAATTTTGAAATATATAATTGTGGGATATATGTTATTTTTCTTTTGTCAACAGTTGTATCGGATTTTTTGGAGGTGTAGCCATCGGACCAGACAATTTCGAAATCATAATTACGATCCTTAGAATCATATTTCTTCATTAAATCTTCGGCTTTTTCTTTAACCTCCTCTGGATCAATAGCCCTTGCGATATTTAATAATAAAAGAGATTTCCCAGATGATTTCCCTCCAATAATTGAATTTAGATAAGAACTCATTGATATATGTTCAGGTGAAAACACTTTCCTTGATGCTGAATCTAAATATCGAACTTTATCAATAGTCAAATATTTATTTTTTTCTTCTGGTTGATGTGGTTGAATTCTTGCACGCAATTTTGGTTCAAATAAGATTTGTCTTAAACCTTCAAATGTTGGATCTGCTTTTATCCAAGTAAACCTGTCAAGATCAGGTTTATAAACTTTATCATTTGAATGTGCATCGCAACCATGTATACAAGGTTTTAAAGAACCATATTTTCTAATTATTTCTTCCTTTGAATCAACTCCTTCCCCTAAAAAATATTTTACATCATTGGGATTTGAAGAAAAAATAAAATCGGCAAAACGATATATATCTTCTCTTGTAGTTGCCAGGCTTGAATGTTGTATGCCAGAAGCACCATCATTATTACTGTTCGAAACACCAATTAAAGTATTTTTTCTAAGTCTTTGATCGCCAATGAATATTTTTTTCAAGTCACCAATATTCACCTTATATTGTTCAACCCCATCTTTATAAGCTCTATCTTCAATGAGTGTTTGATCATTTCTATACTTTCTTCCTAGCTTTATAAGTTCTTCTCGTGTGCATAAATATTTTTCTACTTGATATTCATATTCAAGTTGAGAAAAAAATTTCCTTTCTAATTCACTTATTATATCAGGCGAAAATAGAAGGTGTAAATTAATAGGAGTTTCTGTGCTGGTTACAGGTAAAATTCTTAATTCACAATTAAACAATATTAATTCGATATTTGATAGTCCACCTCCTTCTTTTTCAGCTAAAACTTCTCTAAGTCCATTCATCCCAAAATAATCTGTTACACCAATAGTACATATATTAGAATCAGATGATAAAGCTTCATAGTATTCAGCCCATACCAGATTTCTATCCGAACCGATAAATTGATTATTCAAAGTGGTGTTAGGAGTATGTAAATGTAAATCCCATTTCCTCCATCTAGAACCATCAGAATATTTATTGTAATCGCTCATTAATTTCTCCCAAAGATATTTTAAGCTGCTAATTCTTCATTTATTTCATTTATAATTTTTCCCGTTCCTTCCCCAAACAACTTCCAGAATTTTCCTAATCCGCCTTCATCATTAAACGGAGTGTACTCAAAGTCTTCCTTTTCAATTCTTACTGAGGTAACAATATGGTCTTTAATCATTCTAAGCCATTCCATCTGCTCTTCTGTAAATTGTTTGGGTCCTGCATTCTTTTTAAATATCCAGTCCTTAAAAATCCTGTCAACAATTTCTTTTCTTGGTTCAAGCTCTTTGTAAATACCAAGTTCAAATCTAATAAGACAAATAATATCTGTAAGGATTCTTACTGCTGTAGTTCCTTTAACCTTTTGTGGATAGATCCTTCCATAAGCATTCCAGATAATTTCAGGAGTTAGATAATAGGGAGAGAGATTCAAAGCATCACGTAGATCATTCAACATATTATAAGTAGGAACATCATTCATGATGTTCGTACGGGGACGGTTGTATAAAATTTTTAAAGCAATTATCTCGTCTTTATTTTCATCAATAAACTTCCGGAAGTTGTTAATTATTTCTTCAGCTTTCACTTTTGCATCTTTATCATATCCTGTAAAGGTAACTTTATCAATGTTAGTGTTATCAATTACCTGGTAAATCTTTTGTCTTACTGTTTCAACAAAATTTCTTAGCTCCGGTCTATCAAAAGGCTTAACTGCATTTAAGGAGAGTTCATTTGCAGCCTGCTTTAGTAGGGACAAGTCGCGACTTGTCCCTACATCTAGTTCTCTATCAGCAGGCAGATTAAATTTTTGTCTCGTAGTTTCAGCCAGCTTGTCGGGATCATAAGCATTCATTAAATCTTTAACTACGTCGCTTAAAGTTTTTCCGCCAGAAAGTTCTTTGAATTTTTCTCTATCTTTTTCTGTAACCTGTTTATCGAGTCTTGTTAAACGGGAAGCAAGAGAGCTTAAAGTATCTTCATCTCTTTCAAGTATTGCCATCTTCATCAGGTCTTTAAGAGGAACAGTCGGTTTATTATCAACAGCAGGATAATCAATCTTTATAGTTTTAAATACACCAACAGCATCAACAATTACAAAACGGTTTTTATTTGCTTTTGCTGTAGGGCTCCTCTTAATCAATTCTTCTTTTGTCATTGTTCTTGTTCCTCTACCCACCATCTGCTGGAAATAGTTACGTGAGCGGACATCACGCATAAAGATTAAAACTTCAATTGCTTTTACATCAGTTCCTGTTGCAATCATATCAACAGTTACAGCAATACGCGGATTAAAATCATTCCTGAACTGCTGCAGGATAGATTCGGGATCTTCATTTTCACTTTTGTAAGTTATCTTTTTGCAGAAGTCATTTCCTTCATCAAATTCTTCACGGGCAATCTTAACAATATCTTCAGCGTGGCTGTCGGTTTTTGCAAAGATCAGGGTTTTGGGAACTTCATCTCTCTCAGGGAAGAGATCTGTTTTAAGTTTTTCACGGTATGTGCGAATAATATTTCTTATCTGGCTGGGATTAACAACATCACGGTCAAGCTGCCTTCCTTCATAGATAACTTCATCTTCAAGAAGTGTCCACTGCTTTTCACGCGTCATCTTATTCCTGAAATCAACATATTCCTTTGCATTAAGCACAGCGCCTTTCTGTGTTATTTCAGTTTCGATAGTGTAAACATCATAGTCAACATTTACATTATCTGCTACCGCCTGCTTATGTGCATAATGGCTCACAAGATTTTCATTGAAGAAAGCATAAGTTCTTTTATCAGGTGTAGCGGTAAGCCCGATCATAAAAGCATCAAAATAATCAATCACCTGTTTCCAGAGATTGTAAATGGAGCGGTGGCATTCATCAATAATTACAAAGTCAAAGCTCTCAATCGGAACAGCAGGATTGTAAGCGACATCTTTAGGTTTAATTGTAAGTTTGGATTCATAAAGAGATTCATCCTCAAGTGATTCATCAAGTTCCTCACCTCTGAGTATTGAATACATCCTTTGAATAGTGCTGATGCAAACCTGGCTTTTCATATCAATGAAGTTAGACTGCAGACGCTGCACATTGTAAAGTTCAGGAAATAATCTTTTATCATCATTAGGTTTAAACGCACGGAATTCCTGCTCAGCCTGCTTGCCAAGATTTCTTGTATCAACAAGGAATAGAATACGTTTTGCTTTAGCATACTTAAGCAAACGGTAAACAGAAGTAATTGCAGTAAAAGTTTTCCCGGCTCCTGTCGCCATTTGTATTAAAGCTCTCGGACGGTTTGCAGCGAATGATCTTTCAAGGTTTGTAATAGCTTCAGTCTGGCAGAGTCTTAAGCCATCTGTCTGAAGAACAGGTAATCCGCCTGCGGCGGATTGAAGAAGTTTTCTTAAGGTGCTATTCTGTTTATTTAGTTCATCAAGAGTTTCAGGTTTATAGAAGTAGAATATTTCTCTTTGTCTTGGCAGAGGATCGCGTGTATCTGTGAAATAAGTTTCAACTCCGGTTGATTCATACCGGAAAGGAATAGCTTCTTTATTAATGATATGTTTTAGTTTGCCATCAGCATATCTTATGGTTTGTTCATGAACTCCGCTTAGAGTTACTCCTTCTTTCTTTGCTTCAATTACACCAATAGGTTTGCGATCAATAAAAAGAAGATAATCAACTTTACCGGATTCAACAGGATATTCACGGACAGCAATACCAAAACCGGCAGAAGGATTAAAAGATTTATAATCCTGAACTATCCAGCCAGCTTGAATAAGTTTTTTATCTATCTTCTGTCGGGATTGCTGTTCAGGTAGCATCTAGGACTCCTGAATCGAGACCCGCAGAAAGTGAAGCGTCATTCGGGAGTCCCCATTTTTAAATGAATATTGCATAGCGGAATGGAAATTAGTAAAAGGAGGGTAAAGTTTAAAGGAAGATTTTCATTCTTTTATAAAAAATTCCAGAATAAATAGGTGGAACTTAATCATTTAAACAGATAATACTCTTTGCAGATTTCTTGTTGATCAACAAATCCTTTCTTAGCAGAAATATTAATAAGCAAGAATCATAAAATTTAGAAATGCCGTCTATCCAGAAGTAGTCATTCTTCTGGTTTTTAGCAAAAATTATTCTAAAGGAATTCTGTTTTTATTTTCCACCAACCACTGATCAAAATTTTTTAATTCGGGATTTAAGCTTAGGGAAACATCAAGATTTCGTACCTCAAGAACATCTTTTTCAAAATCCCTGTAAAACTGAAACATATTTCCGATATCCTCTGCACCGGGAAATCCAAAACTCCGGTATGTATCAGGAGAAACTTCATTATAAATGATCTCTTTACCCAATGCGTTAGTAAGTTTTTTAGCCATTTCTTTTATTGTTAAATGATCACCTGCAATCCCGACAGTCTTTCTCATATATTTACTTCCGCTTTTAAAGATACCATAAGCACATTTACCTATATCTTCTGACGCAATACCTGCAAGTTTTTTATCTCCCATTGGATATGTTAATGCAAGCTTTCCATCAGGACCTTTTTTCGGACCACTGCCAAAAAAAATCATGTTATCCCAATAAAATGAGGCAAATAGAAATATTGTCGGTACTCTGGCTTCTATAAAATATTTATTAGCTTCTCCTTTCCCATCAAAATGAGGGACCTTATATTTCTCCATTAGAGTTGGCATTCTATCATCACTAAGCGGAATGAACTTACGTGTATCTTCGAGAGTTGACCAAATAACATGTGAGAGGCCGACATCTTTAGCAGCTAACGCCATATTTTTTGCATGCTCTTTCTCCTTTTCCGGAGATAAATATTCCCAGTATGCTGTCATACAATAAGCACCATAAGCATCCTTAAATGCCTTCTTTAAACTTTCAATGTCACTTGCATCAGCTTTAACAACTTCAACACTTTTTTCAGAAAGCCCCTTTGCTTTGTCGGAGTCAGGCTTTCTTGTAATTGCACGCGGAGTAAATTCACTATTCGGATCATTCAAGATCGCTCGAATTAACCCACCGCCTTGCATGCCTGTGGCACCTATTACTGCAATTATTTTTTTATCTGCCATACAATCCTCTTCTTTTAATGGATTACGGAAATAGTAGAATTACTTTTTTAAGTTAAGAAAATTTTTCAAAATCGAAAGTTCTATGCAGCAATCTTTTTTATATAAAATAAAAAGAGGCTGCTTAACCAGCCTCCAATAAGTAACTAACGTTACCTTATCCCGACTATTTTAATAATATCATTCTTTTAGTACTTACAAAATCACTAGCGGTTAACTGGTAGAAATAAATTCCGCTTGCAAGATCAGATGAATTGAATTCGATTAAATAATTTCCTCCTGGTTGAAATTCTGAAATAAGTATTTTCTCGATTGATCCTGTTACATTAAAAACTTTTAAAGTAACATAACCACTTTGCGGAATTGAATACTCAATTATTGTAGATGGATTAAAGGGATTTGGATAATTCTGTTTCAGATTATAATCCAAGTTAAAGACCTCATCGTTTACCCCGGTTAGCGGGTTAACATTAATTATTCCGGACATTCCCGCTCCATTTGGTCCTCCGTGTTCTGCACAATAATATC
>CAZEWJ010000018.1:21557-77044 GCA_964515875.1 uncultured Ignavibacteriaceae bacterium | reverse complement strand
TAATTACTTACAAGTGCAAGAAAAATTATTCGATTTGATCATTGAAGAATTAAGTTGAAAGTGAAATCCTGAAAGTCCAATCTTTCCAGAGCCAACTGCCGGAATCGAACCGGCGACCTGCTCATTACGAATGAGCTGCTCTACCAGCTGAGCTAAGTTGGCAATAAACGAATGAATGGCTGAATGAATGAATGAATGAATGAATGATTGATTGATTGAATGACTGAATGATTGAATGACTGAATGTAGGTTATAAAAATATTTAGACATATAGTCATTCATACCTGCCTACCGGCAGGCAGGCATTCAACCATTCAAGCTGATTTTATCTTATTTTCTTTTTATGCCTGTTTTTTCTCAGTCTTTTTTTCCTCTTGTGAGTAGCCATTTTATGGCGCTTGCGTTTTTTCCCACTAGGCATTAGTTATCTCCTTTTTATTTTTAATGTGATTTTAATAATTCTTGTGCACGTTTACCAACTTCAGTTTCAGGTCCTAAAGCAACTGCTTTTTGCAGCCACTCTCTGGATTTCTCAACATTACCAGCAGCAAGGTTTACAATTCCAAGATTCAGATGTCCAATCTGATGATCAGGATTATACTCAAGGGCTTTTGTCATTGCAGCAATTGCTTCATCGTATTTGCCAAGATTATAATAACATACACCCATATCAATTCTTGAATCAGCATCGCCTGGAATGCGGCTCAAATATTCCTGGTAATTCTCAATTGCTTTTTCAAACATTCCGGAATCATTTCTCAGGTGAGCAAGTTCAAGAAGAGCTTCATTATTTTCGGGATTAATTTTTAATGTTTCTTCAAGTTCATTTATTCTTTGTAAAGCGGAAAGATCAACTCCCGGATTCTGATTCTGATTCTGAGTTACGTTAGTTTTAATATTTGATGAAGAAGGTTTATCAAAAACTCCTGCAGATAAAAGAATAATAAAACATCCTGCAAGAATGATTGCAACTATTCCAATCACTTTTTTAGGATTTATCTCTTTGGCGCCTAGGGCAGCCTGAGTTTGTTGTCCCTTCTTTTTTAATTTCTGACCTTTCTGCTGAGAGAAATATTTTGTCGAAGGTTTTGAAAAATCTTTAATCTCACCTTTTAATTTTATTCCGCAGCCTGTACATATATCAGTGCTAACCGGATTATCAGTTCCGCAGTTTTCACATTCAATTACTTTTAACTGTTCTGATGTTTGCTGAGAGCCTAATTTCTGAAGATCATAACCACAGGAAGGACAATATTTAAATTCGGTTTTTAATTCACTTCCACAGCCTGGACAAAATTTAATCATTACCCTATTTTAACCTTCTTTCTCCTTCATCCCCTCGTTTACCATTTCTTTAAACTCTTTAGAAAACTTAAAAGTAGGGACAAAATGTTCAGGAACGAAAACCTGCTCACCGGTTTTAGGATTTCGGGCTTGCCTGGCATTCTTCTTTTTTACTTTATAACTGCCAAATCCTCTTATCTCTATACCTTTACCTTCTTTTAATGCTTCAATAACAGTTTTAAAAAAACCCTCAATTATTGCTTCTGTTTCAAGTTTTGTTAATCCTGTTCCTGCTGCAACTTTATCAACTATATCCGCCTTAGTCATATCTCCACCTTTACTTTTTATTAAAAGTTAGATAAACCCTTAAATTTCAAGCATTTAAATTATCAAAGAATAGTTGGAAAATCAATTCTTTTTTAATATAGATTTTAATCTGTTGGCATAAAATTAAAATCTAAATTATGTTTGTTGGATTAAGATTCTTTCAAGTGAATTGATAAGATTTTCCCTAAGGATAGGTTTTGAAATGAAATCGCTGAAACCCGCCTGGACATATAATCCCATGTTAATAGGTAAAAGATAAGCAGTAACAGCAATTACAGGAACATTCTGATAATCAGACATTGTTCTGATTATTTTTAGAATATCCAGACCATTGTAATCGCCCTGCAGATTAATATCTACAACAATAAAATCAAAACTCCTGTTGTTTAAAAGTGGAATTGATTGTTCAAGGCTGGCTGCAAAGGTTATCTCTTTTAAATCATTCATTTGCATTGAGAAGAGCATTTGAGAATCAATCTGATCTTCAATATAAAGACAACTGAGCTGAGAGAGATCAATAGAAACTTGCTGTTGCTGAACTTCCTTTATTTCTTCAATTTCTTCTTCTTTCCGCCCTTGGCGAGACTCGCCTTTGGCGGTTTCTATTTCTCTTTTTTTCGGAATTTCTTCAGTTTCATTCAGGGCTTCACTACTTTTTATTTCGTCTCTTTCATTCATTTCTTTTTCAGCAATTTCTTTTTCAAATTTTACAGGGAACACAAACATTGCATCTTTTCTTTCCTTTTCTTCGGAAATTTCAAATTTTCCACCAAGAAGAGTTAAAAGATTTTTACACAGCTTAAAAGAAAATGAAGAAATACCTGGCTCTGTAAATATTTTATTAGCATCTGAAAAAACCAAAGATAACTTCTCTAAGAATTTATCCGACGATGTATTATAACTATCCCTTAATGATATTGAGAAATATTTTCCATTTGATGGGAATGCAGATATATAGATTTTTTTTACGCCGGTAATTTTAGATATCAACTTAATTAACAAAACAAAAAATCTCTGCATCTTTTGTTTATCTGTTACTACTTCAAGAGATGAGGAGATTTTTCCAAAGGCAATTTCTCCATCTTCCAAAATATTTTTCTCATCTATTTCCTTTTTCAAATCTTCTATAATTTCAATAATTTTTACTGATTCTAAATTTAATTCAATCATTCCATTTTCAGTTTGAATAAACTCAATTACCTGGTTCATCTTATTTAAAAGATTCTCCCTGTTTTGATTTATTATTTCTACTGCTTCTTTTTGTTCGGGGCTAGGTTGTTCAACATTCTCCGTAAATTCCTGGGTAAACCCAAGTATTACATTTATTGGTGTTAGTAAATCATGGAAAATACCGGACAAGAAATTTACGTCCGGAACAATTGAACTAATAATTTTTTCCGGCTGACCAACTTCAACAGGAATTTCCTTTATGACTTCTTTAATAATTTCTTTTGCTTTTTCCTGAACTATAGAACAGACAATATTATATGCTTCAGCTTCTCCCTTGTAATTGAATATAGGATTTGCTGTGAGCTTGACTTTTAGAAACTCATTACCTGCTTTCTTAAGAGAAGTATCAAAAATTAATTTTTCTTTGGAACCTGACTGGAAAACAGAAGAATTTATTTTACCCCTATCTTCATCAATTAGAAAAGAGGTTAAAGAAGTTTCCATCAAACTTTTACCCGAATAACCCAAAATTTCTATTACCGGATTATTAACCTCTTTAATAAATCCCTCTGTATCAGTAATAAAGATTAAGTTGTCCGTACTGTTAAATGCAGCTTCAAAGTGCTGGCTTTCTTTTTCAAGATTAAGTCTCTCTGTAACGTTCTTAACTATATTAAGATGAGCCTGTTTATCTTTGTAATTAATTCCGGTTCGATTAATTTCTACAAAAATATTTGCACCGTCTTTTCTCTTTTGTCTGTGTGGTTTTGAAAAAACTCCTTCTTTAAATTTTTCTTCAGAACCCTCCAGTAGTGTTTGAATATCATCTGGCGTGTATAAATCAGTAAGATCTAACTGAAGAAATTCATCTTTCCTGTATCCGTATAATTTTAAAGCTGCATCATTGACCTGCAGGAATCTTAAATCTTCTTTAGCATAAATAAAAGCCGGTTCGGGATTATATTGAATGATAAGATCATAAGGTTTTGATTCATCATCTGCAAGTATTGGAGAAGGTTCGAGATTAATTATCTCCATTAAAATAAGTTTCTCTTCCTCTTTTCCTTTAATAAAAAAAAGTTTGAATCTTTTATCTGATATTCCTGGAATATTAATATCAATTGTTTGGGAATTTTTGCCGGATTTAATAAAATTATCAATTGCACTGCTTAACAAAACCGGTAGTCCGGATATAT
Source organism: uncultured Ignavibacteriaceae bacterium (assembly GCA_964515875.1). Taxonomy (GTDB): domain Bacteria; phylum Bacteroidota; class Ignavibacteria; order Ignavibacteriales; family Ignavibacteriaceae; genus RBG-16-34-14. The sequence goes on along the minus strand of CAZEWJ010000018.1, from coordinate 73,067 downwards.
CTGAATTATAATTTTTACCTTTAAGCTCTTCAGCATCAAGAGAAAAAGTTAGGATAAATCCTTCACTTACATCCTTTATGATATTTTCACTGGTAATAAGAAGATAATTTCTTATAAAATCTTTAAATAAATTTAATGATGAAAATAAATTATCTGGTTTTTCTTCTCTTGATTCTACTTTCTGAGCAATTCCAATTATGGCACTTAAATTACCTTCAACATTGGGGACAGGTATTTCAATTGTCTGATAATCTTCACCTGCGGCCACACCTGATAAAGGAAATCCCTCAATTATGAAGACACTTCTTGATTCTTTTATGTAATCATCAAGAGCTTTATTAAAATCAATTAAATAAGCGGGAATGAATTTATCAACAGGTTTGCCTTCTATTTGAGAGGGTGTTAAATGAAAGCTTGATGCAAATTTATTATTAACAAGTAGATATTTCCCCTCTTCATCCTTAATCCAGAAAAATTCATTTAACGAATCAATCTCTATTCTTAGTCTTTCAAGATTAACAAAAGAAAATGGATAAGAAGAAATAATTTTATCTATTATTTCAACAATCTGTTTGTTCTTAACAGCACTCCTATAATTATTTATCTTTAATTTGATTGATGTCATTTTATCATTGGAATTTTATCGCCAGGTATGTTGTTTTTTCTTAATGTCATTTTCAGGATTAATATACCCTTTTGATGTGTACTTCAAAAATTTTGTCCCGACTTGTCGGGATTCTTTCTCTTTTTCTGCTGAGATTTCTTCTTTCTTTTCATTTTCTATTTTTGGTTGCATTGAAAGATCTTCCTGTAAATTATTCTCTTTCCGAATAAGAGAGGGTTCTGACTTTAGTTCTACTGCCTGTTCTTCTTTCTTTTCAAGATCAGCTTTTGCTTCTTTGGCAATTCTAATCTTAAAAATTAAACGAATAGCGATAACAACAATAAAAGTGTTTATTGCTGCGACTAAAAACATAATTACTATGAGCGACACATTATCCATTGTGATATTCAACCCTCGAATTTGCACCAAAAAAGGCAATAACAATGCCATCAGATGCAATCATTTTTAATATGATTTGCATTAATAATTGTAATGGTATTGGATAACAATTTCAATATTGTTCCATTTTAACACAAGAAATTTATTAAGATTATTTGTTACTTGGAATGAGGTTCTAATCAGATAAGGCTGGAATAAATTTATATCTTATCCTGAATTTTATCTGAAAAAATTTTTGTTAAAAAGTCATCTGCATTATTAATATTTTCATCAACCTGCAAAGTAAAAACAGAAATGTATTGAATTATCCTGCTAAGATGTTCCTTACTTTCACCAGGAAGATTGCTTTTTATTCTTGCAATAAAATTATTTACATTTTTCTGATTTTCATCTACTACGATAACAACAACTCTGTCTTCCATAATACAAATTTTATCTTTTCTATCAACAGATAACCTTACTGCATTTTTTAGCTGGTTCATTTTCAGCAACCCCTGCTTGTCTGCAGCTTCATCCAGTAGAATAGAACAAAGTGTGAATAACTGCCCTGTGCTTTTGTAATAAGCTATCTGGTTATTAAGCAGCAAACGAAATTCATTCTCACTATAAAAATTTATAACGGGATAATTTTCCTGATGGATTTCTATTTCTGATAATGATTTATACTTACTTTCTCTTTTTTTCTTTGATGAACTTATATAGTCTTTAGGTTGCGATGGAAAATTAAAATCTGTCACAACACCTTTATGCGGCTCTATATGATATTCAAATTTAAATTGACCTTCAGTATGTCCGATATTTGGAGTGATTGTAATATTACCGCCATAAAATAAACCTTCAGAATTTTCTTTCTTCATTAAATGAATTAAACCTGTTGAATTTTCTTTCAATAAATCAGCAACATTTTTACTTTGCTGTGAAACAGGTTCGCCCAGAATAAAAAGCGTTGTTACTCCTAAATCCTCAATTGCATCACAAGTTTGAAGATAAGCTTCCTTTAATTTGTTAATATCATTATAACCTACAAAAGGAGTTAATTCATCAAATACTATTTTACCTGGCTGGTATTGTTCAACTACAGAAATGATATCCTGTAAATATCCTGCAAGGAATTTATCCGGATCAGGATCCAAATCTTTTTCTAAGGGAAGATTTGTACGGATTACTATAACCTGATTTTGATCCATATAAAGCTGAAGATCGAAATTAATTGCTGCGGCATTAATCATTAGATCTTTAGGGCGCATATTAGTAAAGTAGATACAAACTGTTTGTTGGTTTACTGCTTCCTGTGTGAATTGTAATCCGAGAAGAGTTTTTCCTGATTTCCGTGGACCCACAAGTAAGTACGTACTACAATTGTAGAATCCACCCCAGGTTTCATCTACGAAAGAGATTCCGGAGGAGGTTAATTGTATCTTCTTTGACATGGATAAATTAGAATATTGCCTTTCACAAAGCCAAATTTTATGCCCACGAAGAAATCCTTTTATTGAATATTTAGCTTATTAAATTGTCCCGAAATAAACACAAAATAAAATTCTGTATTAGAATGTGACACTTTTCTTAAAAAATAAATTATCAGTATGTAAACGTTTTTTTTAATTAAATCCCAAAAACAAAACACCAGACAAATTCAATTTCCTGGAGAAATTGGTTTTGCAACTTAAGTAATAATTAAGTATAAATTTAATATAAGGGTTGGGGAAAATATTTATTAACCCTTTTTGAGGATTAATTAGAAGAGGAAATTTTTCTGCTAAAGAAAGAAAAAATTAAACTAAATCTTTATAATCCTCCTTAGTTTTGTCAAAATTAGTTTTCATTACATCATCCCAAACAGGTAAACTCACCCCGTAGCCTTTCCTTGAATCCTGGAAATGATGCCGCATATGATGTTTTTTAAGCAGAAGGAAAAATTTATTCTTTATGGCAAAATGATGAACAGCGTAATGAGTCATATCATAAAATAAATAACCAATTATAAATCCTATAAAAAAAGGAGCAACAAGATCACTGCCGAGTATAGCTTCAAATAAAAAATAAAAAAGAGCTGCTAATGGAATACTTACAGAAGGAGGCATTACTAATCGCCTCGAGTCACTTGGATAATCATGGTGAACACCATGAAAAATGAAATGTATTTTTTCTCCGAATTTTGATTTTGGTTCGTAATGGAAAATAAATCTGTGGAGAGTGTATTCGGCCAAAGACCAAACTATAATACCAAATACAATAATGCTAAAGATCGTTATAAATGAAAATTTAAAAGTAAATATAGATTTATATAAGAAAAATAAAATTACAGGGACATATACAATTAACGGGACTGCAGGATGAACTCTTGATAGTGATTCTATGAGATCACTTTTAAACATCCTTACAGTTTCATCTTTATTAGATATAAAATTCTTTGTCATACCTTTTTATCCTAATTGATTTTCCGGGCAGTAATTTAATAATTTTTCAAAAAGAACAAAATGAACTGTACATTATTATAACAATCTAAAGGCATAAACCTTAGTCCTTGTTTGTTTTAACACGATCAATTATCAGGTTATCTATTTCCCCTTGTTCAGCAGGAACTTTTCTTGTAGCTGGTTTATATACTGCATTAGAATCTGCGGTTGCAAGCTTAATCTTTCCTTCCTTCAGATATTTGTATAACAAATCATTTTCTATTATGTAATAAAACTGCTTTCTGAATTCATCTAAAGAAATACCGCAAGTTGCTGCATATTTGGCAAGTTCATGCGGATCATCAAAATCCGTTTGGTTTAACCTAAGCATATATCTTCTTGCTATATAAAAAGACTCAGAACCAGGATCAACCATTCTTACTCTGGTTCTTCCGGTTGCAGGATCAATGATATCATTAAAATATAATGGAACAAAATATCCATTCTGAATTGATACCATTGCACCACTTCCCCCATTCAGAATAAATTGTGCAGCGGAAAAACCGAGATCACGTGTATATTCCATATCATATGGAATTGGATCGGCACAGCGTAATTCATAACCAATATTTTTTGCAACTATAGTTGATTTAATTCCAAATAGCTTTAATCTTTCCTGTACTTTGAATTTAAGAATTTCACCAAAATTAACCTCTGCAAGTCTTATATTATCATGTGCATCTCTTTCAATATCAACTAATGTTTCCAAATCCTGAATGTTAAGCCTTTCAACAAGCCCTTCAGCAAGAATTGCAACACCATCACCTTTGCCATAGCTTAATCTTTTAACAATTGCTCCAACTAAAACATCAACTATGTGAGAAAGTTTAATAACTTCCCCGGGAAATTCTTCAGGAATAAGAGTAATTGTTGCACCAGCTGCTTTTCCAATGCTTAAAGCAAGATGCCCAGCTTTTCTCCCCATTGAAACAACAAAATACCATCTCGAAGTTGTTTTAGCATCAACCATTAAATTTTTTACAAGCTCTACACCTATATGCCTTGCAGTTTGAAAACCAAAAGTAGGAATGCCATGCGGCAGATCAAGATCATTGTCAATTGTTTTAGGTACATGAACAACCTTAATTCTTCCGGCTGCCATTTCATCAACCTTAAGAGCACTAAATGCCGTATCATCTCCACCTATTGTAATAAGCTTATCAACATTAAGTCTTAAAAGAGAAGTAACCGAATTCTCAAGATGTTCTTTATCTTTGGTAGGGTTTGACCTGGAAATTCCTATATAAGAACCACCTCTGAAATGTATACGGCTAACATTATCAATAGTTAATTCTTTAACGTGAGAAATATCTCCATTCATCAGCCACTTAAAGCCATCCTTAATTCCTAAAACTTCCACACCCTCCACAATAGCACGAATTGTAGCGGCGCCAATTACACTATTGATTCCCGGAGCTGGTCCTCCGGCAACTAAAATCGCAAGCTTCTTAGGGGCTGACATTTTTTCCTCTTTTTATCTTGTTCAATTTTTGTTTTTCAATAGCCCCGACATTTATGCCTGCCTTGTCGGCAGACAGGTCGGGGAAAAGAAAAAATCATATAACCAGGGCTTTAGCCCAAATTGTCTTAAAATTGTGGCTAAAGCCAATAGTTTTGAATTTTATTATTCCATGACCTAAGGTCGTGGTTATTTAAGTTATTCAAATCTTTTTTGCTAAACTTCAATTATTTAATTAAGAATTTTCAATTTGGCAAACTTAAGCATCAACTGTTTTACATTGCTGCCTTCAAATACAACAGTAGCTTTCAACATATCACCAGAACCCGTAACCTGAGTTACTTTTCCAAGACCGAATTTCTCATGCATTACCCTGCTTCCCGGTCTTACAGATTTATTATCCTGATCAAAATCATCATAATCTACTTTTTCAAAATACTCATAGTAAATTTCTTTTTTAGATTTTCTATGAGACTTTCTGCCGATGCTTCCATTAACTTCTTTAATAACGGAAGGTTCGAGTTCATCAATAAATCTTGACCTGCTTTGATAAGCAACCTCACCAAAGCGGTAACGTGATCTTGCATGAGTTATATAAACTTTCTGTTGTGCTCTTGTTACAGCAACATAAAAAAGTCTTCTTTCTTCTTCTAATGTTGCATCGGAGCTAAAGCGGTTTGATAGAGGAAAAATATCTTCTTCACAACCTGATATAAACACAATTGGAAACTCGAGCCCTTTTGCACTATGTACGGTTAACATAGTCACAACATTTGAAGATTCTTCATAAGAATCTATATCTGACATTAAAGAAACATCCTCAAGGTATTGCTCAAGCCCGCCTGCCGGCGACGCAGGCCTTGCATCTTTGTTGGAAGCAGAAAATTCGCTTAAAGCATTTAAAAGTTCATTGATGTTTTCCATACGTGCTCTTGATTCCGGAGTATTCTCTTCTTTAAACATTTTCACTACGCCGAGATCATCAACTAAAGCGCGTGAAAGCTCACCAATTGAGAGCTTATCCTTCAGATCAATATACTTTTCAAGCAGCAGCCTGAATGCTTTAACATTTTTCTGAATTCTCTCCTTAATATCAATCACTTCAAATACTCTTGCCATTGTATCATAAAGCGTGATGTCATGCTTGCGCGCAAAACCAATCATTCTTTTTATTGTTGTACTTCCGATTCCTCTCTGAGGGAAGTTCATTATTCTTAATAAACTTTCTTCATCCTTTTGGTTTGAAAGGATACGGAGATAGGCAATAATATCTTTAACTTCTTTTCTCTTATAAAATTCCAAACCTCCGATTATTTTATAAGGAATTTTCTCACGCCTGAAAATATCTTCCAATGCTCTGGACTGTGCATTTGTTCTGTAGAGAATAGCAATATCTTTTAGAGAAAGTTTTTTCTTAGAGATCTCATACTTAATGTGTTTTGCAATCTGGAATGCTTCATCTTTTTCATCAGAGCATTTAATTAAAGTAAGATGTTCGCCATCATTATTCTCTGTCCAGAGTGTTTTAATAAGCTGGTCTTTATTATTCTTAATTACAGAATCGGCAGCGTTTAATATTATTTTTGTTGAACGATAATTTTGTTCAAGCTTAAATATTTTTCTTTTCGGAAAATCTTTTTCAAAGTCTAACATATTACCAATGTTTGCACCACGCCAGCTATAAATACTTTGAGCATCATCTCCAACAACACAAACATTTCCATCCTTACTAACAAGCATCTTCACAAGTTCATACTGGGCTTTATTTGTATCCTGGAATTCATCAACAAGAACGTACTGGAATTTCTTTTTGTACTTCTGATGTATCTTATTGTCCCGGTTAAAAAGCTCTATCGGTTTAAGAAGAAGGTCTTCAAAATCCATTGCATTATTTTCAATTAATCTTTTCTGGTACTCATAAAAAATCTCACTTATCTTTTCATCAATAAAAGATTTTGCATGATTCTTCTTAAACTCATCTGCAAGTATCATATGATTTTTAAAGAAGCTTATCTTATGCCTTATTCCGTTCGGAGTAATGGCTTCAAGCTCCATATTAAAATTCGAAATGATATTAGAAACAAGTGACATAGAATCTTCAGTATCATAAATAGAGAAATTACTTTTGTAATTGATAGACTGAGATTCTATTCTTAAAATCTTTGCAAAAATAGAATGGAAAGTACCCATCCAGATGGAATTCGCTTTACTGCCAGCAAGCTCACGGATTCTATCTTTCATTTCATTAGCGGCTTTATTAGTAAAAGTCAACGCAAGAATATTTTCCGGTTTTACTCCGTTCTCGATCAGGTATGCAACTTTATAAGTAAGAACCCTTGTCTTTCCTGAACCGGCACCGGCAATAATCATTATCGGTCCATCCATTTGCTTTACAGCGTTTTTCTGGTCTTCATTTAAGGTTTTAAGATTTATCATATGCCCTTTTGTGGTATTTTTCAGTTTTTAGTGTGCAAATATAAATAAATGGGATACGAATTAAAAGGTAAGAAAACCGTATAGATTGTAAATTTTCTTTGGTAAAAGAAACTATTCAATGGTTTGATTATGCTGTCATTCCCGTGAACCCTCTGCTGATTATATTAAGTTCAGCCTTCCGGAAGCAGGCAGTGTGAGAAAATGCTTTTGATTAAATAACCGGAAGTGAGGCTACCCTTAAACAAACCCAATTCCTTAAAGGAATTGGATTTGTCTCACATATATGTCGTAAGAGTAAATAACTTTTAACCAAATAATCAGTAATAAGAAAGCTCTGCAAGACGGAGCTTTTTTTATTAAACATTATCTTTAATTAAAATTAAATTATCTTTTCCTTAAAACATTTGAAGTGATTGCTGTAATTTCTTAGATTGCGTATAAATTTTACAGGCATCATTAATAAAAAAGAGGGTTTGAAATGATTAAGGATAAAGTTTTAAAAGCACTTAATAAACAGCTTAACGAAGAGTTTTATTCTTCATACGCATATCTTGCAATGTCTGCACATTTTAGTTTGCAAAGTTTAGATGGAATTGCACATTGGTTCAGGCTGCAGTCGCAGGAGGAATATGGACATGCAATCAAAATACTGAATTATATAAATGCCAGGAATGGAAAAGTTTCACTTACAAAAGTAGATCCGCCTAAAGCCGGATGGAAAAATCCGCAGCAGGTTTTCAAGGAAGCTTATGACCAGGAAGTCTCAGTTTCAAAATCAATTAATGATATTATTGGTCTTTCTCTCACTGAAAAAGATTATGCAACAAACAATTTTATGCAATGGTTTGTAAGCGAGCAGGTTGAAGAGGAATCAACTGCAACAAAGCTGCTTGATAGAATTAACCTGATTGGAGATAACAAGAATGGGTTGCTTGATCTCGATAGAGAATTAGCGATGAGAGCAACTGCTAATTAGTTTTCAAAACAAGTGAGGCTCACCTCCAAGGTGAACCTCACTTCTATTCTAATTACTTCAATAAAAGCATTTTAATTATTTTTGAACTGGTACCGGCAATAATCCTACATAGATAAATTCCACTTGTGACTTTATTATTGGAATTATTATTGCCATTCCATTTTACTGTATATGTGCCTGGATTATTCTCTCCTTCAAAAAGAGTTTTAATTTCTTGTCCGAGTATATTATAAATCTTTAGTGATACTTTTTCAGTCCTAAGAATTGTATATCTGATTTGAGTTGATGGATTAAATGGATTGGGATAATTCTGAAGCAGCTCAAAATTCTTTAATTCATAATTTGTTTTAACATCCAAAGGAATTGAAGGATCATTATATTTAGCAATGTGCCCAAAATAGCCAGAAAGCCAGGCAGTAGCAGGATCTGACATAGTTATATGAATTAGATCGGCAAATGGGATTCTTTCTTTTTTCCAGGTTCTTCCAAGATCAAATGAGGTATATAAATAATCAAAAGTGAGAGCCATTAGTACCGAACCCGTATCATTTTTTTTTAAATCGAAATCGTAGTAATTATTAATGGAATCGCATCTACTCCAATTAGCTCCCCCATCCGTAGTATAATATAAACCATCATAACTACCAGCTACACCGTTCAATAAATCAACAAACTTTATTCTTACTAATCCAGGATCTAGATACTGAAAATAGTTCCATTCCAGACCGCCATTAGTTGTCTTAAATAATTTATCACCTGTAGTAAAAAATCCATTTTGTTCATCGGCAAAACTTATCGACAATATATGAAGCTGAGCCGTATCACCAAAAAATCTATTTATCCAGGTATCCCCTCCATTGGTAGTTTCCCTCATTAAATTCCAATAACATCCGGCCATTCCGTTTAATGTATCCTTAAAATAGATATCATTTGGGACGTACATATTCCCCGTACCATATGAAGAAACATTCCAGGTTAATCCTCCATTCTTAGTAGTAAAAATTTTAATATCTGAAGTAGCAACTGCCATGTTATTTGAAATTGCATATATCTTATTATTTGCATCCAGAAAATTCGGAGGTGTTATATCTACAAAACTATCTCCCCCATCAGTGGTTTTAAATACTTTTTCTGTATACCAAGTTGTGATAAATCCATGAATAGAATCAGATACAGAAACTGAGTTTATATGCTCGCTGATAAAGGTTCTCGTAATAGTGCTAAAAGAGTTCCCTCTATCGGTAGATTTTATAAGAGCACCATTCTCCCCTGATATATAAATAATGCTGTCAGTTGCAAAATATATAGTATTATAAGAGCCTTGTGGAACATCAACAGAATCCCATGTTTCTCCTATATCGGTTGATCTGAGAACAAAATCTTTTCCACAAGCAATTAATAAATTGCTGTTAAAACTTAAATCAGAAACGTAATAATAGAAATTATCTGGAAATATAAGATCCCAACTATCCCCTTCATTAGTCGTCTTAAAAATAATTGAGCTATTTCCTAAAAGGAAACCAATGGTTGTATCATTCATTTCTCCTTTTCTGAATTTTCTGTAATCAGGAAATTCAATAGGATTAGGGACGATATTCCAGCTAACTCCTCCATCAGTTGATTTAAATAAATCATCAAAACCACCTGTAAATAAAACAGAATCGTTATATTGAGAAACAAAAGTTAGTTGTGGACCATTGGAGAGAGTATTCGTACTCCAGGTTTCTCCTCCATCTGTGGTTGATTTTATATATTTATTACCCACAGACCAACCATTAAGAGAATCACTGAAATAGATATCGAAGTTAGCAAATATGAGAATATTTCCTTTATCCTCCCATGTCACTCCTCCATCTGTTGTTTTGAGAGTTGATGAACCACTGGTTGCCCATCCATTATTTTTATCAATAAAAAATGCCTTATTAATATCTTTTATAACATCTGAGTAAAAATAATTCCAAATAATTCCTCCATCTGAGGATGATACAAGGTTTGCTCGTTGAGTTATCACATTACAATTTTCTGAGTCAGCATAACTAACATAGGAATTATCAATAAGTGGAGTTGGATTAATAACTTTCCATTGAGAAATGATTTCTCTTGAAAATAAAACTATAATTAGAAATACAAGGAAGTGAAATGTAAAGCTTATGTTATGAATTTTCATAGTGCCCCTTAGTGTAGTTTGTTTTTGAGAATTCCCATTTTCAATAAAGCTCCTAAATACTCTTATCTTATTGACTAAAGAAATGAATAATAAATACTAAAGGCAAGTTAAAATTTTTTGTTTCAATGCTACTTAGAACTACCAAAGAATGACTTTTTAGAAGGTTTAATTTTGTATATCAGCCAGCGGTATTGCAGTTCCCCTCATTGCATGAACTTTATTCACAATAGGAATAACAACTTCTTTACTTACTCTCTTTTCAAAATAATCCCTGAAGCGTGCAACCATAAACTTCACAGGCCAGGCTGCAGCTTCACCAAGAGCACAAATTGTGTTTCCTTCAATATTATTTGCTACCGAGATTAACAAGTCAAGATCAGACGTTGAACCATTACCGGCTAAAATTCTATTAAGGATTTTTAACAGCCATCCTGTTCCCTCTCTGCAAGGCGTACATTGTCCGCAGCTTTCGTGGTAATAAAATTTAGCTATCCTTGCAAGAACTTTCACAAGATCAGTATCTTCATCCATAACCATTACTCCTGCAGTACCAATTGCAGAACCAACGGCTTTGAGTGATTCTGCATCCATCTTAACTCCTTCAATCTGGTCTCCTCTTAAAGGAGGCATAGATGAACCGCCGGGAATAACACATAAAACCTTTTTGTTGCCGGGAACTCCACCACCATATTTATAAATTAAATCAGTTAATAAAGTACCTGAAGGTAATTCATAAATACCAGGATTATTTATATGTCCGCTTAAACCATAAAGAATAGTTCCCGGATGTTTTGGTTCCCCAATTGCAGAAAACCATTCCCACCCTTTATTTATAATTGGAGGAATATTTGCAATTGTTTCAACATTGTTAATTGTAGTAGGGCATCCCCATAAACCATTCTGTGCAGGGAAAGGAGGTTTAATTCTCGGATAACCTCTTTTGCCTTCAAGAGAATTCATCAATGATGATTCTTCGCCGCAGATGTAAGCTCCTGCACCTTTATGTACATAAATATCACAATAGAAATCAGTGTTGAAAGTCTTTTTCATCTTTTCACCAACGTAGCCTTTAGCATAAGCATCTGCTAAAGCTTTGTTAAAAAGATCAACCCATTTATGATATTCACCTCGTATATAAACATATGCTGTCTTCGAGCCAATTGCATAACAGGTAATTAAAATCCCTTCTATAAGCTGGTGAGGATTGGATTCAAAGATTTGCCTGTCCTTAAAAGAACCGGGTTCGCTTTCATCACCATTAATGCAAAGATATTTTGGCTTGTCAGTCGTCTTAGGCATAAAGCTCCACTTCAAACCAGCAGAGAATGCAGCTCCACCTCTTCCACGTAAACCAGATTTTTTTACCTGGTCAATAATATCATCTGAAGATAAACTGAAAGCTTTTTTAGCGGCGGTAAATCCGCCATTGGCAAGGTAAACATCAAGTTTATCTAAGTCTTTTATATCAGGAAGAACTATCTTTTCCATTGGCTTAAACTATATTTCTCAAACTTGAACTTTTTCGTTTAGGATGTAAATATGAAGCTTTATATTTAGTTGAAGGAATTTTCATACCTTCTTCTTTAGCAGTTTTCAGCCAAATTTCTTTTGCAGCAATAACTTCTTTTAAAGCTTCTTCCGGTGTATCTCCAAAAGCTGAACAATATTTTAAATCAGGAATATCAGCAACATAGCACTTATCTTTTTCACTATAAAAAATATTTATATGATAATTTTTTGTTTTCATTTCTCTATACTTGCGATAATTTCATCAACTTTCTCTTTATCAAGATTTTCATAATAATCTTCATTAACTGCAATCATAGGTGCGGTACCACAGGAACCCATACATTCAACTTCCTCAAGAGAAAATAATTTATCCTCAGTAACCTGCATATTATTTATATTCAATTTTTGTTTTACCTGATCAAATATTTCATATCCGCCGCGAAGCATACATGAAACATTTGTACAAACCTGTATGTGGTGTTTGCCCATTGGCTTCTGATGATACATAGTATAGAAGGTTACTATACCTAACACGTCTTCATTAGTCATATCGAGAATTGAAGAAACCTCTTGCATTACCTCACCGGAAATCCAGCCATTTTGTTCCTGAGCAATCCATAATGCAGCCATAACAGCAGGTTGCTTTACAGGGTATTTCCTTATCTCGTTCTCAATTCTTTTAAGATTTTCTTCTGTGAATTTGAATCCCATATCGCTTATCTAAGTTCAAGTTCAAGTTTAAGTTTAAGAAGATAAAAGTTTTTAGTTATAAGTTATCATTCCAAATTTTAGTTCAAGAAGGATGAAGTTTAAAGTGTTAAGTATTGTTATTATCTGAGATTCCATATTTAATTCCCTCTTCATATACTCTATCAGAAATACTTTTTATTAATCCTACTAACATTGAAACAATTTCAAATAATATACTTTTCCCTTCTTCATTTAATTCTTTAGAAATCTTTTTTCTTTTTAATAAAACATCTAAACAGGCTGCACTTTCCTATGCAGATCCTCTTGCTATATCATAATAATGATTTTTATCCTTATTAGTAAATTTTCCTGTTCCTTCAGCAATATTCAACGGAATAGAGGTGGAGGCTTTATCTAACTGGTAATGAGCACTTAAATTATTACCTTCAAGCATTACTTTATTTGTGAACTCTATAAAGTCAAGTGCTTTTTGATAAACTTTTAATTTCTCATGACTAAAAATCATAATGTTACTTTCTATTTCTTGAACTTGAACTTACACTTGAACTTGAACCCCGATTGTCATCGGGGCAGGCTTAAACTTAAACTTGAACTCACTTATCCGCCTCACCCATAACCGGATCAAGACTTCCAATGATTGCTACAACATCGGAAATCATGTGTCCTTTTACAAGCATTGGCAGAGCCTGAAGGTTAACCATCGAAGGTGATCTTATCTTACACTTCCAGGGTTGTCCTTCACCTTTACTGACCAAATAAAAACCAAGCTCTCCTTTTGGATTTTCAACTGCACTGTAAATTTCACCAACGGGAGGATTAATACCAAAATTAACAATCATAAAATCATGAATAAGCTCTTCCATTTTTGAATAGATCTCAGTCTTTTTAGGAAGAACTCTTTTAGGATTGTTTGCAATTATTTCACCCTGCGGCATTTTATCAAGTATCTGCCGGACTATTTTAATGCTCTCTCTTGTTTCATCACATCTTACAAAATATCTTGCCAGACAATCGCCTTCCTTATAAACAGGAATTTTGAAATCCATTTCGTTATAAAACATATAAGGAGTTGCTCTTCTAAGATCAAATTCAACTCCGCTTCCTCTCAGGTTTGGACCGGTGAAACCAATTTGTATAGCATCATCCGCTGAGATTACACCAACGCCGTCCAATCTTTCTACAAAAATACGATTTGTATTGATGAGCCTTTCACATTCGTCGATATTTTCTTCAAACTGCTCGATAAACCATTTTATTTTTGCCAAGGCTTCCGGTTGCGCATCGTTTGCTAAACCACCAATACGTGTATAGCTGTTTGTAAAACGCGCACCGCAGAGTATATCCCATATATCAAGAATTTTTTCTCTTTCCCTTAATGTCCAAAGGAAAACTGTTAATGCACCAACATCCATAGTGAGTGCGCCTATTGCTAAAAGATGTGAAGCAATTCTTGAAAGTTCAGCAACCATCATTCTTATGTATTGTGCACGGGGAGGTGCTTCAATCCCTGCAAGCTTTTCAACAGCCATTACCCATGCAACATTATTAGCCATTGGAGCAAGATAATCAAGGCGGTCAGTATGTGGTATGAATTCGTAATAACTCATATTCTCAGCCATCTTTTCATAGCCTCTGTGGAGATAGCCAAGTTCCGGAACACAAGCCATTATTGTTTCGCCATCAAGCCTGAGGAGCAATCTTAATACACCATGAGTTGCAGGATGCTGCGGACCCATGTTAAGAATCATCTCATTATCAAGAGCATCTTCAATTGTTATATCTGTTTCCTGGTTTAAAAGTGCCTGAAGAATTTTAGTAGGTACTTCTTCTCTGGATGTAATCTTCTCCATAAGAATTTATTCTTCTTTCTTTGGTAATGGCAATGAACCTGGAATACCCATCAATGGAAAATCTTTTCTTAAAGGATAATATTCAAATTCTTCGGGCATATACATTCTTCTAAAATCAGGATGGTTGTTGAAAATAATTCCATACATATCATAAGTTTCTCTTTCATGCCAGTCTGCAGTTTTCCATATAGATGCAACGGAATCAACTGACAGATCTGATTCATCAACATCTGATTTTAACCTGATACGTGAATTTAATTTTAAAGAAAAGATATGATAGACGACAGTAAACCTGTTTTTTCTTTTTGCCCAATCAATTGCTGTTACATCTTCACACAATTTGAACTGGAGATCCGGATCATCCTTTAAGAAATTAGTAACTTTAAGAATATTTTTTTTATCAAAAGTAACAGCTAACTGTTCTTTATAATCCGTTATATCAAATTCAGCTTCAGGAAATTTTTCCTTAAGCTTAAACCTTACTAATTCTTTTAAATCCATAATTAATTGTTTTGTATTACGGGTAACTCCGGAAGAGGTCTGTCCTGAAAATCCCTTGCTTTTGTTCTTCCTATTTTTTCCTGGATTTGCATGAGAGCATTCAACAAGTTATCAGGACGAGGAGGACAACCTGCAAGATATATATCAACCGGCATAAACTGGTCAATTCCCTGCACAACCGAATATGATCTGTACATTCCGCCTGATGATGTACAAGCCCCCATTGCAATAACCCATTTCGGGTCAGGCATCTGATCATAAATTTTTCTTACAACATGAGACATTTTATAAGTAACTGTTCCGGCTACAATCATACAATCTGATTGGCGAGGGGTGAATCTCATAACTTCAGAACCAAACCTTGCAATATCATATCTCGGGTCACCAGAAGCCATCATTTCAATAGCGCAGCAGGAAATTCCCATGGGCATTGGCCAAACAGCACTTTTTCTTGCCCATGCAACCAATGCATCAACTGTGGATGTAAAAAAACCATCTTGCTTTAACTTAGCTTCTAATCCCATTTAAACCCGCCTTTTTTATATGCATACAGATATCCTAATTCAAGTACAACCAAAAAAATAAACATTGAAATAAAAACAGAAATTCCAAATTCATTAAATAACTTCTTGAACTGGACTGCCCAGGGATAAATAAAAACTACTTCCAAATCAAAAACTATAAAGAACATACCAATTAAATAATATTTTATTGAAATCCTTTCACTTGTTGTTCCAATAGGCTTCATTCCGCTTTCATAAGTGGAAAGCTTTTCAGCATTTGGTCTTTGAGGACCAAATATTTCAGATGAAAAAACAGTTACTACAGCAAATATTATTGCAACAGCAAATACAATTAAAATCGGGAGATATTCAAGAATCATATTAGAAAGATTTATTAATTATTGATTCAAAATTATCCATAAAATGCCTGATTGTCAATTTAAACAACTCTGCCCTGTCTATCTTAATTGTTGTTTAAAGGATAATATTTCCACTTTTAAATAAAAAGTAAACTCTCTATTTTGCAGTTAAATTCAATACCTGTTTTCTTTGGCGAAAATGTTCAAAATCTTATCTGTTATTTTTCTTTTATCAATAATCTTTTTAGGCTGCGACCGAACTAATGAAATAATTGATGACCCAGGAATTCCTCCGGCAGTTCCAACAGGGTTAAGAATTTTTTATGCTTCAGATGGAGAAATAGTTATAGATTGGAGATCAAGCTCAGAACCAGATGTTAAAGGTTATAATATCTACAAAAGAACGGAATTAACTGGACCTGTTAAAATTGGATTTATAAATGATAATTATTTCTTTGATGATTCTTTGCAATACGATACAACTTATTACTATAAAATAACTGCTGTTAATTTATGGGATAGGGAAAGCGATTTCTCAAGTGAAGTTTTTGCAAAACCAGAGAATATATATAATCCTGAAAAACCAGCAGGAGTTCGTATAAATGCAAAAAACTGGGAAGGTGAAATTTCTGTTTATGTTTATTGGCTCCTAAATGAAGAGAGTGATGTTGAAGGATATAATATTTACAGAGGAGACTCACCAGACTTTACACCAGACAGCAGTAATTTTATGGGATATACTAACAGTGCAAATTTCTCTGATACAACCTCTCTCAATTTCTATACAAATTATTATTATAAAATCAAAGCTAAGGATAAAGGCGGATTGCTAAGCAATTCGAGCGATGTAGTGAATGATTTGATATTTGAAATACCTGAGGTTATTTTTCCACCGGACAGTTCAACAATAGAATTTTTTGAAGAGTTCATTATAAAAACTATTGATGTTCCAGCAAGATATAGAATAGGTTTGCAGACAAATAAATTTTTTGGTGAAATATGGAACACAACTGTTTCATCAACAATTGTAAATGATACTCTTAAAATCAATTTTAATCCCCCCTCTTTGCAGGTTAATAAAACATATTATTGGAGGATAGCAACCTATTCAGTAAATAGTTCTGACCCCAACAGCATATCAAAATTATTCTCTATAATATTCAGAGATTAAATGAACAAAAGGATTAAATATTTTTCCTTTATTATACTTTTTACTTTGTTGATTAACAATTCTTCTTTTTCACAAAGTTCAACAGACAGCCTTGATTTTATTTATTTAGCAAAGCCATTAAATATTTTAACAACTTCATTCAATAAGCAATTAAATACATACTCTCTTAACTCAGGAATTATCTTCAACAAAAGCTTTGGTAATTTTAATTTTAATATCAATGAAAACTTTAGTTCAAAATTTGTAAAAACAGAACAAAATAATATCAGGGATGAACAAAAACTTTCTCTCTTAACTTCCTATAATCTTTCTGAGAAAATTGGTTTTGGTGTGTTTGCAGAAAACAGAATTCTTTCCGATGACAGAACAATTGAGATCAACCAGGCTTCAATATCAAATGTTTCATTATTTACACTCTATTCACCTCAGCCTGATATGACTTTCTCCCCTTTTGTTGGGTATTCAAACAACAGGCAGATTGGTGAAAATGATTATGGATTATTATACGGACTTGAAGGTTTCGCGAATAATCTTGATATATCTGATTTCAATCTTACCTCTCAATTAAAATTCAGGAATGAAGATATTTCTCCAAGAAAAAATCTTATAAGATATTTAAGCCTTATAGCTGATAATAATTTTGATAAAGACGTATCAAATATTTTCAGTGCAAGATTTATCCAGAACCGAAAAGATTTTTACTATACGGCCGAGCCTCAGATTGCCGAAGCTCTAGATATTGTAAATAATATTCAGAGCAGAATTGAAACCGGGTACTCTGTTGAAGACAGGTTAAGGTTTGGAAATTTTATTGATATTTTTACGCTTGATGCTCTTGGAAAAATAACGTGGCGAGAGATTGATAGGAATACACGCTACAGGCCTGTGAATATTAATTCCACTTCTGTTTTTGATACAAAGATAAATGAACTTAGAGTAGAGTTTGAAGCATTAATAAGCTATTACTCAGATTTTTTTTCCGGCAGTTTAAGAGGAATAATTTCTGAACGTGATGAAAAAAATATTACCAAGAATATTGAAAGCAGCAATCCTTTTTATTTTGAAGAACGCAAAAGACAGGAAAGCCAGAAGAATAATAATTCAACCAGAGCATCGCTTACTTTTATCGGAGGTTTAAATTTTTCAAAGACAGATAAATTAGTTTTTAGTCTTCTTCAGAATAAGCTAAGATATGATACTCCGGGCGAAGAAAATTTTGATGACAGGGATGAAATTCTTTCCATACTCAGAATCAGATATTCAAAACTCCTTACACCCTTCTTTGAAGCATTTATAGGAACGGAAGGAACATACAGCCACATTGTTTATCTCTTTTCTGAAAAAAGTTCAAACAATAATATTAATAGAGTTCTGAAACTGGCAAGCGGCGGAAATTACTTTGGAAGAAATGTCAGTTCAGCAAATACATTTGAAGTCTCTGCAAATTATACTGTTTATGATTTTGAAGATCTGAATCCTAACTATAAAAGTTTTTCATTCAGGCAGTTTACTGCAACTGATTCTTCAACAATCAGAATTTTCAGAGATCTTTCTTTTAATGTGTATGGTTATCTCAAGCTTTCCGAGCAGGGAGATTTTAAATGGACTTCATTCTCAGAACGGCCCACAAGATTTCTTGAAGAAATTTATGGTGAACCGAAGTTTACTATTAACATTAATAGTATCAATTTTTCTTTTGGCTTAAGATATTTTTCACTCAAAACTTTTAACTACGATAAGCAAGAAAAAATTCTGGATTCCGATTATCTGAGTAAAGGACCGCTGATGGAAATCTTTCTTTTACTAAAAGATATTCTCTATTTAAGAATTTATGGCTGGTATGAATTTATTACAATAAATAAAGCTATTAACCAGGAACAAACTAACTTTGTTATGCAGGTTAACTGGAGTTTTTAAATTGAGTTCACTACGAAAAGTTTGTAATGTTTGGGCTAAAGCCCATTTAGGTTGATTTTCAGTAACCCCAGCCTCTTAAGGCTGGGGTTAAAAGACAAAGATAGGTGTGGGCTTTAGCCCAACTATCTTGAGAACACTTTTCGGAGCAAAATCAAAATTGAAATGAAAAATTTTTTTCTTATTTTGAACAAGAAATTTTTTCAGGAAAATATTGGCTCAGAATCATTATCAGCTTGAATTAGAAAGCGATCCGAATAATCTTATAACCGTAGAAGAATTTGTAAATTATTTTGCAAAGGATATAGGGGTTGATGAAGATAAAATGAATGGCCTGATGCTTTCTGTTACAGAAGCAACGACAAATGCAATTATCCATGCCAACAAGAGTGATCCTTCCAAAAAAGTAATTATAGATGTTTCCGTAGATAACAACAATTTAATTGTAAAAGTTAAAGATGAAGGTAAAGGTTTTGATCCATCCAAAGTGCCTGACCCGACTGCATCTGAAAATCTGATGAAAGACTCAGGCAGAGGTGTTTACCTTATGCGTATTTATATGGATGAATTGAAATTCAACATAACCCCAACCGGTACAGAAACAATCCTAATCCTAAAAATTAAATAATAACCAGGATTTAAGGATTAACAAGATTAAAAAAATCAGGATTCATCCTTCATTTTAATCCTCTAATCCTTTTAATCCTTTAATCATGGTTATATCTTCAGCTTCTTTATATTTCCCCTAACATCCTCAGCAGATTTTCTTAACGCACTCAATTCTTCCGGTAAAAGTTTAAGCTCTATTATATTTAATACTCCTTCTTTCCCCAGCCTGATGGGAACACCGCAAAAAACATTTTCCAAACCATACTCTCCGCTTAGAAAAACAGAACAGGGTAAAATTCTTTTCTTGTTTTTTACAATTGCCTCAACCATTTCAACTGCTGCAGAAGATGGTGCATAATAAGCACTTCCTGTTTTAAGATAATTAACTATTTCAATTCCGCCGTTTCTTGCTCTATTTACCAGCTTATCTATTTTATCTTTGCTAAGAAGTTCTGAAAGAGGAATTCCGCCTATTGTTGTATATCTAACCAAAGGAACCATTGTATCACCATGACCACCCAAAACCATCGCATCAATATCTTTAATAGAAATATCCATTTCTTCAGCAATGAAAGTTCTGAAGCGTGCTGAATCAAGAATCCCAGCCATTCCAATAACACGGTGTCTTTCAAATCCGCTTACTTTGAAGGCAACATAAGTCATAACATCAAGAGGATTTGAAACTACCATGATAATAGCTTGTGGAGAGTGTTCAACAGATTTTTCTGTTACTGATTTTACAATATCTGCATTAGCAAGAAGGAGATCGTCACGGCTCATTCCCGGCTTGCGGGCAAGTCCTGCTGTGATAACGATTATATCGGAATTTTTTGTTTCTGAATAATCGTTAGTTCCTTTTATTTTAGAATCAAAAGATTCGACAGGGCTGCTTTGAAGTATATCAAGAGCTTTGCCTTGTGGTATTCCTTCAAGTACATCTAGTAGAATTATTTCTTCTGCTAATTCTTTCTCTGCAATTCTTTGCGCAGTTGTTGCACCAACATTTCCCGCACCAATAACAGTAATCTTTTTCATTGTTCTAAAATACTTCAAGAGCAAGTTCAAGAGCAAGTGGAAGTATATAAAATTTTTCTGCCTTCTTGCACTTACACTTGCTCTTGAACTTGGGTATTTTGCTTATAGCTCTTGACATATTTATTTTAACTAAGATATTTTTTATAAAAAATTCAATTCGGAGAAAAGAATGTCCAGAAATAAAATAGCCTTAATTGGTGGAGGACAGATTGGCGGAGTTCTTGCACAATTAACTGCATTAAGACAACTCGGTGATGTCGTATTATTTGATGTTGTTGAAGATATGCCGCAGGGGAAAACACTTGATATAGCTGAAGCTGCAAGAGTTGATGGATTTGATGTTAATGTTTCAGGCACAAATGATTATAAAGATATTAAAGATGCTGATCTTGTAATCATTACAGCAGGTTTACCAAGAAAACCCGGAATGAGCCGTGATGATCTTCTTACAACAAATGCAAAGATAATGAAATCTGTTGCTGAGAATGTTAAACAGTTTGCACCAAATTCTATTGTGATTATAATTTCAAATCCGCTTGATGCAATGGTAACATTATTTAAAAAAGTTAGCGGGTTTCCTGCAAACAAAGTAATAGGACAAGCGGGTGTTTTGGATTCATCACGATTCTCCACATTTATTGCATGGGAACTTGGAGTATCAGTTAAAGATGTTAATGCAATGGTGCTTGGCGGACACGGTGACACTATGGTTCCAATTGTAAGATATGCAAATGTGAATGGAATTCCTGCAATGGAATTGCTTGAAAAGAAATATGGAGATAAAGCTAAAGCCAATGAAGTAATGAAAAATCTGGTTGAAAGAACTAAGTTAGCTGGCGGTGAAGTTGTAAAGCTTCTTAAAACAGGTTCAGCTTTTTATTCACCCGCTTCATCTGCAATTGCAATGGCTGAATCAATTCTGTTTGATGAAAAAAGAGTTCTTCCTGTCTGTGCTTATCTAAATGGTGAGTTCGGTATTAACGGATATTATGTCGGTGTACCTGCAGTACTTGGATCCAATGGTGTTGAAAAAATTATTGAGTTTGAGCTTGATTCAGAAGAAAAAGCTTTACTTGATAATTCTGTTAATGCGGTTAAAAGTTTAGTTGCAGATATGGAGAGATTGGGGTTTTAAAAGTTCAAGTGTAAGTTCAAGTTCAAGAAACTTAAAACTACCTGAACTTACTCTTGATCTTGAACTTAAGATTGTGGATATACACTTATATACTGCCTATCCCCTCTTTTGATTTCAAACTTCACAGAACCATCAACTAGAGCAAAGAGAGTATCGTCTCCGCCTTTACCAACATTTTGTCCTGGATGAAACTTAGTGCCTCTCTGTCTTACAAGAATATTACCTGCTAAAACATTTTCCCCGCCAAATCTTTTAACACCAAGACGCTGTGCATTGCTGTCTCTTCCATTCCTTGTTGAACCCTGACCTTTTTTATGTGCCATTATTCAGTCTCCTTCTCTTTAGTCTCTTTTGCTTCTTTTCCTTTGGAAATTTTTGTTATTTCAATTCTTGTCAGCAACTGGCGGTGAGTATTGCTTTTCTGGTATCCCGTTCTTCTCTTCTTCTTAAACACAATTACTTTCTCATCTTTCAAATGCTCAAGAACTTTGGCAGTAACTTTAGCACCGCTTACAGAAGGGTTTCCCAGTTTTGTTTCTTTATCATCAGTTAATAGGAAAACTTTATCAAAAGTTACATTAGATTCAGGTTCATCTTTAAGTCTCGGAACGTAATATTTCCCTTTTTCAGATACCTTAAACTGCTGACCTGCAATTTCAACAACTGCGACCATTATATCCTCTTTTCTTTAAAATCAGGTTGTAAAGTTATAAAAATGAGGGATACAAATCAATTAAAGGAGATGTTAAAATTTATAGGGAAAAATAAACAGTTCGACAGGTAAACCGTTAAAACGGTTGTTGTTTTTCTTTTTTTTCGTTAACCCACGACTAGTCGTGGGTTACTAAAATTAAAGGATTTAAGAAACCGTTTTAACGGTTTTTCAATCAATATAATTTTATAGACAACTGCATTATTAAGTGAAGTTTAGATTTTTTCCTAGATAATATCCTTCCTCACTTCTTCAACCTAAACGAAAACGCACTCCCAACTCCCAATTCACTTTTAACTTCAATTTTGGAGCTGTGGGCTTCTACAATGTGCTTAACAATTGCGAGTCCCAAACCTGTGCCTCCAACAGAGCGTGAGCGGGCTTTATCTACTCTGTAAAATCTTTCAAATATCCTGTTAATATCTTCCGTTGGAATTCCGATTCCGGTATCACGTATAATAATTTTTCCATACTTCTGCTCTTCTTCAATAAGAACTTCAACTTTCCCCTGCTCTGTATATTTTATTGCATTTGTTATAAGGTTTATAAATACCTGCTTCAGGCGGCTTTTATCTCCAAACAACTGCAGTCCTTCTTTTGCAGGATAGTAAATTAATTCTATCTTCTTTTCCTGAGCTATCGGCATCAATTCCTGTATAATCTGGTTTATATATTCATTAATATTAAAATACCTGTAGCTCATTCTCATCTCACCGGATTCAATCATTGAGATATCAATCAAATCATTAAGAAGGTTGCTGAGATTTATTGTATGCTGATTTGCTTTATCAAGGAAATACTTATTTACCTTCTCATCATCTATTGCACCGTCGAGAAGTGTTTCAATATAACCCTGTATTGCAAAAATAGGTGTTCTTAATTCGTGAGAGACGTTTGCAAGAAATTCTGTCCGCATTCTTTCAAGTCTTTTAAGATATTCAATATCATTCCTTTCCTTCTCAAACATCTGCTGGATTTCATCCTGTAGAGATTGAAGATTTTCTTTCAGCTTAATTTCTTCCGGCTGGTTAAATGTATTTTTACGTATCCCTGAAATGACCGATTCAATCGTTTTCAATTCCCTGTTCCTCCTATGGCCGATAACGTTCAGAAATATCAAACCAAGAAGTAAGATAACAGCAATGAGTGTAATTAGGATTATTACATTTTTAATAATGAAGAAAAGAAGGAGAATAAAGATGGCATTAAAGAATAAAAATTCTTTAAGATAAACTTTAGCGGAAGAAAGATTTGTTTTTACTTCATTCCACACTTTTGAAGCGATATCCTACCCCTTTGACTGTTTCAATCAGGTATGAATATTTATCGAGCTTCTCCCTGATCTTTCTTATATGAACATCAACTGTACGATCAACAACATAAACATCAGGACCCCAGACATCCTTCAGCAAAATTTCCCTGCTAAAAACTCTGCCGGGATTGCTTGCAAGATAATAGAGAACCTCAAACTCCTTACGCGGAAAAATTTTTATTTTTCCATCAATAGTAATTTCATATTTGTCTTTATCAATCTGCAAAGGTCCAATTTTTACTTTTGGCGGAATAGTCCTTTCATCAGGTTTATCTGAGCTTCTTAAGTTCGCTTTAACCCTTGCAATAAGTTTTCTTGGTGAAATAGGCTTCTGAATATAATCGCTTGCGCCAAGCTCAAGACCTTTTATCTCGTCTATTTCGCCGGATTTTGCAGTAAGGAAAATTATCGGCGTACGTTCAAAGCCCTTCATATTTCTTATTCTTCGGCAAACTTCAAAGCCATCCATTTTAGGCATCATTATATCAAGAATTATGAGGTCAGGATTTTCTTTAATCTTATTTAAAGTCTCAATTCCGTCATAAGCAGTGATTACATCAAAGCCCTCCTGCTTAAGATTATATTGAAGGAATTCAACTATATCTTTTTCGTCGTCAACTAATAATATCTTTTTCATAAAGTATTGTTTCATTGTTGTGATAGTAAAAGTAACAAATTTTTCTTATGTAGCGAGTTCTGAATAAGTCATAAAATTTTCAATTTTCAATATTCATTATTCAATGATCAATTCTCAACTTGTTTACTACATTATTGTTCATGGCAGTAGTGATGCTTTTAGCAATAATAGCTATTAATTCTTTTGTTTCTTTGAAAATATCTTTGAGCTTTTTTACTGGCTTGATCATCTCTTTTCTACTAATGATTTTCAATGCAACCGGCATTCTTTTAACTCTTTTAAAACGATCTTTATTTTATGGATGAAATCATTTCTTGATTCAGCTGCTTGTACTTCACCATAATTGAAAGCAGGTGTCCCGATTTTTGTCGGGATAATTAACTGTCCAGCAATATAATTTCCTGCTCTTGAATCAGGTAGAGCTTCTACAACATCAATCATTCGGCAAGTGAAATCCACAAGTCTGTCTTCAAGATCGAATTTTCTTTTTCCCATTAATATTGATCATTGGTTATTGAATATTGAGTATTATTTTCTTTAAACCCATTCAATGCTTTTGCTTGCAATTTTGCTACCCTATTAAATTTTTATTTCTGTTTTTTGTTTAGCTGATTGATACATTGCATCAACGACTTTCATTCTCGATAAAGCTTCATCTCCCGAAGAGAATACGGGGTTTAATCCTCTTACTGCACCAATAAAACTTTTCAATTCATTCTGGTAAGACTTTTTGAAGGCAGTTAAGGCATTTTCTGTTTGAGGAGGAGTAAGATCTATAAACTGGTCTTCAATCTTCTTATATACTCTGAAAGGATTAATTGAAGCAGTTCCTTTGGTTCCATAAACAATAAGATTAAAAACATCTTTTTCAACCTGCAGAGACCAGCTTGTCTCAATATTAATAACTGAAGAGTTCTTGCATCTGAGAAAGCTTAAAGATGTATCCTCAACATTTTTTGTATTCTGATAAAAGCACTGTGTTGTAACTGATTCAACAGGGGGATAATTAAGCAGCCAGAGAGACAGATCGAGAAGTGAAATTCCAAGATCAATTATAACGCCCCCACCGGATTCTTCCTTTTTAGTAAACCATTTCTGCACACTGCTTTGTCTTCTTATCCATGTACACTTAACATAAAAAGGATCGCCTATTTCACCAGAACTTAAAATACTCCTGAGCAGCATTGCATCGGGTCTGTAGCGCAGGTTCATTCCAACCATTATTTTTTTTTTGCTTCTCTTGGCACTATCATTAATAGATTTTGCCTCACTGAAAGTACGTGCAAGAGGTTTTTCAACGAGTATATCTTTCTTAGCTTTGAGACATGCAATTGCAACTTCCTTATGTGTGCTTGTAGGTGTCGCAACAACAACAGCTTCCACATCACTCTTTTCAAGTAGCTCATTATAATCTGTGTAGCGTTCCTGAATATTAAATTTATCTGCAATAGTGTTAAGACGATTCTTATTTATTTCTGCAACAGAGGTTACAGCTACATTATTCATTTTAGTAAGATTAGGAAGATGTACAAGCTGAGCAATTCCGCCTAAACCTACAATGCCGATTTTAGTTTTCTCCATTAAACTGCTATTTCGTGGTTAATCGTTTTTTTACCGCTGAATAATTTAACCTTCTTAACTATTCCTTCAGGATCAATCTCCAGCAGATGATGAAGCTCGTTTTGTGTTCCGTGATCAACAAAGTAATCAGGAAGGCCAATCCGCATAACATCATTCTTATAATTTTGTTCAATGAAATATTCAATAACACCGCTGCCAAAACCTCCCATAAGAGTGCCTTCTTCGAGCGTTACAATTTTCTTATGTCTCCGGACAACATCATCAAGCATTTCATAATCAAGAGGTTTAATAAATCTCATATTTATTATTTCAGAATGAATTCCTACTGCTTCAAGCTTTTCTGCTGCTTTCAAAGCATATTCAACCATTGAACCAACAGCAAGCATTACAACATCATCGCCTTTTTTAAGTCTCTCACTTTTTCCTATTTCTATAAGATCAAATCCATGCTTTAAAGGAACCCCAAGCGCTGAACCTCTGGGATATCTTAATGCAATTGGTCCCTTTTTATATTTAACAGCAGTATAAACCATATCTCTTAATTCAGATTCATCTTTCGGAGCCATAATAACCATACCGGGTACAAGTCTTAAATAAGTAAGATCGAAAGCACCATGATGAGTAGGCCCGTCTGCTCCAACCAAACCTGCACGATCAAGAACAAAAACAACGTGAAGATGTTGAATACTTACGTCGTGAATTATCTGATCAAAAGCTCTCTGCAAAAAGGTTGAATAAATTGCCACAACAGGAATTATTCCCTGAGTTGCCAAACCTGCAGAAAAGGTTACAGCATGCTCTTCAGCAATCCCAACATCAAAATAATTTTTAGGGAAATGTTCTTTAAGAATATCAAGACCTGTTCCATCGGGCATTGCACCGGTTATTCCAACTACTTCAGGATTATTTTTTACTATATCAACAAGCGCTTCTCCAAAAATCTTTGTGTAAGATGGTGCCGAACTTTTTGATTTATGTGCTTTCCCTGTGAGCTTATCAAATGGAGTTGAAGCATGCAGCCTTTGAATATGACCTTCGGCAGGTTTATAACCTTTACCTTTTTGAGAAATTGTATGAACGAGTATAGGACCCTTGAATTCTTTAACTTGTTCAAATATTTTTAAAAGCTGATGAAGGTTGTGACCATTGACGGGACCAAAATATCTGAATCCCAAAGCTTCAAATAACATTCCCGGAGTAATAACAGCTTTAATTCCTCCTTCAATTCTTGCCGCAATTTTTCTCAGCCTGTCACCAAACTGATCTAGCTTGCCGGTAAGATCCCAGATTTGTCCTTTAAACTTATTATAGTCCGGATGAGCAATCATTTCCGTAAAATAATTTGATAACTGCCAGACATTAGGAGCAATGGACATCCTGTTATCATTCAAAACAACTATAAGATCAGTTTTAATTAAGCCGGAATTGTTCATAGCCTCGTAAGCCATACCTCCGGTCATTGCACCATCGCCAATTACAGCTACAACTTTTTTATTTTCTTTATTTATATCACGTGCAACGGCCATACCAAGAGCAGCAGAAATTGAGGTTGAAGCATGACCTGCACCGAAAGTATCATATTCACTTTCGGTTCTTTTAAGAAATCCGCTTATGCCGTTTAACTGTCTTATTGTTTTAAGTGCTTCTTTTCTTCCTGTAAGAATTTTATGAGGATACGCCTGGTGCCCTGTATCCCAAACTAAAAGATCATCGGGAGTATTAAAAACTTTATGGAGCGCAACGGTAAGTTCAATCGCTCCTAGTCCTCCGCCAAAATGCCCTCCGATTTCGGAAATGACGTCAATCATGTATTCCCGTAAATCGGAACAGAGTTTTTTTAATTCAGGAAATTCAAGCTTCCGAATGTCTGCCGGGTAATTTACTTTGGATAATATTTCATACTTAGCAGGATCAACCATTGTATAGCCTCAAACTATTGTTCATCAAATAAATCTTTTTCTCCAATTGAAATTTCCTCGACTTTTTTCTTTAGCTCTGTAATTTTTAACTCTGCATTTTTTAATGAAGCAAGACATTCCCGCGAAAGATTAATCCCTTCTTCATATAATTGCAGGGCATCTTCCAATCCTATATCATCACTTTCAAGAAGGTTAGTAATTTCTTCCAGACGTGAGAGGCTTTTTTCAAAACTTTTATTGTTCTTTTTATTCATTTAAATCTGGTTGAAATATCTCTATAAAGATAACTATTTTTTCTTTGGCTTCCATCCCGACTCTGGTCGGGAAAAGACTGTTAATTCATCATCGTAGAATTTTAAAATCGCAGGATTATCAGGATTAAAACCAGTTGATCGTTTTACAAATTTAGAATCTTGCTTAACTAATACAAAACCTTTTTTTAAAGTTTTTTGAATGTCATGATTTTCAATCGTTTTAGTCATCAAATTCACTTTACTAAACCTTGATTTAATATTATTATCAAAATCCCTAATCAGCTTATATGAGAGACTATTAAGATATTTCGACTTTCTCTTAACCATATCGAGTGGAAGCCTGAATCCATAAGAATTTAGTACTCTTAGAAAATTTCTTTTTAATTCTCCTGATTTATCAGAGACCGATTCCGATGCTCTTTCATAAAAATTTTCTATATAGGAAATTAAATCTTCCCTATTAGGTGTAGCTATTTCCATTGCTGCAGAAGGAGTTGGTGCTCTTAAATCAGCAACAAAATCTGCAATTGTAAAATCAATTTCATGTCCAACACCGGAAATGATAGGAATCCTGGACCTGAAAATTTCTCTTGCAACTATTTCTTCATTAAAAGCCCAGAGATCTTCAATCGAACCGCCACCCCTTGCAATAATTATGACATCAACATCATCTCTTTTACTTAACAATTTTATTGATTGGACAATACTTTCAGCAGCACCGCTTCCCTGAACTTTTGCGGGGGCTATTAAAAGCTCGACCAAAGGATATCTTCTTTCAGCAATGTTGATCATATCTTTTAAAGCTGCACCATCAATTGCTGTAACTATTCCTATCTTTTCAGGAAATCTTGGAATAGGTTTTTTATATTCGACTTGAAACAAACCATCAGCAGAAAGTTTTTGTTTCAGCAATTCAAAAGCAGCTTGAAGTTCACCTTCACCTGCAGGTTTCATTGAACGGACATCAAGCTGGAAATTTCCTTTGGGAGGGTAAACTGTAACTTTTCCATTAATAACTACTTTCATTCCATCCTGTGGAGTGAAAAAAACAAAGTTGTTAAACCCTCTCCACATTGTACAGTAAAGAACTGCATTTGAATCCTTGACAGAGAAATACCAATGTCCGCTGACATGAGTTCTGAAGTTGGATATCTCACCGATAACAGACACGTAAGAGAAATTTTCTTCGAGTGATTGTTTAATCTGGTTTGTAAGTTCAGATACGGTTAAAATTTCAGGTGTAAACATCTTTGTATGTAAAACGATAAACGCTAAATGGCAAACGAAAATTATTATAATTAGTTAATTGTAAGATCATTCAATCATTCAATCATTCAACTTAAAATGTATGATTGAATGAATGATTGAATGTTTCTTACTCTTGAACTTGAACTTGCACTTGAATTAAAACTTTACACTAAACCCAAGCGTAGGAATTATGGGAAACATATTTGTTGTTTTCCTTCCCAAGGTTAAATCTTCTGTAACATAATTATCATACCCAATAAGATTCTTCCTGTTATAAACATTAATTATATCAAGATAAAAAGCCCAGTCAAGATCCCAATAATCAGCATAGGCAGTTAAGCGGATATCAAGGCGATGATATGGAGGTTTTCGATCATTTAACCTATTGTCTCCAAAATCAACATCATAAATAACTTCCTGCTGATCCTGGGACTGCCCCGAACCTTTCCTTGTTGCGATTACTGGTGTTTCTGGTTTACCATCCAAATCCTGATCGGCAAGGATAATTCTTGGTTTAATGCCAGTTGGTTCAGTGAAAGGAAATCCTGAACCATATTGCCATCTCATTCCGGCATCAAGCCAGGAATTAATTTTATAATGAAATACAACATTTACAGTATGTCTCTGATCAAATCTGAAAGGAATTTCTGTGCTGTACTCTATTCTATCTGTAAACGCAAGTGAATAAGATACCCAACCTGAAAAACGATTGTTGCCATAAATATTTTTTTTCTCAAGAAAGAATTCCAATCCATAAGCTTCACCAACGGCAGCGTTAACCGGAATTTGTGTTAAAGAATCGCCTGGTATTGATACAGGATTTGTCCAGCCTGATCTGTATCGCGGATCTCTGCCGGGAACTTGTTCTGTTATGTATTTGCTTCCGATAATTTTTTGCTGGACAATTAAATCAGTAAAATCTTTATAATATCCTTCTGCTCTTAGTCTCCATTCGTTTGTAAGCCAGCGTTCAATACCAAATACATAATGGATAGATCTTTCAGCCTCAAGATCATTTGTATATTTTTCATTCAGATCAAACAAAGTATTCTGGTCTCTCTGTTTTTCATAACCGGGAGATTGAAAATACATTCCCCAGACAGCCCTTAATGTTGTAAGATCATCAATTGCGTAAGAGAATGAAATCCTTGGTGCCAGATATGCTTTATTAAGGAGATCATAATAATCAAATCTTAAGCTTGGCTGAAAGAATAACCTCTCACCTATTGCAAACCTGTTTTGTACATAAGCTCTGTAACGGTTAAAATATTTTATATCTTTTAAATCATCCAGAACGGCTCTGAACTGCGGCATCGAGTTAAAAGCGGATTCAAGTTCAGGATCAAGATCAAACTGAAAATCAATTTCTGTTTTCATGAAATCAACACCGGCACCGGCTTCAAATAAATTCTTATCCCACAAGTAAGTTAACTTATCATCAACAGAATATTTTGTAAAACCAAAAACAGCATCAAATTTAAACCCCAGCAGATAGGGAGAAAGTGTATCGGGAACTGCATTTTCAAATGCTTCACGCTGAAGTGAAGGATCTAAAATTTCAGAATCGAAATCTGTTGTTCCGCTGTTGTTGTACCATGAAACGACTACCTTATTAAAAAGATATTCATCAGGTGCATAGTGCCATGCTAATCCGAGTACATCATTTCTTGTAATATTATAAACTCCAACACTGTCAGGAGTTTCTCTCTTTTTCCCGCTTACAATATCAACTCCGTCACGAGAGTAAATTCCATTCAATAAAAACTTATGACCTGAGTAAGGACCAATTGCTATTTTTCCCTGTACATCATAAAAGTTTGGGAATGAAGTGTTTTCTTCAACGAGTCCGGCATTTTTTACAAAAGGTTCGATTATCAAATCATAATAAGTACGTCTGGAGTTAAGCAGCCAGCTTCCTTTAAGATTAAAAGGATTTTTTCCTTCAAGAACAATATTTGCATCAACAATGGAAGCATTAACACTTCCTGAAAAATAATTCTTTGTTGTTCCTTCTCTGTTAGTTACATCAAGAACTGCAGAAAGCCTGTCTCCATATTTTGCTGGAAAACCACCAGTAATCAGGTTGATATCGGAAACGGCATCAGGGTTGAACATGCTGATAACACCATAAAGCCGATAAGGATTAAACACTTCAATATCATCCATTATAATCAGGTTCTGGTCGGGTCCGCTACCCCTTATAATTAACTGTGAAGAAAAATCATTTGGTGCAAGAACACCAGGAAGAGATTGCAATGTTCGTAAAACATCTTCTCCGGCACCGGGAATTATTTTTGCATCATAAGGATCAAGATCAATCAAGCTTGTCCTCGTATCTTCCTGATCCTGGAAATGAGAGCCATAAATTTCAACTGTACCTACTTCAATTGCCTTCTGCCTTAATTCAATATTTAATTCTATGGTTTTGTTTCCTTCAATGTTCACATTCAGAGTTTTAGTCTCATAACCAACAGCACTAAACCTTACTTTATATTCTCCCGCAGGAATATTCTTTATCTCAAAAGTACCATCATTTTCACTGCTTATACCATAATTGATTTCCAGTAAAATAATATTAACATATTGAAGTGGGTTCGATCCATCAGTAACTTTACCTCTTAATCCACCCTGCTGTCCGAAAGAAATAGATGAGGTTAAAAGAATTAAGAAGATAATTATCTTCATTGTATAGTTATATTTTTTCATTTTATTCTATACAAATATAGAATTAAAATTATTCCGATTTTCAGTAAAAATATTGGGTATCAAACATTACCATCTAAAAATAATTTTGAAATCAAGAATTCTTTATTCAAAATCAAAATATTTTAATCTTCTTAAAGCATTGTGAACTCATCCCCACCCTTCTCTTATAAAGAGAAGGGCTTATAAAGTCTGAAAACTTAATGTTTATAATCTGTCAGGAAATAATCATTTATCGTTTAATTGACAATAAGTCTCTCTCTTTTTTGAGGTTGTGTGAAAAGTAATTTTCCGTCACACTGAGCGAAGTCGAAGTGTGAATTTCCCACGAAATGACAGTCTTCGACTCCGCTCAGACCGACGAATTTAAATATTCACACAACCTCTTTTTTAAGAGAGAGATTAGAGTGAGTTCTAAGTTTTAAAAATAAAATGAAAAGAAGCTTGAATATAGACCTAAAGATATTTCGTGAAAATTACTTTCAGATTCTCCCGGTTTAAAGTTAAACCTGTAACGCGTGTAAACTGTAAATGTATTTAATATCTTAAACCAGCCAATGCTAAATTCCGGACTGATACCATTGAAGCCTTTAAAATTAGTAAATCCGTTTATTCCGGGTGAAACATATTGAATACCCGGAGTTTCAATAAAGTGTTTGTAACCAAGTCTTAAGAAATTCTTATGAGGTGCACCAAAGATGTGTGAGTATTCTGCAGCAATGTAGCCTGAAGGATAGCGGTAGCTTCCACGAAATGTAAATAAGGCCATCTCCTTTGTAAGACTAAAATAATTTTCTTCTTCAGTTATAACCAAAACAGGATGAGGCAGGAGAAAAACTGTCCCGCCAAATAAACAGAGCAGAATAAAGTTTGATTCTTCCTCCATCTGAATTTCTTCTTGCAGTTCAAATTCATACCTGTCACTTCTGTTCGTATTACCCAAAGAATCTTCTACGAAAATAACATAAGAAACATTTTTTGATTTGAAATCAACTTTAGTCAGATCAATCTGTATTCTATGCTCTTCAGATAATTCTTTTGAAACTTCAAATTCAAATTCTTCATCAAAAACTACTCTTGATTTTGACGGCTGGCTTGTAAAGAAGGAAAGATTAAATACTGTTGGGTTATCTGGGGGAATAAATGAATCAATTACATAAACTTCTATTGAATCAACTTCGGCAAAATCATTCTGAGAAAAACCTGTAACCGATAAAAGTATAAGAAGCAGAATTACTTTTTGAGCTGTTTGCATTTGGTTCTTTCCATAGGTTGCTGTCATTTCAACATTAATAAATTTCACACAAATTTACTTAATTGCCTGTTCAATATCTTCAATCAAATCTTCAACATCTTCAATTCCTACAGAGAGACGAACGAGGCTGTCTGTAAATCCATACTTTGTTCTTTCTGCTTTTGGAACTGAAGCATGAGTCATTGAAGCAGGATGGCTGATTAGACTTTCAACCCCACCGAGGCTTTCTGCAAGTGTGAAAACTTTTACATTCTTTAAAAGCTTTTTGGCAAGTTCAACATCTCCAAGTTCAACAGAGATCATTCCGCCAAACCCACTCATTTGCTTTTTAGCGAGCTTATACTGCGGATGAGATTCAAGTCCGGGGTAATAAACCTTCTTTGCATAAGAAGCTTTCTCAAGATGCTTTGCAATTTTCATCGCATTGCTGTTATGTCTCTCCATTCTTACAGCAAGTGTTTTAGTGGAGCGGAGAATTAGCCAGCAGTCAAATGGGGAAGGAACAGAACCAATGGCATTCTGCACATAACGCAAACGATCATGAATTTTTGAATCATTTGTAATTAGAATTCCGCCAATTACATCACTGTGCCCGTTTATGTATTTTGTCTGGCTGTGCAAAACAATATCAATTCCAAAAGTAAGAGGATTCTGGAAGTAAGGACTCATAAAAGTATTATCAACAATACTGATTAATTTATTTTCTTTGCTGATCTTTCCAACTGCTTCAAGATCTGTAAGGATTAACATCGGGTTAGTTGGAGTTTCAATAAAAATCATTTTGGTATTTTTCTTTACAGCTTTCTGTATATTTGAAGTGTTTGAAGTATCAACCCAGGAAAAATCCAATCCAAAATCTTTCATTATTAATTCAAAGAGTCTATAAGTTCCACCATATACATTATTCGTTACAATAACATGATCACCTGTTTTCAGCAAAGTCATAAGAGCATGCGTCGCTGCCAAACCTGAGCTGAACGCAATTCCATATTTTCCTTTTTCAAGAGTTGCAACATTAACCTCAAGAGATGAGCGAGTTAGATTATGTGTCCTTCCATATTCATAGCCTTTATTTTTACCAAGCGCTTCCTGTGCATAAGTGGATGTCTGGTAAATCGGAGTAATTACTGCGCCTGTTACTTCATCAGGTTTTTGCCCCGCATGAATTGCATCTGTTGAAAAGCCCATTGCTGTTTCCTTAAAATTAAATTTTATGTAATAATTTTCTTTTTATTTAATACTAATTTCATCGCCGAACTTGATCTTGAACTACGAGGAGTTCAAGTGTAAGTTCAAGTAAACTTTGAATCTTTTTGTCCTTTGTCCTTCTTTGAACTTGATCTTGAACTTGAACTACAATGCGTCAGGAAAGCTTAATTCGAATACTCTAACAGATCATACCGTGTTATAATATCCGTTATACGACCAAAGTCGCTAACGAGAATTGCTGGGTTGTCTTTTAAGTATTCCTTCACTTCTAATATATCTGCTTTAGCATCAAGTATCGGGAAACAATCATCCCAAACTTTTTCAGCAGTCGAGTTTAAAAGATCAGGATTTCTAAGAAGTCTGGACATAAGCCTGTTTTCCCTTATACATCCAAGTGGTTTTCTATCATGCATAACCGGTATGTTTGAATAACCATTCTCCTGGATAATTTTTAAAACTTCTTTAACAGGAGTTTCAGGTTGAACAAATACAATATCCTTATTTACTTTGACTTTTTTAGCATCAGAAATATCCCTGAGAATTTTTATTTCTGTATCAAGCATCCTGTTGTTTCTCAACCATTCTATATTATGAGCTTTAGATAAATATCTTTCTCCGGTATCACAAACAATAAAAACTACAACATCTTTTTCTGAAAGCTCTTTTGAAATTTCAAGAGCAACATGCACAATTGTCCCTGTACTTCCGCCGCAGAAAATACCTTCTTCCTTTGTTAGTCGCCTCGCAGCAGCAAAAGATTCCCTGTCACTTATATTATATATTTTATCAATATACTGGAAGTGAACATTCTCCGGCAAGCAATCCTGACCGATGCCTTCAACCAAATATGGAGTCCCTTTAATAATTTTTCCTGTTTCTTTGTAAGTTTTAAAAATTGAACCGACAGGATCTGCACCAATAACCTGTATATTTTTATTTTTTTCTTTAAGATATCTTCCGGCGCCGCTTATCGTTCCTCCTGTTCCGATGCTTGAAACAAAGTGAGTTATCTTTCCTTCTGTGTCTCGCCAAATTTCAGGACCGGTAGTTTTATAATGTATTTCCGGATTTGCAGGGTTAGAATATTGATAAGGGAAAAATGAATTGGGAGTTTCCTGTGAGATTCTCTTTGCAACGTTCACATAATATTCAGGGCTATCAGGTTCAACAGCATTTGAAACAACAATTACTTCACCGCCAAATGCCTTAAGGTAACTAACTTTTTCAGAGCTTACTTTATCAGTTACAACAAAAATTGATTTATAACCTTTAATTGCACAGGCAAGAGCTAAACCAATTCCTGTATTTCCGCTTGTTGCTTCAACCACTGTCCCACCAGTAGAAATTATTCCGGCTTTTTCAGCAGCTTCAAGCATTGCAATTCCAATCCTGTCTTTAACACTTCCACCCGGATTAGCTGACTCAAGTTTGGCAAATATCTGTGGCTTTAATCCTTTATTAATCTTATTAAGCTTAACAAGAGGCGTGTTTCCAATAAGCTCAATTATATTGTTCTTGAAGTTCATTTAGCTTTTGTAAAATTGGATTAATAAATTTTTATTGTAAAAATAGGTTTTAATTGGCTGAAATTAAACCTGATAAAAATGAAAGGAAAAGATGCCAGTCACTTTGAAAGTGACTGGCATCTTTATCTATAGATCGGTGTGCACTTTCTTTTTGAATAATTTTATATACTTTCTTAGTTCACTAGCCGCTTGTTTATCAGAGAAATAATCTAAAACAAACTTCTCATATAACTCCGGCTTAGAAAAATGTTTTTTAACAAAATCTTTATCATATAATTCACCATTTCTTTTTTCAATCCATTCTAAATAATTTGAAAACTTCCAATTTTCCAGTTTATCTACCAATCTGTCATCCAACGGATTTCTATGAATATACCGGCATACATTTAAGGATTCTCCCTCATCGACTTCAACCGATTTAAATTTCCCCTGGAAAAGAGTTCCACTCCTATTATACTTTTTATTTATAGCTTTTGAATAACCATTAAAAATAAATTGAACACATTTATTAAGTGGTTTTTCTGAATTTTGTCTTAATAAAAGATGGTAGTGATTAGGCATTAAGCAATATGCAATTACTGAGATTTTAAATTCTGAAGTAAAATGTTTTATTTTTTGAAGTAGATAGATGTAATTGTTTTCCTCAAAAAAAATCTTATTCCTATTACATCCTCTATTATAAATGTGAAAGATGCTTCCCGGTTTAAATATTTCATTTCTTGAAGACATTTTTCCTTAAATTAATTGAAAAGATGCCAGTCACTTTAGAAGTGACTGGCATCTGCACAGTTCTACTTTTCCAATCCCATTTTTCTTAATAGATCGTGATAGCGTGGATCAGCTCTAAAAATAGAATTATATAATGGTTCTCCTTTTAAATAAACCATTAAACCATCCTTTTGCTCAAAACCTTTATTAAGATATTCGTATGCCTTTTCTTTGTCTCCCAGACTAAGGTAAATACCCGCAAGATTTACTGGCGACACCAGATTGTCATCTGGAAGTTTGTTCAATTCATTTATGGTATCAAAAGCTTCTTTACGCTTTCCAGATAAACCATAAATCGCTCCACGCAAACCAATCATAACAAGTCTTCTATTCGAAAGTTCTATGGCTTTATTCATTTCATTCAATGCTTCATCATAATTTTTCATAATGGCATAAGTTATACCTAATACGAAATGAGCTTCAGCATAATTCGGATACATCTCAATAGTTTTTTTGAATTGATCAATTGCTTCTTTTGGTCTGTTATCAAAATGTAAAATTCTTCCTACTCCTGTAGAAATACTTGCGGAAAGAGGATCAAGCTCATAAGCTCTTTTCATTTCATTTAAGGCTTTATCAGACTTTCTGATTAAAGAAAGGAAAAGAGCATACCATTCATGCGCCTGTGCATAACCTGGTTTTAGGTCAATTGCTTTTTTAAATTCTTTCTCTGCTTCATCCCAATCCCAGTCAAAACGAAATTTAATATATGCAAGTGAAGTATGAGCCTCTGCAAGAGTCTCATCAATTTCCAAAGCTTTTAATACAGCATCTTTCGCTTTAGAATAAGCTTCTTCGCGGGATAGTCCTCCATAAGAAGCACCGCCAATAAGTGTATAGCAGTTTGCCAGCCCTGAATATGCAAGTGCAAATTCAGGATCAAACTCAATAGCTTTACTAAAGTATTCAACCCCTTTCTCTAAAGCTTCCCCTGTTCTTTTATTAAGATAGTAATTGCCAAGAAGATAATTCCTGTAAGCATCAGTATTTTCTGTTCCTACTTTTTCAATCTGCTCTTTTTCATTTGCAAGAAGCTGAACTTTCAACCCTTCTGCAACCTTCATTGCAATATCACTTTGAATTGCAAAAATATCTTTTAATTCCCTGTCATAAGTTTCAGCCCAGAGATGCCTTTGAGTTGGTACATCAATTAGCTGAACAGTTATCCTTGTTTTATTAGCAGCTTTGCGTACACTTCCTTCTAAAATAGTTCCAACATCAAGTTCATTTCCAATCTGAGCAATGTTGAGATTAGTATTCTTATATTTTATTATAGATGTCCTGGCAATAACATCTAACCCGCTTATCTTTGCAAGGTTTGAAATTATTTCTTCGGTTATTCCATCGGCAAAGTAATCATCTTCAGCTTCCTGGGTTATATTATCAAATGGAAGAACAGCAATCCTGTTTCTCGATCCGGTAACTAAACCATTCTTAGTATTTTGAAAAATAAAATATCCTATGGCAGCGAATAAAAGGACTAATACTATAAATATAAATGAACGGTTTTTCAGAAAAGAATTATGATGAATCGGAAAAAATTTTGTTCCTACCTGTTTAGATTCCCAGGGAAGAACTATCTTATAAACATTCATAGGTAATTGAATGTTTTTTAATTTTCTTTTACCAACTTTCTGAACAGGATATTCAATCTTAGATTGTATTTGCCGGGCTACATCTTCAGAAACACAAATACATCCGGGAGATGCCAATGGTTCCAACCTTGCTGCAAGATTTACTCCATCACCATGAACATGCTTGCCTGAATGAACAACATCGCCTACGTGTAAACCAACCCGTATAAGTATTTTTTTATCAGCGTGTACTACCTGATTTCGTTCGTGTAAAGTTTTTTGAATTTCAATTGCACATTTTGCAGCATCAAGAGCGCTAACAAACTCTACAAAGAATGAATCGCCTGCTGTTTCAATTTCCTTTCCGCTGTGTTTAGGAAAAATCGGACGGAGAATATCCCTGTGCTCTTTAAGAAGCTCAAGAGCAAGCTCTTCATTTTTTTGTGAAAGAGCACTATAGCCCACCATATCGGTAAACATTATTGCAGATAGTTTTCTGAAATCTTTAGCCATAGTTTTTATTTTTCAAGTTGCCTTGTAATAATGGAATATTTGGTGCAAAATTCCTAATAACTAAAACAAATCTCAAATCCATCAAAGAGTTTCATTGAAACAGAAATAAATGTTAACTAAATTAAAATAAACTATATGCCTGAAATAAGTAGATTTCTTGGAATTGTTATTACGATGTACTGGGAATATGATACCAAACATCATAAGCCACATTTTCATGCGAGATACAATGAGTATGAATGTGTTTTCTCAATACCGGAAATAGAAATGCTTGAGGGAAAATTACCGAAACGCGCGACGTTTCATGTTAAAGAATGGGCACTGAACATATAGATGAACTAATGATGAACTGGAGCAATGTCAAAAATGAATTGCCGTTAAATAAGATAAAACCACTGGAGTAAGTATGTATTATCTAATTAAGATAATTGAAGCCGAATATCTTGGAGAATATAAAATTCGGTTAACATTCAATAACGGAAAAACAAAGGATGTTGATCTTAAAGGAAAGTTGAATGGCGAAGTATTTCGTCCACTTCAGAATAAGAACATTTTTATGCAGTTCAATGTTGATAAAGAACTTGGTACGATTGTCTGGCCAAATGGTACTGATATAGCTCCGTATAGTCTTTATGATCTTGGAAAACCAGTCAAATCAAAGAGTAAAACACGCAGAAAAGTTAAGCACAAAACAAAATCAGCTAAATAACTAAACTATTCTTCCTCCTTGCACTTGCTCTTGAACTTGAACTTTAAAATTGCTTGTTCAAAATTTTTGTTGAACTCAAATTAAAGGCTCAAATATTAAACAATTCATCAATTCCAGTTTTATTAGAATAAAAATTAGATTTCTAGCGGTTATTTAACAGAAACAATTCGCCCTCCCCCTTCTTGTAGATAAGTTTTCTTTTTCGTAAAGTATTTGTGTTCAATTCTATAGTACTTTTAGAATTATTCAAATCTTCTCTTCCAATCATTTAAAGTACATGAAATGTTCTCGTTAAATTAATTCAAAGCAGGATGTAAGTAAAACTTCATCAAGAAATTTGATTTTGATTTGATTTTCTTATTTGAAATATAATAACCAGTTAATCATATAAATCACTTAAACATTCACCAAAGAAATGAAAAATGTATGGATCAATCCCTTATAGATAATTTCAAAAATTCATTAAGGGGGGAACTCATTCAACCTGGTGATGAGAGTTATGAAAAAGTACGCAAAGTGTATAATGGAATGATCGATCGTCATCCGCGTTTTATCGCCAGGTGCGCTGATGTTGCAGATGTTATTGCAGCAGTAAATTTTGGCCGGACTAATAAATTGTTAACTTCGATAAGGAGTGGAGGGCATAATGCTGGAGGTTTGGGTGTCTGCGATGATGGATTAGTCATAGATCTATCTCTGATAAAATATACACACGTCAATCCAAAGAAACGGAAAGTGCGCATAGGTGGTGGCTGCACCTGGGGCGATGTTGATCACGCAACTCATGCATTCGGATTAGCAACACCCGCTGGTATTATTTCCACGACCGGAGTTGGAGGTCTCGCTCTCGGTGGAGGTGTGGGTCATTTAACAAGAAAATGTGGTTTGACAATTGATAACATTCTTGAAGCTGATTTAGTGCTTGCCGATGGAAGTTTTGTCACAGTAAATTCAAAACAGAATCCTGATCTTTATTGGGCAATCCGTGGTGGGGGTGGAAATTTTGGTGTGATTACATCTTTTGTATTTAAATTACATCCCGTAAAAATGGTATATGGGGGACCAATGCTCTATGAAATGAATCAGGCAAAGAAAGTGATGCAGTGGTATCGGGATTTTATTGGAAAAGCACCTGAAGAACTATCAGGATTTTTTGCTTTTCTTTCGGTACCTCCCGGACCACCTTTCCCTGAACATCTTCACAATAAAAAGATGTGTGGAATTGTTTGGGCTTATTCAGGTGACATGAAAAAAGCAGAAAAAGTGTTTCAACCGATAAGAGCATTTCTAAAACCTGCTCTGGATTTTGTCGGTCAATTGCCTTATCCGGCACTACAGAGTATGTTTGATCCTATATATCC
Source organism: uncultured Ignavibacteriaceae bacterium (assembly GCA_964515875.1). Lineage (GTDB taxonomy): Bacteria > Bacteroidota > Ignavibacteria > Ignavibacteriales > Ignavibacteriaceae > RBG-16-34-14. Next base: position 31,989 of record CAZEWJ010000018.1, on the reverse strand, counting down.
ACCCGGTTTCCAATGGTACTGGAGAGCCGATTTTGTTAAAACTCTTAGCGACGAAGCCATTGATGCTCACGTTAAATTTGGAAATGCTTTACCTACCCCGCTTTCTACCATGCACCTTTATCCTATCAACGGCACTGCTGCAAAAGTCGGGAAGAGCGATACACCTTGGGCTTACCGCGATGCTATTTGGGCAGGAGTAATCGTAGGGGTTGATCCTGATCCGGCTAATAAAGAGAAAATTACAAAATGGACAAAAGATTATTTTGATGCGACTCATCCATATTCTGCAGGTGGTGCTTATGTTAACTTTATGATGGATGAAGGTGAGGAGCGTGTTCAGGCTACTTATAAAAATAATTATAAACGATTAACCAGAATAAAAAAGAAGTATGATCCCAATAACTTCTTTAGAGTTAATCAGAATATAAGACCTGCTTAAATAAAAGTTTTATTCTAACTAAAATGCCGGAGCCTTCCGGCATTTTTATTATAAAATCTTGAAGAGCAATATTGAAATACTTACAAACTGTATTAATCACACATGGGTTATTCAAACTTAAAGCCTATCAAAATCTGTTTAAAATTTATTATTCGTTCTATTCCCGCTGAATGCAAATTAAAATTGCTTGTCAATTTTCCGGTTGAACTGAAAGTCTTATCTTCATAAGTTTGTCCACAGAAATCAAAACTAAGGTGATTAAGATGTATAATTTATTTTTGCCGGATAATAAAACGATGTATAATGCTTTGCTGAATAAAGACAGCAGCTTTGAAGGAATCTTTTTTGTTGGTGTTAAAACAACCGGAGTATTCTGCAGTCCTACCTGTACAGCACGAAAACCTAAAGAAGAAAATGTTGATTTTTTTTCTTCTGTAAAGGAAGCGCTCCAGTATGGCTACAGACCTTGCAAAGTTTGTCATCCACTTCAGTTAAATGGAGAAGCACCGGATTGGCTGAATGGTCTTATCAAAGAAATTGAAGAGAAGAAGATAACAAGATTAACAAACACTGATCTTAAAAAAAGAAACATTGATCCAGCACGAATAAGCAGGTGGTTTAAAAAATATCATGGAATGACTTTCCAGACTTACCTAAGATTATTAAGAGTGAACAAAGCTTTTGGACAAATTAAATATGGAGAAAAGGTTGTTGAATCTGCTTTTAATACAGGTTATGAATCTTTAAGTGCTTTTACTGAATCATTTAAAAAAGCCACAGGGTTTTCACCTTCAAAGAGCAAAAACAAAAATATTATTTCCGTTACAAGGATTTTATCTCCGCTTGGACCATTGCTTGCCGGAGCTACTGAAGAAGGAATCTGCCTGCTTGAATTTGTTGACAGGCGAATGCTTGAAACACAAATTAAAAGATTGAAGAAAATTTTTGATGCTGAGTTTGTCCCGGGACAGAGTAAACACTTTGATGAACTGAACAAACAATTAAAAGAATATTTTGAAGGAAAGAGAAAAGATTTTGATCTGCCGTTATTATTGCAGGGAACAGAATTCCAGCAGAAGGTTTGGAAGGAGCTGCAAAAAATTCCTTTCGGTTCTACACGGTCTTACCAGGAACAGGCAATTGCATTAGGAAACCCAAAAGCAATAAGAGCAGTTGCAAAAGCAAATGGCGATAACAGGATTTCTATAATTATTCCCTGCCACAGAGTAATTGGCAAAAACGGCGAGTTAGTTGGTTACGGCGGAGGAATGTGGAGAAAACAATTTTTGTTGAACCTGGAAAAGGGAAATAGCTAACCAAGAATGTCATTGCGATCCCGACCTTTAGTCGGGAGAAGCAATCCCTCTTATCATTTTCCTATAAAGCAAATCTTTATATCATCCCTACGGGATTTTAATTCTCTGCTTGCTATTCTTTTCTATAATCATTTCATCCCTTCGGGATTTTCCGTTTCTAAATCCCGAAGGGATGTTATATTTATAGCAATATTTAATAAAGGGAATAAACAGAATCCCGATGGGATGACATATTTATCTATTTTCTTCTCGCCAGCTAAAAATTATAATTGAGATTAGTCTTTTAATTTTATATGTTTTAGCTGAGGGAAATGGAATGATTAAATAATGGCACTTCAACAAATAAAAACAACTTTTGATAATGTATTTAATCTAGTTAAAGACGATTTAAGCAAATTAGAGATTAAAGAAAATTTCGCTAAAGATAATTGTCTTATTCATGACAAAAGTGACATAAATAAATACTATAATGCTTTCATTATTCAAGACAATCCTAAAACTAAAATTATCTGCGAAGTTTCTTTTTATCGATCAAGTATAACTTCAAGATATATACCTCGCCTTACCTTTAAGAAAACTGATAATGCTGGAGAAATTAAGTTAGTCGATATTAAAAGACCTGTAATCATTAGTTTTAAAGAATCTGAAGAACCATTATTTTTTTGGAAACTCATAGGGTTTCTAAATAGTTTTAAAGATGTTGTTGATCTTGGTGAATTTGAAAAATCATTTCAAGTTGTATCAAAGAACGCCTATTTTATTGAGTTTGAAAATAAAGGCGAAAAGGAAAAAGTAGAAGAAATAAAAGAGCTTATTTTAAAAGCGGATCTAAAAGAAAATGATATTAAGTCAATAACTTTTGAAAACAGAAAAAAAACTATCAAAGGCTTCTTATATCTTCTAAAGAATAAATCTACTCATAATAAAAGTATATCAGAACATTATAAAGAGAAATATAATTTAGAAAATACTAAAGAAGCTGTTTGGCATCATTTCTTAAAAAAGAATGATTGGATACTCGGATTAAATGTTGATATAAAATTTATTCGAGATTTATATGATGAACAAAAAGTAGGGATTGAAAATTCAAAAGGTAGTGGTAGCCCCAAAACCGATCTACTTGGAATTTCAAACTACACAACTTTAATTGAGTTGAAGCATTCTGAAACAGATATTTTCAAGAAAGAAAAGACCAGTAAGTCAAGATCCAACACTTGGGATTTCACTCCCGATTTTATTGAAGGAATAAGTCAATGTTTAGGTCAAAAATTTGCATTAGATAAAAGTTATAAGGTAAAGAATTTTATAAACGAGGATGGAAAACTAATTGACAAAAGTAAAACACTAACTATTGATCCAAAAACTATTTTCATAATCGGAATTAGAAAAAGAGAATTCCCGCATGATCATATCAATGATCATTACATCAAAAGTGAAACATTTGAACTCTTTAGAAGAAATAATCGGAATCTTGAAATTATTACTTTTGATGAATTATTTGAAAGAGCTTATCACATTATATTCTCTGAAAAAGTAAAACCAGATTGGTATGAAGATGATAAATTTGATATAGAAACATGATGCGCAGTTTTTAGACAAGCAATGAAATGATCTAAATTAATAAAACAATCGAAGAAAAATTTGAAGGAAAACTTAGCTAATGGTGGAAAAGAGGAATATTATACCAACGGGTGATTAAGTTTTAAAATCATTTGCCTAATAATCAAATGAAATAATCGAGACTGCGGGAACCGTGAATAACCCTGTGAATTTCAAGCTCTTTACCCCGTATTACGTAGAAGACAAGATAAGATTCAATTATTAGAACGCGGTATCCATATTCCCGGAGTTTCTGGGCAGATAGCGAAGCTTGTATTTAGCTGGCATTCATCCGGCGGCGAAGTTTGGTCATCATTTGTTTGTGAGTGATACCCTTTTTCCGTGCAGACGATTCAGCTTGTGCGACTCCAAGCTTTTCGAAAAGATCAGCCCGTGCTTTAAGACGCTCGTAATGATCAATACTCATAACAACAAGATCACCTTCACCATTGGTTGTCAGGTAAACCGGCTCATCCTGCTTATGGCAAATGCTTGCAATTTCACGTGTACGATGTCGCAGGCTGGATATTGATTTAATAATCGGCATTATATTAACTCCTTTTATGATTGGTTACAAATTAGTATCAAATCAGGATATAATCAAATATTGATTTACGCAGAAATACAAAATAAAATTGAAAATAATTTGTTTACCAAAAGAGTACTCTATCAAAAACTCCTCCGCACTCATTCTTTTTCTTTTCCCTCAAATAAAATTTTATAGTTTGAGATTGTATCTTAATTTTCTAAGTTACATCGAAAGGAATAGAAGAAACAAAAACTTACCAATAAGTGATAAGAAAAGTGAATTGCCCCGTTCTTTAAATTAGAGTTTTACTTAATCATAATAAATAAGAGGTAAAAAATGAAACAAACAATTTTTACCAAAATATTTGTGCATTTAGCTGTCATCTTAAGTTTGCTTTGCCATCTTCAGAATTCATATGCACAGGAAAACAAATCGCAGGATGTAAAAATTGAGATTAAAAAACTCACACTTTTTAAGAATGGTTTAGGTTTTATCATCTCAAATGCCACCTTGCCTGAGAACTCTAAAACAGTAAGGATTGGACAGCTTCCCATTCCATCGTTTGGTACTTTCTGGGTTGGTTACCCGAAAGAGGTAAAGCTGCAAAGCCTTATTACATCTATTGAAGAGGTCGAAAGAAAAGTACCTGTGTTATCTCTTGCACAACTCCTTCAGGTCAATACCGGACGCAAGGTGATAATTCATACTTCAGACAAAGATATTGAGGGAATAATTATAGCAGGTTCTGTGAATAAAGAAGAGCAATCTGCACCGAACCCGTATTTCATGAGCCCCCGTCAGCATCTGGATCCATACGGCAGTTACATACCACAAATTCCTATAAATGAAATTATCAGTATACAAACTGAAAAAGGAATTGTAGTTCTTAACCCCGGTTCGGTACTCCGTGTTGAATTTGCTGATGACAATCTAATCAATTTTACAAACAGTACTCAGAAATATCCAATCATACGGATGGAACTTGAGAAACCTGCCGGTGGAGAAAAAATTTCTCTAAGTTTTCTTGCACGCGGTATTACATGGTCTCCGGGTTATCTGATCGATCTGTCGGATCCAAAGACGGCAAAGTTCAGTGCTAATGCAGTAATTATAAATGAACTAACTGATTTTAAAAATGTTAAGCTGCAACTTGTAACCGGTTTCCCGAATATTAAGTTTGCAGATATTAATAGTCCGGTTGCAAAGAGTCAAAGCCTGGCAGAATTTCTCAATGCATTGTCAGGCAATCGCCAATCAGGGAATCAATATATGGTTACTCAGGGAATGCTCTCCAATGTTTTAACACAGTCTGATGATTATGAAACCTCCATTGTTCCTGGTTATTCCACCGCTTCCGAAGGATTGGTGGCTGAAGATCTCTTTTTTTATCCTGTAAATAATTTTACATTGAAGAAAGATGAGACTGCATGGATTCCGTTGTTTACTGCTGAGATGCCGTATAAGCATATCTACACCTGGAAGATTGGAGATTTTGTTGATAAGGATGAGCATTATAATATCCAAATAGGATCGCAGGAAGTTAAAAGTGCAGAAGAAGTTTGGCACTCCTGCCGTATAGTTAATACTTTAAATATGCCTTTAACCACAGCAGCGACAGAATTTGTAACAGACGGTGAATTTACAGGGCAGGATGTTTGCTTTTACACACCACCCAAAGGAGAAGCAACGATCCGGATCAACAAAGCGCTGAATGTATTGGCAGAACAAACTGAGATTGAAGTTGAACGAAAGCGGGATGCTTCTGTATTTCATGGATATCGCTATGATATTGTAAAAGTAGGGGGCGAATTAAAAATCAGGAACAAGCTCGATAAAACAATTAAGGTGGAAATATCAAAAGAATTATCAGGTGAAGTTCTTGAGAGTATGCCGAAGTCTAAAGATGTTAAGACAGCTAAAGGACTCAGGCAGGTAAATGAGAAGCATATACTTACATGGGAAATTGAGCTGGAAGCTGGTGGTGAAGAGAAGATTTCTTATCAGTATCAGGTTTATATTCGTGAATAGGACAAATATTAAAAAAACTAAATGAAAGGCATCTAATATAATTCCACTTTGGGGAATGTATGTTTTTCATCTTAATGGGGAAACAGTTGAACTTACAAATGATACTTCTTGAAATACAAAAAATATTTACTTAATATAAAAGCAATCATATTTACAATTGTATATAGCAGTTTGCAAATCAATATTGCTCATCATTATAAAACACTATTAAATTATAATTATAAGAAGTATAATTATAGAGGAGTTATTCTTATACTGTAACTAAACCGGGAGTTTGTATGGCTCAATCTGAATTATCATTAAATAAAAGCTTTGGTCAAACAATGCGTCGGGATGCCTGGTGGCTGCAGCCCATTTTTGTTTTTATAGGTTTATTCACTTTTATAATTTATTCCACCTGGGCTGCATTTCAAGGTCAACATTATTCATTCGGACCATATTTATCTCCCTTCTACTCTCCCGAGATTTTTGGCGGCTCACCGCATAGCTGGTTCGGGCCTATGCCAGAGTGGTGGCCCCTGTTTCTTCCATGGTCTCCCGCATTTCTGATTCTTTGGGCTCCCGGTGGAATGCGTTTAACCTGTTATTATTATCGCGGCGCTTATTATAAAGCCTTCTGGGCTGATCCCCCATCCTGCACTATTTCGGAACCAAGGAAGCATTACCGCGGAGAAGGTTCATTTCCTTTAATACTGCAAAACATACACAGATATTTTTTATATCTGGCTCTGATCTTTCTGATTATTTTATCTTATGATGTATGGAAATCATTGTGGTTCACTAACCCCAATACAGGGGAATCATCTTTCGGGATCGGGATCGGTTCTCTGGTACTTGCCCTGAATGTTATCTTCCTTGGCAGCTATACATTTGGATGTCATTCCCTAAGGCATCTCGTCGGCGGAATCAAGGACCGCTTATCAGGCTCCCCTATACGCAGATCGGCTTACAACTGTGTTGGATGTTTTAACCGCAAACATATGCTCTTTGCATGGATAAGCCTTTTCTGGGTAGGATTTTCTGATCTGTATGTTAGATTATGTTCAATGGGTATCTGGACTGATTGGAGATTTTTTTAAATGGCAACTTTCGATAGTTTTGAATATGATGTACTTGTAATAGGTGCCGGTGGAGCGGGCTTGCGGGCAGCAATTGAAGCCGCTAAAGAAAAAGTTTCAGTTGCACTTATATGCAAATCTCTTCTTGGAAAAGCTCACACCGTTATGGCTGAAGGAGGAATTGCTGCATCTTTAGCAAATGTTGACTCAAGAGATAACTGGAAAGTGCACTTTGCTGATACAATGCGGGGTGGGCAGTATCTGAATAACTGGCGTATGGCTGAACTGCACGCAAAAGAATCTCCAGCCCGGGTACGAGAACTGGAAGAGTGGGGAGCTTTATTCGACCGTACTGAAGATGGAAGAATCCTGCAAAGAAATTTTGGCGGGCATAAATATCCGCGCCTTGCTCATGTTGGAGACCGAACAGGTTTGGAGCTTATACGCACTCTTCAGGATCATGGCATTCATCAGGGAATTGAAGTATTCATGGAACACACTATTATATCTTTATTAAAAGATGGGGAGCGTGTGGTTGGTGCATTTGGATATGACCGCGAACGCGGGCGATTTAAACTATTTAAATCAAAAGCTATAATTCTGGCAACGGGTGGAATCGGCAGAGCCTATAAAATTACAAGCAATAGCTGGGAATATACCGGAGATGGACATTCATTGGCGTATCATGCTGGTGTGGAGCTTATAGATATGGAATTTCTTCAGTTTCATCCTACTGGCATGGTTTGGCCGCCGAGTGTAGCTGGAATATTGGTCACTGAAGGAGTTCGGGGTGAAGGAGGAGTACTGCGAAATAAAGATAATGTCAGGTTCATGTTTAATGATATTCCTGAACTCTATAAAAACCAAACGGCAGATAATGAAGAGGAAGGCTGGCTCTACACTCAGGGTGATAAGAATGCCCGAAGACCACCTGAGCTTCTAACACGCGATCATGTAGCCCGGTGTATTGTCAGAGAGATAAAGGAGGGACGCGGCAGTCCGCACGGTGGAGTATTTCTCGATATCTCATGGATTAAAGATAGACTTCCAAATGCAGCAGAACATATAAAGAAAAAGTTACCAAGTATGTATCATCAATTCAAACAATTGGCTGATATTGATATAACAAGTATCCCGATGGAAGTTGGGCCCACAACCCACTATATGATGGGCGGTATTTATGTTGATGCTGATACACAGATGTCCACTGTCCCCGGCTTGTTTGCTGCCGGCGAATGTGCTGCGGGACTTCATGGTGCAAACAGGCTTGGTGGTAATTCGCTATCAGATCTTCTTGTGTTTGGAAAAAGAGCTGGAGAATATGCTGCTAAATTTGCAAAAGAAAAAGGCACGGGTAAAATTGATGAACAAGAAATTAATAAGACACAAGATTGGGCATTAAAGTTTTTTGACAATAATGAAAACAAAGAAAATCCTTACCGGATTCAATCTGATCTTCAGGAGATGATGCAGGATTTAGTTGGTATTGTACGCAAGGAAGATGAGTTAAATCGTGCAGTTGAAGAATTAAAGAAACTGACTAATCGAATTGAGAAGGTGCAGGTTGCCGGCAACCGTGAGTATAATAACGGATGGCACACTGCTCTGGATTTAAATAATTTGCTTACGGTTTCTAACGCAATCACTCTATCGGCAATTCAAAGGAAAGAAAGCAGGGGTGCTCACTTCAGAGAAGACTATCAGGCTAAAGATGAAGCATTTGCCAAACATAATACCGTAATTAAAAAAGGTTCTGATGGAGAGATGCAGGTTAAGCAGAAACCTATTCCACAAATCCCAGATGATCTTAAAAAAGTAATAGAGGAAATGAAATAATGCCAACTGCAACATTTAGAATTTGGCGGGGCGATTCCGAATCAGGTAAATTCGAAAATTATGAAACTGCTATTTCCGAAGGAATGGTGGTGCTGGATGCTGTACTGCAAATACAAAAAGAGAATGTAGGCGACCTGGCAGTCAGATGGAATTGCAAAGCCGGAAAATGCGGTTCCTGTTCTGCGGAGGTTAATGGTAATCCAAAACTGATGTGTATGACTCGTCTTAATGAAATCGCTATTGATAAACCGGTAACAATTGAGCCGATGAAAGCATTTCCTCTTTTAAAAGATTTAGTTACTGATGTTTCCTGGAATTACCGGGTAAAAAAGAAAATCAAAAAATTTAAACCGCGCCCCCCGGATAATGAAGATGGATCATGGAAAATGTTTCAGCAGGATATAGACCGCGTTCAGGAATTCCGGAAGTGTATAGAATGCTATTTATGCCAGGATGTTTGCCATGTTCTTCGGGAACATAAGCTGCACGATGAGTTTATAGGTCCACGTTTCCTTATTTATGCAGCTTCGCTTGAGATGCACCCGTTGGATACTGAAAACAGGCTAAAGGATTTGAAAGAAACGGATGGGATTGGCTACTGCAATATCACAAAATGCTGTACAAAAGTTTGTCCTGAAAATATTACTATTACTGATAATGGAATTATTCCTCTGAAGGAACGCGTTGTTGATGAGTTTTACGATCCTTTGAAGAAGCTTTTTAGAGTTTTTAAAAAGGATAAGTAATTTTGTTTCGAGATAAGGAGTTAAATAATGTTTGAGCTAAAACCACTTTCTAAAGAGAGTATTAAAGCCGCTCTTGAAAAAGCTGAAAGGTACCGTTTGCTGAATGAACCGAGATTAGCCGAAAGCATCTGTTTGGATATTCTTGAAATTGAACCTGAAAATCATAATGCCGTTATAATGCTGATCCTCTCAATCACAGACCAATTCAAAAAGAGCAGCTATAACAATGAAAAAAATGCACGAGAACTTTTACCATTGCTTAAAGATGAATATGAACGTGCTTACTATGCCGGGCTTATTTGCGAGCGCCGGGGAAAAGCTGTATTAGATAAAGAAATACCGGGCGGTGATTTTATAGCTTATGATTGGATCAGTGATGCGATGGAATTATATGAGCAGGCAGAAAAAATACGTCCACCCGGAAATGATGATGCAATACTTCGCTGGAATACTTGTGTTCGATTAATCAAGCGATATAATCTTGGGCCTAAAGTTGAAGACTCAGCCGGATACTTCTTAGAGTAATCCAATACTATTTCCCTTTTCTCTCCCTGCTGAAGTTCGAAAATTTGAGATTCTTCTTTTAACTTTATATATTTTAGCTGAGGAAATGGAATGACTAAGACATCCCTGTAATTACAATCGAGACGATAAACCAAGCTATTTGAAAATTATGTAAGCCGTTAACCGAAGGTTTGCAAATATTATTAGAAAAAGAAAATAAAAACTATGCAAAAGCTAAGAAGAGAATTTCGTCTATTATTCCATATTGGTATGATAGACGCAATAATGCGTTATTACACTAGTTATGTGCAAATGCCCTTTAGAAAGGAGACAACAATGACATGAAGAAATAATTTTTCTACGCAAGCTGCTGCAAC
>CAZEWJ010000018.1:0-21457 GCA_964515875.1 uncultured Ignavibacteriaceae bacterium | reverse complement strand
GAAAGGAGACAACAATGACATGAAGAAATAATTTTTCTACGCAAGCTGCTGCAACCTAATCAACTAATCTATCCACCACAATCTAACAGAAAGGTTTTTTATGAAAAGACTCTCATTGTACATCGTACTGGTCCTTGTGGGACTGATTTTCTTCGGGGCAACGGAGGCTTCCGCTCAAGAGAAGATGAAAAAAGAGGCTGTAATTTGGCCTGCTGAAGACATCAAGTGGGAACAGCTTAAAGGTGGGCCTCCAGGAGTTATGATAGCAAATCTTTGGGGAAATTATGAAAAAGGTGCATTCGGTGCTTTCATAAAGTTCCCTGCTGGATTCAAAACCCCGTTGCATACCCACTCCAGCGACGGAAAGGCTGTCGTTGTATCAGGAACCTTGATCGAAACACCTGAAGGCGGAACTGAGAAACGATGTGGGCCTGGCTCATATCTTTCTATTCCAAGCGTAGTCAAGCATGTCAGTGCTGCCGGTACCGACGCCCCCTGCATTTTCCTCTGGGAACAGCCCGGCAAATTTGACTTGATACCTGTCGACCCGCCGAACGAGAAAAAATAGGACAAGGGAAGATTCAAAGAACTCGTCAGGAGGACACTCGCACGGTTCGTACTCTCACTCTTGTGTAGTGAGAGGCTTGTTTTTTCTGAGACGAAATCAACGGGCAACTGCACATAACAGCCAAAACAACGACACGCGAAGTCAGAGCCGAGAAGCTTAATGCCGTACCATTCCGTTGACACTGCATTAGTGCGGCATTACGTTGTTTTGCCAGAAGTTAGGCGCAATTATTTGGTGGACATAACAATAAGGAAGGAATATTAGTTTCACACCATTTCCAAACTTAACAACTGATCACATAACTTTAAGGCAGCTTACAGTTAAAGATGGAAATGAAATATTCAAACTACTTTCAGATGAAAGAGCTTCTAAATTCCTAACAAGGCCAGGATGCAGAACAATTGATGAAGCAAGGGAATTTATCAATAAAATAAATAAGGGAATCAGTTAATCCTCTACGAGGATTATAAATTTTGGGGAACTTATATTCTCTACAATAATTAAACATCTACGATGTTGTATCAAAGACTATTGGATTTAAAATTCCAACCTCGTAGAGGTTGAATTCTTGTAGAAAGATTTTACATAAACAAACATTAATCCTCGTAGAGGATTTATAATTTATTGATATTCTCTTGGCTGGAAATATTGGTCTATTTTGTAAATCTAAATCCCCTTAAAAACTCTTCCGCACTCTTTCTTTTTCTCCCCCTTTAGTTGAAGTTTGGAATTACAGATTTTAATTCATTCTTGAGAATTGCAAAAGAAATTTTAATATTATGTTGTAAATTTCTTTTAAATTCGTATTGGGAATCTAACCGTTTTGAGCATCCTGAAGATGATAAAATTAGTTAGAACAAGTTCGAACAATTCAGATTTCGGGGAACTCGTCTATTTTTTAGATAAGGAGCTTAGTGAAAGAGATGGAGATGCTCATTCATTTTATGCCCAATTCAATAAAATTGATAATATAAAATATGTAGTCATTGCATATCTGAATAAGATTCCCGTTGGCTGCGGTGCGATAAAAGAATATTCAAAAAATAAAGCAGAGCTAAAAAGAATGTTTGTATTGGATGAATTTCGCAGACAAGGAATAGCAAGAAGTGTTTTGGGAGAATTAGAATCCTGGGCTGGAGAATTGAATTTTTCAGAATTATCAAAAAAGCGGTTATTCAATAATTCCTAATTATGGGCAATATAAAGAAGTAGAAAACAGTGTATGTATGAAGAAAACTATTTTGAAATGATTGTTCTTTTCTGATATTTTATTTGAACCTAAACCCCCTCAAAAACTCCTCAGAGTTCATTCTCTTTCTTCCTTCAAACTGAATCTTATAATTTGAGATTACACTTTTAATTTTCTATGTTACTTTTGAGGGAATTAAGACCAACCATTTGAAAAGGAGATATAGCCTGTAAAACGCGCCTTAGTAGTTCTATTTCTATTCTTGTTCGTTTTTATCTACGCACTCAGTCAGATTACATGCAATAAAATAAAAAGCTCAGATAATGCTCAAGATAAGGAGGCAATCAGTAAGGTGTTGACGGATTTCTTAGAAGCCTGGAACAGGCATGACGCTAAAGCGTTTTCTATGGTTTTCGCTGAGGATGCTGACTTCACGAACGTAGGGGGGAAGAGTTCGCATGGCCGAACAGAAATTGAGAAATTTCACGCACCGCGATTCGCGACGAAGTTCAAGGACACACACCAGAAAATGACAGAGACCAAAATCAGGTTCATTCGGCCTGACGTCGCATCAGTTGACGCACGATGGGAAATGACTGGAGCCAAAGGGCCGGAAGGTCAGAATATCCCACTAAGGAAAGGTCTATTGAATTTTGTTATAACAAAAGAGAGTAATAAATGGTTAATCACCGTTATGCACAACATGGACTTGCCTGCGCCACAGTAGAGAGATTGCGAGGTAAGATTGCTGGTTGAGCAATTGCTAAGCAAAGCAACTTGCTAAAAACGGGCGGAAGTAGGAATTGAACGTCGTTATCCTTGTTAATGAAAAATATCTTCTTAAAAGAATCCCTTTCCTTTCTTATTTCTTTTATTTAACTTTATAGTCATTCGAAGGATCTCAGCAACTATGATTGAAGAAATTTTTCCTGTATTGACACCTCATAAAAGGTTGAAAATGCTTTCTCCAGAAAGAGGCATTATTAACAAACTGCCTTCTGTTGATAGCTATATATCGTTTCTTCCATTCGTTAATTTTTTAAAAGAGAAACTGATTACAACCTCTGGCACCCGGGCAGATTTTTACAGGTACCTGATCCGGAAATTTGAAGCAAAGCCTGCCCTGTTGCAGCAGGTTGAAGATATTCAAATATTAGATGAGCATGAAGAACTACTGGAATTACTCTCCACCGCCATATTCCCAATAGTCAGCGAAAAGGAAGAAAATAATTTCACGCTTTCGGCTCCTTACCAGTTCAATATTTTCTCTTATTCAGAGCCATTCAAAAAACTTTTTGTAGATAAAGAGGAAGAGCATTTACAGTTACCCGAAGAAATATCGGAAGAACATCTAAGGCAAGTACACTGCTCCATGATTTATGATCATGTTCTTGAAAAATATTATGGCATCAAGCTGAACGATAGTCCTGAGTTGGTTTATCCGGTGAGAGATTCTAAAACAGGCATGAAGCGATATTTCAGAATGCGATATGACCGTCGCTTCATAGATGTGCATGTTAAAGGGCAGCTTCCACCTATAAAGGATTGTGCTGTCTGTTTAAATACTTTCCGTATCCTTGACCTGGAACATATATTAAAAGCAATGCCACTTGAGTTATTTGAAGCAGAAGGTTTTGCGGTATGGGTAGCAGAGGATGTTACTATAGCTGAATCATTAGACCGGATAAAAAAAATATTACTAAGACAAGATGATTATGATACTGGAGTTAAAGAATTGAAAGATGCAGTTCAGGCATTAGTGGGACTAAACGAAGTAGAAGTAGGCTTAATGCCTTTTGTTAAGATCAACAATTGTTTTTTACTCAATGAAGAATATACCAAGCATAGCCTTATGGGTAAACATTGGAGGGCAAATGATGAAGAAAGTATTGCAACATTCCACAAATTTTTAGATTTTCAACAAGAACATCCAGAACCAATGCCTGTATCCAATGTAAATGAAGATATTTTAGGGATTCCACATATGAGAACATTATTTGATAAAGGCACTAGAAGTTACATCTATTATCCAATGCAAAATAGTGATGGGTTATTGGGAATGTTGGAACTGTCTTCTCCCATTCCAAATCTTTTCACTCATGAAATTATGGCAAGGTTAGAGCCTGCAATACCATTATTATCCGTAGCCCTGCTTAAGGAAAGAGATACCTTTAATAACAAGATAGAAAAACTTGTAAAGGAAAAATTTACTGCACTTCAACCATCAGTGGAGTGGAAGTTTTCGGAAGTGGCTTGGGAGTATCTTAAAAGGAATGGATCAGCTACAGAAACAGGAAAAATAATTTTTGAGAATGTATATCCGCTGTATGGAGCAATTGATATACGCAACTCCTCTATAGAGAGAAGTCATGCTATACAAAAAGACCTGAAAGAACATTTGCATTTGATAGATGATACACTTGATAAGCTGCAATCAATTGTGCAACTGACTTTGCTGGAAGGATTAAAATTTAAAAATCGAAATTTTCAGCAAGCCATAGAAAATGTATTGCTTCCTGAAGATGAAGTGCGCATCAATGAATTTTTAGAAAATGAAGTAGAGCCTGTATTCTGTCATTTGCAAAAAGGTAGCAGCCAGGCACAATCAATAACGGAGAATTATTTTAATCTCGATAAAGACTCTGCAAGTCCTCTTTATCATTTTCGTAATGAATATGAAGAAACGCTTGTTTCCATTAACCGGGCTGTACTTCGGTACCTTGAAGAGCAGGAAGATGTTTTGCAAAGATCGTATCCGCACTATTTTGAAAAGTATAGAACAGATGGAGTGGAATACAATATCTACATTGGCCAGTCTATGGCACCGAATCATCCCTTCGATCTGTTGTATCTTAAAAATATCCGCATATGGCAATTGCAATCCATGGCAGAGGTGGCAAGGATCACCCATAAATTATTGCCTTCGTTAAAGGTGCCTTTAGAAACTACGCAACTCATCCTTATCCATAACCAGCCCATATCAATCAGTTTTCGAAAAGATGAGAGACGCTTTGATGTGGAAGGCTCTTATAATATCCGTTACGAGATCATGAAGAAGCGAATAGATAAGGCCCGTATCAAAGATACCCAAGAACGTCTTACACAACCCGGAAAAATTTCAATGGTATATTGCAACCAGAAAGAAGCACAGGAATATGAAGAATATATCCAGTTTCTTCAAAGTAAAGAACTTCTCCAACCCGGTATTGAAACCCTTGACCTGGAAGAATTGCAGGGATTAAAAGGATTGAAGGCTTTTCGGGTAAATATTAACCTGGCACAAATTGATATATCAAACTAGCCCGACAGACTAAGTCCCATGCAGGTAACATCAGAGTAATACCTGTAAAATATTCACTCAAACTTAAATCCCCTTAAAAATTCTTCAGCATTCATTCTCCTTCTTCCCTCAATCTGAAGTTCCAGGATTTCCAATTTATCTTTACCGCATTCTATAAAAAGATTTTTCTTTGATTCAATTATTTTTCCTGGAGTTGTTTTTTCTTCCCAGATAATTCTTGTCTTGTAAACTTTTATCTTTTTACTATCATGATAAAAATAAGCACAAGGAGTTGGAGATAAACCGCGAATGAGATTGTGAATCTCTCCTGCAGGTTTTGTCCAATCAATCTTACCTGTTTCAGGAGTAATTTTAGGAGCGGGTGTTGCTAAAGAATTATCCTGTCTCTTTAACTCAATATTTCCTGATTCAATCATATCAACTGTTTCTAAAACTGCTTTTGCACCAGCCTCACTTAGTTTATCATGAAGAGTTTTAAAGTTATCTTCATCATCAATTTCTGCTTCTTCCTGTAAATAGATATTTCCTGTATCTACTTTTTCTTCAAGAGTGAAGGTTGTTACACCTGTTTTCTTCTCTCCTTTTATTAAAGTCCATTGTATTGGTGCAGCACCTCTGTACTTTGGAAGAAGCGATGCATGAAGATTAAAAGAACCTTTAGGAGGAATTGTAAAAACTTCTTTCGGTAAAATCCTGAATGCAACAACTACAAAAAGATCTGCATTAAAATTTTTTAACTGATGAGTGAATGTTTCATCTTTTAGTTTTTCAGGCTGGAGAATTGGAATGTTGTTTTTAATCCCAAATTCTTTTACAGGTGAAGCAGAAATTTTTTGTCCTCTCCCCTTTTCTTTATCGGAAACTGTAACTAGAGCAAGTATTTTGTGTTTGCTTTTATATAAGGTTTCTAAGGAAGGAATTGAGAAACCCGCACTTCCCATAAAAATGATATTCATTTTACCTCAACGGACACTGTGCCTGCCGGCAGGCAGGATTTCAGAAACAGGATAGTCAACTTCTGTTTTTCTCTTCTTAATATTCTCTAAATCTTCTTTCAGTTCCTTTTTCTTTTCCTCAGATAAATAATCAATAAAAAGAACTCCCTGCAAGTGATCATACTCATGCTGCATTACTCTTGCCAGAATATCACTGGTTTTCATTGTATGATCTTTAAGGTCCACATTCTGGTAGGTAATAGTTATCTCTTCAGGCCTCTCAATCTCCGCTCTTATATCCGGAATACTGAGGCAGCCCTCTTCCATCTTATTTTTATTTTCAGATCTTTCAATAATTTTAGGATTAATTATTGTCATCGGTTTGCTCTCTTCAAAACCTTCAACACCGGAGATATCAACTACAAAAATTTGTTTATCAGCTCCAACCTGGTTAGCAGCAAGACCAATTCCATTTGCGTTCCGCATAGTTGCAAACATATCCCTGATTAATTCAATCGTTTCATTATCAACTTCGGTAACCTTGTTCGTTTTTTTATGAAGGATTTTGTCACCAAAGAGAGTTATAGGCAATAAAGACATTAAAAATTTCCTGAATAATTTTTGGATTTAGTGCAAAAATACAGAAATGATGGAGAAGAATAAAGGGAGGGTATGTGACTTTTAAGGCCTATACTAACCCCATTTCTTTAAGAAATTGGGTTAGTTAAAGTTTTTATTACTTGTCATTCCCCTAAAAACGGGAATCCAAGATTTTGAAACAAATGGATTCCTACTTTCGTGGGAATGACACTTTGTTATTATTAATTGAAATAACCTCCTTACTTCACCAGCAGTTTCCCATCCTTCATCAACAACTTATCATCCATATAAACTGTAGGTTTTTTAATTACTCCATCAAGATGAAGCGGAACATTTACGCTTCCTCCCATAGAAAGATTATTACCCAAAGCAATGTGAACCATTCCCATAACTTTTTCATCTTCAAGAAGAACCCCGCTTAACTTAGCACTGTCATTTGTTCCTATTCCAAACTCAGCAATATTTCTTGCCATCTTTCCAACACTATCAAGCTGCTTCTTTAACTGGGATGCTAATTTTCCACCAGTAATTTTTGTTGCGAAACCATCCTCTACTTCAATTCTTATGTTTGCCTTTTTAATCAATCCTAATCCAGCCATAGAACCATCAACAACAAAAACTCCGTTTGCTGTTCCTTCAACAGGTGCTAAGAATGTTTCTCCTGTTGGCAAGTTGCCGCTTTCTCCTTTTTTACGAAATAATCCTTTGCTTGCGATTGCTTTTCTTCCTTTAATATCAAAAGAAATATCTGTTCCTGCTGGTGCTGTTACTCTTATCATTTTTCCCTGCTCAAGGATTTTCACAAGCTTTATTGAAAGCTTAGCTATCTTTTTATAATCAGCATTCATTCCTCTTATCATAACATCTTCTGTTATACCCGGGAAAGTTGCAACTCTTACTCCTTTAGCAGAAGCTGCTCTTCTTGCATCTGTATGCGTTAGTGATTTTGCAGTTGGACAAAGAACGACATCAAACTTCTGCATAAGCTCTGCAATTTCTTTAGGCGGCTCTTCTCCATTTTGTTTTCCTGATTTCATCTCAACATAAAGTGCTTCGTTCCCAAGCCTCAAAGCATTTTCATATAGAGAGAAGCCGATCTTTCTTTTTTGCTCATCTGTAATTACAAGAATCTTTTCGTTTTTCTTTGCACCCATGCAATCACGGATTGCGATGATAGAAGCGGAATCGAGCTTGGTTAGTTTCATAACAAATAATTTGTATGGTTGTATGAACTGAATGATTGAATGACTGAATGGTTGAATGATACTTTCATAAACATTCAATCATTCATCCCTGCCTACTGGCAGGCAAGCATTTCATTTTACAATGGAAATCCCACATTAAGTTGTATAACAGCACTAAAACCACCGGCATCAACAAAATCATTATTAATTTGGTTACTCGATTCAGATGGATTCAGAAATGGAGTATTGTTATCATCAAACAAATTTTCAATTGATAAAAAAGTATACCCAGCAGCTCCTTCTATACTAAAGTACTCATCAATAATTTCGAGTATGAATCCTGTGCCGACTGTATACCCAACTGTTGTGGATTCTGTTCTGTATTTTCTTACTATTGTTTGTGCACCGGTTGAATTTTCTGTATTGGTTAAGATTACTGTGTTAAAGTGTAAAGCACCATCAACTACTTTCCAGCTTAAATCTCTTGTAACTGAAATCCCCAGATCAATTCCAATCGCCCAGTTTCTTAATTCAAGTTTCATAGTTGTGGAGCGTGTACTTGTTTCAAACTTTTCAAGAGATTCATGCTTTTCAGTAACAGACTGGTAGTATACTTTAGGGGTGAGTATAAAATTTTCAATTTTAGCACGGAAAAGATTTAAACCTACCCTGAACCCCTGTGCTTTGCCAAAGTTTTCCATTGGAGAAACAAGAGAATCACTTCTTGCCTCATTGAAGACACTTATAAAATCATTCAGTCCCTTTGGATCATAACTCTGGTAACTATATCCGCCATAACCGCCAACAAAACCAAGACAACCAAAACCGAATGACTGTGCATTAAGAACTGATGTTGAAAACAAACAAATACTAACAATAAACAGAGTTCGAGAAAACATAGAACCTCAATGCTATTAGCTTCAACATACTAACATTATCAATTAAATGGAATTGCAATATTAAGTTGTGCAAAGCCGTATAAACCACCGCCATCAATAAAATTTGTCATTGGCTCGCCACTTGTTTCCGTAGATGGCAATCTTAATCCGGAACCTTCCGCTTCCATTTCATCAATTGAAAAGAGAGAATATCCGGCTGTTCCCTCAATTGATAAATAAGGGGGAATGATATAAAATGTAAATCCAGCAGAAGCATTAAACCCTATAGGGTTTTCGACACTGGTAAACTTCTGTTCTACTGTGGCCTGATTAGTTTGATTTTTTGTATTCTCAAGATCTGCTGAATTAAAAGTTAACATAAGATCAGCAATTTTTATATCAAGATGTTTTGAGACATAGTATGCAAATGATATACCTGTATGAAGTGATTTATATGTTAGCTCAAATTTATTACTTAAAGTTCCATTTGTTAATACTTGGACAGACTCATGTTCTTCTTTTAGAATATGATAAGATAATTTCATTCCAATTACCCAATCATCAACTAAAAATTGGAAAAGATTTATTCCAAATTTAAATCCGGTAACAAAACCAAACTCATCCATGTTTTGAGAAAAATTTTTTAAAGGATCCTCATTAAAAGCTTTTATGTAATTATTAAAACCTTCGGCACTAAATTGCTGGAAACCATAACCTCCATGAATGCCACTGTAAAGTACCATGCTCACCATCGAACCTAAGCCGCAGCAGTCATCCTGTGCATTTGTTTTAGTTAATAGTGATTGAGACAGAAACAGAAAAAGGAAAAAAGCTGTAAAGCTGCTTTTCATAAGAACCTTTTTCAATAATTAATTATTTTTTTGAATCCAAGGATTACAGAGTCCAAAGAATAAGGAATATATTCTCTGAACGAAATACAATTTTGAAATCTTTTAATCTCTACCTAATAGTATTCAGGTTTCAATCCTTATTTTTAATTCCCTTTTCAAGTCCATGCGCATCTGGACCCGTTTCTGCTTTTCTTAACAAAAATGAGAACAGCACACCAAAGAATCCTAAGATTGAAAAAATCCACATTCCAAGGTTGTATCCATCCGGATTTTCTGCGCTTGCGTGTGAAATATCATTGGCAAATCCAATTAATAGATTAAAGCCAAATAACCCGATATTTTGAATCATTGTCATCAATCCATAAGCTGTTCCTAATCTTCTTTCTTCAACTATAATAGCAACTGAAGGCCACATAACAGCAGGTATCATAGAAAATGCAATTCCCATCATACTCATAGGAATTAATAAGTAAATAGGAATATCAGAATGTATATCAAAAAAATCTATATTGATGGAAATTGCACCGGTAATTCCAAATGGCGAAGCTAAATCTATTTTATAAGCCATTATTAAATAAACAGGAATGATCAGTAACGATCCAATCATCATTAGTAAAGAACGCTTTCCAATTTTATCTGCAAGCAATCCAAACAATGGAGTAAATATCATTGCAGCTAAGGTTAGCATACTTGAAAGATTCCCGCCAACTTCTCTTGAAGTGCCATGTGCTTCCTGAAAAAATTTTATAGCAAAAGTTTGGAACGGAAACATTGCTGAGTAAAAGGTTACGCAAAGTGCTGTTATTAACCAGAAAGACTTAGAAAATTTTAATACTTGCCTGAAAATAATTTTATCCTGATGTCCCTCTTTTGGCAAAGCATATTTCTTAGATGCATAAGCATCAACTATATAATAAATGATTATACAGAATACAGCAAACACTCCGGCAATAACAGTAAACCACAAGGGTGACTGCCAGTAACTATATAATTCTTTTCCCCAGCTTGGAGAATTTAATGCAAGAAAAGAACCAAGCCTTGCAACAGTAAGATTAAGTCCGAATGCAAATGAAAGTTCTTTACCTTTAAACCATCTTGCAACAATTGTAGTGATAGCTACTATCATGGATTCTGCACCAAGCCCAAATATCAGACGACCTATTGCCATAGTTAATAACTCACCCTGTACAGCAGTTACTATTGCCCCAAGCATTATAAGCACAGTGAAAATAAAAACTGAAATCCTGGTTCCTATCCTGTCAATTATAAACCCACCAACTAATACCATTATGATATTGGGGAAACTATAAATCGCATTAAGCAGCCCAATGTTTGAATCGGAAAATCCTAACTGAGTTTTTAATAAATCTGCGAGCGGGCTTATACTATCATAAATATAATAGTTGCCGAACATTGCGAGGCTTATAAAAACAAGAACCATCCACCTGTATAAAGTGGATGGCTCTTTTTTAACGTCTAAAGAATTGTTCATATAAGATGTGGTTAGGTTTAATCATTTTTAAGTTTCTGAATGAGGTATATAGGTATAGGGTATAAGTAATATAATCTGTAATATTTTTTCTCTCTTCACCTTTATACCAAATACCTTTATACCTTTATACCTTTATTTCCTACAACTTTTCCTCTTTGCTCATCGCAAATTTAAAGAGAATGGCAGCAAGGGAAGCAAAGAGAATGAGTGAGATAATATCTCCTGCTGGACCCATTGTTTCGGCAATACCCGTATTTAACTTATCCATAATTGAAATCTCTCTCCCGGCTTCATCGGTTCCAAATGGAGTACCGATTAAAATTGCGATTAATATTCCAGTTAAAGCACCACCTGCAATCAAACCTGAACTGAAGAGTGCACCGGGACCGATTTCAGACTCTTCTGTGGTTTTCTTTCTTTTATCAACAAGCCATTTAACTAATCCGCCTATAAAAATAGGACTTGTTGTTGAGAGAGGAAGGTAAGCACCAACTGCAAAAGGAAGTGAACGAACTCCACTTAACTCCATAACCGCCGCTATTCCCATTCCTACCAAAACCAAACCCCATGGAAGGTTTTGGCTGAGCAATCCTTTAATAACAGTTGCCATTAAAGTTGCCTGCGGTGCCGGTAAAGGATTTGGATGTTCTTCTGTTATCACTCCGATTCCCAGTGTGTCTTCAAGTAAGAGAAGAGTAAAACCAATTACAAAAACAGATGCGAGCACTCCAATTATTAATCCTATCTGCTGCTTAACAGGAGTTGCACCAACTATGTATCCGGTTTTTAAATCCTGAGATGTTGCGCCTGCATTGGCTGCAGCAATACAAACAATAGAACCTACAACTAATGCTATTGGCTGATAAGCATCTCCGGTCCAACCAACACCTACAAAAATTAATGAAGTTGCCATCAGTGTTGCTATTGTCATTCCGGAAATTGGGTTGGAAGAGGAACCGATAAGTCCTACAATTCTTGATGAGACAGTAACAAAGAAGAATCCGAATACAACAATCATTACCGCAGATAAAAAATTTGTAGGAATGGATGGAATGACTGCCATAAAAATTACTAAAAGAATACTTCCTGCCAACACGAAAACAAGTGGAATATCTTTTTCAGTTCTTTGCTTTTCTACTTTTACAGATGAACGGCTCTCTTTAAGATCAGCAAATGAATCACTGAATGCGCTTACAATTGTGGGAAAAGATTTTATAAGAGTGATTATTCCGCCAAAAGTTACTGCACCGGCACCAATATATCTTATATAATTATTCCATATTTCGGCAGCCGACATATCAGATATAAGCTTACCTCCCGGAGGTACTATTACAGTAAGGCTATCTCCAAGAAAAGTTATTAAAGGAATTAATACAATCCAGGAGAGAACACCACCGGCAACCATAATTCCTGAAATCTTTGGTCCGATAATGTAGCCAACTCCTAAAAGCTCGGGAGTAATTTCTCCGTTTACAGTTCCATTTGGTAATGCTGATTTGCGATTAAAAACATATTGCGGAACATCTTTCCACAAACCAATTATGGACATCAAAAATTTATAAAGGAAAGCTATTCCCAATCCATAGTAAACTTTTTTTGCAAGGTTGCCTCCCTTTTCACCCGCAACAAGAACATCTGCACAAGCTGTTCCTTCAGGATAAGGAAGAACACCATGCTCCTTTACAATAAGCGATCTCCTCAATGGAATCATAAACAAAACACCGAGAATACCACCAGCAAGTGCAAGAACAAAAATCTGGAAATACTGGAAGTAATCGCTTCCTCCCGGTAAAAAGAGTAATGCAGGAATTGTAAAAACCACACCGGCAGCAACAGATTCCCCTGCTGAACCGATAGTTTGGACAATGTTGTTTTCAAGAATGGTTGATTTGCCAATCTTCTTAAAAACTGCAATTGCAAGAACTGCAATTGGAATAGATGCGCTTACTGTTAAACCAACTTTTAAACCGAGGTAAACAGTAGCTGCTCCAAAAATAATCCCGAATATTGCACCAAGTATAATTGCCTTTGGGGTGAATTCGGGGATAAAATCTTTTGGAGAGATGTAAGGTTTGAATTTTGAAGTGGTAGAATTATGCTCTGCCATAAAAACTACTCCAAGGATATGGAAGAATTTGAATTAATTGAAGGTGAAATTGGGAAATAAAAGCTATAAATGCAAGAAAGAAAATTCTGGTTGGTGAGTTACTGGTTACTGGGTTCTGAGGATTGCTTGTGAGAAATCAAAAGCATAACTTTTCTCTGCTTATGTTAAAAATCTTCTCTAAAATATCATTGCTTTTAGTGCTTACCATTTCACACCTTTCAGCTCAAGATGAGCTGGTTGTAAAGGATAACTCATATCTTCTATCCCGAAGCAGAATTTTATTTGGTTATTCATCTCTCATTCAAAAGGATGAAAAACCAGAACTAAAAAATATCTTTATGAATGTAAATTACAGGTCAAGTGGATTCGATTCTTTTTGCAAAACCATTCGGAATAAAATGGGCATTCGAAACTGGCTTAAACGGCGTGGATTTACATGAAAAAGATTTACAGGGTTTAGCAATAGTTCCTTATATAAAAGCTGGTCCGGAGATGAGTTTGACAAGAAATTTTTTTCTAGCTGGTAGTTTCGGACTGGCCTCTACGTTTAATTATTTTGCAGTTTTCATGTATGGCGGAATTAACAGCTACTATTTAATTCCTTTAAACAAAACTTTATTTCTTGAAATTGAATTAGGATATCATACAACTTTCTTCTTAGAAAAGATTCCATATTTAATTTATTTTTCAACAGGGATAGCTTTTAAGTAATTCAGTTTTGGTTTTTATATTTTAATAAGCAAGTTTAATTTTTTTACTAACCTTGGGATTTAAACATTCAACTCTTTTAAAGGAACAACCATGTTCGATAAAACCAAACCAATGGATCTGGGAGATATTTTCAGTAATACCTTCAAACTATTAAAAGAAACATTCTCAAGAAATATTGTAATTGCATCTGCATTTTTAATTCCTGCAGGAATAGTAATGGCTTACGGTTTTGATTCTTTCTTTTCAGGAATGATGGACACTGCAAGAATTGCCGCAGAAAACAGAAACGAATATTCAGGACCTGATTTTACAATCTTTTTTGCAAATATGGGTGTCTACTTTTTTTCTATCCTTGTTTTTCTTCTCGGCTATCCCGGAGCGATGATTGGTATTACTAAGGTAAGCTGCTGTGCGAATTATTTTGAGTATTGCTAAAAGAAATTAACAAATAGAAAAGGCTAATCCATGGCAGAGCTAAAAACAAAAGAAACAAAAGCAAGCGTTGAGAAATTTCTCAATACAGTTTCCGATAAAAAAAAACGGGAGGACTGTTTTAAGATCCTTGAGATGATGAAACAGGTAACCAAAGAAGAACCTAAAATGTGGGGATCAAGTATAGTTGGTTTTGGAAACTATCACTATAAGTATGAAAGTGGACATGAAGGAGATACTTGTATTACAGGCTTTTCACCGAGAAAACAAAATCTTACTCTTTATATAATGCCTGGATTTGAAAGGTATGAAGAGCTTATGAAAAAGCTTGGTAAATATAAAACCGGTGTTTCCTGCCTTTATATTAAAAAGCTTGAAGATGTGGATGAAAAAGTACTTAAAGAATTAATGGTGAGTTCTTTTAAGTATATGAAAGCAAAGTATAAATAATTTCGGATGTTGTTTCAAAATTCAATTTAAAGTCTTAAAAGTTTTGGAATGTCTTCTTTTTTTTGCTTTCTTGGGAATTGCCTTAATTATAGCACGAAGCATATCATTAACCTGAGAAGGCGAATTAAATACTTTAGCAACATCCTCTTCCAATGGAATAAGAACTGTTTTTTTCCTGACTAAATTAGCAAAACGGTTTGGTTTAGCTTTTGTGTAATCTAATTCATAATCGGTTTTAATTCCATCATTATTCTTTTTAATTGAGGTTTTCTTCATAGTCCTTTCTTTCTTTTTTAGTTGCAACTCTTGCGTTAATTAACCTTATTAAGTTTTGCTTTCTTTCTGTGAAAATAATAATTAATAATCTTCCTCTGCTTGAATGACCGATTATTATTTCCCTTTTTTCATTTTTAGAATGAGCTTCATCATCAAATATTTTTGCAAGAGGATTGTTAAAAACAGTTATGGCTTCAGTAAAATTAACACCATGTTTTGGGAAATTTAAATTTGCTTTTATTCTATCCCATTCGAAAACTAAATCCAAAAGTTGCTCAAATTTTATTTATAATATATCGAAACAATATTTCTCATTCAATTCAAACCTTTGAAATTAAGAATCCGAAATTAGAACTTCAGCTTTCTCATCCCTATATGGCAAAGGGCAAAATCGTATTTCACCGGATCAACAGGATCAAACTTTTTTAATTTCTCAGTAATTTCTTCTGCCATTTTCCAGCTTACATTTTTTCTTGTTGTTAATTTTAGTTTACGGCTTATTTGTGCAATATGCGTATCAACCGGAATGACAAGCTTACTTGCAGGTATCTCTTTCCATAAACCAAAATCAAGTTCATCTTTCCTTACCATCCATCTTAAAAATAAATTCATCCTTTTACATGCACTTCCCAGTTCAGGCAATGGAAACATAAACCTTATACCCAAACTGATTTCCTTTTTATGATTCATCTTTTTATAGCTTTCTATAAAATGATTTGAGAAACCGGAAATGGCTTCTTTAAGATTAATTGAATCGGGATTATAAAATCTCAGAAAGAGATTTTTCAAAGAACCGTAATCCAAATACGCATTATTCAGCAAAATAAAAAGATCATCAACATCTTTAGCCGAATAGAACCGGTGAATTAAACTATTGTCTTTTGAATTATTATAATTTATTAAGAAATCATAAGGTTGATTTCCTGATAAATGAATAAACTTGTTAAGGGTGTTGATTATCTGGGCTACATTTCCGTAAGAAAATATAGACGCTATGAACCCCATCACTTCAATATCTTTTTCTTTTTCATATTTATGAAGGAACTGTAAAGGATCAGGAGAGATTTTGGATTTATCAAAGGTTTTGTAATGATAATCGAGTTTTTCTTTTAAAGTCATAAATGTAACTGAGAACAGTTAAGCAAAAATATTTTTATTTAATAATTGCGATTCTCTTTATAATAAAATAATTTACCAGCAAGATTATACAAAATGAATATAATTTTACAATTTAAAAGGGCATTATCCCTTATAATTTTACTTTCTTTTGCAAACATTAGCTCATTCACTTTTGCAAAAGATAAAGAAATACAATTATCTGATCCTGATAAAAAGACTGCAGATTCTTCATCTACACAAGCAAAAAGAGAAAATTACAATTTAAAATATGCGTTCTCTTTTAATGATCCTTATAACATAAATTCTTTACTTTCAATAAATCCTTCTGCAAAAACCCTTACCAAACCCAAAGGCTTTATACTTGAAGATGGAACAACCTGGAATTTTGAATCTGATTTAAATTCAGCAAGACTCTTTACAATGCTGGGGCTGGTTAGTGCAATAGATATTGCAGGATATTACAGGTTAAAAGATCTTCAATATCACTGGCCTACAACGAAATTTCATACAACAGATTTTGAACTGGATTTAAAAATATACCAGCAGATGGATAAATATGGTCATTTTCTCCATGCCTATTTTGCAAGTGATCTTACTTCAAAAATGTACAGATGGGCAGGCCTTTCCGGAGAGAATTCTATATGGTTAGGTGCTTTAACCGGCTGGCTCTGGATGCTGCAGATTGAAATTGCAGATGGTTTTTTCGAAGCATGGGGATTCAGCTGGAATGATTTAGCCGCAAACACTATAGGCTCAGGTTTTTCTGCTTTACAGCAGCTTTATCCGGATGAGCTCGGAGGTATACAGCCAAAATTAAGCTACTCTACTTCTGATGCTCTTAAAGAAAGAAGATATATTAACGGTGCAAAAAGTATGATAGATGATTACGAAGGTATCACATGGTGGTTGGGTGTAAATGTATATCACTATCTGCCGGAGAAAGTTCAGCAAAATTATCCTGACTGGCTTAAACCTTTTGGTTTTGCAATTGGTCAGTCTGCAAAAGGAATAGCAAATAATCCGCACGCTGGTGAAAGAGAAATACTTATCGGTTTGGATTTTGATTTAAGAAAGTTACCATATGGCGATGAAAGCGGCTTAATAAGATTTTTAAAAAGTGAATTAAATTTTATCAGGCTTCCCCTGCCTGCTGTAAAAATAACTCCTCACGGAGTTTGGTATGGTTTATATTTTTAAAACTAAAATCGAAGTCATTGCGATCCCACTTTGTGGGAGAAGCAATCTCAATATTAACACTTAAAAATTCCAGTTAAGATTGCTTCACTCGAAGACTCATTCGCAATGACAAATAATTTAGCTTAACTTAAACGAAGGAGGCTTAATGAACGGAACATCTACTGTAACACCAATGGCGCAAATGACAGTAAATAAAATGGCAGGTGATATGCGTTTTGTAGGTGTATTTTATATTGTTCTGGGTGCTTTTTATTGCTTGTCTATTATCGGAGCTGTAATAGGTATACCTTTTATTATTTGCGGATTAAGGGTAAGAGAATCTGCTGATGCATATACAGGTTATCTTGGCTCAGGTGACACCAATACGCTTGAAAGAGCTTTTGAAAGGCAGGGAAGTTTTTTCTTCATTCAAAAAGTTTTGATGATAATATCCCTGGTTTTGATTGTTCTTTATATAATTTTCTTCATTGCTTTCGGTGCTGCAATTTTAAGCGCAATGGGTGGAGATTATTATTCAAATTAAACAAAAATGAGGTTGTCTCATAAGTCTAATTTTGTCAGTCTGAGTCTTGCCGAAGACTTACAATTTTAATCGGGACTCAGTGTCACATTAATAATTACTTTTGAGACAGCTTCAAATCTTAATAAATATATCTTACTTTAAACTTCAGTATAGTTTCCCCATCTTTTGCAACAGGTATTTTGAAAGTAACATTCTGTGCATCCTTTTTTTCATAAGTATGAGATGAGGAAAGAATCTCCCAGTATAATCCGAGATATCTTTCAACTTCTACAGTAATGTCTTCTTTTTTCCTGTTTTTAATTTTTATTTCATAGGCCTGCTCGTTGACTCTATCGCTTATCTTGTTGTTTTCTGTCTGTTTTTCTTCAACAACGATATCAAAAGCATCCCCGATTTTTAACTTCACTTTTTCATTTCTTGGTGTATGGTCAATCAAATCTTCGCCTATAAATTCAAGGGAGTTATTATCAGACTTATAAACTCTTACCTTACCTTTCGGCATTGGAACACCAAGATTATTTCCCTCATTATTTTCAAATTCAACAACAACATTTACTTTCCCCTGGCTGTTGGGATTTCCATTATACCAGCCATAGCTTCCGCTTCTGTAAAAATATTTCTTTACAACCTTTACATCTGAAGCTTCAAACAGCGATATCTGCTTTGTTTCATTATTTGCAATTGTCGTCGGACGCTGAAGATCATAAATATGATATTCAAAAAAAAAATTTTCCTGGAACTGCGGCTGATTGACAGATTTTTCCATATACATCATATCTCCCTGTCTCCCATCACGGATATTCATATCTTGCACTAAATTAATATCGCCGGCAACCAATTTAAGTTTTGCGTCTTTGTAAGTTGTTCCGGAAGAATTTTCCACACTAACCCAGGAATTCAGATCAATTTCCGTATCATTTTCATTTAACACTGCTACGTATTCAGCATGCCAGTTCATTCCCGAAGTCTGGTAAGAAACTTCAACATCCTGCTTGCCGGAAGAATTTGAATTAACTGCCCACACAAGAGTTGGTTTTGTTATCAAGCCTTCAGGAAGTTCTCCCACAGAGATTCTGTACTTGGAAAGATTAGGAAGCATAACAAGTCCGCCTTCTTTTTTCTCAAGAACAATTTGTCCGCCAAAAGCAGAGAGAAGCTTTCCTTCAATAAATTCATTGTTCTCACCAATAAGCTGTATATCTTTATCAATATATTTTCCCAGTATTTTATCAAGGCTTACAAGATCATACTGGTAATTCTGTTCAAACACTTCCCCATTAAGTTTTATGTGAACGCTGGTCGGATCAATAAATTGTGCAACATCTGTTATTGCAATCTGAGATTTGCCGGATTTCAAATCAATTATTCTTATATCTTTAACAACTCCAAGATTTGCATTGTAAACAGTAACAGCAACTGATTTTTGATCTGCCTGCTGACAGAAAAGTTCATTACAATATAAAAAAAGTAAAAATAAACCTATAAATAAAGACAGCTTATTCATGATAATTAAGCTCCATTATCTTGTTAATAAATTTTGGTTGGTTAAACTTATGAGAAACAGACAAAGTTCCTTTAATATTAAATAAATTTTTAAGTGATCTCCCTGATAGATTTTAATTTAAGCTTACATTAAATTATTCATTCAGTATTCTAACTATTATAAATTATATAAGGTATGTTACCAGAAAGTTCATTTAAAAAGAAATATTTGCTGTTGGTATTCTTTTTAATTTTTCCATTTACAAATCCTGCTGAAGGAAAAGAGCTTCTGCATTTAATCCACTGGAATTCAGTTCAGAAGAAACCGGATAAAAATAATTCAACAGACAGGTTTATCTTTGGGATATCATATTTTAACGTTTTCCGTGATAAGAAAAATGCTTTTGAAGGAAGGTTTGAATACCGATCATCTTTTACTCTTTTGAACTTAAAACCTTTTACAGGAATAACCTTTTCTTCTTCAGGTGCTTATTATGGAATGGCAGGAATTTATACAGATATTTCTTTAGGGAATAATATAATTTTTACTCCGAGTTTTGCAGCAGGATATTTTAACAAAGGAATGGGGCTTGACCTTGCTTATGAACTTGAGTTCAGAACCTTGTTAGAAATATCTTATACTCTTCAAAATAATTCCAGGATAGGATTTGGCTTTTATCATATATCAAATGGAAATCTTGGAAGAAGTAACCCTGGCGCTGAAACCTTTACATTCCTATATTCCTTACCTATTGATTAATAAAATGAATCTTACTGCTTCGCTAATAATAACAATTGCTTTTACTTTATTCGCTCAGGCTCCATCATTTGGCCCAAGAGAAGATAGAGGATTGATTGAATTTGCTGCAATAAATGAAGCATCGGGAATTGCGGCAAGTAAAAAAAATATTAATGTGCTATGGACTCATAATGATTCGGGGGATTCGGCAAGAATATTTGCAATGAATAATAACGGAGAACATCTCGGAGTTTATACAATTGAAAATGCAGTTAACAGGGATTGGGAAGATATTTCAGTAGGTCCTGGTCCTGATGAAAACGAAAATTACATTTATATTGGAGAGATTGGTGATAACCTTGCACAATATGATTTAAAATATATTTACCGTATTCCCGAACCTGTTGTTGATGAGAACCAGTCACCTGTAAATATATCATTAGGAAGTGCTGATGTAATTAAATATCGTTATCCCGATGACTTAAGAGATGCGGAAACGATTATGCTGGATCCTTTAACAAAAGATATTTATATAGTTTCTAAAAGGGAAGATAATGTGAGAGTTTACCTTGCAGCTTATCCTCAATCTTTAACTGATACTTTGACTCTGCAGCATATTGCAACTTTACCATTAACACAAATATCTGCAGGAAATATTTCATTCGATGGAAAAGAGATTCTTCTAAAAAATTATGACAGCGTATATTATTGGCGAAGAGATTTACAGCAAAGTATTGCTGAAGTATTAACAAATAATCAATATTATCTTCTTCCTTATACAAGAGAACCACAGGGAGAAGCTATTTGCTGGAGCTATAATGCTGATGGTTATTACACAATAAGTGAAGAGGTGCTTAATATTCAGGCACATTTATATTTTTATCCAAGAACAGGCCCAAATAATATTGATCGTAAAAAAAATAGAGATGAGGGATCGGATTTTTATCTTGAACAGAATTACCCGAATCCCTTTAATCCAACAACTAAAATAGAATTCTCAATCCCATTAAACCCCCCTGTTTCCCCCCTTTCTGAAAGGGGGAACGAAGGGGGGTTAATTTCATTAAAAATTTATAATGTTCTTGGAGAAGAAATAGCTGACTTGCTTACTGAGCAAAAGTCTCCAGGCAAATATGAAGTTCTTTTCAATGCTTCTGATCTTGCCAATGGAATATATTTTTATAAGCTGCAGACTGATGGGCACATTGAAACTAAAGCAATGACGTTACTTAAATAGCTTGCTTGGTTTAATAACCCCGACATTTATGTCGGGGACAAATTAACCAAACCATAATGGGCTTTAGTCCAAATTGAATAAGATTTGTGGCTAAAGCCAACAAGTTGGATCCAGTACGCCCCACGACCTAAAGAGACTGTGTAAAAAAGCTAGTTAAATATATAAGATTGCTTTTTTGTCATCGTC
>CAZEWJ010000017.1:0-82883 GCA_964515875.1 uncultured Ignavibacteriaceae bacterium | reverse complement strand
GAAACTGATCTTAAAAATGCCAGCGATGAAGAAAAGAAAATTGAGAATAAGAAATCATAATTCCCTTTGGTAGCCGCCCCGCTATAGGCGGGGCGAAAACAATACAATTCCGCAACCTGAAGGTTGCGGCTACTGCTTAATTGAGTTAATCTTTATTAATTATAACCATCAACCGTTTCAACGGTTTTTATTATCTTGCTTAAATATTTTTCAATTTCAGAAAAAATCAACAAAATTAGATCGGGTGAATTATCTTTGTCAGATAATATTAAAGAATTTCTCTCCCGCATTAATGATAACAAACATCTCAATGCCTTCAATTTTATCTTTGAAGAAGATGCACTAAAAGAAGCACAAATAGAAGCGAAGATAAAATCAGGAAATCACGGAAAGCTCGCCGGAGCTGTAATTGCGATTAAAGATGTTCTTTCTATAAAAGATAAACCTACTACCTGCTCTTCTAAAATCTTAAAAGATTTCAAAGCACTTTACACTGCAACTGCCGTTCAAAAATTAATTGATGAAGATGCAATCATAATTGGCAAAACAAATTGCGATGAGTTTGCTATGGGCTCTTCGAATGAGAACTCGGCATTTGGAAATGTTCTGAATCCCTTTGATAACACAAGAGTACCGGGCGGTTCAAGTGGAGGTTCTGCAGTGGCTGTTGCCGCTAATCTTTGCGATGCTGCTCTTGGAACCGATACTGGTGGATCAATCAGGCAGCCAGCAGCTTTTTGCGGTGTGTACGGATTAAAACCATCTTACGGAAGAGTTTCGAGATACGGCTTAACTGCTTTTGCTTCTTCGTTTGATTGCATAGGGACAATTACAAAAAATGTTGATGATGCTTCTCTCATTCTTGAAGTTATTTCAGGAAAGGATGATTTAGATTCAACCTCTTATGATTCTCCGGTTCCTGAATATTCAAAAGGAATTTCACCTAAAAAAAAATTTAAGATTGGTCTTCCTAAAGAATGTTTTGGAGAAGGCTTATCTGAAGAAATAAAAAAAGCTACTGATTCGCTTGTTGAAAAATTATCATCAAGAGGATATGAAATAATTGATATAAGCTTACCACATTCTGAATACACAATTGCAACATATTACATTCTTACAACTGCAGAGGCATCTTCAAATCTTGCAAGGTATGATGGTGCTAAATATAGTTATCGTTCAAAAGATAGCTCCACTTTGATTGATATGTACAAATCATCCCGCTCAGAAGGTTTTGGTGTGGAAGTTAAAAGAAGAATAATGCTTGGCACGTATGTTCTTTCTGCCGGATATTATGATGCTTATTATCTTAAAGCTCAGAAAGTAAGAAGATTAATTAAGAATGATTTTGACAAAGCATTTGAAAAAGTTGATCTCATCTTAACTCCGGCTTCACCGACCACAGCTTTTAAGATTGGCGAAAAATCTGATGATCCTCTTGAAATGTACTTGAATGATATATATACAACTTCAGCAAACCTAGCAGGAATTCCAGGAATAAGCTTTCCATATTCTAAAGATTCAAAGGGATTGCCAATTGGTTTACAATTTTTATCAAAGCAGTTTGATGAAGAAAATTTGTTAAAAATGAGTTATTTCATTCAAAAGAATTTTCTGATAAATTAATCTTTATAGTCTTCTAATCTTACTTATCGTTTTTAATCTTTCAATATTAATTTCCTATCTTTACTACCTAAATTTTTCAAGGATTTTCAGGAAAAAACATGAGCATTCTTGTAGATAAAAAAACCCGTCTCGTAGTTCAGGGAATTACCGGAAGCGAAGGATCATTCCATACTCAGCAGATGATGGATTATGGAACAAAAGTAGTAGCCGGAGTAACACCAGGTAAGGGTGGAACAGATTTTAATGGAGTTCCTGTTTACAATACAGTTGACGATGCTGTAAAAAATCAGAAAGCAAACACATCAGTAATTTTTGTACCACCGGCTTTTGCCTCCGATGCAATTCTTGAAGCAGCAAATGCTGGAATAAAAGTTATCATCTGCATTACTGAAGGTATTCCTGCAAGAGATATGATAATTGTTTACAATGCAATTAAGGATAAAGATATTTTTCTTGTAGGACCAAATTGCCCCGGCGTAATTTCTCCCGGTAAAGCAAAGGTTGGAATAATGCCCGGCTTCATTCATAAAACAGGAAAGATTGGTGTTGTTTCAAGAAGCGGAACATTAACCTACGAAGCAGTAAAACAATTAACTGATGTAGGATTGGGACAATCAACTTGTGTTGGTATCGGAGGCGATCCTGTTATTGGCTCAAGATTCGTTGACATCATAAAATTGTTTAATGAAGATTCCGGTACAGGTGGAATTGTAATGATTGGGGAAATTGGCGGAACTGCCGAGGAAGAAGCTGCTGATTTCATAAAGAAGAATGTTAAGAAACCTGTTGTTGGTTTTATTGCCGGAAGAACAGCACCTCCCGGAAGAAGAATGGGTCATGCCGGTGCAATCATTTCCGGCGGTAAAGGTACAGCAGATGAAAAAATGGCTGCAATGGAAAAGGCCGGAATTAAAGTTGTGGAAAGCCCTGCAGAGATTGGATCCACTATGTTGAAAGCAATTGAAGCGAAGTCAAAAGGCAAAGTACAAAAGTCAAAAAAGAAAAATAAAATTTCTAAGAAAAAAAAATCAAAGAAAAAACAATAGAACACGGATGACACTGATTATACGAATTAACACGGATTTTTAATCTGTATAAATCTGTGTTATCCGTGTAATCCGTGTGCTATTTTTTTCCTAAGTTGAATTATAAAAGGAGAAAAGTTGAACAATAAAACATTAGCCATAATAAAACCTGATGCAGTTCGTGATAATAAAATAGGTGAAATAATTGCGATGATTACACAAGCCGGCTTTAAAGTTAAAGCAATGAAAATGGTAAGATTAACCAAACCATCTGCAGAAGGATTTTATGAAATACACAGAGAAAGATCTTTCTTCGGAGAGCTAATTGCTTATATGACATCAGGTCCTTGTGTACCTATTGCGCTTGAAAAAGAAAATGCTGTTGAAGATTACAGGAAATTAATCGGTGCTACAGACCCCGCTAAAGCCGCTGATGGAACAATAAGAAAATTGTATGCGCTCAACATCCAGTTTAATGCTGTGCATGGTTCAGATTCCGATGCTAATGCTGAAAAGGAAATAGCTCATTTCTTTTCAAGGAAAGAGCTGCTCGAAAATTATTCTGATTAATAATTATTGCAATATTGTTTTCGTAACTAAAAAAGGAATTAAGATGAAATATTTGTTTGGCATTGTTGTTATTTTTTTATTTTTATCTGGATGTGGAGGAGAAAAAAACGGCGACGGAAAAACTACTGAAGAAAATTTATACAAAATTGATTCTACAGAAATTGAAACAACGCCGGCAGAAAATCCTAACCAGAATTTTTTGATGCGTTATAAATTGGAACTCAATAAGGATTATAAATACAAAATAGCTACAATTTCTAACAACAAGCAGACTATAAAGGTTGATACAACTATAACCCAAAATGTAAATCAGCAAATGATTTACCTGGTAAATGTAAAGCCAACAGAAATAGATAAAGACAGCATTTATGAAGTTGTCTGCACTTTCAGCTCAATTAGGCTTGATGCAACAGCGAACGATCAAAAACATTCTTATCAAAGCGGAGTAACAAAGGATTCTACCGAACTTTTAAAGTTTTCAAATTATGAAGCTTTGATAAATAATCCTTTCAATATAAGAGTAGATAACACAGGGAATATCCTGGAGATTTATAAAACAGATAAAATCATTTCAAAATACCTTGAGATGCAGAAACTAAAAGATTCTTTAACAACAGAAGAAAGAAATGCTATGCGGCAGCAGATTTCTGAGGGAGCTATTAAACCGCTTTTATCGCAGATATTCAGGAAGCTTCCAGATGAATCAGTTGCTAAAGATTCTGTCTGGACAATTTCTCAGCCTGCTTTTCCCTTTTTAGTTTTTCAGCTTCAGAATAATTACATCTATAACATTGATGAACTTGAAGAATATAATGATGATAATGTTGCTGTTATTGATGCGAAGCTCGATTCTAAAATAACCGGCAATACAAAAGTTACTGAGCAAGGAGTAACTTATGAGTTCAACAAACCATCCTCGGAAGCTTCAGGAAAAATTTATTTTAATGTTGAAGAAGGATATGTTCTTAAATCAATGATAAAAAGTAAAACAGCAATCTCTTATACAATGGAAGGTGATACTCCAACAGGAAAACAAAAAGGTTCACGTTCGGATGTAATGGAGTATACTAATATTGTGGAGCTGCTTTAAGGTATAAAGGTATAGGGTATAGGGTATAGGGTATAAGGTATAAAAAATAAAAAGTCGAGATTCCATATACCTTTATACCTTATACCTCTATTCCTCATAATCTAAGTAATTTCCCTTACTACCACTTTTATTCCCTCAACCCTTAGAACTTTTATCTTCTTTCCTCTTTCTATGTACTGCCAATCAGCAACAACATCAACTCTTTTTCCGTTAAACTCGGCTGTGCCTCCCGGTCTTAGTGTTGTCAATGCAATTCCTTCTTTGCCAACCAGTTCTTTTTCGGAAGGATAAGAAACAAATCCTTTCTCTGCAGTTTCCTCTTCAGCAAGAACAAGCTTATTAAAAAAAGTACTCTTTGGCAAAAACTTTGCAAGTAAAAGAATTGAAACAAAAGCTCCTGCTAAAGCAACTGCAAGCTGTATAATTGCTGTTCCAATAATATCGTAATCAAAAAATTCTAATCCGCCGGTTAAAGCAAGGAAGAGAGAAGCTATAATTAGAATTATTCCCGCAATGCCAGTAAACCCGAAACCGGGAATTACAAAAATCTCAACAGCGATTAAAATTATTCCGGCTATGAATAAAAGTATCTCAACAATTGAAGCAAGCTCAAGTATGTAAGAAGAACCAAAGAAAAGAGCTAACGAAATTAATCCTGCAGTACCAGCTAATCCCCAGCCTGGCGTTTTAATTTCTGCCATCAATCCAAAAAATCCTATCATAATAAGAATAGTTGAAACGATAGGATTATTCAGAAACTTAACCACATCTTCTGCCCAGTTTGAGTGAACAGAAATTATCCGGGCACCTTTCAGATTAAAAGCCGCAAGAACGTCATCAAGATCATTTACTGACGTATCTGAAATTCCATATTTAAGTGCTTCTGTAGAAGTTAGAGTTATTAGTGTGGTGCTGTCATCTAAACCTTCAACAACAATTCTTTCATCAACCATACCTTGTGCAACATCTGTTCGTCTTCCATTACGTTCAGCAGTAGAGCGCATTTCGGATCTCATATATGACTGATATTTTTCTCCGACTTTTTGTCCGGTCTGATCAACGACAGTTGCAGCACCAATTGAACTGCCCGGAACCATAGTAATCTTATTACAGGATAAGGCAATCAAAGCCCCTGCAGATATTGCCCTATTATTAATAAAAGCTATCGTAAGTATATCGCTTGAAAGGATTGCATCTTTAATCTGTGTTGCAGCATCAACTCTACCACCGAAAGTATTTATCTTAAAAATTATTGCATCCATATTTTGTTCATTAGCTTCCTTAACAATCCTGCTTACATAAGGAGCCATACCGAGATCAATTTCACCATCAATCTCAGCGTAATAAACTTTTTTGTTCTGGGAAATAATGAAAGGATTCAGAAAGAATAAAGATAGTAGAATAAAAAAAACTTTTTTCAAAATAAATACCCATTGGTTTTTTATTTAATTGAAAGATTTCCGCCAGAGGCGGATCAGCCTTTGGCTGAGAAAAATAAAAGATTAGTTTTATCATTTTAGATTTTCTCAATCTTGAACTTGCTCTTGAACCTGCCTTCATTAAAGTTTCGGCAGGTAAACTTGAACTTGTTTTACTGCAAAATCAAATGCCCAAGCTTATCTCTCTTTGTTTTCAGGTAATGCTCATTATCTGAGTTGGGAGATATTTCAATTGGGACACGTTCAACTATTTCAAGTCCGTAACCTTGCAGCCCTACAACTTTTTTAGGATTGTTTGTTAAGAGTCTTATTTTTCTTACACCAAGATCAAGAAGGATTTGTGCGCCAATACCATAATCACGAACATCAGGTTTAAATCCTAAAGACTCATTTGCTTCAACTGTATCTTTCCCTTCCTCCTGGAGTTTATAAGCAAGTATCTTGTTTGTTAAACCGATCCCTCTTCCTTCCTGCCTCATATAAACCAGAACACCTGTTCCTTCTTCTTCAATCATATCCAAAGCAGTATTAAGCTGGTCGTGGCAGTCGCATTTTAAGGAATGAAACACATCTCCTGTTAAACATTCAGAATGCATTCTTACAAGAACAGGTTCGTTTGGCTTTATATTTCCTTTAACCAAAGCAACCAGTTTTTTCTTATCAAGGGAACTTTGATATAAATGGAGTTTGAATTTTCCATGCTTTGTAGGAAAATTCACATCAGTAATTTTATTAATGAGTCTTTCTTTTTTCAGCCTGTGGCTTATAATATCTTTTACTGTAATAATTTTTAGTCCAAACTTCTGGGCAATTTTTATCAGCTCGGGAACTCTTGCCATTTCACCATTTTCAGAAAGTATTTCACACAAAACTCCAGCAGGCTGAAGACTTGCAAGCTTACATAAATCAACTGCTGCTTCAGTATGTCCGGCTCTTCTTAAAACACCTTCGTTAAAGGCTCTTAATGGAAAAATATGACCCGGTCTTGCAAAATCTGTTGCTTTAGAGTTCTTATCAATAATCTTTTTTATTGTTAAAGCTCTGTCGGCTGCAGAGATACCTGTTGTGGTTCCTTCAATTGCATCAACGGTAACTGTGAACTGCGTACCGTGAAGTGCAGAGTTCTGATCAACCATAAGAGGAAGTCCTAATTCATCGAGCCTTTTTCCATGAAGAGCAACACAAAACATTCCTTTTCCATTTGTTACCATAAAGTTCACAATGTCGGGAGTAACATATTCTGCTGAGCAAACAAAATCCCCTTCATTTTCCCTCTCCTCATCATCAACAACAATAATGATTTTACCGTTTTTTATTTCTTCAATTGCTTCTTCTGCTTTACAAAACATTTTTGTATCCGGTTTTAAGATTAAAGTTTAACTTCCTTAGATGTTAAAACAGTAGTGATTGCAGAGCGTTCAACTTTCACTTTAACATTATCGCTTACTGAAAGAAGAACAGTTTTTTCATCTAACCCTACAATTGTACCATGCAAACCGCCGCTTGTAATTACCTTATCTCCTTTTTCAATATTTGATAACATCTTTTCTCTCCCTTTAGAACGCTTCTGCTGCGGTCTTATAATCATAAAATAAAAGATTAAAAAGATCGCACCAAACATTATCAAAGTGCTTACCAGGCTGCCACCACCGCCATCTGGTGAAGCGCCCATTAAAATTAAATTCAACAATTTATTCCTCCGTATTTAGTTTATTATTTAATGAAACTCTATTTATGATTTCTTTCTTCCAGGCAGAAAAATTTCCTTCAATTATCTTTTCTCTTGCAGTTCTCATCAGGCTAATATAGAAATTCAGGTTATGAATGCTTGCAAGTTCAAGAGCAAGAATTTCACCTGCAATAAAAAGATGTCTTAAATATGCTTTTGAAAAATTTGTACAAGTATAACAATTACAATTTTTATCAATCGCAGAAAAATCATCTTTATACTTTGCATTCCTCATAGATAAAACTCCGCCGGAAGTAAAAAGATATGCATTGCGTCCGTTTCTTGTCGGCATTACACAATCAAACATATCAATTCCTCTTTCAATTGCTTCAAGAAGATTTTCCGGTTTTCCAACACCCATCAGGTATCTTGGCTTATTTTCGGGCATAAGGTTAGTTGTAAAATCAACCATATCATACATTAATTCCACCGGCTCGCCAACTGCAAGTCCTCCGATTGCATAGCCATCAAAATCAAGTTTAATAAGACCTTTTGCAGATAATTCCCTGAGATCTTTATAAACGCTTCCCTGAATAATTCCGAAAATAAACTGTTTATGTCCATAAAGAGGAAGAGACTTTTCAAAAGCTTCTTTACTCATTAATGCCCAGCTTGAAGTTAATTTGGCAGAATCAATTGCATAATCATATTCACATGGAAAAGCAGTACATTCATCAAGAACCATCATAATATCTGAGCCAATGCTCCTCTGGATTTTCACAACTTTTTCAGGAGTGAAAAAATGTGAACTTCCGTCAAGATGAGATCTGAATTCAACTCCATCCAGCTTAACTTTTCTTAACTCTGAAAGACTAAAAACCTGGAAACCGCCGCTGTCTGTAAGTATTGGTTTATTCCAGTTCATAAACCTGTGAAGACCACAAGCTTTTTCCAAAACTTCTGTTCCGGGTCTTAAGTAAAGATGATAAGTATTTGAAAGAACAATCTGAGTTTTAATTTCCTCTAA
Source organism: uncultured Ignavibacteriaceae bacterium (assembly GCA_964515875.1). Taxonomy (GTDB): domain Bacteria; phylum Bacteroidota; class Ignavibacteria; order Ignavibacteriales; family Ignavibacteriaceae; genus RBG-16-34-14. The sequence continues at coordinate 74,440 of CAZEWJ010000017.1, read as the reverse complement.
GTATTTCTGATTTACAGCTTTAACGGTTCCTTGCGTACCAACCGGCATAAAAGCAGGGGTTTCAACCATTCCATGATCAGTTTCAAAATAACCGGCTCTCGCCTTTTTATCCTTAGAAGAAACAGAAAACTTAAGCAAAATTACCTATTAAAGGTTCGTAAATCAATTTAATTATGTAGGGTTAATTTAGAGGTGAAAAAGGAAAGCTCAAAACAAGAAATCATTTAATAAAAGATGAACTGTTATTTATTGCTTACTGTAAAAGTTACTTGACTTTCCTAATTTTATTATCTATTTACTTCTTGTAACTTTTAGAAAAGTAATTTGGGAATAATTCTTCAAAGTACTTCCCAGGTTAAAATTGTTTTGGGAGCTATAACAATGAAGCATCTTGGGTTCGGGTTATCTTCCCTTCTTATTTCTTTAGTTTTACTTACAACCTGCAATACAACCGAACCTCCACCGGAAACAAGAAAATTAATCTTAACTTTTGAAGATGCATCCTGTACGGAAGTTTGGCTGAAGTTAGAAACTGAAAACATTTCTCTGCCTGCTGAAGCTGTAATTAAAACAGATGATTCTACAGTTAAGAATATTATTCTGAGCAGTGCCGATACGATTATCTATGTAGATTCCCTCCTCCCTAATAAAACATACGCCATTCAAGCATTCATTCAATCATCCAATCAATCTGAGATTTCCAGCAACGAAGTTACTGCTACAACAATGGACACCACCAGCCACAACTTTACCTGGCAAACCTGGACTTTTGGCGAAGTTGGCAGCAGTGTGCTTTATGACGTAACAATTATAGATGAAAATAATATATGGGCAGTGGGGGTTATTTATTTGAAAGATTCTCTTGGGCAGCCGGATCCATTGCCATACAATGCTGTTCATTGGAATGGAAGTGGGTGGGAGTTGAAGAGAGTATCCGTAAATTTCAGAGGCAATATAATTACACCACCTTTAGATGGAGCGTTTTCCTTTTCAGAAACAGATATTTGGTTTGTAGGGAGTTTACCAGTTCATGGTGACGGGGAAAACTGGATAATGTTTGATTTACGTACAACTCTTGACCCAAACATATCTGTATCAAAAGCCTGGGGAATTAACTCGAATGATATTTACTTTGTTGGAAGAAATGGCAGTATAGCCTGGAAAAACGGTAGCCAATGGACGAAAATAGAAAGCGGAATCTCTGATAATTTTGGTGATATTTGGGGAATACCTGATGGGAATAGTGGATATAGCAAATATTTAGCTACGGGCAAAGCAATGATAATTCTTGATGAAGGAAATAGATTGACTTCCATAAATGCCGAACCAAATAATTATGTCAATTTAATTTGGGGAATATCAAACAAATTAATTTATACTGCTGGAAATGGAATTGTTCTTTATAAAAATAATAAATGGGAAAAAATTGAAATCATAGATCTGAATACAATTTACGGTATAAAGGGAAATAATTATAATAATGTATTTGGTATTAGTTCAACAAGTTCAATTTTCCATTTCAATGGTTACAATTGGAAAAATAATAACATCGGCAATAATAATATCTATTTCAGATTAGATGTAAAAAATAATTTAACAGCCGCTGCCGGTTGGCAGGGCGATAAAGCAATAATTACATTACTACAGAGAAATTAAATGGAGGTAAATATATGCCGCCAATAAATTAAAACCGCCATAGCACTGGTACTGCTACAGCGGTTAATAGACAAACAGCACAAGGCAACACTACAGTTGTAGTGCTATGCTTTTTTTTGTCCGGTTAATAAAATAATAAAATGGAGTTAACAATGAAAAGATTTCAATTATTAATTAAGCTAATTCTTATTTTTTCTTTTCAGATAAGTCTTCTGTCACAAGTAGAAATAAATGAAGAAGTAAAAAAGAAAATAAAATTGCAAATATTAAGTAAAACAGATACCCTTGCCTTAAAAAACTTAAATCTTCAATTTAAAAGTGATTATACCGCAGGCAAACTTGAAGCAATTGATTTATTACTTAGGAAAGGATATCCAATAAAAGGGCGGGGGTTTGAATTTCAGGGATTTTTAAATGGAAGACCAATCTATAATGGAAATCATAACAGAATCGCTGCTCAAACAACTTCAACCGATGATGTATGGAGTTTATATAATCTTGATGGAACAGGAATAGAAATCGGACTCTGGATGAAGGATCGGTCTATGTTGATCATACTTCATTCAGTGAAGGTACTTATGGGCAAAGGCATGCTTACTTCATAGATTCAACTGGTTCAACAGTTAAAGATCATTCTACGCATGTGGCGGGAACTATTATTGCAGATAATGACGATTATTATTCAAAAGGAATGGCAAATGAATCAATTCTTTATTCCCGCGATTACAATGCTGACTTAGTAGAAATGACAAATGCTGCTGCAGGTCTTGATCCAAATTTAACGACACCTCTTATTTTATCTAATCATTCTTACGGAAAGTTTGTTGGATGGGCTTGGGCTGATTTAAGAGGAACTGGAACAGATGCCTGGTATTGGATGGCTATAGATAATCAGAATGAAGATCCTATGTTCGGTGATTATAACCAGTTTAGTTATGACAATGATTTAATTGCTTATGATGCTCCTTATTATACAATTGTGCGCTCATCGGGTAATGACCGCGGTGAAGGACCGGAACCCAACTCTCAACATTGGGTATGGAATGGAGAAAATTGGGTCTCCAGCACAAGCTATCATCCTAAAGATGGCGATAGTGATGGATTCGATTGTTTACCACCGGATGGTGTTGCAAAAAATATAATTACTGTTGGTTCTATTGATGATATTAGTTATGGTTATCAGGGACCCAGTGATGTTCAACAGGTAAATTCTAGTTTCAGCACCTGGGGACCAACGGTTGATGGCAGAATTAAACCAGATATTGTTGCAAATGGCGATGCCTTACGTTCAACATTACCTAATAATACATTTGGTTCATTCTCCGGTACATCAATGTCAGCACCAAATGTAACAGGTTCATTAGCATTATTATTGCAGCATTATAAAAATACACACAACAATACTATTCCTCTCTCATCAACTTTAAAAGCTATTGTAATTCATTCGGCTGATGAAGCCGGAGAAAATTCTGGTCCTGATTATAAATATGGATGGGGATTGTTGAATACATATAAGGCTGCTCAGCTCATTTCTCAGGATCAAGGAAATACAAATACAATACAGGAATTAACTATACAATCAGGACAGTCTTATACTCTCAGTAATCTCTATAGTGATGGTACACAGCCTATAAAAGTTACTTTAACATGGAATGATATTCCTCCATCCAACTATCAGACAGGTCCAATTTTAGTTCAGGATTTAGATGTCAGATTATATAAGGATGGCACACCATTTTATCCCTGGGTTTTAAATCCAAATATCCCGGGCGCTCCGGCAACAACAGGTGATAATAACAAAGATAATGTTGAACAAATATTTCTGCAGTCTCCTGGAGTAGGTTATTATTCAGTAGTTGTAACTCCATCATTAAGTACAAGTCAAACATTTTCGCTCATTGTTACAGGGTTCACAAGTCCATTTGCAACTTTCTATTTAAAGCAAATCGGAAATGATGGACAGGCTTTTGGACAAGCGGCGTATTGGGATAACTTAATGTGGAATTATGTTCCCCCAACACAACCCGTTACTTTCCCAGCAGGTAATAATCATTTTTTATCAACACAGGATTTTCGCCCAAGCACTTATGAAAAATTCAATTGGTGGGAAGATAATTTGGAGCCTACTAATAATTGGTTCCGAAATTGGGAAGAAATCCCTTTAAGTGCTACAACTAATTTAGTTGCCTCACGTTTTATTCCAAAATATTCTGGAGTAACTATAAAAAATAGTTTAGAAGGAACATCTGTAACGGGTGGCACTTTATTTTTCTATGATCCATGGCTGACAGATTTTAACGAACCGCCATACGGATTAAGAAATCAGGGAATATCGGCACCACCTAAACAACGTAATTCTCCTTTTTACCCGGATTATACAACCAGCTACAATGGTGATATTTATAAAGGCATTTTTCTGAATCAAAACCCAACTTTTGACCCCGACTTGCCTTTATATAACGTTTGGGCAGGAGACCAGCAGATAAACCTTGGCGGCTTAATTGGAACAAAAAATTTCTATTTTCAGAACTGGAGTGCAACAGGTGCAAACCTTCAGCCCTTTGGTTCAGGTAATCAATCCAGGGTCATATTTACAAGTAGCAATGCAGTAGTGCAGGCAAATTTGAAAGGACAAGGGTTATCCAATAATCAAAACGCTTACACAAACAACAGCCAGCGTAAGTTTGTAAAAACAGACGATGGTTTTTTACATTCTGTTTATGAAAGTATGGGAAAGGTTTGGTATGAGTACAGCTCAAATAACGGAGCCACCTGGCAATTAGTCCCGCTTGGTGAAGGAAAGAATCCCACAATAGATTTCTTTCAAAATTATATTATAATAGCTTGTCAGGTTGATATTGGATCTGGGGGAACAATTGCAGTAGGTTGTTTTGTAAAATCCGGAAGCACTTACATACAAACGAATTGGATTACTACTGAAGATGTTACAAGTCCTACTCTTCCTCCTTATGAAATTAATGCTAATCCAGTTATCGCTATTACATTCGGTTGGTATGTAGATTTCCCAGAAATTTTATTAATTTGGGATCACCCAGATGTCGTTTTACCCGCTGGTATCTATTATATGCGAGCCCGGTTAAATGTAACCACAAATCAAATATATTGGGTTCCTGATACTTATCCAGTTAAGATTACAAACACAGATATTAATTCAAATAACCCGACAATATATGCCAGAAAAAATGCTGGTCACATATTTCATATAGCCTGGGGTCAATCCCAATCTTCTATTAAATACTGTTCGGCAAATGCATCTATGAGCGGTATAAGTTTTTCTTCAATCATTACCCCTTCTTCCGGCAGCGGTTTTTCTATTCATTATAATCCATCAATTATTGAGTTGAATGGTTCAGCAAGAATCACGTGGGCTGCAAAATATAATGGTACAAGTCCACCAGTGGTTATCTTCAAAGCAAGTGACTATTATCGTTTCTGGAATTTTGGAGGTAATGTCAGCGCTCCGAATATTAATAAATCCAATGATAACACCTATTATGCATTTACATGGAGTGAAGGTGGAAGCACAACTAAATTTGCTGATAATACATTATCAACAATCAGGAATCTTAATACTACTGGCAACTATGTTCACGTTAGCAATGGTCCTAATAAAGACGGAATGTATGCAGAGGTGTTTAGAATAAGTGGACTTCCTTACTATTTTAAAACAACACCCGATTTAGGCGATTACTACCCTCCGCAGAAAATGAATTCTATTGCTTTAGGAAGAGGAAGACAAGGAACTATCTTTAAAGATGATGCTGAATTTTACTTTGCCTTTGGAGATATTCAAGTGAATGATGCAACAATTGATTTTATTGAGGCTGCCGATACAGTTGCTTTCCTGACAACAGAAGATTTGAATCAATATCTTTTAACAGAACCATTTGACCTGAATGATAACTCCGGTTTCTTTTATAGTGTGCAGTTTGGTGTAACAGATTCAGCTTCAGCTATTAATTCATTAGGAGAAGATGAATTTGCTTCTTTTAAAGTAGAGCTAATAGATAATGCAAGTGGAGAAGTTTTAGGAATATTCGACGATATAACCTTTTCAGCTTCAAATATAACTGAATACACAAGTCTTTCATACCAGGTAAACGTTTCAGGGATTGGAAACAGAACTGTTCGTTTAAGACTTGTTACTAATAATAACTTCAATCCAATGTATTCAATGACTGATAAATATGCTGATGAAAATGTTTTACCAAAAAATGGTTTTAATACACTAAGTTATAAAGGTAGTCTTGCTGTTGAAAGCTACGACCTTGCTCAGAACTATCCCAATCCATTCAATCCATCAACAATTATAAAATACCAAATACCTGAAGATGGAATAGTAAGTCTGAAAATATTTGATATACTTGGTAAAGAATTAAAAACATTAATAAATGAACAAAAAACAATCGGAAAGTATGAAGTAACCTTCGATGCGAGCAATCTCGCAAGTGGAGTTTATATCTATAGAATTCAGGTTAATGATTATGTTTCATCAAAGAAGATGATGCTGCTGAAGTAACTATAGATTTATAAAGTGAACCTCACCTCAAAGGTGAGGTTCACTTTTACTCATAAAAACTTACTTCTTTCTTCAGGTGTTGGAATTCTGCAGGCTTCTCTTTTACCAAATAATTTGTAGCGGTTTTTTGCAACAAGATTATAAAGAAAATCCCTGATTGGTCTGGGAATTATTATGAAAATATATAATGACTTCCATAATACCGGAAGATTTTTTGCAACAAGTAGAGCTGCTGTTGATCTTACATAGTACTGATCTCCATCAATTAAAACAAAAGTATCAATCCGCCCAAGGCGGATTGTTGAGAGATTAAATTTCTTAAGAAGTTCCTCACCTTTTTCCGATTGAAGCGGAGTGAATCTGAATTTATCCTCTTTATCTCTGTCTAATAAAAAATTAACCCAGAAATTACAGAAGTTGCAAACACCATCGAAAAGTATGATGAGATGTTGGTTGGTCATTGGTAAATTGTCATTGGTAATTAGTCAATCGTCATTAGGTTGCTTCTTAAACTTAAACTTGCCTGCCCCGACTTTGGCGGGGGAACTTGCTCTTGTACTTCCTCGTTGTTTAAACTTGAACAGTTTCTCTGTTGTCAGTTAATTTCACAATATCTATTCTTATCTGGTTTGCACGAGTAATTAAAAAAGTGAATCCATCAAAAGAAACAGTTTCACCCAGCAAAGGAATTCTTCCCAGCTTAGTGGTTATATAACCTGCCATGGTTTCATAATCACCAGTGGGAATATTGAGACCATATTCTTCATTTATAAAATCAATCTCAGCCTTTCCACTGATTATATAATTGTTATCCGATATTTTTTTTATGATATCTTCTTCAATATCATATTCATCTTTTATTTCACCGAACATCTCTTCGAAAATATCTTCCATTGTTACAATTCCTGCAGTGCCGCCAAATTCATCAATGACAACCGCAATTGTAACCTGCCTGGTAAGGAATTCATTAAGCAGCTCAAAGCTTTTTTTAGTTTCAGGAATGAACACAGCATCATGAAGAATCTCCTTAATGCTCTTTGGAGACTTGAAAAAATCGTTGGCGTAAATTATCCCTTTTATATTATCAAGATTCTCTTCATACAAAAGCAGCTTTGAATACCCAGAATCAATAAATAATAAAAGTGCTTCTTCAATTGAACTATTAATGTCAATTCCAACAATCTCAGTTCTTGGGCGCATTGCTTCATAAACTCTCTGATCACCAAGTGATAAAACTTTACTGATTATATCATTCTCCTTTTTGTCAAACATTCCTGCTTTGTGGCTTTCCCTGACTAAAAAATCGAATTCTTCTTTACTAAAAAGGAATTTAATATTTTCAGCTTTCATACTTGATGACTTTGCCAGAAAAGATGAGATTGAAGAAAAAACTTTTATAAAAGGATAGAGAAAAAATGTGATGATTCTTAACGGTAATGCTATAGGCATTACCAAATGCTCTGAAAACCCTCGTGCTATATACTTTGGAATAAGCTCGCCAAACATAAGTATTATTAGAGAAGTAATGAGGAGTATTTCTAATCCATTTAGTGAAAATATTGCCGGAAGGATTATTGCGCTGAGCGAAGCAAAAGCAATATTAACAATATTATTACCAATGAGAATTGTTGAAAAGAAAGTCCGTGGATGATTTATAAAATAAAGTGCATTCCGGGCAGCAAGATTTTTCTTATTCGCTTTAACTTCAATTTTTATTTTGTTTGCAACAATAAATGCAATTTCAGTTCCTGAAAAAAAACCGCTGATTAAAATTAATAGAATAAGAAGAATGATTTCCAAACTCATTTCAAAAAGCTTTTTCTATTTTGATATCGGGAATAACATATTCAAATTTCTTTTCATCGGAATTAAATATCAACCTGGCTGTTATTGTTTTTTCTGGATCAAGCTCAGGTTTAACTTCTAATCCAGTCTTTACTCCAAACCGGAATTCTTTTTTTTCTCCGCCAGTTAAATTTTCACCAGCCTTATTTTCACTTACAGATTCAAGAATAGGTTCAAAACTGTAAACAGGTTTATCTTCCTGCGTAAGGATTATTTCTTTTAGTATTAATTCTTTTATCTCAAAAGATTCTTCATTTTTTATTGTAAGGTTTCCTGTAATATGAAAAGAAGCTGGTCCCCCCGGCATAAGATTCAACCAGCAATAAATATCGGAATGAACAATGGAAATCTTTAATTGATCCGAATGAGATTTAACTGTTCCGCAGCTGCTAAAAAAAAGTAAAACTGCTGATACCAATAAAATTATTATTACTTGCCTGAGGGCAGGCAGGTCATCATTACAACAAATCATAAATAATCAGAACTGCCGTTAAAATATAAAGAGCAAGAGTTAATATCATCGGAATATCTTTTACCATTATCTGTGTTGTATTCTCTCCCTCTTCATTAATATAGACAAGATACATATACCTGAAAATACCGAATACCACAAAAGGGGTTGTGTATATAAGGTTCTCGTTTCCAAAAATACTAATAGTTCTTTCTGAAACTGTATAAAGAGCATAACAGATAATTACAGTTGAAGCTGCAACTGTTGATATTTGCCTTGCTAACCGTGTTGAGTAATCTCTTAAAACTTTTCTGGTAGATACATCATTGTTTGCTTGATTCAGTGTGAGCCTTAGCTCAGAGTATCTTTTCATTGCTGCAAGAAAGAGTGAAATGAACATAGTTGTTAAGATAAGCCAGCTCGAAATATCAACTTCGATTGCAAAAGCTCCACCAATAACTCTTAACATAAACCCGGCTGCAATTGTAAAGATATCTAACAACACAATATGTTTAAATGAAATTGAGTAAAGAACGTTCAAAAGAAAAAAAGAAATGATTATTATACCGAACTTTAATTTAAAGAATGGAAGAGAAATCAAAACAGGAATGCATAATAAAAGCAAAGCGATATATGCATTTTTTTTTGAAATAGTTCCTGTGGCTAATGGTCTGAGTTTTTTAACAGGATGTGCTCTGTCAGCTTCGATATCACTTATATCGTTTATAATATAAATTATACTGCTGGTTAAGCAGAAAACTGCGAAAGCAGCAAGCGCGGTACGTAATAGACTTGTGTTAAAAAGGTTTAATGAAAAGAGAAGAGGAACAAATACAAAACTATTTTTAATCCATTGCGGAATCCGTAAAAGAGAAAAATAGTTTTTAAACCCAGCCTGCCGGCTGGCAGGATTAAAAGACCACAGCTTCTTCATAAACCCCGTAAACTTCTTTAAGCTGGTTTACCATTTCACCAAGAGTTACATAATTATGAGCTGCTTTAACAAGTTCGGGCATAATATTATTTCCATTCAAAGAAGTTTCTTTTATTTCTTTCAAACTTTCAGAAACAGCTTTTTCATTTCTGCTTTGTTTCAATTCAGCCAATCTTTTTTTCTGTTTCTTTTCAACTTCAGGGGATATCAAGAGAATCGGAATATCTACTTTTTCATCTTCCTCAATAAACTCATTTACACCAACAATAAATTTTTCTTTTCTCTCAACTTCTTTCTGATATCTGTAAGCTGCATCTGCAATTTCTTTCTGGAAATATCCTGCCTCAATTGCCGGAATAACACCACCAAGAGCATCAATCTGTTCAAAAATTTCGTTTGCCTGTTTTTCCATTTTATCTGTTAGTGCTTCAATAAAATAGCTTCCTCCCAATGGATCAATAGTATTAATCACTCCTGTTTCATAAGCTATTAATTGCTGAGTTCTCAAAGCAATTTTAACGGCTTTTTCACTCGGCAGTGCTAGAGTTTCATCCATAGAATTTGTATGTAAAGATTGAGTTCCGCCAAGTACTCCTGCAAGAGCCTGAAATGCTGTTCTTATAATATTATTTTCCGGCTGTTGTGCAGTTAAAGTGCAGCCAGCGGTTTGTGTATGAAAACGGAGCCACCAGCTTCTTGGGTTTTTTGCTCTATATTTTTCCTTCATTCTTTTTGCATAAATTTTTCTCGCTGCCCTGTATTTGGCAATCTCTTCAAAAAAATCAAGATGAGAATTGAAAAAGAATGATAACCTTGGGGCAAAATCATCAATGTCCATTCCTCGCTCAATACAAGCTTCTATATATGCAAAGCCATCAGCAAGAGTATAAGCAAGTTCCTGTATAGCCGTTGAGCCTGCTTCACGGATATGATAACCACTTATTGAGACAGGATTCCACTGAGTAATTTCTTTCGTACAGAACTCAATCATATCAACAATAATCTTAAGTGAAGGATTTGGAGGAAAGATATATTCTTTCTGGGCTATATATTCTTTAAAAATATCATTCTGCAAAGTGCCGCGGAGATCTTTGAAATCAACCCCCTGCTGCTGTGCAACTGCAAGATAAAAAGCAAAGATCATTGCTGCGGGAGAATTAATGGTCATTGAAGTTGAAACTTTATCAAGAGGAATTTTATCAAATAAGATCTCCATATCCTTTAAAGATGAAATAGAGACGCCGCAAATTCCAACTTCCCCTTCACTCAGTTCAGCATCAGCATCCCAGCCCATTAAGGTAGGAAGATCAAAAGCTACTGAAAGGCCGGTTTGACCATGATTAAGCAAATAATGGAAACGTCCATTTGTATCTTCAGGAGAACCGAATCCGGAAAACTGACGCATCGTCCAGACTTTACCTCTGTAGCCATTGATATGAATTCCTCTTGTAAAGGGATATTCTCCCGGAAAACCTATTTCACTCAGATAATTTCTCTCTTCAACATCTTCCGGAGTATAAAGACCTTTAACATCTTCACCGCTTACAGTGGTAAATTTCATTCCAGTGTTTTTAGCGTTCTTGGCTTTTTCTTCATATTCTTTTTTTCTTTTTAAGAATTCTTCACTCAACATAAAATTCCTTTTAAAGTTTTATTAACTGGTTCTGCCGAATCTTCTGTCAAACTCGTTTAAAGATATTTTTACCACAACCGGTCTTCCGTGCGGACAAACATAAGGCATTGAAGTGGCAAAAAGCTGATCAATCAAAAGTTTCATTTCATTTTCTGAAAGCTTATCTCCAGCCTTAATCGCTGTTTTACATGAATAAGATTTAGCAAGATTATCTCTTATCTCAAGCTGCTTTTCCCTCTGGTTAGTTGAATACTCATCAATTATTTCACTTAAAATTTTCTCTTCAGAACCTGGCTTAATATCATCGGGAACACCCTCTATAATTACTTTGCTTTTACCCGAAAACTTTAAAGCAAATCCAAGCTTTCTTAAATACGGTTCAACTTCCTTTATTAAAGCATATGTACCGGGATCTGGTTCAAGTGTGAGTGAAAAAAGTAATTGCTGCGAAAACGGAAGATCATTCTCAAGTCGTTTAATTGCTTTCTCATATAAGATTCTTTCATGTGCAACATGCTGATCAATTATCATCAATCCTGATTTAATCTGTGAAAGAATATATTTATTATGCAATTGATAAATAAATGACGAAGGATCTTTAGTTAATTCAGAAGATTTTTCATGGGGTTTGTGAAGAATTTCTGTGGTAATATTTTCAAGAGGAAATTCTTTTATATCAGTATCAGCAGGTTTAATAATATCATTTGTAACGGAACTGAAAATCAGATCAATATCCTTATCTGAAAAATCTGTTTTAGCATAAGAATTCTTTGCTTCAAAATAAGGTCTGTCGCTAAAATCTTCTCTCTTTGTTCTCCTGAAATTATCAACTCTGAGCTTTTCAGTTTCATCTGCAACTTCGGTAAACATCATCGAAGGGACAAGATCGTGGGTGCCAAGAGCTTTTTTAACGATGGCAAGTATAAAATTGTAAACATTTTTCTCATCATCAAATCTTACTTCAAGCTTATTGGGATGAACATTTACATCAGTTTTATGAGGATCAATATCCATAAAAAGAATGAAGAATGGATAATCACCTTTTTCAAGAACATTTTCATAAGCAGTAAAAACAGCATGATTAATTTGCCTGCTTATAACGAACCTATTGTTTAGGAAAAAGTATTGCTCTCCTTTACTTTTCTTAAGCATAGAAGGTTTACCAACGTAACCATAAAGGTTGGCATAATCAGTTCTCTCTTCAACAGGAATTAAAGCATCGAGCATATTATCGGCAAAGATCTGAGAAATTCTTTCTTCAAGTGATCCTGATTTATAATCGAAAATAATTTCATCATCATTAAAAAATTTAAAAGAGATCTCAGGATGGCTAAGCGATATTTTATTAAATGTATCAATGATATGCTTAAGTTCCGTTGCATCTGTTTTAAGAAAATTTCTTCTTGCGGGAGTATTAAAGAATAAATTTTTTATTGATATGGAAGTTCCTTTCGGATATGAACCTTTTTCTTTAATAATCTCTCCAGAATCAAACCGGATTGAAGTGCCAATTTCATCTTCATGTGTTTCGGTTTTAATTTCAAGCTGGCTTACTGAAGCAATTGAGCTGATAGCTTCACCCCTGAAGCCAAGTGTATAGATTCCTTCAAGATCTTCATAAGAAGAGATTTTACTTGTAGCATGTTTTTGAATGCAGAGAAGTGCATCAGCTTCATTCATTCCAATACCGTCATCAATTATATGGATAATTGACTTACCGGCACGCTTAATATAAAGCTCTATATTCTGTGAACTTGCATCAATAGAGTTTTCAAGAAGCTCCTTAACAGCAGATTCCGGACGTTGAACGACTTCACCTGCTGCTATTTTATTAACAACATTTTCAGGTAATATTTTTATTCTGTTACTCATCTTCTTTTATAATGTACAATTTCAAATTGGCTTCTCTTTTCTCCCGATTCCGTTTCCCAGATTTTTTTATCTATTTCCGGGAAATAAACATCACCTTCAGTCTCAAAATCCATAAATGAAATAATCATTTCATCAGCTAAATCTATACACTGTCTGTAAATTTCTCCGCCGCCGATAATGAATATCTTTTCTGTTTTTAACGATTTGCAATATTCAAATGCTTCATTTAAACTATAAAATTTCTTTACATCATCAAACTCAAAACTGCGTTCCTTATCTCTTGTAATTACAATATTTAATCTTCCTTTCAGAGGTTTTCCGAGAGTTTCAAAAGTTTTCCTTCCCATAATTATAGGAAAACCGAGAGTAGTATTTTTGAAATGCTGAAATTCCTCCTTTACTTTCCAGGGCATATCCCCATTCGATCTGCCGATAACACCATTTTGTGCAACAGCAGATATGATAACAATTTTCAAACAGCAACCTCAAATCTGATCTTGTCGTAATACTGATAATCTAACAATTCAAAATCTTCGAACTTCAATTCATCAATTGGTTTGTGGGCAATTTTTAATTTGGGAAGCGGAAGTGGTTCACGTTTTAATTGTTCTTTCAATCCTTCAAGATGATCATATTTTTCTAAAGGGCTGTCTTTATCAGCAACATAAATATGTGCATCAATAATTGTATGAGCAAAACAGCCGGGTTCAAGATTTGTTTCCTGAGCAATTATCTGCGTAAGCATAGAATAAGCAGCAAGATTAAACGGGATTCCAAGTGCAACATCACCGGAACGCTGAGATAAATGGCAGTTAAGCTTTCCATCATTAACATTGAAAGCAAAAGAATAATGACAAGGTGGAAGCTTGCTCTTTATTGCATTACCAGGTTCCCAGGCAGTTACTACCAAGCGACGGCTGTAAGGTTGTCTTTTGATCTCATCAATTACATATTGAATCTGGTCTACTTCTTTTACTTTCCATTCACCATTTTCATCTTTATGAGCACTTGGAAATTTTCTCCAGAAGTAACCATAAGCAGTTTCCAGATTTCCATCTTCATCGGCCCAGGCATCCCAAATTTTTGTATGTTTTCTGAGATTTCGGATATGATCTTCTCCTGATAAATACCAGAGAACTTCATGTAAAAGTGATTTCCATTCAATTTTTTTTGTTGTAAGAAGAGGAAAGCCGTTTGATAAATCAACTTTATAAAAAGCACCAAAGTATGAGATTGTATCTATACCTGTCCTTGAAGGTTTTCTTGTTCCTTCATTAATTACTAATCGTACAAGATCAAGATATTCTTTCATTAAATAAATTCCTGTTTAGATTTCTCGAAGAGATTTTTCTCAAAACAAATTTAAGAAATTTTAGTCAAAATGTCGGTCATTCCGGATATTTCATTGCAAGCAATTTTTATAGCTTCTTCAAAATTATTTACAGGGTTATTTATAAACGTTTGCAGCTCAATTGGAAAAACATTCATGCTTAAATTCTCTGAGAGCTCTCTATCAATTTTCCCACAGCAAAGTATAACCGGGGTATTTTCTTTTTCAAAAAGTTTTATAATAGTCCCTGCTCCCTTTCCCATCATGCTTTGCTCATCAAAAGAACCCTCACCGGTAATTACCATATCAATGGCTGTATCATTTATATTTATTTTTAAATCATCGGAAATAAAACCGAATGCATGTTTTTCATTTGTTTTCGATAATAGATTTAAACCGACAGACAATCCTCCTCCAGCGCCTGATAATTCTTTAGCTGTACCTATTAAAATATTGTTATGTAAAGCATTAACAATTTTACCCCATCCCAATTCAATTACTTTAAGTTCAGCATTTGAAGCGCCTTTTTGTTTTCCATAAATAATCCCTCCACCTTTTCCTAATAAAGGATTATTAACATCCAAAACAAGTTCAATAGCAAATGGTAAATCTTTTTTATCAAACTCAATATCATTTACATTAGGATAATTTTCTGGAATTACTTCAAGGTTTGAACCGTAAGAATCATACATCTTCAAGCCAAAACGGGAGCACATTCCCAATCCTAAATCCATAGTGCATGTTCCGCCTATACCAATTACAATTTTATCAGCTTCAAATTTGTACTCTTCAACATCCTGAATAATTAATTGTAACAGGTCTCCAAGTCCCTTTGAGCTTAATTGAAGCGGATGTCTATTACTTTGTGGAATCCTTTTTAAACCAAGAACCTCAGCCGACTCTATATATAAAGTTTTATTGTTTATATCTAATCCAACTTTACAATCTAAATATGTGTCATCATAAGGAGTGGTTATGGAATAGTCCATAATCTCAAGCCCAAAATGAAAATTGCATACTTCTAAAAAACCATCTCCCCCATCTGATATTGGTTTTAAAATTACATTGAAGAGGGATTTATCAAGATGTTTTTTAAACAGTCCTGATACTTCAACAGCATCTGCAGTTTCTTTAAAACTATTTACAGCAACTAAAATATTTTTCATAAGTATCTTTATCTATTTAAAACTTCATTGTATAAGTTAATAGTTTCATCAGCAATTTTATCCCATAAGAATTTTTGTTTGATATACTCCTTCAGATTATCATCTTTAGGCTTATTAAGCGATTTTTCTATTCCTTTTTTGATTGAATCAACAGAATAAGGATTTATATATTCAGCCATATCTTTAAAATAATCTTTAGTACCTCCATAAGGCGTGATAACAATCTTAGCTCCGGCAAGCCCTGCTTCGAGCGCTACGATACCTGGAGTTTCATATAAAGATGGTAAGACAAATGTATTACAAGCTGCATAAGCAGAAGCAAGTTTTGGCGAATTATTCTCAACTGCATCAATTATTTTCAGATTCTTATTGTTGGCTGCAAGTTTAAGAGCTTGTTCAGATTCAGCGGATGGAATTATTTTCCCTATAAAAACTGCCGGATGATTTATTTTACTCAATGCTTTTACCAGCGCTAAAATATTTTTTCTCGCAGGGCCAATATGCCCAACACATAATATAAAATCTTTCAATCCAAATTCTTTTTCAAATAAAACGGGATCAGCATTTAAGAACCTGTCAGAGACTCCATTATGAATAATTTTAAATTTTTCTTTTGGAATTGAAAGCCCTTTCGATATAATATTTAGTTCATCACTGGTGTTGGGAGTAACCTTCAAAGCCCACTCACATATATCGCGGGTAAAACCATAGTCAATCCATATTCCTCTTGAAACCCTTCTTACAATCTTATCAAGGTTATTAAAAAACTTAAGGAAAGATGCCGAATGTGTGCTGAAAAAAACCGGTTCAACAATAAACCGGATATTATTCACTCGCATATTTCTGGCAAGATTATACACAGCAAAGTTTGAACTAACAAGATGAACTATATCATATTCATTTAGCTTAGCATCCCATAAATTAAATAAATCAACAGTGATTCCTTTCTGTAATAGTTTTTCCCGGACTTCCTTAATCTTTGTATAAGGGCCTCCTTTTGATAAAACCACTCCTTCATGAGTCGCAAAACAGATTTTCATAATTTTCTTTTTCTTATCTCGAAAAGAATATCATCTTTTAACATCTTTTTTGTATATGTTCTTAAAATATTTGGCTGAAAATTTTCATCATAGTTAAATCCTGGTAAGTCAATTTTAATTTTGCTAGAATTATTCCCTGAAACCGGAATTAAATAATTTTCTTTGGATGGATAAATTATTCTAAACCAGAATGATTCATTTTTTGTTTCAGTTTCAGTTCTCAATTCGTTATTAATAAATGAAGCGGAATATTTAACCTTGCCTCTTTCTCTCCACCAGGTCGAGTACTCAGTAAAAGTATATTTTGAGAGATTCATTTCATCAACAAAATTAAATATTCTTTTAAGTATTTCATATCTTTTTTCCTGCGGATGCGTATAGACAATTACAGGTTCACACAATGCAATTTTATTATTAATTACTTCAACAAAATAATTATACATTTCATTATCGTTATATCCGGCCTGAAAAAGTCTTCCGAAACTAATTGGATGAATAGGAACCTGGATAATATTTTTCAATCCATTTTCAGAATTTGAAAAATGAGGAAGATTATCATAGGTGTAAGAAAATTCTGAAGTATATTCAAAACCAATATCTTCTGCTGCTTTACTGAAGGATTCATTCCATTCGCCAAAAGGAGCTGCAATTCCTTTTGGTAATATTGATGCTTTATTTAAGACCTCAATCCCTTTTTTTAAATTATCATAATTTTTTTTATATGAATTAAAAACTTTATGCCTGTAACAATGAACTCCAATTTCCTGTTCTTTAAATAAAGAATACGAACCTATCCAATCTTCAGCCGATTGGGTTTCTACAAACCAGGTTCCTTTAATATTGCTATCTCTTAGAGTTTTATAAAGTAAATTAACCTGTTCCTGAGAACTAAAATCAGTATCTATTCTAAATGTAAAAATATTTTTAGAGCTGCCCGGAAAATTCCATAAAGTAACAAAAGGAAGATTCCTCAAATGATAAAGGTGTTCCAGCGCTGATCTTATGAAATGATATATACTTCCCTTAGATACTTTTGATACTCTTTCTGATGGATATTTTTTTATAGAAGAATAAAAATTCTTTCTCAAAACTTTGCTATCAAATATCGCTGGAAGAAAATTCCCGGGAATAACAATTATGTTTCCTAAGCCTAGTTTAAAGGAGGAAACAACGGGTATTCCTTCCTGATTATTTAAGAGATTTGAATTTGAAGCAACACTACAACTTCTATACAAATCTATTAAAGGAAGATGATAACCAAATATTTTTTCTTTAGAAAAGAGATATTTTATATAAACCTTTTTCGTTTCTGAAATCCCTTTTACAAAATCGGCTACTATCAGGAGACTCCCTCCCCTCTCAACATAGTTTAATACTGTTCTTAATTCTTCTTCGGTTAAAGCTGAATTAACAATTATAACTGCATATTCCTTTAAAGAATTATTCTTCCACTCAATCTCTGAGAAAGGTAAGCCGATCTGTTTAAGTATACAATCCCAGTGTGGAAGTTTTTTTGTAACTGCAGTTTTAAGATTCAAATGAAAATCCGTTTAATAAAATTAATCTCATCTTTTCCAACTTTCATTATCAAAACAAGCAAAGGAATGAAAAGGGTAGCTGCAATAAGTAATTCAATATAAAGTGGTGCTTGTAAGAATATTAAAAATAACAGAACAAGAGTTGTAAATAGTAAAGGAACAACAATATATCTTGTTATTCTAATTTCAATATCTCTTTTGAGAAAATAAATCATATACGAGAGGGAAATGACGTTCAATATTGTAAATGAATAAATAACTCCATATTCACCGATGAAAGGTGTAAGAATAAACGTTAGAATAAGGAATATTATAAGCGCAATTAAAAGTGATAATGTATAGATTTTTTCTTTCATCAAACCAATAAGAGTATTAGCAAAGACAGAATCTATAATTGTAAATACAAAATAAATCAGCAGTAGCCGGAAAATAAAAACAGCTTCCGAATAATCGCTCCCGAAAACTTTAATAATAATAAGTTCACTTAAAAGAAATAAAAACATAGAAGCAGCTAATGTTATAAATACATTTACCTTTAAGACAGTGTTAAATATTTCTTCAAGTGAGCTTTCTCTTGTTGAAATAACATTAATAATCTTTGGTAGGAAAATTGTCACAAAAATCCTGTCAAACATCAGAAATAAGCCAACCATTTTAAGCGCTGCACTAAAAACCCCTGCTTCAGAATTACCTGAGATATATGCTATATATATTATGGGAAACACAGCTAAGAATTGAGAAATGTAAGAAGCTATTCCCAAAGGGAAAGATTCTTTTAAAGTTTTCAGGAAATGTCTTTTACTTTTTTCAAGATGAAATGAATAACCTGCTTTTTTATAAAACGAGATAAAAAATAATGCTGTCACGACTCCACCCGCAGAATATGCAACACCGGTTAAAACTGCATCTGCTCTTTCATTAACAATTACGACAACAAGTAAGAAATAAACAGTAGTTCCAATAATTCTTGCGTAAGCTACTTTTTCCATTTTTTGTATCCCGACAAAAAACCATTCCAACATAAAAGCTGTTGGGAACAGGTAAAAAATATAAGCGAGTATTATATAACTTATTTCAGAAAATCCTGATAAAATAAAAGTAACAGCAACCACAATAACAAATACGATTATCGAAAGAGTCAGTCTCCCATAAAATATTTCCCCGGTTATAGTATTTGAATCAAGGCTTGCAGCAATTTTTCTTGTACCAAGTATAACTAACCCTCCTGTTGTAAGAACCGATGCATAATTTAGAATAGATAACCCCACATTAATAGCTCCGAATCCTGATTTACCGAGAACACGTGCAAGATAAGCTGTAGCTAAAAATCCAATGAACTTCATAGTTAAATCAGTTGCAAAAAGAGATAGGGTGTTCCGAAGATTTTTATTCAAACTATGTTACCAGTTTGTTTTCAATAATCCCTGCGATTCTTTGCGATGCTTTACCATCTCCAAAAGGATTTTTCTTTCTAAAGAAATTATATCTTTTTGAAATTCTTTTATCAATCTCGTAAAAAAGTTCTTTTATTTTTTCAGAAGAATGTCCTGCAAGAAAAGCATAACCGGCATTTATAGCTTCATTCCTTTCGGTGTTTTCACGGAGAACTATAATAGGTTTCTTAAAGATAAAACACTCTTCCTGTACACCGCCTGAATCACTAATAATGAAACGGCAATGCTTCATTAAATATATAAAAGACAAATAATCAGCCGGAGGAAGAAGAAGAAAATTATTAATTCCCTGCAAGATTTTTTTAACCGGTTTTTTTACATTAGGGTTGAGATGAACAGGATAAACAAATTTATAATCAGGATTTTCTTCTGCCAGCTCTTTAAGTGTATTTAATATCTTCTTAAGATTTTCACCGAATTTTTCTCTTCGATGCATAGTTATCAAAATATATTTATTATTTATGAATTGCTGCTTATCGTTGGATCCAATCTCCCTTTTGATTTCTTTTGAAATAATGCTGTCATTTAATTTCCCACTTATATCAAAAACAGCATCAATCACGGTATTCCCAGTAACCCAAATTTTGTTTGAACTAATTCCTTCATCTAAAAGATTTTGTTTTGCCATTTGAGTTGGTGCGAAATGAAAATCTGTAATTAAGGAAATTATTTTCCTGTTTACTTCTTCAGGGAAAGGGCTGTAAATATTATTGCTTCTTAAACCTGCTTCAACGTGAGCAATTTTTATTTTATGATAAAAAGCCGCAATTGCAGCAGCAAAAGCAGTTGTTGTATCTCCCTGAACAATTAATAAATCAGGCTTTTCTTTGTTAAATATTGGCTGGATTTTTTTTAATGCTTCAATTGTAAGACCCAAAAGGCTTTGATTATATCTCATTATTCCAAGGTCATAATTAATCTTAATCCCGAATAAATTATTTATTTGCTTTAGCATTTCTTTGTGCTGCCCGGTTGAACACAAAACAACTTTAAGCTTCCTGATTTTCTTTAACTCTCTAATAACAGGCGCTAGTTTAATTGCTTCAGGACGAGTGCCAAACACAACAAGAATTTTTTTCATTTATAAAGATAATTTTTCCATAAGGTTAGTGAGATTTTCTTTCCTTTTATCATTTGCTTCAAAGAAATTAACCTGCTCATTCTGTAATTCTTTTATACATCCCAATGATGGAGCAATAATATTTTTTTTATAATTCATTGCTAAGACTACTCCTCCCGATGTCAGGATATCTTTATGATTAAAGATAACGTAATCAGCAGAATTTAAGAAATAAGGGACGTCTTCATCAGGGATTATACCACCTTCGAGAAATATTTTTTTGTCATCGGAAAGGTTTTTTAATTCATTAAAGTGATTCTGATTTCCTTTCTTTACAAAACCAGCTATGATGAGTTTATTTTTATCTCCAAGGTTTTTAAATATTTCTATTACTTCTTTAATGCCTTTATATTCGGCAATAGCTCCAAACATTAAGAAAATTTTATCATCAAGTTTAAAATGATTAACAAAATATTTTTGATTGAGCCTCTCAATCGCTTTACCCTTTTCAAAAATATCAGCCGGAAACGCAGGATGTTTAACTACAAAAAATTTTGTCTTCTCTGCATTCAGAATATCCGCAACCAGATCAATTGCACTTTCACAATGAACATGTAATCTGTCTGCTAATCCTGCAAGTATTCTTCTGATCTTCTTATTGAAATAAAGATATTTATTAGGATGTGGATAACGGTTGTGAACTGTCCAGATTATTTTTCCTCCAAGTAATTTGTAAAGGGTAATCCAGAAGAGTTTCCATTTTATTCCTATAAAAGATTTTAAATCTTCAAATTCAAACCAGTGATAATGAAGGATGCTTTTTTCAGATTTTAATCTGCTTAAAAATATTCTTGGAAGGGATTTAGCATTAAAGCTTTCAATTTTAATTAAGGAAGAATTGTTAAGAAAATCTTTGTAAAGCTGGTAGAGATAACTTGTATTCCTGTTTACTTCAGGAATCTGAGGCAGGATAAATATTTTAACAACACCCGGAGATAATTTCTGATATTCATCTGATAATGATGTTTCTCTCATTTAATTTTTTCTGCCCTGATATATCGGGAGAAAGAAGTTTTATAATTCAATCTCTTGATAGTTAAATTCAACTTTACTTTGATGAATTATCTCATTGAGTATTTCCCCAAGATTTCCCTTTTTCACACTTTGATCAAAAATTTCGATTAATTTTGGAATATTAATGACTTCTTCAATAGAAGACATATATTTATTAGCAATATCTTTTACAGAATACAATTTTTCAGCATTTCTCCTAAGCAGGGAAGTGATTTCTTTTTCGGTGAGTTCTGTTTTTACAACAAAGGTTATAGGGTAGTGTTCAATTTTGTCAATATCCAGAAAATATTTTTTCACATCTAAAGTTTCTGTAACTTGGAAAAATCTCCCCAATGGTTTCATTACAAAATCAATTCCACCATCAACAGCATTTGTTCTTCCAGTCTTAAATAATTTCAAAAAATCTTCTTTAATTTTTGTTTTCTCAAATCCCCAATAAATTTTTTGGTCTTTATAATGTGAACGTAAAATAGAATAACTTACAATTTCAAATAACCTTGCATCAACATTTGGTTGTAATAAACTCTTAATAAATTCCAGCACTTTTGACGCCTTTTCTTTTTCAATTTTCTGCAACTCAAGACAACTTGCAATAAATCTCTCAAAAGAATCACGTTTTGTTTTTACATACTCATCAACTATTTCAATAACAGATTCTGCAATATTATATTTCTTTTTAGTTAATGGAATTTTAATAAGATTTTCGTTAATCCAATATCTATTTGTCTCAAGGTTTCTTAGAATAGGGATATAACTGGATGTTGGAAAATACTTTTGAAATTCAGAATTCATTCGATTATTTAATGCGTGATTTTGAAGTTTGCTGCCAAAAGGCAATTCCCTTTGTCGCATAAATAATTTAGAGAATTCAGCACCTTCATAATCTTTATACTTATCTTTTTTATGAAAACCTTTTTTAATATAATCTTCAATTAAAATATAGATTGCATATAAGCTTGCAAAACTCGAACGGGCTTTTGAACCTTGTTCTGCTGATTTCGTTTTGTAATTAATATACTGTAAAAGTTCACTTTTACCGAAAATGTCATCAGCATTATTCTTAAAGTGTTTTACCAGTATTTCTTTGATTTTTTTTGTGAAGGTATGTTCCATAATTTGTTTCGAATAACCTGAATTGACCAGAATTTACTTTCTGTATTTCGTATGTCTTTAATTCTTTTTCCAGCTTCACACCTTTATATTCATCACTTAAACCAAGTCTGCGTAATCCTATCTTAATATAATCTTCTTGCAATTCTATTGATATTGATTTACGATGTAATTGTTTTGCAACGAAAGCAGTTGTAAAAGCGCCGGAAAAAGGGTCTAAAATTATATCTCCTTCATCAGAACTTGCTTTTATTATTCTTTCTAACAATGCAATTGGTTTTTGAGTCGGATGATTTTCATATTCATTCATACGATAGCGAACTCTTGGAAATTCCCAAACGTTACCAGGGACTTTCTGTGAGTTATAAATTTGAGGTGGGTTTTTCCTATAGTCAATTAATTTCCTTTTTGCACCTGTTTTTGCTTCTACTAAAATATCTTTTGCGTTGAACTTATAATTATTCAGGTCTTTTACACAGTATAAGATAGGTTCGTATAACGAGCCAAAATAATTTTTTGCTTGAACACCGGAACTATCATAATACCAAACAATTCTTGAGAGGATATTAATTTTATCTCGTAAAAAAATATCGAAGTATGGAATGAATTGAGTAGAAGTCATTACATAAAGACTACCATCGGACTTTAATTTTTTAACACATAATTGTAACCATTCATAACACCATTCCAAATAATCTTCGTCCTTATCCCACTTATCTTTATGCCCGTTGAAATTTTTTCCGATATTATAAGGCGGATCAATAAAAATGAGGTCAATCGAATTGTCATCGACAAATTCTTTTAAAACTTTTACAGCATCGCCTTTAATAATTTTGTGTTGTTCGCTGCCCAAAAATTCCATCTCTTTTCCTTTTTTTCAAATATAGTCAATATTGATTTCTAATTCATTAACAAATTTGAAATAAAATATAACTAAAATTTAAAACCCAAAGAGAAATGATTTGCACTTCCCAATCCAAGTGAGAAAGGAACAAAAGCATAACCAAAATTGAGATTCCCCCAAATCAACCCGATGCCGCCTGTAAAACTGCGAGATTCATATCCGGATTGATAACCTGCACGGAGAGCTATAACTTTATTATAAATAACTTCTCCTCCAACATTGAAATGAACTTCATCTTCCAAAGAATATTTTTGAAATTCTCCTGCAGCAGTTATTCCAAAATCAGAATCGGAAAGATCAAATGAATATGCAGACCCAATTCTAAGTTCGGCTGGCAATTCAGTGCTCTCATTTCGCAAAGCATTCATCGAACCAAGATTTTTGTAAACAGCAGTTGCGGTTAAACCTTCCAATGGTGTGAAATAAGTTACTCCGAAATCTATTGCCCATCCGGTTCCTTCATCAGTATATAAACCTTCGTATAAATATTTTATTGAAGTACCGAAGGAAATTTCATCAACTATAAAAAATCCTGTTGAGATACTTCCGAAAAAGTAGCCGGCATCAAAAGTTGTTTCTGGCTCTCCCGGTTTCTGTCTCACTTCAATATCGCTTATAGATGTTAAATTAAAACCTAATGCAACAGGCAAACCGAAAAGAACAGATCTTATTCCTCCAACTTCGCTTCTTATATCCTGAATCCATTCATTATGCATGAACATAACTTCAGAATCTTCTTTTCCGGCAAGATTGGAAGGATTATAAAAAAGAGAGGTAACATCATTTGAAATAGAAGTTCCGGCATCACCCATTGCAATGTTGCGGGCACCGAATCCGAATTTAAGGAATGACAATCCGTTACCGCCAGAAGACTGGGCCTGCAAACTTAGTGATGATAAAACTACAATTAAGATAAATACTCTTTTCATTTACTTTCCTTGAACTTACACTTGAACTTGAACTCCACTTGTTTTCAGGTTCAAGTTCAAGAAGTTTAAAGTTTATTTAAAATTTAACATTCACTCCCACAATATGCCTATCTTGTGGCGAATATTGTTCAATCATAAAGGCATAATCAACACCAATAATAATATCACCAAAATTTCTGAAGTATGAAAATCCTAAAGCAGGTTTCGCAGGACGATCCTGGTTGCTCAAATCAAACTGATCTACTCCGCCTCTCAGGTAAAGATTTTCATAAAGATTATATTCAATACCTAATCTGATAACATTACTTTTAGCATTACTGTTTTCAAAATCAATTCCGGCAATAATTCCTGTTTCTTTATTATGATAACCAATTCCGATTTTCAATAAGAGAGGGAATTTATCTTCCGTTGTTGTTCCCTCTTCTCCATAAATATCTCCGGTATTCCACTCATATTTACTGTTAATATCCGAAACCATCAGCGCAACGTTAAATTGATCATTCACTTTATACAAAGCTCCGATATCAAGCCCAACGCTGGTTGTAGAAACCTCATCGTAGAGTTTGTAATAATATACTTTTGCATTAAGACCAATTGAAAGTTTTTTTGAAAAACGATTTGCAACTCCAATAAAGAATTGGTTTTCTGAAGTAGAAAGATCACCGGTTTTTAAACCATTATTATCTCTGCCATCAATGTCGCTTACACCTGAATTAATAACTCCTATACTGAAACCGGCTGTAGATCTGGGCTCACGATTTATTGTAGCAGTATCTTTTGAACTGTAGAAATCAAACCTTTTTGTAAAGTTTAAAAAGTTTAATGATCTGTCGAGAGACAAAAAAGAATAAGAAGTTTGAAAAGAATTTCCTTCCTGGAAAACAGTTAATGCAGGATTATAATAAGAAACAAGATTGCCATTAGTAATAGCTGACATTGCATTTCCCATTCCAATTCCTCTTGCACCAAATCCCATCCTGCTGAATGCACCGGGTTTAACAGAAATCTCAGAGAACTTGGGTTGAGCGAATGCTATCTGAGAAGTTATTATAAAAATTAAAAGGGATGGAACACGGATAACACAGATTATCACTGATGGCAATATCTGTGAAAATCCGTCGAATCCGTGTAATCTGTGTTCTAATAAATTTTTTGTCATTGCAAAACAATAATTTTTCCAAAAACAGGATCATCATTATCAAAATCAACCCTGTAGAAATAAACTCCGTTAGGAACGATGTTTCCATTCTCATCTCTGCCGTCCCATCTGTCGTAATCATCTGCAAGACCTTTAATACGATCAGCATTCTGAATGACTGTTCGAACAATATTCATAGCAAAATCAAAAATTCTGATTGTAACTTTTTTATTTTCACCACCAGTACTGTATTTTATTTTTAAGGAAATATCCTCATCCCTTGGATTAAATGGATTTGGATAACAATAAGTGTCACTGTGAGATTCAAGCGGAGGTGCTGCAAAATAAATTTTCCATTCTCCGCCCCAGAAAGAACTTACACTTTCTCTTAATCTTATCAAACCATCATTTGAGCCAAGCCATATATCATTTCCCTGAGATGAAGCAGAATAGAAAACAGAAGTTAATAATTCCAATTTTGATTGATCATCAATAATTGAATTAGGCAATATCCAAGTAATTCCCTGGTTACTTGTTCTGAATGCGCCGTTATCTGAAGGGGCAATTACATTAGAAAATTTAAAACCAAAATTATGAACTCTTTCATCTTCTAAAAAAGTATTCCAGGTTTCACCGCCATCAGTTGAGGAGCTGACTCCATAAAATTCCTGGTTATCTTCTGCTCTCCACGTTGCGCCCCAAACAGTATTATTAGTTTGATTATATCCTAATGCAACAACAAAATTTCCACTAATGGGATTCTCCTGGTTCTGATGAGTAAATTTTCTCCAGCTAATTCCATTGTCCGTTGATTTATTAATTCCATTTGCAGTTCCTGCGTAAAGAGTTGAATCATTAACAGCAATTACAGAAAATGCCCTGTAATTAAGCCAGCCTTCACCACAAAAACCCCCATCAGTAGGTGAAATACAAAGATTCAATCCGCTTAATGTATCTGTAGGTGAAATAGAATTTAAACTATCTGTTGGCAGAATAACTCTCTCCCAGGTTTGTCCGAGATCTGTACTTTTTCTCAACCCACTTGCAAAAGAAGTTATCCAAACCGTTGCGGGTGTAAATGCTATATCATAAGTTACATTTTGTTCTGCCACAGTAACAGGAAGAGCTCTTATTGTATTGATTCCATAAACTTCAATGGTATCATTTTCATTATCAAGAGGCTGCGGAACTGCGGTCCAGGTTAATCCATTATCAGTCGTGTATTTTAATCCTGTTCCTTTGGGAACTGTTCCTCCACCTGGTGCATCAACAGTAGTTACAGTGGCTGCCCAAAACATTCCATTGTAATATCCTATTGAAGTAATACCATCTTCACCAAAAGGGGAAGTACCATAAAAGTTAGTCCAGTTTTCACCTCTGTCAAATGAAACACTAACTCCTCTGCTTGTACCAAGCCAAACAGTATCACCAATTGTTATTATATCTGTAATGCTGTTGCTTGCAGGGTTTGATGAAGAAATTTTAGATAAATAATTTTCATCTCCTGGAAGATTAAAAGATTCAGGTCTTATTTGAGAATAAGATTTTACAGAAATAAATAAGATTAAAAAGAATAAAAGATATTTTATTTTCATTGGACATAGAGTAGATGTTCGATAATATTACTGACTAAACCAATCCTATCCTGAGCCTGAAAAATAAATCTCCAATTTCCTGTCTGTGAAGTTGAAAGAAATGAATTCCTAAATGAAAAAATGCCATCTCCAGCAACATCATCACCAAATCCTGAATCTCCATCATCATGCATATAAAATGGACTTTGCTCAACAATAGTGCTATCAGGTCTATACAAAATAAAGAATACCCCCTCCTCCTTATCTATATCGTTTAATCCATTTGAATCACTTACAATAACAGAAAAATTGAAAGGTACACCTCTGGCGATAGTATCTGGTATAACTAAATTAGAAATAACTGGTGCAACATAAGCTTGACCATTATTAAAATAGAAATAAGTAATAGCAACCTGTTTATTAACACCATTGAATGCGGTTACGGTAAATCTAATACTATAATTCCCGATTGGATTATTACTATTTAGAATAAACTGGTTTTTAAAAGTATCAATACCGAAAGGAATCATTTCTACTGGAGATGAATTTAATATAGAATTATCAGAAGCATAAACATTAAAAAAAACCTTATTAACATCACTTCCAGAATTAAAAATTATTTCTAAGTTTAGAAGAGAATCAGCAGGATTTTTAAAAAGATCTATGGAATCTTTAATTCCGGTAATGTCCGTTACCTGGTAGTTAGCCGTTGAAACATCAATTATCTCATCAAAATCTTTTTCGCAGCCGGGTAAGATTGCGAATAGCAGAACTGCAATTCCCGTATTAAGCCGGGATCGTACCGAAAAGTATTTTCGCATAGATTTAATTTAATCTCAATTAAATTCTTTTAAAAAGGCAAAAAATGAACCCTGACTCATCCAGGTATTGTTAATAAAAACGGGTTAGGTGAAAATGAAATTACTAATATAAAGAAACTAAAGTAGCCAATGAGTTGTCTCTTGAAATCAAGTTCAGAATCATCATGAATAGGAGGATGTTCTATCTTTATTATAAAGTATAATATCATAGCCCAGAAAAGCCAACCCGACCAGCCAATGCCAATATTTAAATTGAAACTTGCTTCAATGATACCGGTTATTCCTAATATAAATAAAATAGAAAAACATATAACAGCAATTTTAAAATGTGTTTCTTTTCCGAAAATAGAATAACTGATATGCCCACCATCCAATTGTCCTATTGGAATCATATTCATAGCAGTAATAAACAGACCAAACCAACCAACACAAAGAAAAGGATAATGATAAATTTCAGACATCGGCGGGAAGAATTGATTTGGTTCAACAAAAACCAATCTGAAAAATGAAAACAATAGTGTATCTCCAAAGACAAGATTTAAACCGCCTTCGCCATAACCGGGTGAAAAATAATCCGGATGAATTGAGATTAAATAATCAATTGGCGGAACATTTAAAAAACCATAAAAGAGAATTATTAAGCAGGCAACAAAACCAGCTAATGGCCCTGCAATACCAATATCAAACATTGCTTTCTTTGTTGGAACGGGAGATTTTGTTCTTATAACTGCACCCATAGTTCCGAAATTTATAAAAAATGGGATTGGAGGGAATGGGATGTAATATGGAAGTGTTGCTCTTACTTTATGATACATTGCAGCAAAATAATGCCCGAACTCATGACAAGTAATTATAAATAAAATTGAAAGTGAATATGGCAATCCTTCAAGAAGAAATTCAAGCTCATAAGGACCAGGCGTTCCGGTAATCCATTGTGCACCGGCAATTGTTGTTGTAAAAAGTGTAATAAGAAATAATCCTGTATGAAGAAGATAATTTTTTTTGTCCCTCTTATATCGTTTAGGCTGCGGCTGTTCTTCCGTTTGTTCTAATTCACTCATTAAATATCTACGTTAATTCCAAGTGCTGTGTAACTTTCATTTAAATTAAAATATTCCCCATGAATACTTTTACCTGAATAATAAGATAAGATTAAACTCACTCCTTTTGAATTGTAATTCCCGAACTTAATCCCTGCTGCAATAATATTATTCCCAAAAAATTTATCAGCTTCATTCAACTTAAAATCATAAGCTAAAAAAGGAGTAGCAATATCAGCAATAAGTTTATCTGCAAAATAATCGAAGCCAAACTGGTAAATCCCCTTTCCAATAAAACCAGGATTTACATTTACAAGATATGTAAAGCCGAGATAAAATCTTAAACCATTAATCCTGTAGTAAGGAAATAATTCCAAAAATTCTCTGCTATAAGTTCGCGGGTTTCTTCCATTCCTCCAGTCATCAATTCGATTATCAAAAGCACCATCAACAAGATGAGCGCTAATATGACTGAAACGAAATCTTACGCCATATTCTTTTT
Source organism: uncultured Ignavibacteriaceae bacterium (assembly GCA_964515875.1). Classification (GTDB taxonomy): domain Bacteria; phylum Bacteroidota; class Ignavibacteria; order Ignavibacteriales; family Ignavibacteriaceae; genus RBG-16-34-14. The sequence continues at coordinate 44,829 of CAZEWJ010000017.1, read as the reverse complement.
CTTTATAAAGAATTTTATATCCTGAATTAATTCCGAATAAATAATCAACCGTTTCAACAGGAAAATGAAAGCTGCTCCTTCCTCTTAATCTTGTATAAGTAAAAAGATCGGCACCGAAGGAGAGAAATTTATTTCCAGATTTGTGAAGAAAAATGTCTGCGGAAGTTCCGATATCAAGCCTGATCTCTTCTCTTCCAAGCAAATAAGAGAAACCTGCTTTTGGTTCTAAAAAATTTGCAGTGAAGGGTTGAATATTCATTCCGGAAGGAAACCAGTCCGCCTTTGGCGGATCAGGTTGTGAGTTTGTAAAGTTTGAGAATAAAATTATGAGAGATAAAAAAAAGAAGAGACGCATCAAACAGATTCCGTATTAGAAAGTAATTTCTTTTTTAACTTCTGTCTGATAAGCTTGTTGTAACCATATTTAAATTTTGATGTAAGACTTGAGATCGCATATAGATTTGTGGGGAAAGCAAATGAAGGTTCAAAATAACAATTAACGGTACAGCCTTTGCAAAAATCAAAACGTCCTTCCATCTCTTTAAAATATTTTATCTTTTCAGAATTTCTTATTTCAGCTATCGGTCTGTCTATTTTTATTTTTTCACTTTCAAAATGATAACAAGGAAGAATAATTTCATTATTGGGCGATATAACAATAACTCTTGTTACAGCTTTGCAGCTTGGGTTATTAATATCATTCCCGCCATTCTTTCTTAATTTTAAAAAACCTTTGTTTGTATAGATATCTAATTTGCCATCAGTATATTCTTGTATATAATCAATTGCTTCATCACTCAAGCCGGGATTGCCCCAGTAAGAAAAAACAGGGTTTACGATAAGCACAAGATCTTTTTCAGCAGCAATTTCATGCATCCTTGGAAGCTTTTTATAAGTTTCATTTGTTACTGTAAAAAGAATATCAGGAAACTCTCCGAGTGATTTTGCAATCTCAATGCTTTCAAAAACTTTTTTATAGCAGTTAACTTTTCTTATCCTGTTATGCTCTTCTTCATCGGGAGAATCAAGTGAGAAATGAAGAAGATCAATATTACCTGCAAGTCTCTCAGCGAATTTAGGATAGAGCAATGCATTTGTTGTGATGCTTGTTTGGAAATTAAGTCCTTTGGCAAACTCAGCCATCAAATGAATTTCTTTATGAAGAAGAGGTTCGCCTCCGGTAAGATCAATAAACTTTGCACCGAGTTTTTTTATTTGCTCTACATTTGATTTAAAATCTTCCAGCTTTGCATAAGGAGTATCCTTAAAATTTTCATGAATTCCGAAATGGCAGAACTCGCAGAAAGCGTTGCATCTGTATGTTAAATAATAATTACAGAGAAGAAGCATTATTATTAGTCATTGGTTATTAGTCAATAGTCATTGATCATTTTTTACTCATTCAGTCATTCACTCTTACTGTATAAATGAATGGTTGTATGCTTAAACTTGCACTAACCATGCAATTGGACTTGAACTTACACTTGAACTTGAACTCAAAATTTTCTGTTCTTCCAGACCACCTTCCTGCTTTTTAATAAAGAGAAAGGAAGGATTAATACATAAATGATATAGTAAATTTCAAACACAAAAAAATATTTAAGATTTTTTGTTAATCCCAAAATTTTATGAACAGGATACAAAACAAAAAAATCTATTGCCAGCTTAAAGACAGCTAAATATAACCATACAGCCGAGAAATAAAAAGGAGTTAGAAGAATGAAAAGGTTTGTTACAAATGCAGTTGCCATTACAAAATAGCCTCTTACCGGAACATTAATTCCTCCAATTGCCCAACGCTTTTTCTGCCTGTAAAGTTCTTTAATATTTTTACAAGGGACAGAATTGACCAAAGCTTTTACATCAAGTGGATATATGATTTTATATTTTTTAAGTCTGTTCATTGTATTAAGAAGCTGTGAATCTTCCGTTACACTGAATGGAAGATTTTCATAACCTCCTACATCGAGATAAGCCTTTTTACGATAGGACATATTATTTCCTATGCAGCTTATTGGATAACCAAGATTAATAGTTCCAGATGCAACCGTAAGAAGATAAATAAAATCAAGAGCCTGCATTCCGTCAAAAGAATTTTTTGCTTCCTGTGTTGTAAAGCCGTTTACCATTCCAACATTCTTTTCATAATAAGATGCAGTTGTGTAAACCCAATCGGGAACCGGTTCGCAGTCTGCATCGGTTGTTAATATCACTTCTCCTTTTGCTATTTCTATAGCATTTGCAAGAGCATTTGTTTTTCCTTTAAGATTTCCAATTTCTTTATTTGTTACAATTTTTTTAAATCTTTCCTTCCCGGAAATAAAATCATCAATAATTTTTCCTGTTGAATCATTTGATCTGTCATCAACAATAATAATCTCAAGCTTTTTTTCGAGATAGATTTGTCTATCCAGTGCTAACAAGCATCTGAGAATATTTTCTTCTTCATTTCTTGCTGCAACAATTACAGAAACAGTCGGAAAATCAGGTTCGCTTATTTTAGGAAATTTCTTGCTTGCTCCAACCATAAAAATAACGGATTGGATAAAATATATCGTGACAAATATCAGGAAGAGTGTTTCAAACATTATTGAGTACCCTAAAAAATGGAAGATGGTTGATGGTTGATGGTTGCTGGTAGTGCATGATCAAGTTCAAGTGCAAGTTCAAGAGCAAGTAAATTTTTGATCCCGAATTGAGTCTGGGACAGGTTTTATAATTTTTAACTGAATAAGGATAAAAAACTACATCAAACATTCAGCAGGTTCTCCAAAAGTGTATCCTTTACTGGAAGCTTCATCAATTATAAAGTTTATTGAATCTTTAATTATCTCTTTTGATTTAATACTATCATGAAGAACAACTATTGAATTCTTCTTCAGATAATTCTTTACAGCAAATTTAACTGTTTCAAAATCATTTTTATAATCTTCAGTTATCAAGGACCACATTACGCATTTCATATTTTTCTCTTTCAGGATTCCTCGTGTTGATATTGTAAATCTTCCGTATGGGGGTCTGAAATATTTAACTTCAAAATTAAATTTTTCTTTTAAAAGATTATTGAAAGAATCAATCTCATTACCTGCTTCAGCATTGTTCATTCTGGTTAATCTTTTATGATTAAAAGTATGATTACCAATCAGATGACCTTCATCCAAAATTTGTTTTGTAAGTGAATGATTTTTTTCAACATTATTCCCAATACAAAAAAATGCTGCTTTAATTCCATATTGTGAAAGTGTGGTTAAAATAATTTCAGTTGCTTCAGCCGTTGGTCCATCATCAAAAGTAAGAAGGATTTTATTGTTGGAAGTGTTCCAGTAAAAATCGTTGAAAAGTCTTTTTATAATTGAAGGTGGATAGTATTTGAAATACAAAGTCAAATATTAAAAATTTATTAGGAGGTAATTTAATACTTTTCTTTAGAAGAAAAGACAATTGCACACGAATGACACTGATTACGCTGATTTTCACAGATCAGTAATAATCCGTGTCATCTGTGTTATCCGTGTTCTATCTTCCAATTCCCATTTAAATTTCCTATTTTTTTATTATCCCTTTATCACACCAATCGGTTTCAGCTTAGCAACTTTCTTTGTTATCCCTTCATCGTGACAGACATTTACAACTTCAGAAACATCTTTATAAGCAGCCGGCATTTCTTCAGCGATTGTTCTATATCCTTTTGCCTGAATGACAATCCCCTCCTTCTTTAATTCATCTATAAGATTTCTTCCCTTCGCTGCCTTCAGAGCTTTTTTTCTGCTCATATTTCTTCCTGCACCATGGCAAGAACTGCCAAATGTTTCTTCCATCGCTTTTTCAGTTCCGACACCAATGAAGGAATATCTTCCCATATCTCCCGGAATTAAAACAGGCTGTCCTATCTCTTTATACTTTACAGGAATCATTTTACTGCCGGGAGGAAAAGCTCTTGTTGCACCTTTCCTGTGAACACAAACTTTCTTTGTCTTACCATTAATTTTATGTTCTTCTATCTTTGCTATGTTATGGCAGACATCGTAGACCAATTTAAATCCGAGTTCAGAGTCTGTCATATTAAAAGTATCTTTAAAACTTTTTTTAGCAAGATGCATAATTACCTGCCTGTTATTCCATGCAAAGTTTGCAGCAGACTGCATAGCAGCAAAATAATCCAATCCTTCCTGTGAATTTATTGGTGCGCAGGCAAGCTGTTTATCAGGTAAAGAAAAATTATATGATTTACTTGCTTTCATTATTCTTCCAATGTAATCATCGCAGATCTGGTAACCCAATCCTCTCGAACCTGTATGAATTAGTACAACAACCTGATCTTTGAATAAACCAAAAACAGATGCGGCCCTTTCATCAAATATTTCACTAACAATATCTACTTCAAGAAAATGATTTCCTGAACCAAGTGTTCCCGCCTGGTTGATTCCTCTTTCTATTGCTCTTTCACTTACTGCACCTGCATCAGCATTTTTAAGTGTTCCACTCTCCTCTGTAAATTCAATATCTGAATTATCACCAAGATCATTTTCAACAGCCCAGGCAGAACCTTTCTCTAAAACTTTTTTTATATCAGATTGAGAGAGCTTTTTGATTGCTCCGCTTGAACCTACTCCAGTAGGAACATTTTTAAAAAGATTTGAAACCAGCTTATCCATTTTATCCTTAACAGCGTTATGATCGAGAGAAGTTGTTGCAAGCCTTACTCCACAATTAATATCATATCCAACTCCGCCGGGAGAGATTACACCTTCATCCAAATCAGTAGCGGCAATACCGCCAATCGGGAAACCATATCCCCAATGAATATCAGGCATTGCAAGGCTGTATTTCTGAATACCGGGAAGATAAGCTACATTCATTACTTGCTTCAATGCTTCACCATCTTTGAGATTTTCTTTAATCATTTTTTCTGAAATGTAGATTCTTCCGGAAACTTTCATTCCACTAATTGCAGGAATTTCCCACAGATTTTCTCTAAGCTTTATTAGTTCAATTCCATTGATATTCATTTTAATTTGCCTTGAACTTGAACTTACTCTTGAACTTCTACTTAAATATCAAAAACAATAATTGTTTTATAACCTTCCTCTGTTTTTTTCAAATCCATCTGATGATAAGTTACAGATTTAATTTCTGTTTTGATTTTATCTTCAGCAACATCATCTTCTTCAAGTGTAGTTTCAAGATTCCAGTTATTATTTGTTTGGGAAATCTTCATATCATTAATATTATTAAAAATTTTCTTTTTGTAAGTCAACCTGAAATTAAGTTCATTTAAAAAATTTACGAGTAAAGATTCAATAGAATGAGAATTTAATTTAAGAATAAAAGTTTCTTCTCCATTTCCAGATTCTGTTTCAACAACCGCTTCTTTAAATGCCTGTGCGGATGCAGTAAATAACTCTTCAAGAGAATCTGCCGTTACATCTATGGCAATATCTGCTGTGTGATCTATAAAATTATAACTGCTGCTCATTCAGTTTACTTTTTCTTTGTACTCTAATTTAATACAAAACCGATTATAAAATGTGCTATCAAAAAGAACCCCTCCTCCCCTCCCCTTTCTGAAAGGGGAGGACGGGTGGGGTTCTATATTCCAAAATTTAAAAAATCTTTCAAGACAGTTTTGTTAAATTGATAATTGAAATTTTAAAATATTTTAATGAAACATCTTCCCGATCACAAAAAAGGTTTGATAGCAGTTTTTGTTGCAGCAATTCTCTGGAGTACAGGAGGTCTGTTCATCAAGCTTATCAGCTTAGATGCAATGGAGCTATCTTTCTTCAGATGTGTTTTTGCTGCAATTGTTTTTGCTTTAATTTTCAGGAAAGAAGTTTTTTACGCCAACGGTTTTGCTTTTATAAATGCAATCTTGTATACAGGAGTTTTAATCCTCTTTGTGCTTGCAACCAAAACAACTACTGCTGCAAATGCAATCTTCCTCCAGTACACGGCACCAATTTATATTCTGATCTTCGAACCTCTTATCAACAAAACTCCATTTGAAAAGATTAACATCATCACAATTATTATTTGTTTTTCAGGAATGATCCTTTTCTTTATGGGTGAGCTTTCTCCCGGTCATCTTGAAGGAAATATTTTTGCTCTCCTTTCAGGTTTGGCGTTCGCTTCTTTTATGATAGGTATGAGAAAGAATAAAGCCAAGCACCAATTCAGTTCAATCTTTTATGGGAATGTTCTTGTGGCGCTCATTTCGCTTCCTTTTATATTTGATATACAGATGCTCACTTTTTCTGATTTATGGATGGTTGCTTTTCTCGGAATTTTCCAGATAGGAATTGCTTATGCAATTTTTAGTTATGGATTAAAAAGGGTTTATGCTATTGAAGCTTCTTTAATCGGAATGATTGAACCTGTTCTTAATCCTGTTTGGGTATTTTTTGGTTATGGAGAGACGCCTTCTTTTATGGCTATTATTGGCGGCTTAATAATTATTACAACAATTTCTGTTAGAGCTTTCATTCTTGATAGTCCGGTGATGAAGGGAAGGTTAAAGATTAGTCACAGATAATTTTTTATTGAGGCTAAAATAAAAATTATTCATTTTGAATTTGTATATTGCAAAACAGTTTGTGAACAAACTCTGATAGTGGTTCAGGACAGCAGTCGCATTATAACATTTAGCAGAAATACTTACTCACCTGGTAAAGAAAGTTATAGCCAATAAAAACTCAATAGAGTTTGCTCACCCTCCTCATTCAATTATAGATAAAAAAAATTTGATAATTAAGCCCCTCATTGAGAGGGGAAACTTAAACTCTAAACCGTTGGAGGTCACCATGAACCTTAGAAACATTTTCTGTCTTGCTTTACTCTTTTACGTTTTCTGCCTTCCTGTAAATATCGTCCCCCAAGAATCGAAGTACTTATTTGTCTGGTCGGGTTATCAAAGTCGTCAGGCACCAGATTTTTTAGCTGTGGTAAATTTTGATCAAAATTCAAAAGACTACGGCAAGATCTTAACAACTGTTCCTCTTGACACGCCCGGAAATATGTGGAACGAACCGCATCACGTTGGCCTTTCGGCTGATGGAAAAACATTGGCTTGTGGAGGATTATTAAGTGTCTTAAAAGGGCAGAAAGAAGTCTTTTTCTTCGATGTGTCTAATCCTCTTAAGCCTAAACTTCTCTCATCCTCCGACCCACCTCAATCCGCTATTACAGATGAGTTCTACGCTTTAGAAAACGGTGGTTTTCTCGTCACTATGATGGGAGGTGCTACTGGACATCATCCTGGACGCGTAGCTGAGTTCGATAAAAATCTTAAACTCGTCGCTGAATATCCTTCAGACCCTCCGCCGGATGGTTTTAATCCTCATGGTATTTCAGTCCGACCTGAGATCAATTTGATGGTGACAAGTGATTTTATTTGTCCTTCCACCACTTTACATGCAGTTCCCGGTGATATGGATTTTAGAGGTAGTGTGCGGGTTTGGGACTTCAAAAATAGAAGTATTGTCCGCACTATTACTCTGCCAAACGCAGCAGGAACTATTGATGTTCGTCTGATCCCTGGAGATAACAAACAACGCGGTTACACAGCTGGAATGCTTGATGGCAAACTCTATTTGCTGGACACAAAAAACGGTACAGCTAAAGATGTTTTTGATTTCTCCACGATTGCCAAAGATGGTTGGCCACAGTTAATGCGGATTAATAAAGATGGAAAAAGATTATTTGTTTCTATGAATATGGCTGGTAAGGTGGTTATGTTCGATACATCTGATCCTGAAAAACCGAGTGTCCTAAAAGTTCTGGATCTGGGAAAGGATTCTGGTCCCCATTATATTGCGCTTACAAAAGATGAAAAAAGATTGGTAATTACCGACTACTTCCTGAATGAAGATGATCAGGGAAAAGTTCATGCTGAAGGAGATCACAAAGTTCATGTAGCCATTGTCAGCAAGAATGACCTGGTCTTGGACGCAAAGTTCAATTTAGATTTTAATACTGCCCTATCGAATGGACCAGCGCGTCCACACGGAGTAGCATTTAAATGAAAAGTCGTTAGTCAGGGATCTAAGCTTCTACGGGTCGTTCGCTTTGTTATAGGTAAGGCATGTACATCTTGCAAGCCTAGGCTACCTCTATGTTGTTTCTTACATTTGAGGATCTGTTAAATACTGTCAGGGTTTTTCTTGATTAAAAAGAGGAACCCTCTTTTATGGCTATTATTGGCGGACTGATAATAGTTGCGACAATTTCTGTAAGAGCTTTCATTCTTGATAGTCCGGTGATGAAGGGAAGATTTAAATTGAGGTAGGATTAAAAATTATTTATCTTTATTATCATAAAATTAGCGATTGGAGATAGTAAATGAAACAATTTAAAATAATTGTTGAAAAGCATCCGGATGGTTATATAGCTTATCCGCTTGGGTTAAAAGGCGTTGTGGTTGGAGAAGGAGATACATACGAAGAAGCACTCTCAGATGTTAGATCTGCAATTTCATTTCATATAGAAAACTTTGGTAAAGAAGTTTTTGATATTGACCCTAGATCAAAGCATCCACTTTAAAAACAATTTGCACTCAGTCTGGAATATTAAGAGAAGAGTTTCTGAACGCTTACAAGAAAGCATAAGTATATTTTAACTTCAACAAACTAATTAATCAAAATGCGTAAAGTAATCTTAGATGTTGCTGTGAGTCTTGATGGATACATCGAAGGACCGAACGGGGAATATGACTGGTGCTTTATGGATCAGGATTACGGTATTATTGATGTTATGAATCGGATAGATTCAATATTCTACGGAAGGAAAAGCTGGGAGCTTTTTGGCAACTACTCTCCTCCAAGTAATGCCCCTGAAATGGAGAAGATATTTTTTGATATGATGAGGGACAAAAAAAAATATGTTTTCTCCAGAACACTTAAAACAGTTAAGGGAGCTTCACTTATAAGCGGCAATGTTGAAGAAGAGGTAAATAAAATCGAGCAGCAGCAAGGAAAAGATATTCACTTATTTGGAGGAGCGAGTTTGATAACTACTTTTGTAAATTCAGATTTAATTGATGAATACCACTTAGCTGTACATCCAATAATACTTGGTGCAGGTAAACCTTTATTCACAGAAATTAAGGAGAGAAAAAAGTTAAGGCTGGCTGATTCCAAAGCTTATTCAACAGGGCTTGTAATGCTTACTTATAAGCCTGAAAGTAAGAGATAACTTTCGCAAGCTGTTAAATTTAATATCACCCCTACGGGGTTCTGTCTTTCTCGTTTATTATTCTTTCTATAATAATTTCATCCCTTCGGGATTTATTTAAACAATTCTTTTTTTGAATCAGGAAACTTTTATTATTGACTCCGATAGGAGTCATATGTTTATTGCAAACAAGCAAGCCAGCAACAATTGAATTCCGAAGGAATGACATATTAAAAGCTTTTTCGATTTGCAAATCCAATAGAAATGTTATTCTGAGTTCCAATTTATAGGGACGAAGAATCTAAATGGAGGGAAACAGGGAGAGGTTTATTCTACATATTATCAGAACCCCTCCTCTCCTCCCCATTGGCAAAGGGGAGGACGGGTGGGGTTTTATTCCTAGTTAATTTATTGGGAACGAATATTTTTTATTGCGCTATTGAGTTTGTCCTTTTTTAAGCGGTTATCCGTTAATGCTACCTCATTAAAATGAATTTCTTTGTATCGATGAAACTTCCTGCTTGTATTCTATAAAAATAAATTCCACTTGCCAGATTGCTTCCATTAAATTCAACTTCATAATTCCCTATGGCTTTTTCTTCATTTACAAGTTTTATTACTTCCCTTCCCAGTATATCATAAATCTGTATTTTTACAAAACTTGTTTGTGGAATCGAATATTTTATAGTGGTTGTTGGATTAAATGGATTAGGATAGTTTTGAGATAAATAAAACTTATTGGGAGCCCTTATCGTTTCATTTACTCCAATGTCAGTAACTGAGGTTGGAATAATGGATCAAAAATTAATTCAATTTTTTCCATAATTTTTCTTACCAGCTAACTATTACTTATACTGCAAAACTACTTTCCTTAGTGGAATATTTATTATGATCTTTTCATCCTGTTGTTATTCAGGAATTTTTTTCTTGTTTTCATGCGGGTTAAACCATCTTTTGTTTTCCCAACTTTAATTTCATCATTATTTTTATTCAATTCAATAAGAATCTTAAAATTTAACCGCAATTATTTCAACTCAAGCATTATAATAGATTTAGCAGGAAGTTCGATCTCCAGGTTATTTCCGTTTAGCTTCACATTCTTAAATTCCTTTAGAGTGACTTCTTCCTCTTTTCCAAAATCATTAAAAGAATTTCAGCCTAAAATAAAAAATCTCTATTTTGAATTATTACGAAGTAGAGAATTTAATTGAGACTCTGGAGTCTTCATCCAAAATATCTTGATGCAAAAGGTTTGATAGCTTGCTGGTGGGAAAGTTTACTTGCTAAAGCTGTCTTATCAAATCAAACAAAAGGATATAAATTTCATCCTCAACTTTACAGGTTCCGCTCACATCCTGAACCTTTAGGAGCTATCAATCAATACCTTCTTGCATTATATGAAGAAGCTCTCAAGATAGGTTATTCATTCGATAAAAGAAAAATCGGGCGGGCACGAACAAATCTTAAAATTGCTGTTACGTCAGGCCAAGCCGGTTTTGAAATGTCTCACCTTATACGGAAGTTGTGGAAAAGAGACCGAAAGAAGTATATTCAGTTAAAAGAAATTAATGTCCCGGAATTGCATCCTCTATTTCAAATGATTGAAGGTGATGTTGAAGATTGGGAACGAAAATAAAAAAAATGCGATATATAACCAAAGAAGATTTTTTACCATGAACCAAAAGATGTGAGGACTAATGCAGGTATTATTTACACCATATTTTTTAGAAAAATATAAACCTGATTTTCTCGCCATTAAAAAAGAAGGATGGCTCGAGAATTTATATAAAGGTAATGATGAAGAGCAGAATAAAGTTATTACTATTCTGAATAAACAGGTTGCTGACTTTGTTCAAACCTCTATTACCAAAAATAAATTGCCTATAGCTATAGGCGGAGATTGCCACAAAACTTTTGGAGTCATGAAAGGATTAAATAATTGCGGACTCAACCCTGCCCTGCTTTGGTTAGATGCTCATGGCGATTTCAATACATATAAAACAACACCATTCGGTTTTGTTGGAGGAATGTCACTGGCAATCTTAACAGGACGAGAAGAGCCTGATTTACTTCGGGGTCTTAATTTAAATCCTTTACCGGAAAAAAGAGTTATACTTTATGATAGAAGAAATCTTGATGAAGATGAAGCTATTCAATTAACAAAATCAAAAATAAGACAGCCCGAAAATTTGCAGGAATTGCTCAATGAGTGTAATAAAGAAAAAGAAATTTATGTTCATCTTGATGCTGATATAATTAATCCAATTGATGCACCTGCTATGCTCTATAAAGCTTTCGGAGGGCCAAGATTATCTGAACTAAAAAAATTCTTCGATGCAATAAAAGAAAAAGTTGTTGCCATATCTGTAACTATGTGGGAACCTTCTTTGGATAAAGATAAACAAACTGAAAAAGCTGTACTTGAACTGATAAAGGTTTTTGAATGAATGATTTAAATAATCTGTAATCTTTATTTTACTAACTTAAATGAAATGGATAACCAGAGAACGACCTAAAATTGACCGAATTGCCTGTCCCTGGCTTATAAGAAGATTCATAGACAAAGAAGCTGAATTTATTTTTGTTCCCTTTAAAGAAGTTAGGAAAAAAGCTAAAGAGCTTAATGCTATTCCATTTGATATACCTGACGTGGAATTTACACATTATGATAGTTATTGTACTTTCGATTATCTTATCAAAAAATATAAAGTAAATGATCTAGCTGTTCATACTATGGCAGTAATCATTCGAGGTGCTGATACTGACAGGCATGATATTGCTCGTCAATCGTCTGGCTTGTGGGCTATTTCGGCAGGACTTTCTTATAACTTCAAAGATGATTACCAATTGCTCGATAAAGGCATGATGATTTATGATGCATTATATGCCTGGGCAAAGTATTTACAGAATGAAAAGCATACTCAAAACCCGGTCGATAATTTATTTCTGGAAGTCTATAACAAATTTCTAAAATCAAAAAAAGATGAACGTAAAAAGATACCTCTTTGGGCTAAGGAACTGAAGGAAATTATACAAGACCAGATTGATACTAACCTAAGTTTAAAAGAAATTTCTAAAGGATTGAACATACATCCTGCATATCTATCAAGAGAATTTTCAAAATACTTTGAGAATTTATCTTTCGGTGAGTATATCCGTAAACAGCGTATTGAAAAAGCTATCCAGCTTATGCAGTCATCAAATTACTCGTTAACTGAAATAGCTTTTCTAACTGGATTTTCAGATCAAAGTCACTTCACCCGGATTTTTAACAAGCATACAGGCAAAAACCCTTCTGCTTTTAGAAAAAATCTTACAAAAAGGTAAAGCATGTACAAAAGGTTAATTCCATTCTATTCTTGATAATTATTGCTGCATAAACTTGCGGAACAAGATTTTATCATAACGAAATGGAGTATATAATGAAATGGATTACACGTGAACGACCTAAAATAGACCGCATTGCTTGCCCCTGGCTAATTAGAAACTTTGTGGACAGGGAAGCAGAATTTATTTATGTTCCAAAGGAACAAGTGTTTGAAAAAGCAAAGGAGCTTAACGCCATCCCTTACGACATTCCCAAAGCTGAGTATTCGCATTATGGAAATGAATGTACTTTTGACTACTTCATAAAAAAACATAAGCTTACAGACCCGGCATTGCTTCAACTTGCAGAAATTATCCGAGGCGCAGATACAGACAGTTTTCATCTTGCACCTCAGGCAGCAGGTCTCTGGGCAATCTCAGCAGGGCTTTCTTATAATTTTCGTGATGACCATGAAATGCTGAAAGTGGGAATTAAAATTTACGATGCTCTTTATAGCTGGGCTAAATTTGTCAGTGATGAAAAACATACCTGGAATCCTGAATTATAAATGGATAAAAATCAAAACGAACAAATGAATTTTTCCGATAAGCTCCCTGTTAAACAAACATCTTTACAGATTTTTTTTCGTTTCCTTAGATTCGGATTCCTTGCCTGGGGTGGACCTATTACACAAATCGCAATGATAAGGCAAGAACTCGTTGAAGAAGAAAAGTGGGTTTCAAGAGAACATTTCAACAGAACGCTTGCTGTTTATCAGGTTTTACCAGGACCGGAAACTCACGAATTGTGTGTTTATTTTGGAATGCTTGCTGGTGGCAGGTGGGGTGGTTTTCTTGCTGGTCTTGGTTTTATGCTGCCGGGATTTCTGCTTATGTTATTGCTTACCTGGTTTTATATTCAATTCGGTATTAAATCCCCACTTATTCAATCTATTTTTATCGGCTTTCAGGTTGCGGTTATTGCTCTTATTTTTACGGCAACACATCGTATCGGAAAACATGCTCTCATTAATATTAAGTTACTTATAATAGCCGGCATTTCTGCTATTGCTCATTTCAGCGGCATTAGCTTTTTTATTGTGCTTCCTCTCTGTGGAATTATTTATGTTTTGCTGATGAGAAAAAATAAAACCGGGGCATCTATAGTTGCAATACTAATATTAGTCTGCGCTTTAAGTTATTCGTTTCAACAATTTCATTCAGAGCAAACTTTTGTACATCATGATAAAATCAGGACAAAAGACGCAGCAAATACCTCCTCTCCACTTACAATTTTTTTCTCCGGCCTTAAAGGAGGTCTTCTTACTTTCGGAGGAGCATATACTGTAATCCCTTTTATACAACAGGATGCAGTAATAAATAATGGATGGATGACAAATGAACAATTTCTTGATGGTATTGCCTTATCAGGAATTCTTCCGGCACCACTAATTATTTTTACAACCTTTGTTGGTTACTTTGCCGGTGGGTGGCTTGGGGCTTTAATTATTACAGCCGCTATATTTTTACCTGCATTTGGCTTTACACTTATCGGATATAATTTTTTAGAAAAAGTAATCGGGAATACTTCACTCCATAATTTTTTAGATGGAGTTACAGCAGGAGTTATCGGGTTAATTGCAGTAACTGCTATTCAGCTTTTTCGTGTTGTAATAACAGACATATTTGCTTCAATTATTTTTGGACTTTCTCTTTTTGTTTTATACATGGTAAAATCAAAATTTACAGTTGTTTATGTAATCATTGGTTCTGGATTAATCAGCTTGATTTATTACAAAATAATATGAAAAATTTTTAAAATAGCTTAATGATTGAGGATAGACAAAATGCTTTACAAATTTCTAAATGATTAGGCTGAAATCTTTTTTAATTGTGAAAGAAGCAACTCTTCACCGGCAAAACCATTATTAACAAACTTTACCTTAACCTTCCCTGTAGCGATAACCGCAGTAGCCGGAACTGTTTTTATATTAAGCTTCTTCACAATCTCCCCTTCATTCAGAGCATTGTAAGAAATTAAATTGAAGTTGCTATAGTTTTGTTTAAGCTTTGATAAAGCAGGATTTTGCAAACTGAAGCATTGTGAGCATTGCTCAGTCCAAAAATAAATGATAGTTGGTAAATCTGGATTAATGTTTGGTTGATTCGAATGCAAGCCTGACATGCCGGAAAAAATATTAGTTACTTTAACAGGTTTAGTAACAAATAATCTCTTAAAAAGAAAAAATATTCCTGACAGCAGTACAACTAAAATTAAAATTCTTTCAAGCATGTTGTTTCCTTGAAAATTTATGTGGGAAAACACCAAGCTTATTTAACTGGAAATAAAGAAAACAACCGGCACAGAAGTTTGTTGTAAGATTAACGAAGGCGAGTACAACAACAACTATTGATAAAATCCATCCTACCAATTGCTGATTTGTAAAATCCAATAGCAGAAATGATATAGCAAGAAATACTCCTCCCAAACCTTGGGCAAAAAGATGCGGAGTATTATCCTCTTCTATAATTTTCGGTTTAATTATTCCTATTGGCTTAGCAATATAAAAGTAAAGCAGCTTAAAGAGTCCGGCATTTGGAAATAATGTGCCTGTTAATAAAACAACCGCAACCAAAGCTGTAAGCCAGCTAAGATCAAGAATAAAAGCAAGTGAAACCAGTAAAACAATAGCTCCCTGGTTAAATTTTAATGACGATCTGTCGAGCTTATATATTTTTTCAGACATTTTTATTTTCTCCTGATCATTTAGAACAAATTCTCTCAATATGAAGAAGATCTTGTCACAATCAGTACCTCGGCATACTTCTGTCAATTCTTGTAGCCCAGGCATCAATACCTCCAATAAGATTCTTTACTTTCCTGAAACCGGCTTTCCTTAAGAAATCAACTGCTCTTGCACTTCTACCACCAACTTTGCAATAAGCTATAATTTCCCTGGAAGAATCAAGTTCATTTATACGATTAGGAAGATCATTTAAAGGAATTAAATATCCATTATTGATGTTGTTGATTTCATACTCATGAGGTTCTCTCACATCAAGTAAAAAGATGTCTTCATTATCATCCAGCTTCTTCTTCAATTCTTCAGCAGATATTTTATCAACATTAACTTCTCTTCCATCATCGTAAGAGATTCCACAGAATTGTTCATAGTCAATAAGCTCGTGGATTGTAGGATTGTTCCCACAAACAGGGCAATCAGGATTCTTGTGAAGCTTTAATTCTCTTGTTTTAAACTTCAAAGCATCAAAAAGAATCAGGCGGCCAATTAATGGTTCACCATTTCCTATAATCAATTTAATAGCTTCCAGAGCTTGTAAGGATCCTATTATTCCCGGAAGAACTCCAAGCACACCACCTTCTGCGCAGCTTGGAACTAATCCCGGCGGTGGAGGTGATGGATACAAACAACGATAGCAAGGACCATTCTTTGCATCAAACACAGTTACTTGCCCTTCAAAACGGAAAATGCTGCCGTACACGTAAGGTTTTCTAAGAAGGACACAAGCATCATTAACTAAATAACGAGTCGGAAAGTTATCTGTACCATCAACTATCAGATCATAATCTTTAAGGATCTCAAAAGCATTTTCAGAAGTTAATCTTGTTTCGTAAGTATAAACTTTAACATTTGGATTTATATTTTTTATTGTTTCTTTTGCGGATTCAAGCTTTGATCTGCCGACATCATTTGTTCCATGTAAAAGTTGTCTTTGAAGATTTGTTTCATCAACCACATCAAAATCAACAATACCAAGCCTTCCAATACCAGCGGCAGCTAAGTACATTCCTAAAGGAGAGCCTAAACCTCCGGCTCCAATCATCAGAACACTTGCTGCTTTAAGTTTTTTCTGTCCATCCATTCCAACTTCAGGCATAATCAGATGTCTGCTGTATCTTAATATCTCTTCGTTAGAAAGACGAATATTGTTTACTTTAACTTTAGATTCTATTTCTTCAACCGCTGTTTCAATTCCTCCGGCAATGGATGGAACAATACTTACAACATCGGTATCTTTTAGCCTGGTTTTTTCATTTTGAAGATATCGAATATCTTCATCATTAATATAAATGTTAACATAACTTCTGAGATTTCCTCTTTCATCAAACAGATGTTTTTGCAATTGAGAATATTTTCCTGTGAGATTTTTTATTACTTCACCGGCAGTATTTCCTTCCACTTCAATTGTGTCTTGTTTTTCAGTATAAGCTCTGAGTGGAGTAGGGATCATAACTTTAACAAACATTTTGCCACCTCTTTTAATGATTTAATTTCAATTGAGTAAGAGCAAGTTCAATCCGCCGCGGCGGACAAGTTCAAGATTAAGAATAAAAATCAGAATTAACTTCATAATCAAACTCATGCTCTTACACTTACACTTGCATTTACTTTCATTTCCTGTTTCTCAAATCCAGATCTATCTTCCTTAAGTATCCACGCCGTTAAATTATCTGCTTTGGCTTTGTTCACAGAAGCAATAATATATAAGAACCATGGCAAAGCATTATCGATATCAAACTGCGAAGGTATTGCCGGATGATCAGGATGCGAATGATAGAAACCGAGTAACTCAATTTTTTTTTCTATAGCCAGCTTTTCTGCAAAATTGTATTGAGCAGGGGAAATTAGAAATCTGTTCTGGCGGCTTTCCTCTTTTTCATTTTCAAATTCAAGAATATCTTGAATTACTTTATTATCATTTTTGCTGCTTCCAAAGAGTGCACCGCAGCATTCTTCATTATAAGATTCTTCACCATGGATTTTTATTCTGTTAAGAATTTCATTCGCAATTTTAATCATATTTCGTCCCAGAATTTTTCACTTAAATATTTTTGTCCATCATCAGGGAAAATAGTTACCAGTACTCCTGCTTCTAATTCCTTTGCAATTTTTAGAGATGCAGCTATTGCCGCCCCGCTTGAAAGACCAACAAAAAGTCCTTCTTCCCGTAGAAGTTTTTTTATCATTTCATAAGATTCCTCGGTTGAAACTTCAATCATCTTATCAGCTATACTGCTGTCATAAATACCAGGCACAATTGCAGTTGGTAAATGCTTTAATCCTTCTAAACCGTGAAGCGGACTATCAGGTTGAAAAGAAATAGTCCGTATCTGAGCATTAAGTTCTTTCAATCTTCTTGAAGTGCCAACAAAAGTACCTGTGGTCCCGAGCCCGGCAACAAAATGTGTTACTCTCCCTCCTGTTTGATTCCATATTTCATTTGCTGTTTTATAATGCGCTTGCCAGTTTGCAGGATTGTTATACTGATCGGGGTAGAAATACAATTCTTTATTTTTCTCATAAATATCTTTAGCAACTTTTTGTGCACCGTCAGTACCTTCAAGCGGATTAGTTAGTATCAGTTCAACTCCGTAAGCTTTTAATATCTTTTTTCTTTCTTCACTTGCATTAGCGGGAAGAGCGAGTTTTACTTTATAACCTTTCACAGTTGCAATAAAGGCGTACGCAATTCCGGTGTTACCGCTTGTTGCATCAATAATTGTTTTACCAGGTATTAATTTGCCGGATTTTTCTCCTTCAAGTATCATATTCAAAGCAGCTCTGTCTTTTACTGAGCCTCCGGGATTATACCATTCGGCTTTAGCATAGATTTCCACATCAGGATTAACATTCTTATTAATATTATTTATTTTTAAAAGAGGAGTATTCCCAATCTTACTTAATATTGAATTACCTGATTCATGAAGGCCAGTAACTTGTCTCAAATGTTCTTCTCTGGATTTGTAATGATCTTCAAGATTTAATTTCTTCCTTACCTTTGTTTTCATTATTGTTCCTAAAATTTTTAAAACAAAAAACCCGCTGTTTTTTGGCAGCGGGTTTATTTAAGCTTTTATCTGAGTCCTGTTTATGTAATCTCAAAGTTTAACAAATAATATCCCGCTGCCTGGTTAAGACAGTTACAACAAGAGCAATAACAACTCATTGGGGTATATTTTTTGTTTTTCATCATTAAAATTTGTTTAACGTAAAATTCTTAGTTGCATATTATATAATCTTTACTAAAAAATCAAGATTCAAATTGAGTTAATGATAAATAAAATTTGGTCATGGTGATAATCTGACAATCTCCCATTCTTTATTCTTCTTTAAATAACAGATCCTGTCGTGCAGCCTGCTTTCTCTTCCCTGCCAGAATTCAAAACGTTCCGGTATTAATCTGAAGCCTCCCCAGTTTGACGGAAGAGGAACATTATCTTTAAACTTTTTTTCAAACTTGGAAAATCTTTTTTCAAGGTATTCCCTGTCAGGAATTATTTCACCTTGTTTGGAAGCCCATGCACCAATCCTGCTTTGTAAAGGCCTTGTAGTAAAATATTTTTCAGATTCATCTTTGCTTGTCTTTTCAACCTTCCCTGATATTCTTACTTGTCTCTGCAAATCCATCCAATAGAATAATAATTCCGCAGCAGGATTTTCAATTAACTCTTTTCCCTTTCTGCTTTCATAATTTGTAAAGAAGAGAAAACCATTTTCATCAAAGCCTTTCAGTAAAACAATTCTGGCAGAAGGACTTCCGCTTTTATCTGCTGTTGCTAAAGTCATTGCTGAAGGCTCTTTAATATCCGATTTAAGAATTTCCTGGTACCAGCTTTCGAACTGTTTGAAAGGATTTTTATCAACAGTGAATTTTTTTAACGGTTCCATTGTTCTTTTGTTATTGTACCAATACTTAATTACATAAACCCCTCCTTCCCTCCCCTTTAGTAAAGGGGAGGACGGGTGGGGTTTTAAGTCGCACAGTTTTTCTGTAAGCCTTTAACTTTTTCTTCAATAATGCTTATAACTTTTTCTAAATTTTCAATCACTTCCTGGTTAGTAAATCTTATTATATTTATTCCGATTGATTTAAGATAATTCTCTCTTTGTTTATCATATTCTATTGCTTCATAACTTTCAAAATGAGAGTCACCATCAATTTCAACTCCTAATCTTAATGAAGAAGAATAAAAATCTAACACATACGAGCTAACACTATACTGTCTTAAAAATCTTTCACCTAAAATTTGCCTTTTCTTGAGATATAACCAAACTAGTTTTTCCGATGTTGTTTGGTTATTCCTTAAAGAATCTTCTTTTTTCTTTTTCTGATTTTTTATTATAAAGTTTGGTCATCTTTTAAGCTATTCTTAAACTTGAACCAATTATAATTATATACTCTATACCTGTTTAATTCAATTGACTATGATTTATTTGTTTTGTTTAATAAATTTACAATTGAACACCCATAATATTACAATTATTCTATTAAAATGAAGACTAAAGAATTAACGGATCAGCAAAAAGAAGAGCTTGAAAAGTTTGGTGCAAATACCTGGTTTGTTGAATACCTGCACAAGCAGTATGAGGAAAATCCTTCCGAATTGCCGGAACAATGGAAAAAGTTTTTTGATAAAAGCTCCGGTAAAAAGAAAGATAACGGACAAACTGAAAAAACAATTAAGCCAACATTACCCATTTCTCAAAAAATAAAACTCCCTGAACCTGAAACCGGTGATGAAGTTAAAGTAATTGCAGGAAGTGCTGCTAAGATACTGGAGAATATGAATAATAGTCTCACAATTCCTGTTGCAACATCGCAAAGAACAATTCCTGTTAAACTGCTTGAAGAAAACAGAACTTTGATAAATAAATTTTTAAAGAAAAATGACTTTGGCAAAGTTTCCTTCACACATATTATAAGCTGGGCAATACTTAAAGCAATTGATGTTGTTCCCGTAATGAATAATGCCTTTACAATAATTGATGACAAGCCTCATGTAATTAAGAGAAAAGGTGTTAATCTTGGTTTAGCCATTGATATGGAAAGAAAAGATGGCAGCAGGTCTCTTCTTGTTCCAAATATTAAAGATGCCGGTAAGAATAACTTTAAAGAATTCTGGGACAAATATGATGATATTGTTGAACGTACCAGGAAAGGTACAATAGATCCTTCTGAGTTTACAGGAACAACAATTACATTAACAAACCCCGGAACAATCGGGACAGTTGGCTCTGTACCAAGATTGATGATTGGGCAGGGAACAATTATAGCCGTTGGTGCAATTCAATATTCTGCTGAATACCAGGCAATGTCTCCTTCTACAATCTCTACTTTGGGTGTTAGTAAAGTAATGACTATAACGAGCACTTACGATCATAGAATTATTCAGGGTGCTGAGTCAGGATTATTCCTGAAAGAAATTCATGAGCTTCTTCTTGGTAAAGATGATTTTTATGAAGAGATTTTTGAAAGTTTAAGAACCCCTTTAAAACCCCTCAAATGGAAAACAGACTATCAACCCGGAATTTTTGAAGGAACTGCCAACAAAGAAGAGATTGAAAAGCAGGGGCGTGTTCTTCAGCTTATAAATTATTACAGGGTTCGCGGTCATCTTGTTGCAGACCTTGATCCTTTGGGTTCTCAAATCCCTTACCACGCAGAGCTTGACCCCGCTACATTTAATTTAACCATCTGGGATTTTGACAGGAATTTTATCACAGGTGGTTTTGGCGGTACACCAACATCAACTTTAAGAGAAATACTTGATGCTCTTCAAAAAACTTACTGCGAAAAGATTGGTGTTGAATATATGCACATCCAGAATCCTGCAGAAAAAATCTGGCTGCAGAATATTATGGAACCTGTGAAGAATGTTCCTAACTTCGATATTGATCTGAAGAAAATAATTCTTCAGAAACTCATTATGGCAGAAACTTTTGAACATTTTATCCATAACAGGTTTATCGGGCATAAAAGATTTTCGATTGAAGGCTCTGAAACATTAATACCTGTTCTTGATATGCTATTGAATAATGCAAGCGAGCAGGATGTTGTTGAAGTTGTTCTGGGAATGGCTCACAGAGGAAGATTGAATGTTCTTGCAAACATAATTGGTAAACCGTACGATTCAATCTTTACTGAGTTTGAAGATATAAGAGATCCAAATTCAATTCAGGGTTCTGGTGATGTTAAATATCATCTTGGTGCTTCAGGTAAATATAAAACATGGGATGGAAAGGTTGTTACTGTTTCAGTTGCTTCGAACCCGAGTCATCTTGAATGGGTTAATCCCGTTGTAGAAGGAATTGTAAGAGCAAAGCAGGTAAGATTCGGCGACAGAGAGCACAGAAAGATAATGCCTGTGCTTATTCATGGAGATGCGGCTTTCGCTGGCCAGGGAGTTGTTGCTGAAACTCTTAACTTATCCCAGCTAAAAGGATACAGAACAGGCGGAACAATTCATATAATTATTAATAACCAGATTGGTTTTACAACAACACCTGAAGATGCTCGTTCATCTGTTTATGCAACAGATGTTGCGAAGATGATCCAGGCACCTATATTTCATGTTAACGGTGATGACCCCGAAGCTTCTTTGTGGGTAACAAAACTTGCTTTTGAATACAGGCAGATCTTTAAAAAAGATGTTGTTATAGATCTCTTTGGATACAGAAGACATGGACACAATGAAGGTGATGAGCCCGGATTTACACAGCCTCTTTTATATGAAAAAATAAAAAATCAACCTTCTGTTAGAAATATTTATTCTGATTTCTTAATTAAGAATAAAATTCTTGCCAAAGAAGAAATTGATAGCATAAATAAGGAAATTGAAGAAAAGCTGAGTGAATCTTTTGATAAGATTAAAAAGAAAAGCAGCACATTTAAATCTGATTTGCCTCTTGCAGTTTCAAAAGAAAAGATTGATTCGGTTAAACCTGTAAAAGACACATCTATCTCTGAGGAAATGCTTAAGCAGATTGTTGAAGGAACAACAAGATTTCCAGAAGGATTTACTGTTCACCCAAAGCTTAAAAAATTTCTTGATAAAAGAAGAGATCTTATGAATGGTGTTGATGAAGTTGACTGGGCCTTTGCTGAAACACTTGCATTCGGAAGTCTGCTGCTTGAAAACACTCCGGTTAGATTAAGCGGACAGGACAGTGTAAGAGGAACTTTCAGCCAAAGACATCTTGCTCTTACAGATACTAACAGCGGTGAAGAATATATTCCTCTTAATCATATGAAAAAAGAACAGGCATATATTGAGGCATTGGATAGTTTGCTTTCAGAAGCTGCTGTTTTAGGTTTTGAATATGGATACAGCACTGCTGATCCTCTTGCTCTTGTTATATGGGAAGCTCAGTTTGGAGACTTCTCAAACGGTGCTCAGATTATTATTGATAATTTCATTGTTGCTTCAGTTGAAAAATGGAACCTTCCTAACAGTATCGTAATGTTTTTACCTCATGGTTATGAAGGACAGGGACCGGAACACTCAAGTGCAAGACTTGAAAGATTTCTAATTCTTTGTGCACAGGATAATATCCAGGTTTGTAATGTAACTACACCCTCCCAATATTTTCATTTATTGAGAAGACAAATTAAACATGCAATTCACAAACCTTTGATAATAATGACACCAAAGAGTTTGTTGAGACATCCCGAAGCAAAATCTTCAAAGAAGGAATTCTTATCAGGTTCATTCAAAGAAATAATTGATGATGATTCGATAAATGATAAGAAAAAAATAAGCAGGCTTATTCTTACAAGCGGAAAAGTTTATTATGAATTAAACAGATATCGCCGGGATAATAAAATAAATGATACAGCAATTGTAAGAGTCGAACAATTTTATCCTTATAAAGAAGATAAAATAAAAGAGATTATTCATTCATATTCTAACGCTAAAAAAGTAGTTTGGGTTCAGGAAGAACCGAAGAATATGGGTGCATGGAATTTCTTATGGCACAGGCTGCAGGAGAATTCTCTTCCTGATCAAAAAGTTTATTATGCAGGCAGACCTGAAAGCGCAAGTCCCGCGGTTGGTTCAGCAAAGATATCTAACCAGCAGCAGGAAGAGTTGATTAAGAACGCTTTCTCAATTTAAAAGGTATAAAGGTATAGGGTATAAGGAAAATTAAAATTTATACCTTATACCTTATACCATATACCTTACAAGCGGGCGTAACTCAGTTGGTAGAGTGTCAGCTTCCCAAGCTGGATGTCGCGGGTTCGAGCCCCGTCGCCCGCTCGAATAAGATTTACTTATATAATATTTTTTCAGTATTTTTCCGAAGCTTTTAAAGCAACTTTGATTGAGTGAATGATTTATGTCTTTAATCATTCAACCATTCAATAAATCATTCATACATTTTACCGGGCGTTTAGCTCAGCTGGTTCAGAGCATCTGCCTTACAAGCAGAGGGTCCGCGGTTCGAATCCGTGAACGCCCACAAAAAACTAAGTCTCCCTTTATTTGTGGGGCTTCTTCATTTTTAGTTAGATTTTAAAATTAATTTGTAGTCTTTTTAATATGATTTGCTACAAACTCCGCATCTCTTCCAACACCACCTATAAGAGCCGAGGTTAGTGCAAATTGAAACCACATTCCTACACAGTAAAGTCCCTTAGTTAATCCGGAGACGCCTCTTTCTGTTTTAAGCCAACCGGTTTCATCTGTTACTTTTGAGTCAATCCATGAAAAATCAGGTTTATACCCTGTTGCCCAGATGATGTTTGAAATAGAAATCCTTTTACCATTTACCAATAAAGGATGTCCATCTTTTACACCTGTAACCCGCGGAAGCCGCTCAACCCCGGCTTTATCCAGATCAGATGATGCTATACGGATTAATGGAAACCCTCCTTTTGCATATCCTTTAGCCTTGCGATAAAATATTTGTGACCGGGTTGTAACAATATTATGTGCAAACCACCAGTAGAATTTGCTTCTATAGGTTAAAACTATGCCCGGCTCAGGATCGCCTGCAATTAAAGTGCATCTGTTCTTAGCTAATTCAATAGCTATCTCTATTCCAGATGAACCAGCACCCACAACAAGCGTATCCCCGTTAGGTAGTAAATCCGGATTGCGGTATTGAGATGAATGAATTTGATGGATGTTATTATCAAGCTCCTTTGCGTAATCAGGTATGCGAGGTACCGGATTAGAGCCTGTCGCAACTATTACTTTATCAGAAGTGAGGGTTCCGTTGGGAGTAGTAATATTAAAGTGTTCGTTGGTTTTTACAAGCCGCATTGCACGAACTCCCTGCCAGACCGGTAAATCAAATCGCTTAGCATAAACTTCCAGGTAATTTGCCATTTCATCTTTATTAGGGAAAGTACCATGAGGCGATGGAAATGATAATCCGGGAAGTCCATTATATTGAGATGGAGTGAAAAGCCGGAGGGAATCCCATCTATTACGCCACACATCACCAACACGTGCACCTTCATCGAGAATAATGAAATCTTCTCCCAATCTTTTCAAATAATACCCGGTTGCCAGACCAGCCTGTCCCCCGCCAATAATAATTGTTTTCCAGTGTGCTTTCTTTATTGATTCATTCATTAAAGATTTATATTTGAAAAAATATTGATGGATCCTTTATCTAAAACATGACAGATCCATAAAATATTTATTTTAATACCACCATCTTTTTAGTAGAGTTGAAATTTGTTCCATTAATTCCATTTGCTTCCAGAGTATAAAAATAAACCCCGCTCTTTAATCCATCTACATTTAATTCAAAATTATGAACTCCTGCTTCAAGATTATTATTAATTAATGTTATTACTTCCTGCCCAAGCACATCATAAATTTTAAGTGAGACGTGACTGTTGATTGCCAACTGGAAACTGATGATTGTAGCCGGATTAAATGGATTTGGGTAGTTCTGGTTTAATGCAAATTCCTTTGGAGCAACATTTACTTCAACCACAGGTGAATATTCAAAAGTACCGTTAAAGTCAATTTGTTTCAGCCTGTAATAATTTTTCCCTGCAGAAGCAAAAGCATCAACAAAATTATAAGATTTAACTTCAGTTGTTGTTCCATTTCCTTCCACAAAACCTATCAATCTCCAACCCCCGTGTGGAAGAAGTGTTGTTCTTTCAATTTCAAATCCAAGGTTGTTAATTTCTGTTGCTGTCTGCCAATGCAGCTCAACTGCATTATCCACAATAGTAGCATTGAATGATATAAGTTCAACAGGAACAGTTGTATTTATACTGCGGAATACTCCTCCACCTGCAGTTCCCGCAAATATGTAATCACCTGAATTAATTGCTAAAGCCCGAATATTATTATTTGTTAATCCGCTATTTGCTTCAACCCAATTCTCTCCATTATCTGTTGATTGGAAAACTCCGCCCGGAGCTCCTGAAAAAATGTGACCTATTGAATTTATTGCTAAAGCATTAATATCAAAAACTGTTAAACCATTGTTCTGCTCAGTCCAGCTATCCCCATTAGTAGTAGATCGGAAAACACCACCACCGACACCAAACTGACTGAATGTTCCTGCAAAGATATGACCGCTTTGATTGATTCTTAAAGAGGTGATATCCGTTGATGTCAGTCCATTATTAACCAGAGTCCAATTTTCTCCGTTATCTGTAGAACGGAAAACACCGGAGCCACAACCAGCGGTTCCCACAAAGATATGACCGCTTTGATTGATTGATAGAGACCAAACATAAGTACAAGTCAAGCCATTATTTATTTGGGTCCAATTCTCTCCATTATCCGTTGATCGAAAAACACCATCGCCGTAAGCTCCGGCAAAAATGTGATTGTTTGAATTGACTGATAAAGCCCGGACATCAAACACAGTTATACCATTAAATACATCAGACCAGCTATTGCCATTATCTGTAGATCGATAAACACCGCCCGCACCATCAATAAAATCAGCTCCTGCGAAAATATGATCATTTGAATTGACCGCTAAAGAAGTAATATAAGCAGCAGTTAAACCGTTATTTATTTCAGTCCAATCCTCTCCGTTGTCTGAGGAACGAAAGACACCTATACCAAAAGTTCCGGCAAAAATTTGGCTGCCCGAATTGATCACTAAAGCTCTAACTTCAGTAGCTATTAAACCATTATTAATTTGAACCCAATTCTCTCCGTTATCTGTCGAACGGAAAGCACCATCACCAAGATAATTTCCTGCAAAGATATGATTGCTTGAATTGATTACTAAAGAAATAACATAAGGACCGGTTAATCCATTATTAATTTGAGTCCAGTTATCTCCATTATTTGTAGAACGAAAAATCCCATCGCCATAAGTTCCTGCAAAAATGTGATCGCTTGAATTGATTGTTAGAGCATTAACAATATTAGAAGTAGTTAAACCATTAGCTACCAGAGACCAGCTGTCTCCATTATTTGTAGATCGGAAAACGCCAGCTCCGCCTTCCGTTCCCACAAAAATGTGGCCGCTTGAATTGATTGCTAAAGTCCAGGCATAAGGATTTGTTAAGCCGGTATTAATTTGAGTCCAGCTGTCTCCATTATTTGTAGATCGAAAAACGTAATCGTAAGTAGCAGCAAAGACATGTCCACTCGAATTGATCGCTAAACCAAGAACATAAGTATTTGTTAACCCATTTATTACAGGAGTCCAATTCTCTCCATTATCTGTAGATCTGAAAACACCGCCGCCGTCAAAGGTTCCAGCAAAAATATGATCGCTTGAATTGATTGCCAAAGAGATAACAAAAGGGTAATCCAGACCGTTATTTACCTGAGCCCAGCTATTACCACTATCTGTGGAACGGAAAACGCCTCCACTAACAGCACCTGCAAAAATGTGCCCGCTTGAATTTATTTCTAAAGCATAAATATCATTAGCCGTTAAGCCATTATTTATTTGAGTCCAGTTCTCACCGTTATCTGTGGATTTCAAAATACCACCGCCTTGAGTTCCCGCAAAAATATGACCGCTCGAATTTACTGCCAATGACCTGACGCTTCCGCCATTAGGTCCGCTTGTTTGTTCCCAAAATCCGCCAAAAGGAGATTGAGAAAAAATTTGATTGTTAAAGAATAGAATTGTAAACAGCAACAAAAATGTAAGCAGGTTTTTCATTTGGTATTCCTCTATATTATTTCATATATGTTTAACGATTATCAATGAGTTATTGATAGATCCTACCCCCGTTTGACTTAATTAAAAAATAAACGTAGCACAGATTAAATAATCTGTGCTACTGAAAGTTAAATTGATCTGCAGTTGAAACTTTTTCTTCTTAATTAACTTTTAATCACATCTTGAAAATCGAATCCGGAGGAATGGGTTCTGGCACCTGGTTATGGATTGGTTTTAATGATTTTAGATATGAAAAAACTGATTTTAAATCCTCATCCGTTAACGCTGCTACATTAAACCAGGGCATTGGCGGAAGAAGATCTCTTCCAAAACCCATTTGCTTCCCGGTGCGCATCGCTTTAATAAATATTTCCTCAGTCCACGTTCCAATTCCGGTTGGTTCGTCAGGTGTAAGATTCTTAGTAAATGAAACACCCCACGGACCAACCCAGGCTGTAAAATGACCATTAGTAACTGCTGCCCACTTACCAGGTCCAAGAAACTCTGTCGGAACTGCAGTAATTACTTCATTTGAAGGATGACCAGAGAGTATGCGTGTTGTATCATCCATGGGGCCAAGAGGGCCGTATACTTTTGGCGTATGGCAATCATTACATCCGCCAAAATGAACAAGATAAGCTCCTCTGTTAATCATTTCTTCCTTACTCATTTCTTTTTTTTCAGGTTCAGTTTTACAATTGAACTGAGTAAAGAGAAAGAAAAAACAGGTGATAGTTAGAAGTGAGTAAAATAATATTTTATATTTCATAAGCACTCCTTTTAATTTTTTGATTAGTGATGCATATAAACTAAGTTACAAATTGAATAAAAACAATAGTTATTTATAATTGATAGAACATAGAAGAACCAGCTTGATAAGAGTCATAAAAAGAAGATTAAAAAAAGTTGAAAGTCCACAACTGGCAGTATGCAATGAATTTTAGTTGTAAATTCATGAGTAGAAAGAAATTTTCTAATGGGTAAAACTAAGAAATCATCAAAATCATCCAATAATAATTTTCTTACTAATCCTGGCATTTCTAAGAAAGAAAAGAATAAAAGAGCTAAATACCTGGCAAAAAGGATTAATGATCTTTATGAAACTATTTCTGTATGGATTAAAGATTTAAAGGATTACTCTTTGAAGAAAACTACTATAACTATTGAAGGTGAAAAGCTTCCAGCTGCAGATATTCATTCGGGAAAAAAGTTAATTGTTTCCCTCAAGCCAACGGGCCTCTGGGCATTTGGAGTAAACTGCAGGATTGATCTTGTATCCCGAAAGGAAACGAACATTATTTTTGATATCGCAAAAGAAACTGCTTCTCCTGACTGGCAACTAATTTCATCTGAAGCGGGTAAAAAACCTAAGAAGCTGGCAAAAGTAATTTTCAGAAATTTGTTAAAGAAAATTTAAAGGAGTTACTCAAATTGACCAACCGATAAAAAGTTTATTTAAACCGAAGAGATACCGGCTTTCTTCTGAAGTTTCTGCGTAAGAGATCTTCTAAATTTTTTTAATTCTTACCCAAATTAGTTAGATTAAAATCATTCATTACAAAAAATTTTATGAAACCAGTTTACTTCAGAATAGAAACTAATAATAACACAAGAAAAGTTATGGTTGATATGGCATACCTTGCCGGCCATAAAAAGATAAGACTTCCTAAATGGCAATGGGAAGAAGGTTTATTCCTTCCTTATAAGCCCGAAAGAACTAACGTGGAATTTGAGAGATATTTTTTATCGAAGGATAAAATAATTAAAGAGGACCCGGATCATTATTTTTTTAACTTCCCATTCAGAGTTGAACAGGTTGAAACGGTAGCGGTTTGAGTGAAGTAATACAGGTATAAAGGTATAGGGTATAGGGTATAATAGGGTATAGGGTATAAAATTTAGAATTAAAAACTTTTATGACACTTTTATACCTTATACCTTATAACCTATACCACTCCCTTATTCCAAAACTTTCTTAAGTAAAAATAAAAGTTCCGGTTTTGTAAATGGTTTTGAGATATAATGTGAACAACCACAACACGGAAGAATTTTCTTATTGCAGTTTATTTAATAAAGCTTGAAAGCGGGGTTCGTTCCTGAGAGAATCGTAATCAGGATCATGCTCAATCCAATCCCGTTTGCCAAAACCTTTTCCAAAAGCCATCTCCAAAAGACTAAGTGCTTTTTCCTTATTTCCATCCCTTGCAAAAAGACAGGCTCCATTAATAATAACTCCTAAATCTTCCGGGTATAATTCCAGTGCCTGGTTTATCCATTGCATAGCTTCCTCCCGCTCTCCAACTTCAAATAGAGATAATGAAGTAAGAGATAGAGCTCTCCTGTCAGTTGGGTTAATTTTCAATTGTTTTCTGGCCCTGTTTATACCTTCCCGTCTTGCTTCTTCTACTCCATCTTTTCCGAGTATGCTTAAAGATTGAGCCAGAAGAAGTACACTTTGAAAATCTTCCCGGCGAACTTCAGATGCTTTGAAAAACATTTCTGCTGATTTCTCAATTTGTCCGCGGGCAAAGCAAGCTCTGCCATAAAAATAATATGCATCATAGGAGTTTGAGTTTAACCTTATGGCTTCTTTAAATTCTTTCTCAGCTTCATCATATCTTTTACCAAGGGAAAGAACAAATCCACGCGAAGAATGACTTTCAGACAGATTGGGAGCTAAAGAAATTGCTTTCAGACTGTTTCTTTCTGCTGCCACAAGATCAGAATTGTTTGCACCCACCCATTCATAAAGCCATGAGTGCGCATCTGCAAGCCCGGCATATGCAAGTGCATAGTCTGAATCCAGTTCTATAGCTTTCTCAAACATATTCTTTGCTTCTTCCAAAGCTAATTGGTGAAATAGCTGCCGGCCTTTAAGAAAATATTCGTATGCTTCAATGTTTGTTTCGGGGCGACGAATTATTTCTTTTTCTTCATTAGTTAAAAAACCCTTTAAAGCTGTTGCAACATTATTAGCAATATCTTCCTGAATTGAAAATACATCTTCAAGCACCCGATCATAACGAGTTGACCATAAATGAGAACCATCAGAAACTCTAACAAGCTGTGTGGTAATCCGCAAACGGTTTCCTGCTTTACGAACACTACCCTCTAAAAGTGTATTAACATCTAAAGTTTTTCCAATTTCCCGGACATCAAGATTTTTACCTTTAAATGAAAAAGCTGATGTTCGTGCAATAACGCGAAGGTTATTTAATTGAGCAAGGGCATTTATAATTTCCTCAGAGATTCCATCACAGAAATATTCCTGTTCAGGATCAGCACTCATATTTGTAAATGGTAGCACTGCAATTGAAGGTCCGGATTCTTTTACAGATTTTTTTTCGATATCTGGAACTTTTTTAATTTTTCCCGAGAGATTTTCTAAATCAAAAATCGCTTCACTCAAATTTTGATAACGTTTTTCACGTTCTTTCATTAATAATTTATTTAATACAGATTTAAACTCGCCAGAAAAATCATTTTGAAGAGATTGTGGATCCTCATTAATAATTGAATAAATTATTGCCTGATCATAGTCTCCTTTAAATGGTAAGTTTCCAGTTAGCATTTCATATAGAACAACACCAAAAGACCAGATGTCTGTTCTCTGATCAAGTTCTCCACCAATGGCTTGCTCAGGTGACATATATGCAATAGTTCCAACTGTCGAACCAATTTTTGTTACCTGTGCACCTTTCCCAACCTTTGCCAATCCAAAATCCATTATCTTAGCTTTTCCATTTTGGGTGATCATTATGTTGCCGGATTTTATATCACGATGAACAATCCCTTTTTTATGCGCGGCTTCTAAACCTTCTGCAATTTGTATTGCGATGTTGATTGCTTCATCAGTCGGAATCGGACCGGATTTTATTTTATCCTTTAGTTCTTTTCCTACAATATATTCCATCACTATAAAAACTTCTTCATTAGCCTCTTCAATTGAATGAATAGTAGTTATATTAGGATGATTCAAAGAAGCAGCAGCCTTTGCTTCAATTCTAAAACGTTCACGTTCTTCAGAATTAACAGCTATGTAATGAGGTAGAAATTTTATGGCAACTTCACGTTCCAGCTTAGTATCTTCGGCAAGATAGACAACACCCATCCCGCCTTCGCCGAGTTTCTGCAATATTTTATAATGTAGAATTATTGAACCGATCATAATTAATTAACTATTCTCCTAAATAATTCCTGAAACCGTAAATCATCACTTAAAGAGTTGAATAATGGATTAAGCTTTAAAAAAAGCATCCACGGGCCTCGTTCCTCGTAAGCCTTTTTAAGATATTCCAGTGCCTCTTCTTTCTGTCCCAGCCCCAATGAAACGACCGCAAGATCGTAAGAGGGAACATATTTGCTCGCTGCTCTTTTGAGCAGAACTTTTCCAAGATATTCGGCTTTTTCTTTAGAACCAGTGAGACCTTCTGAATAAGCGAGTCCGGAGAGAATCCTTGTATCTTCGGGAGCCAGTGAATAAGCTTTACGAAAGTAATTTAAAGCATCATTAAACTGATTCAAAGCAATATATATAATTCCAAGATCGTAATACGCATAAGCAAATGTTGAATCGAACTCTAATGTTTTTTGCAATTGATCGATTGCCTTTTGGAATTCGCCCCCACGCTGGTAATGTTCACCGAGCTGTGTATTAATTATAAGTGAATAAGGATCGAGCTCAAGTGCATGTTGAGATTGCTGATACGCTCTTTCAAATTCACCACGCAGTACTAATACTTCTGAGTACCAATGATAACCATTTGCATACTGCGGATTCAATTCGATTGCTTTTTTTAAGTTGTTCTCAGCGGCATCAAGGTTCCAGTCATAGTGTATATTAATATCGCCGAGTGTGGCATAAGCTTCGGCAAGTTTATTATTGAGTTTTAATGCTTTTTCTATAAAACTTTTGGCAATAGAAATACTTTCTTCTGGTTTTCGTCTGCCATAAACTCCAAGCATAAGGTATGAATCTCCGAGTCCCGCATAAGCTTGTGCATAAGTTGAATCTATATCAATCGTTTGCTGAAAATATTTCATGCTTTTATTCACCCCTTCTTCGGAGCGTTTATTCCAGTAGTAGCGACCTTTCAGGTAGAGATTATAAGCTTCTATGTTTGCAACATTCCTGGTGTTGAAAGAATTAATTTGATTTCCGGAGAGCTTTAGTTGTAAAGCTTTGACTATAGATTCAGATAGATCGTCTTGTATCTCAAATACGTCTGTTAATTCCCTCTCATAGCTGTTCGACCAAAGATTAAATCCATCAGAAACATTAATTAACTGTGCGGTTATTCTTAACCTGTTCCCGGATTTTCGTACGCTACCTTCCAATACTGTTCCCACTCCTAACTCATTACCGATTGTTTGAATAGCAATCTCCTTTCCTTTAAACCGGAAGGAAGATGTCCTTGAGGAAACCTTTAAATTCGGAATTTGAGCGAGCAAGTTAATAATCTCTTCAGCTATACCATCCGCAAAGTATTCCTGGTCGGGATCGGTGCTTAGATTAGTAAAAGGTAAAACTGCAATTGATTTTTTTATTTTGATAGAATCAGATGAAGAATTAAAAAAGAATAAACTCAAAACAATCAACATAGTTACTACAAAACCGGCGGTGATAAGTTTCCAATTCTTGCTTAACAAAGATTTAGAAATTACCTGTTCTTGGCCAGTTTCAAATTTTGTATTTTTTTGTTTTAAGTCTTCTAACAGCTCACCGGCACTTTGATACCTATCTCCCTTGTTCTTAGAAAGTGCTTTACCAATTATGTACTTCCACCTTTCAGAAACATTGCCTTCCAATTCCGGTTGTTCATTCAGTATAGAATAAATAATTGCCTGATCATAATCTCCTTTAAATGGTTGTTTTCCTGCAAGCATTTCATAGAGCACAACTCCAAATGACCATATATCTGTGCGATGATCTACCTCATCTCCTTTTGCTTGTTCAGGAGACATATATGCAATTGTTCCAACTGTTGATCCTAACTTTGTTACTTGCGTTCCTCCTCTGATTTTTGCCAAACCGAAATCCATTATCTTAACTTTTCCATCTTCAGTAATCATTATGTTTTGAGATTTAATATCACGATGAACAATCCCCTTTTTATGCGCTGCTTCTAAACCTTCTGCAATTTGTATTGCATAATTCAATACATCATTAATTGGTAGGGGCATATCGCGATATGCCCCTACAATATCTTTTAATTCCTTTCCATCAATATATTCCATTACAATAAAAACGTTTTCATCAGCTTCTTCAATTGAATGAATTGTAGTTATATTAGGATGATTAAGAGATGCTGCCGCTTGAGCTTCTATTTCAAAACGCTTTCGTTCTTCTTCATTGGATGAGATGTAATCAGGAAGAAATTTTATTGCTACCTCTCGTTTAAGTTTTGTATCCTCGGCTTTATACACAACACCCATTCCGCCTTCGCCTAATTTCTCAATTATTTTGTAGTGAGAAATAGTTTTCCCTATCATACTTTATTTCCTCTTAAATAAAGTTGGCTTCGGCGGACAGGTCCGCCCTGCCCGACGAAACGAAAGTATAGTCGGGCTTCGCCGAGCTTTTCTAAAATTTTATAATGTGAGATTGTTTTTCCAATCATTTCAAATCTTCTACTTTCCTTTCATCAGTTCAATATATTCAGGGTCATTTCTTATTCCCTATAGATCAGGGTCTCTTTTTATCCACTCATAATTTTCAAGCCCTGCAGCTAAAGAATTTTTCAATGCTTCAACAGCAAGTTTATTTTCACTCATTCTTGCATAACAGCAGGCAGCATTGTAAAGCATCAAAGGATCACCCGGACTTAATTCCAATGCTTTGGCTGCCTCAACTTTGGCTTCTTCATTCCTTCCTACCTGAGCTAAATCAGTTGCATAGTAAATATGTGAGCGCGCATCATCAGGATTCTTTGAAAGATAGTGCGGGAGTAATTCAAGAAGCTTGTTTAAAATTTCCTGGTTTTTTTCTTTTTCACCAAGGCGTTCATAAATCATTCTTAAATCTCCATATGCAGTATGGAAATCAGGATTAAGTTCAACGGCTTTTTTATAAAGATCAATTGCTTCACTATCTCTATCTGTTGTATGGTATATTCTTCCAAGAATCCAATAAGCAACAAAGTTTGCCGGGTCAAGCTCAATAGCTTTTTTTGTAGAAGTTATTGCTTCATCAATTAATTTTTTGCTGAAGTAGGAAAGTCCAAGTGCCGCATATGCTTCTGATAAAGAAGGATCATACATCAGAGCTTTGAATGAAGATTCAATTGCTTTATCCAGCCATATTTCTTTGGAATCATAATCATTATGAAGTGTAGCATAAGCTTCTCCCAAACCAGCATAGGCAGATGCATAACGAGGATCAAGCTCAATTGCTTTCTGGAAGAGCTGAATAGCAAACTCAAGATTTTTTTTTGTTCTTCTATAAAGATAATTTCTCGCACGAAGATAACAGTCAAATGCTTCAGCATTGAGTGTTGAACGTTTTGTGAGCACGACTTTTTCTTTTGGAGAAAGCTTCAACATCAGAGCATCAACAATCTGTTTCGATACCTGTTCCTGGATATCAAACACATCTTCAAGTTTTCCTTTGTATGATTCTGCCCATAGCTGTCTGTCACTTTCAACATCAATCAACTGAACAGTAATTCTAAGATTATCCTGAAATTTTCTGACGCTTCCTTCCATTATATATCTTACGCCCAATTCTCTTCCGATTGTTTTAACATCTTTCTTCGCACCTTTGTACTGCATTGATGTTGTTCTCTATACAACCTCAATCTCATTTAATCTTGATAAGTTCACAATCAATTCTTCAGTTAACCCATCACCAAAGTACTCGTTATCTTTATCTGAACCGATATTATCGAATTGAAGAACTGCAATTGATTTTTTAGCTGTTATAGTTGCAGAAGTAATAATATCTTCTTTAATAGCTTTTAGATTTGACAAAAGTTCATTCGTATTTTGAAATCTTTTGTCCCTATCTTTTTCAAGCATTTTTTTTACAATGGTATCTATTTGATTAGGGATTTTCCTATTCAGCACACTCGGAGCCGGAGGTTCTTCACTTATTATAAGATAAAGAAGAGCAGCTTCATGTTCTGCTTTGAATGGTAACTCTCCTGTCAGTATCTCATAAAATACAACTCCTAATGACCAGATATCGCATCTGTGATCTGCCGGTATTGCTTGTGCTTGCTCTGGTGACATATATGAAAGTGTTCCAACTGAGGTTTTTGTTTTTGTAATCCCTGCATCGCTTTTTAACTTGGCAAGCCCAAAATCCATTATCTTTAATCGTCCATCTTTTGTTATCATTATATTCTCTGTCTTAATATCACGATGGATGATATTCATATCGTGAGCTGATTTTAATCCTTGGGCTATCTGCTCAATCCAATCAATTGCCTGAAGAACAGGAACACCTGTTCCTGATGTAAGAATTGAAATATGAGATTTCAACGTTTGTCCATCTACAAATTCCATTACCAGGAACAGTGAAGCATTCTCTTCATTAATTTCATAAATACCAAGAATGTTGGGATGATTTAATGCTGCTGCAGATCTGCCTTCCCGGAAGAACCTTTGTTTATTTTCTTCAGATCCGGATAGGTGTGATGGAAGAAATTTAATTGCAACGGAACGGTCAAGCTTTGTGTCCTTTGCTTTATAGACAACACCCATTCCGCCTTCGCCAATTTTTTCTACAATGTTATAATGAGAGATTATTTTTCCAATCATATTTTATCCTGATTATTTATTGAGGGCTTCGGCGGACACGCCCGCCATGCCCGACGAAACGAAAGTGTAGTCGGGCTTCGCCAATCTTTTCAGTAATAGTATAATGAGAAATATTATTCCCAACCATTTTATTTTCCTTTCATCAATTCAATAAATTCAGGTTCATTACGGATTGCATCAAGATCGGTATCTCTTTTTAACCAATCATAATTTGCATAACCTGCGGAAAAAGCATTCTTAAGGGATTCCAAAGCTAATTTCTTTTCACTCATTTGTGAATAAAAGCAGGTAGCATTGTAAAGCATTAAAGGATCATCAGGACTCAACTCAAGTGCTTTAGCCGCTTCTACTTTTGCTTCATCTTTTCTTCCAACCTGGGCAAGATCAGTTGCAAAATACATATGACCTCTTGCATCATCAGGATGCTGGGATAAATATCTCTCATAAACTTTCAGGGCAACTTCAAGAATTTCATTATATTTTTCTTTCTCCCCCAGTCTTGAATAAACTATTTGCAAATCTCCATAAACTGAATAGAAATCGGGATTAAGCTTTACAACTTTATTGAAAAGATCAACTGCTTCTTTGTCACGATCTCTATTATGATAAATTCTGCCAAGTATCCAATAACCTAAAAAATTATTTGGATCAAGTTCGATTGCTTTCTGACTTGCGGTGACTGCATCATCATATAATTGTTTATTAAAATAAGAAAGGCCCAAGGCTGCATACGCTTCAGATAATGTAGGATCATACATTAAAGCTTTCAGGCTTGATTCAATTGCTTTATCCAGCCAGGCAACATTTCGTTCAGCATCAAGATAAAGGGAGGAATAGGATTCTCCAAGACCGGCATAAGCCTCCGCATATCTTGGATCAAGATCAATAGCTTTCTGAAACAATTGAGTAGCCATTAACATACTTTTCTTTGATCTTTGATATAGCAAATCTCTGCCACGGAGGTAATAATCAAATGCTTCGGCATTTACTGTTGAACGTTTTGTTAACACAATCTTTTCAGTGGGTGTAAGTTTAACCATCAGCATATCAACAATTTGTTTGGATACCTGTTCCTGGATATCAAAGATATCAGCAAGCTTCCCTTTATAGGTTTCTGCCCAAAGCTGCGCATCACTGTCTACATCAATAAGTTCAACCGTAATGCGCAGGTTCTCCTGGAATTTCCTTACACTTCCTGCAAGAATGTACCGTGTACCCAGTTCTCTGCCAATTGTTTTTATATCCTTATTAGTTCCTTTATATCTCATAGAAGTTGTACGAGGAACAACACGAATATCTTTTAACCGCGATAAGTTTGCAATCAATTCTTCTGTAAGTCCATCTGCAAAGTAATCACTTTCCTTATCCGGGCTAATATTATCAAAAGGCAAAACAACAATTGCTTTTGTTTTAGGTGCAGTGCTTGCTGATTGAATTTCTTTCTTAACATCTTCCAATGCTTTGAGAAGATCATTAATATTCTGGTACCTTTTATCACGATCTTTTTCCATCATCTTTTTTACGATAGAATCAATCTG
Source organism: uncultured Ignavibacteriaceae bacterium (assembly GCA_964515875.1). GTDB lineage: Bacteria > Bacteroidota > Ignavibacteria > Ignavibacteriales > Ignavibacteriaceae > RBG-16-34-14. The sequence goes on along the minus strand of CAZEWJ010000017.1, from coordinate 7,145 downwards.
ATGAGGAATTTTTTTATTTAATAAAGTCGGAACAGGGGGTTCCTCATTTATAATAAGATAAAGTAATGAAGCTTCGTGTTCAGCTTTAAAAGGTAATTCACCTGTTAGCACTTCATAAAACAAAACTCCCAAAGACCAAATATCACATCTATGATCTGCCGGAATTGCTTGTGCTTGTTCGGGAGACATATAAGAAAGTGTTCCTAATGAGGTTTTTGTTTTTGTAATTCCTGCATCATTCTTTAACTTTGCTAAACCAAAATCCATTATCTTAAGTCGTCCATCTTTCGTGATCATTACATTCTCAGTCTTGATATCACGATGAATGATATTCATATCGTGAGCTGATTTTAATCCTTGAGCAATTTGTTCAATCCAATCTATAGCATGAAGAACAGGAACACCGGTACCTGATGTAAGATTTGATATATGTGACTTCAAAGTTTGTCCGTCTACAAATTCCATTACTAAAAACATTGAACCATTCTCTTCATTAATTTCGTAAATACCAAGAATGTTGGGATGATTTAATGCGGCTGCGGATCTGGCTTCCCGGAAAAATCTTTGTTTGTTTTCTTCAGATCCTGAAAGGTGTGAGGGAAGAAATTTAATAGCAACTGTTCTGTCAAGTTTCGTGTCTTTAGCTTTATATACAACACCCATTCCGCCTTCGCCAATTTTTTCTACAATATTATAATGAGAGATTGTTTTTTCAATCATATTTTTACCTTAGTTATTTTATTTAGGCTTCGGCGGACAAGTCCCCCTTCTCCTATTTTTTCAGTTATGCTGTAGTGAGAAATCGTATTGCCAACCATAAATTATTTTCCTCTCATTAGTTCTATATATTCTGGTTCATTGCGGATAGAATCGAGATCCGGATCCCGTTTAAACCACTCGTAATCTTCATGTCCGGCTTTAACTGAATTTATTAAGGAATCTAATGCTAGCTTTTTTTCATTAATCTGTGAATAAAAACATGCTAAGTTATATAACATAAGAGGATCAATAGGGTTTAATTCCATTGCTGTAGCTGCTTCGGATTTTGCTTCTTTTATTCTTCCTGCAATGGCAAGAGAAATTGCAAATACCAAATGTGCCCTGGCATCATCAGGATGTTTAAATAAATATTGTGGAAAAATTTTCATTTCCATTGATGCTACCTCTGCTGCTTTTTCTGTTTCACCCAAGTTAGTATAGCTCATTCGCAGATCACCATATGCTGAATAAAATTCAGGATTCAATTCAATAACTTTCTTGTATAGTTCTGTTGCTTCCAGATCCCTGTCGGTTGTATGATATATCCGTCCTAAAATCCAGTAAGCAATAAAATCTGATGGATCAAGTTCAATAGCTTTTTTACTGGCACGTAATGCTTCATCAACCATGTTTTTATTAAAATAACATAATCCAAGAGCAGCATAGGCTTCGGAAAGAGTAGAATCATACATTAAAGCTTTTGAGCTTGCCTCAATAGATTTTTCCAGCCACACCTCATTTCTTTCAAATAACTGGTAAAGATTGGCATATGCCTCCCCTAAACCCGCATAAGCATTGGCATATTCAGGATCAAGCTGGATAGTTTTTTCAAAAAGCTCAATTGCTATTTTTAATTTATTCTTGTTGAGCTGATATAAAAAATCCCGTGCTCTTAAGTTACTGTCAAATGCTTCATGATTTTCTGTTGCACGTTTTGTAAGAACCACTTTTTCCTGTGGGGTAAGTTTAACCCTTAGCGCATCAACTATCTGCTTTGATACCTGCTCCTGAATATCAAAAATATCGGCAAGGTTTCCCTTGTATGTTTCTGCCCAGAGCTGAGCTTCAGTTTCTACATCAATAAGCTGTGCAGTAATGCGGAGATTATCTTTAAACTTCCTTACACTTCCCTCAATGTAATAACGTATTCCAAGCTCTCTTCCGATTGTTTTTATACCTGGCTTTGTACCTTTGTATTGCATTGAAGCGGTTCTTGGAACCACACGCATATCTTTCAGCTTGGAAAGGTTCATTATTAATTCTTCTGCAAGTCCATCGCTGAAATAATCACTTTCATCTTCGGGACTAATATTATTAAACGGAAGAACGGCTATAGCTTTTGTTTGTTCTTTATTACCAACTCCATGAAGTCTTTTTCGAACCTCATTAATATTCAGTATAAAATCCTCCACAGTAGCATAACGTTGAGTCCTGTCTTTCTCAAGCATTTTTAGTACCACTGAATCAATCTGTGGTGGTATTTTTCTATCAAGCTCACTTGGCGGCAGGACTTTCTCATTAATTATCTGATATGCCCATGCTGCATCATACTCGGCTTTGAAAGGAAATTCTCCGGTTAGCATCTCGTAAAACACAACTCCAAGTGACCAAATATCAGTTCTATGATCAAGATTCTGACCGCTGATTTGTTCGGGCGACATATAGGCAGCAGTTCCTAAAGTAGAACCTGCTTTAGTCACCATTTCACTTCCCCTGACTTTAGCCAGACCAAAATCCATTATCTTCACATTACCATCGTTGGTTACCATAATGTTACTGCTTTTTATATCCCTATGAATAATTCCTTTTTGGTGTGCAGACTTCAATCCTTCAGCTATCTTAACAACAATATCAATCGCATCATCAAGTTTTATTTTTTCTTCCTCAATTTTTTTCTTTAACTCCTGTCCATTAATGAACTCCATTACAATGAAAGCTTTGTCTTCAATTTCTTCAATTGCATGTATTGTTGAGATATTCGGATGATTCAGAGATGCTGCCGCTTGTGCTTCAATCTTAAACCGCTTGCGTTCATCTTCATCGGAAGATATTTGATGAGGTAGAAACTTTATAGCTACATCACGTTTTAACTTTGTATCCTCAGCTTTATAGACAACACCCATTCCGCCTTCGCCGATTTTTTCAGTTATATTATAATGAGAAATCGTTGTACCAATCATAAAGTCCTCTCAATAATTCTTATGCTTCGGCGGACAGGTCCGCCTTCGCCAATTTTTTCAACAATGTTGTAATGAGAAATGGTGGTTCCAATCATAAATTATTTTCCTCTCATCAATTCAATATATTCAGGTTCATTACGAATGCTTTCAAGATCAGCATCTCTTTTTATCCACTCAAAATCTTCCTGACCTGCCGCAACAGCATCTCTGAGTGTAATTGCAGCAAGATGTTTATCTCCCAATCTTGCATATAAGCATGCTGCATTATACGTCATTAAAGAATCACCCGGATTAAGTTCGAGTGCTTTCTTTCCCTCAGCTTTAGCTTCTTCAACTCTGTTAACCTCTGCAAGATGAATAGCATGATACATATGGGCTCTTGCATCATCGGGGTATTTTGAAAGATATGCTGGTATTATCTGGAGAACTTCTTCGAGTATTTTCTTCGCATTTTCAACATCATTTCTTCTTTCATAAGTCATAAGAATATCATTATAAGCATTATAAAAATTAGAGTTTAACTGGATTGTCTTTTTAAATTGCTGAATTGCTTCATCGTCACGGTCAGTAGTATAATATATTCGTCCAAGTATCCAGTAAGCAATAAAATTTTCTGAATCAAGTTCAATAGCTTTAAGTGTATAGGTGATCGCTTCATCCAATTGCTTTTTATCAAAGTATGCTAATCCAAGTGCCGTATATGCTTCACTTAAAGTCGGATCATACATTAAGGCTTTGAGGCTGGATTCAATGGCTTTGTCAAGGTATGTATCGTTCGATTCAAAATATTGGTAAAGAGTTGCATAAGCTTCACCCAAACCTGCATGTGCTGCAGCATATCTCGAATCAAGTTCAATTGCTCTTGTAAAAAGCTGAATAGCAAGATGAACATTATTTTTTGTAAGCCTGTAGAGTGCATCCCTTGCGCGTAAAGCATAATCAAATGCTTCCGGATTAAGTGTGGCCCGTTTTGTTAATCCAACTTTTTCTGTAGGTGAAAGTTTGAGCATTAAAGCATCAACAATATCTTTTGATACCTTTTCCTGTATATCAAAAATATCTGCCAGTTTTCCTTTAAAGGATTCAGCCCAAAGCTGTGAATCATTTTCAACATCAATAAGCTGGGCAGCAATTCTTAAATTGTCTCCGGCTTTTCTTACACTTCCTTCAATTACATACCTGGCTCCAATTTCTCTTCCTATAGTTTTTATATCTTTCTTTGTTCCCTTGAACTGCATAGAAGTTGTTCTGGAGATAATCCGCATGTTCTTAAGTCTTGAAAGATTAATTATCAATTCTTCAGTTAAACCATCGCTGAAATAATCATTCTCTTTATCGGGACTAATATTTTCAAAAGGAAGCACTGCAATTGCTTTTACTTTGGCTGCTGTAGTGGAGGTTTCTATCTCGTCTCTAATAGTTTTTAACTCTTTTATCAACTCTTCCATATTTTGATGTCTCTTGTTTTGATCTTTCTGCAATAACTTTGCGAATAGTGAATCAATCTGGTGTGGAATTTTTCTATCGAGGCTGCTCGGAGGAAGTATCTCTTCATTCATAATCATATAAATTATTGCTCTTTCATGTTCTGCTTTAAAAGGCACCTCACCTGTTAACATTTCATATAAGACAACCCCAAGAGACCATATATCTGTTCTATGATCAACTTTATCTCCTGCTGCCTGTTCGGGCGACATATATGCAATAGTTCCCAATGTTGTTCCGGCCGTGGTTATTCTTGATTGACCGCTTAACTTTGCCAAACCAAAATCAAGAATCTTTACAAGATTATTATTTGTAATCATAATATTGGCAGATTTAATGTCCCTGTGAACAATACCTTGCCCATGAGCTTTAGATAAACCTTCAGCTATCTGGATTATAATATCTAATGCATCTGTAACTTTAAGAGGTCCTTTTTGAATTTTCTTCTTGAGAGTTTCACCATCATAATAAGCAAGAGCAATAAAGATCTGGCCATCCTCAGTTTCACCAATCTCATAAACAGTACAGATATTATTGTGTTCTATTGAAGAAGCTGCTCTTGCTTCAAGAATAAACCGTCTCTTTTCTTCTTCATCAATACTTATATGAGGAGGAAGGAATTTTAAAGCAACAAAACGCTCAAGCTTAAGATCCTGGGCTTTGTAAACAACACCCATTCCGCCTCCACCTAATTTCTCTAAGACCTTATAATGCGAAATTGTTTTATCTATCATATATAATTTCTCCGATTCTTCTAAGGCTACGGCGGACAGGTCCGCCTCCGCCAAGTTTCTCGAGTATTTTGTAATGTGAGATTGAACTGCCAATCATTATCTATTCCTTCAAGATTAAAAAAAATTAATTTTCATAAATATTTGGTATATGAAATATTTTTTTGATTCTGCTTGTAATAACTTTATTACCAAACTCAAGACAAAGACCGCAGGCAGCTATAATATCTGTTTTGATTATACAACCACCCCAGGTGCAGCCAGATATTGTAGTTTTCACCGGTGATAATTCCTTTTTATCAAACCAGCCTCCCGATACTTTATAATACCCATCCTCAAGAACTTTTATTGAATAGACTGAGTTCATTGTTTTTAACAATATCTGATCACCTGCTTGTAAATCATTTTTGTTAATCTGAACTAACTGTCCACATTCATTTACAATTTCTCCAAGCTCATATCCAATCAAAGGGGATTGATTCATATCTTACTTCCCTTTCATCAATTCAATATATTCAGGTTCATTACGAATATTCTCAAGGTCGGGGTCTCTTTTTATCCAGTCATAATGTTCAAATCCTGAAGCGATTGTTGTTCTTATTGTATCAACGGCTAATTTTTTTTCATTTAATCTTGAGTATACACAGGCAGCATTATACAACATCATATTGTCATTCGGACTTAGCTCTAATGCAATCACTGCTTCTGTTTTTGCTTCAGCAATTTTATTTACCTGAACTAATGCTGTAGCATAAAACATCCTGGCCCGTGGATCATCAGGTGACTGCTCTAAATATTTAGGATAAAATTCGAGAGCGATACTCAGCATTTCTTCATAACTTTTTTTGTCTCCTAAACGCTCATATACCATTCGAAGATCACTATAAGCAGTGTAGAAATTAGGATTAAGACTAATAACTTTTTTTAATGGCTCAACAGCCTCATTATCCCTGTTTGTTGTTGCGTATATTCTTCCAAGTATCCAGTAAGCAAAAAAATTATTCTGATCAAGATTGAGAGCTTTTTGAACAGCGGTTAAAGCTTCATCAAAAGTTCCTTTAAAAAAGTAGGCAAGACCAAGAGCAGCGTAAGCTTCTGAAAGAGTTGAATCGTACATTAATGCCTTTAAGCTTAATTCTAAAGCTTTATCCAGCCACACTTCTTTCCTTTCGAAATAAGCATACCTTACTGCATAAGCTTCTGCCATACCTGCGTAAGCTTCTGCATAACGGGAATCAAGAGCAATTGCTTTTTCAAAAAACTGTATTGCAAACTGAATATTGCTCTTGGATTGTTTATATAAAAAATTTCTTGCGCGCAGGTTATAATCAAATGCTTCGGCATTAAGAGTGGGTCGCTTTGTAAGCTCAACTTTTTCTGTCGGTGTAAGCTTTACCATAAGTGCATCAACAATCTGCTTAGAAACCTTTTCCTGTATATCAAAAATATCAGCAAGTTTTCCTTTAAAAGTTTCTGCCCAGAGCTGTTCATCATTTTCAACATCAATTAACTGGGCAGTAATTCTGAGATCATCCTGGAACTTCCTTACACTTCCTTCCATTATATATCTTGCACCGAGTTCCCTCCCGATTATCTTAATATCTTTCTTTGTACTTTTATACTGCATGGTAGTTGTCCGGGATATAACTCTCATTTCTTTCAGCCTGGACAAATTAGCTGTCAGCTCTTCAGTCAGGCCATCACCGAAATATTCGTTTTCTTTATCAGAGCTTATATTGTTGAAAGGAAGAACAGCAATAGCTTTCTTTTTTGAACCGGGTTCTGATTTACTGATTTCTTCTTTAACATTTTCCAGAGCTTTAATAACTTCATTCATACTTTGAAATCTTTGAGATGGATCTTTCTCAAGCATTTTCTTAACAACAGAATCTATCTGGTGAGGAATTTTTCTATCAAGAATACTTGGTGCGGGTTGTTCTTCATTTACTATTAAGTATAACAAAGCAGCTTCATGCTCAGCTTTAAATAA
>CAZEWJ010000016.1:79220-85379 GCA_964515875.1 uncultured Ignavibacteriaceae bacterium | reverse complement strand
TCCAACTCTAATGAGGCAAATAACTCTCTGTATCTGCATATTGTTGTTTCATCAGGGATTGAGTCTGTACTGTTAAGATCAAGAAATATTTGGAAGCTTCTATCCGCCTCAGGCGGACTATTTCTTCTTCTAAACGTGGATCGGAAAGATTATAGATGCTTTGGAGTATAAAGCATTTTACAATTACCAATAAGTTGAATGTTCTTCTGCCTGCTGGTGGAATTATTAAACTATCAGCGGTAATAATATTCTCATTAAAAAAATTAATGAAATCAATTTGATGAGCTGTTATCTCAGGTATCTTAATAATCCATCTGTCACCGCGATATTTTTTACGGTTAAAAAATTCTTCATCTGATATGTATGGCTGAAAATCCAATCCTTTAATTTTCAAAATGGATTTGGTACCTGAAGCAGTTATAGATGAAATTTTAAAGTCATATCCCGGGCCAAATGATTTTTTATGAAATCCCTTTATCTTTAATTCATAATTACCTATTAAAGAATTTTTACCACTTTGGTAATTAACCTTCTTATCAAGATTTATATCTGAAATAGTTAAAGATAAATTTTAATTGAGTCTATTGTTTTATGTTCAGCCTGAATTGTTCGAACTATATTTGCAGAGTGAATTGTTATGGTACCAATCCTTAAAGGATTTAATCCATCCGGAAGAAATTTTGCTAATTGTTGTGCAAGAGTTGAATCTGAAGAATTGATTGTATCCCGTGTTGAAGTATTTTTTTGCGAATTGTTTTTTGAATAATTGTAACTCTTTATCCTGATTTCAGGTTCTTTAGTTACAGTATCACTTAATGAATATCCGCTTCCAAAAAGCAAGTTAATCCAGTTTATCCCGCTTACAGAAAAATAAGGTACAATTATGTTGATAGAATCCTTACTTAACTGTGTCGAATCTGTTATGGTTAAAAAAGTTTTATAGCTTATTAGTCTGTTTTGAAATAATGAATAATCAAGAAAATCAATATGCAGATTGGCTTTACCATTTTTATTTACAGTATTAACAATCTGGGGTTTAACTATCCAATTTAAAATTGGGTTTGCTAATGCAGACAAAAGAAAAAGCAGGATTAAAACTATAGTAAATAAGATTAAACCTATCCTGCAGACAGCACAGTTCCAGATTTTTAAAAAAATATTATCAAGGTTAATTAGCCTGTTCATTAAAAATTAAAATTTGATTTAATTAAAATGATTTGTTATTGAAAATTACAAATTAAGATGGAAGAGCTGTGTAAACTATATCACTAATATGATAATCATTTTTTCTTATAAAATTTTTTCTTAAAAGCTTTTTGAACAACAAGCGGAATGAAATCACTTACATCGCTGTTAAGGCTGGCAAGATTTCTGACTATTGAAGAATTAAGATAGGTGTATTTTTCGTGAGGCATTAGAAATATAGTTGCAATATCTTTAGCAAGTTTTCTATTCATCAGTGCCATCTGGAACTCATATTCAAAATCACTCAATGCACGGAGACCCCTGATTATTCCGATTGCATTTACTTTTTTCGCATAATCAACAACCAATCCATCAAATGATTCAACAGTTACATTATCATATTCTTTAAGACTTTCCTTTAACATTTCAACTCTTTCTTTCAAAGTAAAAAGTGGTTCTTTTGTTGGATTGATCGCGACTGTTACAGCAACAGCATCAAAAAGATCAATTGCTCTTTTTATAATATCAATATGTCCATAAGTAACAGGGTCAAATGTGCCGGGGTAGATTACTTTTCTCATTTCAACCTTAAATGGAATGTTGATGATATATAAACATAAGGAGAAAAATGTTTTTATGGAATGAAACAAGATAAAAAATATTTTGCAGGATATTTGAGCGATAGAGGCTGACTAAAAAAAGAGTCCCTCTTTAACAAAGAGGGACAGATTTTAGCGAAGATAAAATCAGGAAGATTTGTTGGGGGGTGCTTGTACAAATTTGTGCATAATGTAACGCAGTAAGAATCCCTCTGTCCTCCCGCCAAGGCGGGATCAGGACTGTCTCCCTTTGCTAAAGGGAGACTTATTTTATTTCAACAAAGTCATCTTAATTAACTTATCAAAGTTTCCTGCTTTAATTCTTGCAAAGTAAATACCTGAAGTGCGATTACCTGCATCGAATTTTATATCATACTTTCCTGCAGTTAAATTTTCATTTACAAGCTCTGCAACCTTCTCACCAATAAGATTATAAACAGAAAGATTAACAAATTCATTTTGAGGAATAGAAAAAGAAACTTGTGTTGAGGGATTAAATGGATTTGGATAATTCTGTTCAAGATTATAAGATAAAACAGTTCCATTTTTATCATCAACATCAGTAGCAGGCTGAACATTAACTAACCATGTTTTTGATACAGAGAAATATCCGTTTGAAACCACTGCTCTTATAGAATCAACTCTTGGAACCACGGGGAATACACCCGCTCTGTAATGGTAGGTACTTGATATACCTACGCTGGAGCCATTCTTAAACCACGTGTAATTAACTTCTAAACCTGTTGTATCTTCGGCACTTATTGAAAAATCAAATTCACTATTTACTACTACTGTTGTATCTCCTTGTGGTGAAAAAGAAAGTATTACAGGAGGACCGGTTATGACGACTGAGTAGCTGAATAATTGTGCCGGTGGAATATTACCAGCAGGATTTGTACCTGAACCACCTGCGGGGAGTGTTGCAATACTGTTGCTGTCATCCTGGGCTGCTAAATAATATTCAATCTCCGTCAGATGTTGGAAGCCTGGTATTGTAAACTCATACTGGTTATTACTTTGTGCTGTACCTGTTACAAGATTCCATCCGCTGGTAGTGCCATTAAAAGATGTTCTATAAAAAAGATTTGCTTCAGCTATAGATCCGTTATCAACAATTTGTGCATTAACATTAACAGGATCATTATTGAAAACAGCATTTATTTCTGTATGCGTAATTGTTGGAGGAACATTGGCTGGATTAAATTGCAATACATATAATCCAGTTAGAATGTCTGAAATCAGGGTAATTCCGGAAGGGAGGAAAGGGTAAACTCCCCACGCATCCTCAGTATCATAATGACCGATTAGAAAAGGAGCTTCAGGAGAAGAGACATCAAGAACAACATAACCATCATCATAATATGATATATGTGCATAATCTCCAATGATATATAAATTATGAATAGTTGCTCCACCAGGCATTTCCCAGGTTGGAATGACAAGTTCCCAGCTCGTTCTGTCCTGGAGATCCCAAACAGTTAAATCACGTACGTTAGCTTCTTCAGTTGCATAAAAATATCTTTTATCTTCAGTCATCCAACCGCTGTGTGCATATATTCCCGGCAGCACAGCACTCTCGGAAATCTTGAATGGATTATACTTATCTGTAACATCAACAAGCTGATAATTTTGAGAATTACCGCAGCTTGCAACAACAGTATCATTCCAGATATAAACATCGTGTATATAACCGCTGGCAGTATAATAGGCTGTTCTTACAGGGTTAACAGGATCAGTTAAATCAAGTATGCTCATTCCACCGCCAAAACTCCCTCCAACAACATAACAAAAACCATTATCAATCAGCAGATCATGTGCATTAGTAAAATAAGTTGAGAGTGTATTAACCAGAAAAGCTGTATCCGGCAATTGGGAAAGATCAATAATCTGCAAGCCGTTTCCTGACTGATCTGTTGCAACATAAGCATACTGATCATGAACTTTTAACTCACGCCAGATAGATTGAGGTGCAGAAACAAATGCAACTTCAACAGGATTTTCCGGATCGGTTAAGCTAATGATTGATGTTCCATGTCTTGTTCCAAGTAATGCATATTCATTTCCCGATGGATCAACATATCCCCAGATATTTGAATACCTGATTGTGGGATAAGGATTATAATGACTTAGCAGTTCAACATTGGTTTGTGCAATGGTTAATGAGATAAAAAAGAAAAATGTGACAATAGTTTTAAACATAAATTCCCTTTATTAAGAATTGATTTGAAGTTCTATTTTAGTAAAATCATCTTTATTGTTTTAGAATAGCTGCCGGCTTCTAATCTTGCAAAGTATAAACCGGAAGGAAGACTATTTGCATTAAATGCAACTTCATATTCACCGGCAGATTTCTCTTCATTTACTAGAGTAGCGATTTTTTTTCCTAAAACATCGTAAACTTTTAAAGAAACTAACCCCCCTGTTTCCCCCCTTTCAGAAAGGGGGGACGAAGGGGGGTTATGCGTTATTGAATATTTTATTGTAGTTGATGGATTAAATGGGTTAGGATAATTCTGCTGAAGAACAAAATTCGACAGATAATTATTTTCAGTTCCAGCCGAAGCAGGATCATCGAGCGTAAAATTAAAAATATAAAGTCCTGTTTGCATATCAGATATAATAACCGAACCGGATTTGAAAAACGGGTAACAATTCCACGCACCGGCATAAGTGGGAGTTGTGCCTGCGTAAGTATCATATTGACCAGCCAAAACAGGGTTTGTCGGATCAGAAATATCTAAAACAACATAGCCTTCCTTGTAATATGATATATGAGCATAATTCCCTTTAATAAAAATATTATGAATAGGACTGTTTCCGGGCAGCTCCCATTCCGAAACAACCAGGTTCCAGGTACTTCGATCCTGCAAATCCCAAACAGTAAGTTCTCTTACATCGAATTCCTCACAGGCAAAGAAGTATCTCTTATCTTCAGAAAGCCAGCCGCTGTGTGCATAAATTCCAGGTAAAGCTGCGCCCTGCGAGACTAAGACAGGATTACTTTTATCGCTTACATTTACAAGATCAAATCTGTCTGCAGATGATGTATAAGCAGTATCGTTCCAAACATAAACATCGTGTATATAGCCAACTGAAGTTAAATAGGATTTCCATTCCGGGTTAACCGGATCTGAAAGATCAAGTGTATGCATTCCACCTCCATTAGATACACCAACTACATAAGCATAGCCGTTATCAATATAGATATTATGTGCTGTTGTAAAAGTGGCTGCATAAGTATTAACCAGAACTGCACTGTCTGGTAAATATGAAAGATCAACAATCTGCATACCTGTTCCTGTGCCGGAACCTTCCGAAACTATATATGCATAATGGCTGTGTGTTTTCATTTCTCTCCAATGATAAGGAAATGCAGTAGGACCAGGAATAAAATCTACTTCAATCGGAAGTGAGGGATTTGTAATATCAATTATAGAAGTTCCGTCCTCAACACCGAGAAGCGCATATTCTCTTCCGTCATCTGCTGTATAACCCCAAAGGCTTGAAAACCCTTTTCCGGGATAAGGATTAAGCGATCCAAGCAAATCCACATTAAGTGGGGGAGTTTGTGCAAAAAGAAATGTTGTTAATAAAATAAACAGGCTTGCAGTAATAATTGATTTCATTTTTCCCTTAGATGATTTTAGAAATTGAGTGCCAAACTAAGGATATTATTTATAAAAAACGAGGTTAAAGAAGGGTAGAATCTAAGTATTAATTAAAAGTTTTAGCAGCTAAAAGGATATGTATCAAAATAAAAAAAGGAAGACCTTTTTAAGTCTTCCTTCATAAATAAAGTGTTTGTCATCCTGAGCGAAGTCGAAGGATTGGTTTTACGATTTTAATATCTAATCTGACCCTATTACATCTTTTCCGGCTGTTTCTATACCAATCATTTACCGTAAAGCCCATTTTTAACTTTTCATATTCATATTATCGTCTGTGTTCCCCAAATCATAAAATCAAAAACATAATCAAATCTTACACTGTTAAATTAAGACAGAAAACAAAGCCTGGAATACAACCAGATAATCGCAGTAAAAATTATTAAGGCTTTACAAAAAAGTTATACTTAATCATTTTGTTCCATAGATCTGCTGCTTCCCTTTCGTAACCTTTATTAACCAAAAACGTAAACAAATCATAAACCCTTCTTTGCCTGTAGTTATTAGCCACCTTAATATTCATTTCGCGCAAATCAACAAGCAGAACATTGTATTCAGTAAAAGTATCGCCGAACATTTTAATCATCATTAGTTCATTCATTATTTTTACCTCCGTTGTAATTCTTGTTTATTTTAACCTTGATACGAATCCTGTTTCTAACAAATCAATTTCCATACCTTCGGCAGCAAAAATCAAAAACAGCCATTAA
>CAZEWJ010000016.1:0-79120 GCA_964515875.1 uncultured Ignavibacteriaceae bacterium | reverse complement strand
TTCTAACAAATCAATTTCCATACCTTCGGCAGCAAAAATCAAAAACAGCCATTAATGCAAATTTATTTTTGTGACTTGTAGTTGAGGATATTACACTTTAAAGAATTGTAGTAATTATACTACGACGTGCTGTGAAAGAATTACTTTTGACAAGACCGTTTTACTTTCCGGCTTTTACCGATTTTGAAATTTGAAGAATTGGTTCTTATAAATTAAAACAAAATTTTATTAGTAAAATTTTTTATTGGAATAGTTATTTATAGTAATTAAGTTTCACAATAAATAATACCATCAGGAGATGAATGGGCGTTGTCAATAAACTAACACAATTCCTTCTTCTCGATTTACTCTTTCTTTTTCTTTGCTGCTTAGGGATTTACCAGATTAAGGAAAAAGCAAGTCTACCTTTTACTCTGGAATCATCTCAGAATAATCTTATAATATCAAAAATTAATAAAGAAGTTTCTCTTAAAGAACGGGACATAATTTTATCCATAAACAATCACACCTTCACATCATCTGAAGAAGTTGAAGTTATTCTTGATGGGAAAAAACTTGGTGAAGAGATAACTATAAAATATAAACGCTCGATTATAGAATCGACTGATAAAGTAACTCTTGTTAATTATTATACAACCTTAGACCTGGTTACCTACTCACTTTCGGGAATTCTTTTTTTATTGATTGGATTAATTACAGTTATTAAATCCAATAATAAAAAATCAGCACGGCTATTTTACTGGGGATGCACAGGTGCCGCATTAATAATTACTATGACGCCAGGTTCTTATGCCATATTTCCCGAATATATTGGCTACTTAACAAGATTTGTTTTCCATTTAGCTTATAGTGTAACACCGGTTATTTTTGTTCATTTTATTCTAAACTTTCCGCGAGAAAGAAATAACACTCCTCCACTTTTAGTTGCTGCTTATATCTTTGCCGTACTTCTTTCCCTTATCCTTACTATAACTTTTATACAAGGTGTTGTTAATAATTCAACGGAACCGATAAAAAGATATATCTGGATTTATGATAATGTTCTCAGAGTATTTGTCATAATTAATTTTTTGAGCGCGATATTCAGGTTTATTTATTCTTACATGAAAATAAAGACAGTACCTGATAAGAAAAAATTAAAATGGATTTTATTTGGATTTGTTGTAGGTCCGTTAACGTATACCATTTTTTGGGTCGTTCCATATCTGTTTCTTGGCAGAGCAATTTTACCTGAATTTTTAATTATCGCATTACTAAGCGCAGTACCTGTAACATTTGCAATTGCTATTCTTAAATATCATTTCTTTGATATAGATTTTATTATTAACAGAAGCGTTGTTTACCTCATCGTCCTTGGTTCCTTGATAACTTTATACCTCGTTTTATTTACTGCAATAAGTTTATCTGTTAAAGGTATAGATGATACTGTGCCTGCTGTGTTATCAGTTTCAGTAGCAGCAATTGCGCTACAGCCCGTAAGAAAGAGAGTTCAGGGCTTTGTTGACAGGAAATTTTTCAGGGTTCAGTATAATTATCGCGAAGCATTAAAAAAATTCCTTGAAGAAATTGATAATTGTATTGATATAAAAACGCTTGCTGAGAAAATTGCAAGCAGAACTAATGAACTTATTCCAGTGGATAAAATCGGTTTCTTTGAATTACAAATGCCAGGAGATAAAATTAAACTCATAGCTCAAATCAATTTTGAATTCCTTATGAATAGAGTTATTACTTTTAAGCGATGGGAATTAAAAACAACTCTGCAAAGACCTGTGGCTTTAATTGAACATGTGGAGGATGGATTAGATGTTGAAAGAGCAGACTCAAGAATATTTAATAGATGGGAAATGGCTTTGGTTTTCCCATTCAAATCTATACAGAATGAGATTTTTGGTTTTCTTGTTCTTGGAAAAAAGAAATCGGGTTCAAGATTTACTCTGGAAGATATTGATCTGCTTAATGCCATCAGATCAAAAGTTGCTACTACTATGGAACGGAATAAATATCAGAAGGAGTTAATAATTGAACATCTTGAAAAAGAAAAATTAGCCGAGCTGAATGAATTGAAATCATTCTTTGTTTCCAGCGTTTCTCACGATCTTAAAACTCCTCTTACATCAATTAAAATTTTTACAGATATGCTTAAGAATTTAAATAAATCTTCTGAAAAAGCTTTGGATTATCTGAATATAATTGAAGGAGAGAGCAATAGGTTAACAAGGCTAATAGATAATGTGCTTGATTATACAATGATTGAAAAAGGAGTTAAGGAATATATTTTTGAAAAAATATCACTTGAAGGATTAGTAAAAGAAACTATTGATGTTTTGGAATACCAGGTAAAGATGAACAAGTTTGATTGCCAGGTAAATTACTATAAGGATGAAAGTTTTATTTGTGCCGATAGTGATGCAGTAAAAGAAACTCTTATAAATCTGATTTCCAATGCAATAAAATATTCCGGTGAAAAGAAAAAAATAAGTATAAGAACTTTTGCTGAAGATGGATTTGGATGCGTTGAAATTCAGGATTCGGGGATTGGTATTTCTCAGGAAGATCTGAAAAATATTTTTGAACCTTACTTCAGATCAGGACAAATGAAAACTAAAAGAGCAAGAGGCACCGGGATTGGACTAACTATAGTTAAGCATATAATGGATGCACATAAAGGTAAGATTGAAGTTAAAAGTGAATTGGGTAAAGGTTCCAGCTTCACTTTGCTTTTTCCTTTTTCTTAATCGTACTCGTAATCTTTAATCTTAATCCCAAATCGAGTATGATTACGGTTGAGATTAAGATAAAAAAGAAAGTTACTTTTTATGAATCACATTTTAATAATCGAAGATGATCCTGCAATAGTTGTTGGATTGGAAGCTTTATTAAAATCTGAAAATTATAATGTTTCGGATTCTGCAGATGGTAAAGAAGGTTTAACAAAAGCATTGGAAACAAATCCCGATTTGATTTTGCTTGATATAATTCTTCCTTCATTAAATGGATTAGATGTATGCAGGATGCTTCGTGAAAATAAATTTTTGAATCCGGTAATTATGTTGACTTCGCATTCAGATCAGGTTGATAAAATTGTTGGATTAGAAGTTGGTGCTGATGATTATATTACAAAGCCTTTCGACAACAGGGAAGTCCTTGCGAGAATCAGGGCACAGCTTAGAAAGTCTCAAAGAATTGAAGATAAAGTTGAGAGAGAATCAAGCACGACAGAGAAGTATCAAAGAAAACTCCTCTCTGTTATGTTTACAGATATCCAGGATTATTCAAAAATTATGAATAAAAATGAACAGCTTGCATTGAGAATCCTTGATGACCATAACAACATAATGATTGAACGTATAAAAAATGGTAAAGGAAGAATAATAGAAATGATTGGTGATGCTTTTCTTGTATCATTTAATAGTGCTGTGGAAGCAGTTATCTGTGCAGTTAACATTCAGAAGAAATTTAAAGATTACAATAAACTGAAACCTAATGCGGAAAAGATTAGGATAAGAATAGGAATTCATCTTGGTGATGTTGTTGAGTTTGAGGGAAAGTTAAAAGGGGATGTAATAAATATTGCTGCAAGAATTCAGCAATGTGCTAAAGCAGGCAGTGTTTTTTTTTCCGAATCAGTTAACACTGCAATAAAAAATAAAACTTCTTTTAGTATTAAAAACCTTGGGAAACATTCTGTAAAAAATATTAAGGAACCATTGGAGTTATTTTCTATAAAAGTATGATTTGAAATGAAAAAAATTCTTATTGTTGAAGATGATGTAGTATTATTAAAAGGTCTTGAAACTTCATTGCAGGCTGAAAATTATCAGGTTCTTACTGAAACTGATGGTGAGAAAGGTTATACACTTGCAAAGAAGAGTAATCCTGACCTTTTAGTTTTAGATGTAAATCTACCATCAAAAGATGGCTTTGAAATCTGCTCAACTCTTAAAAAAGAGGGAAGCAGCTTCCCTATTTTTATGTTAACTAATTTAACTGAAGCAAAAAATAAACTTCAGGGATTAAGCCTTGGTGCAGATGATTATATTCCTAAACCTTTCGACATGCAGGAACTTCTTTTCAGGATTCGTAATGCACTTGCGCATTCAGATCAAATAAAATCAAAAGAAATAGAATATGAAAATGAATTACTCAAAGCTCAGAAGATTCAGTTAGATTCACTGCCAAGCGGCAAACCTGAAGTTAAGGGTCTTGATGTTGATGGAAAGACTATATCTTCAAAGTTTGTTGGAGGAGACTATTTTGATTACATCAAGTTTACAGATGGAAGATTTGGAATACTTATAGCAGATGTTTCCGGTAAAGGAACGTCTGCTGCCTTAACTGTTAATAAAATGCAGGGAATACTCCAGGTTATTAAGAATAAAATAAATTCAGCAGAAGAAATTCTTTTGAGCTTCCAGGAATATCTTTCTCCTATATTAGATAATTCATCTTTTGTAACTGCTGTTTCTGCAATTTTCGATATGAAAAATAGATCAGTTCAAATTGCAAGAGCAGGTCATCTTCCTGTTCTCGTTAAAAGAAATAATGAGATTAAAATGATTGAACCACGTGGTTTATTTATAGGAAAGAATGCAGATAAATTTTTCAGATCTAATTTGAAACAGGAAGAATTAAATTTAATTGAGGGAGATACTTTTCTTTTTTATACAGATGGAATTACTGAGATAAGAAATTCTGATGGTGAAGAGTTTGGTATTGAAAAACTTATTAAACTTTTTGGTGAGAGAGAATTAAATGCAACAGAATTAGTAGAAAATATTTTAAAAGAGATTGAACAGTTCTCAATGTATAATATTCAGAAAGATGATATGACCCTGGTTGCGGTTAATATAACATAGAATTAAAAAAGGAGTGATTCTTGAAAAAAATATTAATAATTGAAGATGATCCTGCGGTAGTTGAAGGGCTGAAGGAAAATCTGAAACTTGAACACTTTGATGTTATTGCTGCTGATTCCGGTGAAAAAGGATACCAAATTGCTAAAACAGAAAATGTTGATCTTATCCTTCTTGATTTAATTCTTCCCGATATAGACGGGACAGATGTCTGCCGACGATTGAGAAATGATTCTATTCATACTCCGGTTGTTATGCTTACAGGGAAGAAAGATGAGATAGATAAAATAATCGGACTGGAAATAGGTGCTGATGATTATGTTACCAAGCCATTTAACACAAGAGAGTTAATTGCCCGGATAAAAGCTATACTCCGCAGGATTGATGATTATAAATCTGAGGATATTCAGAACTATAAATTTGCAAATATAGAAGTTGATTTTAAGAAGATGGAAATAGATAAAAATGGAGAACCTGTAACTCTCTCGGTGATGGAATTAAAAATACTTAAATACATGATTGAACGAAAAGGGGAAGTTGTTACAAGAGATGATCTGCTTAATAATGTCTGGGGTTATGATTCTTTCCCAACTACAAGAACTGTAGATAATTATATTTTATCTCTCCGCAAGAAAATTGAAGAAAATCCTGCGGAGCCAAAACATCTTTTAACCGTTTATAAAGCAGGATATAAGTTTGTAGAGTAGGGGATTGAGTGCAACTACTAACTATAAAAATAACTCACTCTATTCTCTCTCTTACAAAGAGCCTGTGTGAAAAGTAATTTTCCGTCACACTGAGCGAAGTCGAAGTGTGAATTTCCCACGAAATGACAGTCTTCGACTCCGCTCAGACCGACGAATTTAAATATTCACACAACCTCACAAAGAGAGAGACTTCATTGTCAGTAAAACAATTCATTTTTTATTTTGTCAAGATATCAAATAAAAAGTTGCCATTTCTAATAAGTCCTTCTCTTGGCAAGAGAAGGATTAGGATGAGTTTGAAACTTAGAAACATCTTTTAACTGTTTATAAGGCGGGGTATAAGTTTGTTGAATAATAATTGAGGAATTATTTTTCTTGAATAAGCAATCAATTAATCCCACAGCATTGCTATTCCTTTTTAAGGTGGTCATGGACATTCCGTGACCAATTTGTTTTTATTCCTTATTTTGTCACGAAGTGGTTCGTGACAACCAAGGAGTACATTCCATTACTGATAATCGAAAAAAATATTTATCAATTCATTATCATCATATATTATTTTATATATCATTGAATGTGCATTTATTGTTTTTGAGATTTGTAATTGATTTAATGATTTATTCTCCAATATATCATTCAACTTATTGATAATCATTTCAATATTTCCTTGAAGTATATAACCGCATATACACCCGTTTGATGGGTAGTAACCTGATATGAAATGTAAAATACCACTATTTACGTACCTGTTTAACTGATATGATGAACTTACTTTTGAATCTATACTTTTAGTCCAATTGTTTTCACAAAGATTTTTAGCTTCAATATGGTAAATGACTTCATTCTCGGTTTGCCATGAAAGCATTTGCATATCGATTTTGGAAGCCTCCTTAGGTAATTTCTCACCCGTAATAATTTGGTTTGTGTAAATTCTAATTTCCGGTTTTACGTGAATTTTCCATTTGTTTCTGGATGGAGAAAGCTGGATAAAGTCTATTAGTTGTGCGGTTATTTGTTCTTCTTCCCAATCAAGAGAATATTTCTTTGCTGCTTTCATTAATAGATAACCATCAATAAGAATGAAAAGACACTTATACTCAAATCCAGCTTTAGCAATTTTTACATTCTTTGAATTAAAATTCATTCCCCCTCAGAGTTAATAATTTCCAATAAAATCGAGCTACTATCCTGCATCGCCTGTGACCTTGACCAGAATCTTTTCTGATTGGGCTTAATGATATAAATTATATCTCCTTTATAATATTTAACTACTTTACGGAAATAAACGCTAGCCGAATATTTTTCATAAGAATACTTATCAATTATTTGGATTAGTTTATTTATTTCTTCTGAACTTTTGAATATATGTATATATCCAGCTTTATGTTCATTTGTAAAATGAATTGCTACTAATTGCATTTGAATGTTAGAAGGCATTTCCCAAGTACTAGCCCAGACTCTGGTATCAGAAAATTCATAATGTTCATTAATATCTTCACAAATAATATTAAGATAATCTTTAAGTTCATTACCGTCACGATTAACGGGTAATAATGCTCTTGAATTTTCACCTTCCTGAAATAAATCAATGCTGTAATTAAAAACATCTTCAATTAAATATTGTTCTCTCATAGAAAGATTTAATGCTTTATAAATGATTTGATCAATTTCGTTTTCTAAATTTGAAATTTTACTCTCATCAAGGAAAATATCATTTTTAAGCTCACCTGAAATTTCGTCAACTTTTCCAGATAATATCTTTATTTCGTTATCGGGTATTTCAAAAGGAATAGCAGGAAGAGAAAGCATTTCATTTGGCTGAACTTGTTCACGTTCAATCCCCCAAGACATTGAGGATAAAAATAAAAAGTATGATGCAAATTTTGAATTTAGTATTGCAGATAATGCTTTGAGAATATCATCTTTAAAATGATATTCTTGTTTACTTAGTTTATCTTTATTAAAAGACAGCCCGAATATAGCATGTTTGAAGTAGCAGTTATAATCAATGTATGAGGCGCAAAATTCTTTATCGCTTTGACCAGTTTTTATTAAAAGGTGGGGACTAAAATTGACTTCTTTTGTCCCTAAACGACGGTAGATATTTATATCTGGCAACTCTTTACGAGTATTAACACCAAAATGTTTAATATAAAATTTTTCTGCTTTCTTTGTTAAAATTTCATTAATCTTTTTAAGAACATTACTTCTCTTGAGTGTATAATATTTTTGAATGTCTTCCGCTTCTATAAAATTAAATTTTGGGATTTCATTATCTAATTTTGGTTTAACCTTACTATTTGTTAAAAACTGAAATCCAACTCCTTTGTACCATCCATTTTCTATAGTTAAATAAAAATTTAAGGTTTTGCTTTGTATAAGATTTTGTATCAATTGAAAATCACTCTCAGTTGCCCACATAGCAGTTTTCCAGATAATTGTATCAGGCTTTTTACACTCCTCTCTAGGTAAATAATAGAAATCAAGGGCATCAAGTATCAATTCATCAGAATACAGGTCTCTTATTGTTGGTTTGGGACAAACGTAGGTTATTTTTTGTTTCTGTTTTGCAGGTGGATTTTTCATATAAAAAAGTACACAAGCCGGACCTACTGCATCTGCAAAAATACTTTTGCCTTGTCCCTTTCTTGCTTTACGTAAAGCAGAAAAATTGAATACAGCTTCAACATAATTTTCATAAAATAAAAATTGACGAAACTTTTGGTAACCACCGGATTTGTTAAAAAGAACCTTGCTCGTTGATAAGATCGCTACTTGTCCTTTTTCATTACAGAAATAGTTCGCTCTATCTAAAAAAGGCAGAACCATTTCCTGCGCATATCCCTTGTCCCTACAATATTCACTCGCTTCTGTTTCAATTGATCCGGTCTTCGCGCTTTTAAAAGGCGGGTTGCCCAAAATAAGATCAAACTTGGATTGTTTATTTATAATGTTTGAAAGTGAACTTTGCCTATATAAATTATAGCCTTGTTTTTTCTTATCTGAATTAGCGGGTTCAAAAATTAAATATGGAAATCGTATGTTTTTCCGTTGCCAGATAGTTTTAGGATTCAAATAACTAACTAAAGCAAGATAAAGACTAAATGAAGCTACCTTTATAGACTCTGGATTTATTTCAAATCCGTAAATCGAGTCTAGTAATATTTTTCTTAAGTCATTGAGCCCTGGCTTTCTTTTATTTGCAAAATACCAACGGTCAACTAATCTGCGATAACTTTCAACAAGAAAAATTCCTGATCCGCATGCGATATCCAGAATTTTAAGATCATAGTTTTTGTTTTCTTTATCTGCCCAAGGCAGTTTTTCGTTCAATATAAAATCAACTAAACTATGAGGAGTATAATATTCTCCTTGTTCTGATTTTTCTTCATCGGTTTTATTTAGAAATATTTCGTAGATCTCACTTATTAGCTCAATAGGAATGACTCTGAAATCAAACTTCTTCCAGAATGTTAACTGACCGCTACTAATATCATCTCCTCGAAAACACGCAGAAATTAATGACAATTCTGCATTCGTAATCTTTTCTTTTTCAGTACTTGTCACCGGAAACAGGTTTCCATTAAATTTTTTTTCTAGAAATCTGTAAAAAGCATACGTTGCTTTTATATCTGTTAAAAGATCAAAATAACTTTTAGCTCCTTTTTTGAACTTATCATAAAATTTATCATCAGACGCTCCAATATCTTCCAAATAAAAAGCAAATAGCGACCTTATTAGAATATCATGAATTACATTTGAAGGTATTTTACTTTTAAGGAGATTATTTTTTGTTTCTTTTAAATTCTTTACTAGAACTGCATCAACTCGTTTTTGAGGTTTTAGTTTTTGAGAGATTAATTTATTCTTCCAAAATTCGGCACTATCAATTGCAACTCTACTTAGTATAGAAACGAGGTAACTTAAATGTTCCTGCGTATCTTCAATAGAATATTTTTCAAGCTCTAATTGACCTAGTTTTTCTAAATGTTGATCAGGATTAATTGGTTCTTCAAAACAATTGTAAATGCGTAATTCAGTAGGGGCAGAAACGAATAAAAGAGGAACTTTTCGCTGGTTCCAAATAGATTTATGTAAATGACAAATTTCTTTGAGACTATCGTCATTGAAACTTATTATAGTTTTAAAATAAACTGAAGGAATTTCGCCAGAGAAATAAATGCTATCAATGTTTATTTTCCCCCTTATTTCTTTTCTTATAAAATGAGATTTTGATTTTGATATATTTTGATCGTCTAAGCTTATGCTATATTCATCAAAATCAAATAAGCTGAGTATATTACTCTGTTCTTTCAAGCTTTTGTATAATTATTGTTTTATTAGTACAATTTTTTGTATTTAGTATTTTGTTTGGTATTACTAACATCCAGTGGGTGTGATCTTTATATTTGAATTTAGTTTTATTAGTACTATAAATATAAACTTAATTCTTTTACTTTTAGTAAAATACTAATTAAAGCATACCTAGACAAAAATTTATATGTACTTTGTATGCACTTAAAATAAAATAAGTAATTTAAATTTCTAAATGTAGAGCAAACAGGTTTATTCGCCCTCACCCCACTACCTTCTTCACCAATCCATCAATCTCCTTCATCTCTTCTGAAAGATGTTTTTTTATTGCAAGCCTTAGCCTGCCAAGATGGATTGCTGTTAATTCTTTTTTAGGCGAGTTTTCTTCTAAATATTTTGCTGCTTTTTTATGTGCGGTTTCACTTAACTCTGCAAGCTTTAAATGCACTTCATTTGTTTCATCAAAACGGGGATAATAAATGTCTAATATTCTTTTATGAATGTCTCGTGCACCAAACAAGCCTCGTGTTTGAAAGGCTTTCATCAATTCATTTGGGATAGATGAATTTATTATAGCAGTTAGATAATAAGCTTCTTTAATATTATTGGTTCCAAACCAATAAGCCTTACTTTCTACAAGAAACTTCGTCTTGATTTCTTTTCTATCTACTACAGTAGCATTAGCATCTTTTGCAGAAGAATTATAAATAACTAAATAAGGCATATCGAGTTTTTGCTCTTTTAATCCTTTTTGAAAATTCAGTCTATCATTACTTGACATATTTCTTGATTTTTCAGTTTTATGAATATCCCAAATATTTTCAGCATTTTTAAACCATCTTGAAGCATTTAAGTATCCTTCCTGCATTAATTCATTTGCCGACTTCATTTTAATTTCTTTCTTATTCTCAATATTCTTTTCTATCAAAATAGGCAGCACAACTAAATCAGGTTTAAATAAAGCAAAGGGTAAAATGCTTTTTGCCAGTGCTGTCCTGAAAATAAATTTGCTCTCTATCTTTCCTTTGAACTCAATTCCTTTCCAGGGTTTCTTAGCATCTGTTTTAAGAGCATCAGATGTTTTAATATTTATAATTCTGTCCTCAAAGTCTTTTGGAAAATCCTGTTCAAGTTCTATAAAGTAAAAAGCACGGGGAACAATTGTAGCTCCCTGCCTGAAATGTTTTTTATAAGGATTTTCAGTTTCATTAGATTTTGTTTTCTTGCTTGATATAGCTGAAGCTTTTCCTTGCTTCACATAATACCATTTTACTGTTTCTTCTGTAAGGCTCTCTTTTGCATTTGTAAAATTACTATTATGCTCTGGAAGTTTTCCCTTAAATTTTATTCCTTGCACTCCGTTTAATGGAACTATTTTTTTATTAAACTTTTCAGCAAAGAAAACAGAGCTTGGAATTCTGAACAGGGGAGAGACATCATCAAGATCCCAGATTTGAATTAGCTTAAACCCTTTAGCTTTACCGCTTCTTGTATTATCATGGTGGTCTGCACTAAAGAAGCTTCGCGGCAATACAAATGCAAGCTTTCCATTATCATTTAAGAAATAGCTGCTGCAATGTGCCAGAAAAATTGCTGCAATTTCAAGATGAGGGAAGTTTGCAACCTTGGAAGGTTTTACTTCATAATTATCCGCCAAAGAATTAAGTATATTCTGGTAATCCTCATTCCTTATTGAACTATAAGTAAACCATGGCGGATTACCTATGACAAAATCAAATTTACTCGAAAGGAAATAGGGCTTATATAAATTCTGTACAATAAACTTCCAGATGCTGTCTCTTCCTTTTTCTTTAACTGACTTTAAGCCGACATATATTTTATAAAAACTCTCTATTATCAGCGGATTAATTCCTGATGTCTTAAAATGCTTTCTGAAAATATTTTCAAATACTTCCTCTGTTTCTTTTTTCTTTCCCATAGTTTGTTCGGCAAGGTCATCGCAAATACTAAGTGCTTCATCAAACAATCTTACATCATCAAGAACTTGTGTAGTAAGCAGATATTTTCCCTTATCAATGTTCATCTGGAATTCACCGCCGAATAAATTCTGAACTCCTTCGGGTGCAAGAAGAGTATTTGCAAGAATTATATTCAGGTGTACAGGTTTCTTTGCATTTATAACTTCCTTTCCCAAAGCAACGAGCAGAGTTGTTTTTGCTATCTGCACGCTAAGCGGGTGAATATCAATTCCATAAACCTGCTCGCTTAATTCTTCAACTGTAACATCAGGATTTAATTCTTTAACGCGGTGAATGGCTGCTCTTAAAAAAGAACCGCTTCCGCAGGCAGGGTCAAGTATCTTATCTGTTTTTTTAAACTTAAACTCTTTTACTATTCTTTCACAAAGCCAGTCTGGAGTGTAATACTCACCGAGAGAATGTCTTGTATCAATATCAATTAATTCCTGGTAAACACCTTTAAGAACATCTTCATCAACATTCTCAAAATCAAAGTTGGAGATTTCCTGTGCGATGAGACGGAAAACTTTCTTAAGATTGTTAAAGCTTCTGTCAGTGTTAATCCAGTGGAAGAAATCATTATCAACAAAATTGCGGATGTTATATTTATGAAAAGCAGAACCATCAAGAATAGATTTTAGCTCGGAGTCATCTATATAATCATCATTCGAAACAACACTGTAAGCAAGCATTTTAGAAAAGACACTTAGATAAGTATGAATTAGGAAAACATTATCCCTTGCATCAAAAGAACCATAAGCAATGCTTAAGAATTTACTCCACTGCTCAAACGACACGTGCACTTCACCATACTTCTTAGCTTCTCTGAACCAGTAATTCAGTTCACAAAATGACTCGATAAAAATATTACTCTGGTAACCAAAAGCTTCTTCAATTCTCTTTAGAGTTGCCCGCTGTTTCTCTTCCTTAAAAAGAAAACGGTCAATCCAGTAATAAAAATCATCAGCGTTTCTTTCATTTAAAACAAATGAAGCGCTCTTAACTTCATTAAGAATAAGTTCATGCTCCTGCAGCTCTTCAATTTTCTCAAGAGAGATAACGTCAGGTGCAAAAACTTTCCAGGTAATAAAATCAGAAGCAATCAAAGTAAAACTATATCCTTCACCTGATCTAAGCTGACCTAACAAGTAACCTGCTAACTGTTCTTTAGCATGGTTTAGAGATTGGTTTAGATTATTCTCATACTCAATGATAATCTTATTGTAAAGAGTATCGGCACTTCCCCTGTGTATTTTATCTTTTCGTGGAATGTTAAGAATAGTTGTTTCAGCACCGAGAGTAATTTTATCAACAAGCCCGAGAATATCTTTGTCATTAACATAAAGCCTGTTTAATAAATCCTTAAAAGCTTCCTTTTTAGTAAGCTCTTTATTGGCTTTTTTTACTTTGATTAAATATTCTTTTATGAGATCGGTTTTGTTATCCATTTGCCCAATTGTAAGCGTGGTTTCTTTTACCCCTGCAACTTAAGGAGATTTGATGAAAGTAGAAACAGGGAAGGGGAAAAGATGGAAGACGGAAGATGGAAGATGGTTGATGGAATGAAAGATAAAGAGTAGTTGCAGGAAAATAATTATTGAGTAAATGATGTATGTATTGAATAAAACCATAAGCCAGGGAATTAATAATTATTTCAAGACAGTTTCTTTATCTTCCGTACGATTGTAGAAATGATTCCTGATATCTTTAAGTAAATTAATCTGTTCCTCAGCGTTTATCAGCATATTAACAAAAAAGAAAAATATTATACCTGTTATTATTCCCTGCACAATAATTACTGCACTTATAGCATAATAAATATTTTCAGTAGCTTTAATAATTAATATTAATCCTGCCATTATTACTGCAGTAGATAAAACAGTACCGGTAACTTTTAAGAAATTCACCATTAGGTTTCCTTATTAATTTTGTGACACTCAATAGAACAATGACGGCATCCATCAATATTATCATAATATTCTCTTGCCATTTTAATAGCTTCAGAACAACTAAAACAATCGCCCAGGAAAATTCGGTCACCCGGTAACCACAGGCAATCAGACCTATGAATCTCGTGCTCGCCTGCAGGCTGAGCTTCTTTATCTACATAATAATAGGCCATAAATATTCTCCGGGTTTATAAGTAAGTAAAATGAACTTTCATTCTCAAACATCCCCCAAGTGCTTGAGTTAAAAGTTCATCTTTAAGTTTTTAATTAAAACTCCTGCATATCCTTAAGTGAGTCTGCTTCTTCATTATTACTATCAGTTATCATATACGTGCCATTCTCTCTTTTTAAGAAAACTTCTTTACCTTTCTGCCAGTCACCTTTAGTATCTTTGAAGATAGTTATAAATGTTTTTCCCTTATTCATTGCATCAATAACTTCTTCTTTTGTCCAGGTTGAACCTCCGCTGATTCGGGTTACATTATCTGAATGTATTTTCAAATGTGTTATACGAAAGTCTTCATACCTTACCGCCGATATTAGAAAATCAGACCATTTTTTCATATCATTCCCACCTAACAATCCGGTAAATCTTCGAGATTATTTTTTGTTGTTTTAACCGGATCAGTTCTTAAATATTTACCTGTTCCCCTCTTCACAACTTTTATCTCAACTATTTTTTGTCCAACTAATACGTAATACGATTGTACCCGGTTCTCAGTATCACGGATTACATCCTGCTTATATATTGGTGACCAGCTTTCTCCTGTATTACAAAGCGCAAGAATATCTCCTTCGGAGTTTTTTTTACTTTGTCTGACTCTTCTTACACTCACGATTTAATTTCCTTATTTTTATAAAAAATTTGGTCTTATTGTAAAGAATTGTATTATAATTGTCATTAGTACTTGTACTAAAAATTCATTAAAAGTTTAGTATTTATACTAATGATTTTTATGATTTGAGCTTTAGTAATAAACGAGGGTTGTTTTCTTTGAAGATTGTGAAGAAGATTGCGATGAGGATTTGAAAAGTTAAGGTAATAAAAAACAAAAGCATTCCCCTCTCAGTTCTGCTTAACAGAATAAATAAATTCATTACAATTGATATTTCATAAAAAATCAAAACCAGATAAAAAATATTTAGTTCTGATTTTTTATGTATATCTACAACAATTATTTGAATGATTCTGGATAAAATCAACAGGTGAATTAAAAATGTTAAATAAAAAAGTTCATTTAAAAAAAAAGCCAAAGACAAAAATAAAATCCCTACAAGTATATCGGTATGTGACATTTTTAATTTTTGGTTATCTCTAAAATTTAACGAATAAAAAAGCAGAAGAGCAGCAATACTATGTACAAAGCCTGGTTTTGTATTCAGTGCCCAGAGACTGAAGATATTGATAGGATCAGATAAACCTAAAACTAGAAAAAAATAGAACATCCTTGTATTATATTGTCTGAATATCGGAAATATCCAGACAATACTTGAAACATATACAACTACAGTAGCTAAGTGCATTTAATAAAATCAATTTGAACAGAATGGAGGGCAAACAGATCCAACTTCCATAGTCATATCTCCAAAAGAAATTGAAAGAACATCTCTTCTCTGTTCGATAGTTATGTATTCGCCGCTGTTATTTAATAAAAGTTCATTTATCACTGAGATATTGTATGCTGTAAATACATCCTGTGAATTAATGATAATACCGGATGGATAAAGGACATTTCTTTTTCCATCAAGTATAATTACCTGGTTATTCTGAATCCTGAACATTAACTGATTATTATTTACCTGGTTAGTAAAAATAAGAAAAGTGCTTATTGGCAGGTTTACAGATTTCAGGACAGGTCCAAATCTCTGATTAGCAGCCTCCCTGGTAAAAAGCTCTCCTTGTGCAGAAGACGTTGAACAACAGATAAAAGTGAAAAGTACAAGCGAAAATATTTTAATATATCTTATCATATCAAAACCTTTTAAGATTGTTTTTAATTAATATGTGGTTATCCCACTTCCAATCAAATATATATAAAGATTTGTATTTTACGTTTAGTACTTGTACTAATGATTTTCTCTTTTTTTATTAAAATAATTGATACCGAATTTTATTAGCTCAGCTTGTGTACTTAGCTCTAACTTTCTTAAAAGGTTTGCCCTGTAATAATCAATACTTTTTTTACTCAGGTTCAGCTTATCAGCAATTTCTTTACTTCTAATGCCTTCAACAATTAATGCTAAAATCTGCTCCTCCCTGAAGTTGAGCTTAATTTCATCAAATCTGTTATTCCCTTTATGATTGGCTTCATAATCATTTAAAAGTTGATTAAGGGTTATATCAGTCCATTTAGCACCAAAATATTTCTGCCTCCCGTTTATTTTCTCTATGGCATAATATAATTCTTCATCCATTATATTTTTATTTACCAGTCCAAGTCCGCCTGTCTTCAAAACCTTATAAATATATTCTTCACTATCATACATAGAAAGGAAAAGTGATTTAACATTTGGATCCTTATCAATAATTTTTGCAACAGCTTCAATTCCTGAAACCTCAGGCATTGCAATATCTACTAATATCATGTCAGGTTTCAGATTGAAATATTTGTCAATCAATTCTGCACCATTCTCAGCTTCTCCAATAACAATTACTTTTTTACTATCCTTTAATAACCTGATAATTCCTTGCCTGAATAAAGTATGGTCATCAGCTACTAATATTTTTATACTCTGGTTTTGTTTCATTTTTTTTATTCTCAAGAGGGAATGTTGCTATTATATTTGTTCCCTGGTTTAATGAAGAATCAATCTGGAAAGAACCATTAAGTCTTTCTACACTTTCCTGCATATTCATAATACCCAAACCGTCAGATACATATTTATCATTTAGAAGTTTTCTTGGTTTAAAACCGATTCCATCATCTGAGATAAAAAGTGTAACTGTTTCCGGGTCTTCCAATAAGCTTACAGTAAATTCTTTTGCCTTTGAATATCTTATTATGTTGTTAAGTGATTCCTGGACTATTCTGTAAATACATATCTGTAAATTTTTTAACATTCCGTTTGTATTTTCAGGCAGCTGAAGCTGATATTTCAAATCAGTTTCTCTCGATACATTGAAGCACATAGATTTTATTAATGTACTAAGTCCAAGTTCATCGAGATTTTGCGGTTTAAGATTATGTGCCATCTCCCTTACGTATGAAATCGTTGATTCCAATATCTGTAAAGTATGCCGGTACTCGCTCTCATCTATACCTAATGGGATAAATTTCTTATAGTTGCTTATGTTCAGTTTTACTAAAAGCAGATTCTGTCCTACAGAATCGTGCAGTGCTTGTGAAATTTTATTTCGTTCTTCATCCATTGTTTTCTGCAAATAAGCAGAAGTATTTTTTAACAATTGCTGGTAACTGTTCATTTGCTCATCATATTCAGTCTTCAATGTTATATCCCAAAAATAGAGTTGAGCCATCTCCAGGAATGATATACCGTGAAAGTTTATTTCATAAAACCTGTCTCTTACTTTCTTTGCAAGAATAAATTGCTTATCGGACTTTATTACATCTTTAATATTAAAATCAATGTTATCCAGAATTGAATCAATCTTAGTTTTGTTAATCTTTATTTCATTGAAAATATTTTGCGCAGTTTTATTAAGACTTACTATTCTACCAGCAGTATCAATTCGGATTATAGGATTGGGATCGAGTTCAGAAAACAGGGCAAGAAGCTTTGCTGTATGAGTCTCAAACTGTTCTTGTTCTTTTTTATGCTTCTTTAAGAGAGGATTATAGATATATCTATAAGATATATATATCAAAATCAAAATAATCAGGAATATTATTAAGGAGATATAAATCGGGTTATATATGCTCGGGACCAAATCAATATATTCAGAAAGCTCATCTTTGCTTTGAAATAATACTATTAATAATCCAAGGATCATTCTTTATATAAATCTTTTTAATACAAATAAGATAAAGATAAATTCTGATTTTAGTATTAGTACTTGTACTAATAACATGATGAATTTTTATAAAGGCAGTACTTAGAATTGTTTTTCAGCCGGGAGTAATTTTATCAACAAGCCTGAGAATATCTTTATATTAACATAAAGTCTGTTTAATAAATCCTTAAAAGCTTCTTTCTTAGTAAGTTCTTTATTTGCGGATTTAACTTTTGATAAGTATTTTTTTATGAGATCAGATTTATTATTCTTCATTTGCCCAAGTTTTAGTAAGCTTCCGTTTAACACTCATAACTTAATGAGATTTAAGGAAAGTGGGAAGAGCTTAACCTAATTTCTCTTTTTATAAATAGTTAAGTTGCCTAAAGGTTTTTACACCTCTTTTACATTTCTATGACAACAATAGATCCTTATCTGCTTATTCTTGCATAAAAAAGATTAAGAGATATGAGAAAGATATTTTTTTTAATTATTTCACTTTTAATCACCTATTCAAGTTCAGCGCAGGTTAAAGAAATAAAGGGAAGACAATCCTTTAACCAGGGTGATTTTGAAATTAGCTTTTATACCAATTTGGGAAAATTTAGCTCATCAACAAAAGAAATATCCACCTATAGCGGTTCTCAACCTTATGAATCTTCATATTCAGATGGCTCTATTTATCTTCAGGTTGGGGCTTCAGTAGGATATTATATAATTAATGGTTTATCAGTTGAACCAGAACTGGATATAAATCTTTCTTTTGATGGAACTTCAACCTCATTACTTGGAAACCTTTGCTATACTTTTTATATACCTCGTAAGACTATCTATCCATATATAAAGTTAGGTTATGGCTTAAGTAATTATCATTCTGCTAATTTATTTGAATCTCTTGACTATAAAACTTTAAATGCCGGTGCAGGGCTAAAGTTCAAGTATTCTTCAGTATTATCAATGAGAATGGAAATAAACTACAAGAACCTGAGCGGTTCAAATTCATATTACTATTCAGATCAATATTATTCAACATCAAGTAAGTCAGAGACTACTGTATCAATAATCTCTTTATCAATTGGAATATCTGTACTATTATAATTTTATATAGGTAATTTTTATGAAACCCAAAACATCAAATTTAAAATTCATTCCCGGTGACAAGATCTTAATTGTTCTATTAACAATTAGTATGATCTTTCTTCCTCATTGTTCTGGAAACAGGATTGAAAGAATAACTGGTTTTGAAATTAAAGCTGTTCAATCATCAAAAGAAATACCTTTTATAAAATTGCATATGAAAAATGGTGATGTTTACATTTTTGAAAATTGGAAAATTGATCAGAAAGAAAATGTGGTCCTTGGAAACGGAGATCATTTGGATATGAATAGACAGCCAATAGACCAGGGAGAATTTAAGCTTTCAATTAACGATGTTGTATTAGCGGAAACAAATGTAATTAAAAGTTCTGCAGCAGTAACTGCACTTACATTTGCAACAGTTATAACAGGAATATTTACAGTAGTATGTATTACAAATCCTAAAGCCTGTTTTGGCTCATGCCCAACTTTTTATGCAAATAATGGGAACGAATATATTGTTCAATCAGAAGGTTTCTCTTCTTCAATATCACCTTGTTTAGAAGAAAAAGATATTGATGCTCTTTTCAGAATAAAACCTGAGAGTGAAAATTTTGAGATTCAATTAAGGAATGAAGCTTATGAAACTCATGTTATAAGAAAAGCTAATGTCCTCGCTTTACCAAAGAAAAAAGGAACTCGTGTTTTCGCAGCAATGGATGGTAAATTTTATGAAGCAGGGAATTTAATTGGAGCTTCAGAAGTAGTTGGTGAAGAGGGGGATTGCTCGGAGAGGCTTTGTTCCTTTGATGGAGTAGAAAGATTTAGTTCTGCCGATTCAAATGATTTAGGAATTAAAGAAGAAATTGAAATTACTTTTAACAATATCAGTACTGGTAATAAGGGTTTGGTAATAGCTTCCAGGCAAACATTACTAACTACTTTCTTATTCTACCAGGGACTGGCATATATGGGCTCATCCGTTGGCTACTGGTTAGCGAATCTGGAGCGAAACAGTCAATTAAAAGAAAACCTTAAAGGTCCTTATGATATGCTTGGTTACATTGAAGTTTTTGTTCAAAAACCAGGTGGAAGATGGGAGAAGATTAATGAGGTTGGAGAAACAGGACCAATAGCAACAGATATAAAAATAATTTCCCTTGGAAATATTTCAAATGAATCTCCACTTAAAGTGAAGTTGAGAATGACTAAAGGATTATGGAGAATTGATTATGTAGCCCTGGCAGATTTAGAAGGGGAAGTTGATCCTATAATTATACCCCCTTCTGATGCCTTCCCAAAATACACAGCTTATAATAGTAACGTAACAGAATTATTAACTAATGAGGATTCAGTTCTTATAACATTTCCTGGAGACAGGTATTTTCTTCACTACAAGCTGCCGGAAGATTTTGAAAACTATGAGTTGTTTTTAGAAAGCCAGGGATATTACTTAGAATGGATGAGAGATGAATGGCTGGCAGAAGAAAATCCGGCAAAAGTTTATGAGATGTTTTTTAATCCACAACAATTTTTCAAAGATCTTGCACCTCAATTCAAACAAGTTGAAGCTGAGATGGAAGAAACTTTCTGGAGTAGTAAATATGTATATCCGTAATCTGATTCTGATTCTTTTTTCAGCAATATTAATTTCAGGATGTGCTACAACTTATGCCCCATCAGATTGGCTTCCAAATACAGATGAAATTCAGAAGGAATCATTCGGTGGTTGGATGACATTAATTGTTCGGCCGGATTCATTAATAGCGCAAGATACTTATCTGCAATATGATGGCGAATTCATCTCATCAGATGAAAATAATGTTTACTTATTAGCTGATTCACTTTTTATCATTCCTAAAGAAAATATCAGCACAGGCATTCTGGAAATAGATGAAAAAAATTCTGTGGAATATGGACTTTGGACATTTGGTGGCTTTATAGCAACTATTTCAAACGGAGTTTACTTAATCTTCACTGCTCCATTCTGGCTGATTACCGGGATACCAGCTACAATTGGGGAATCAAACAGGGATAGATATGAATATGATGAAGAAAATACTGATTCATTATATTGGGAGAATATTCAAAAGTTTGCACGGTTTCCGCAGGGTTTGCCTGATAATGTTGAATTAAAAAATTTAAAACCAAAGCTGATTATAAATAATTAAAATGAGTTATCCAGACGTTTATTTCAATTATAGGAAATACTCAAAACAAAACTTAAAAGGAGAACTTATGAAAAAACTAGTTATAGTGTTAGTCATGTTGTTTCTTACAATCAGTTTGCAGGCACAGCAAGAATCCAATAAGAGTTCCAGCTCTCATTTGGGAACCTGGCAGCTTATCTCATTCAAGTATTGGGAAAGTGCGAAAGATTTCACTGAGTTCCCTCAAGACCGTCGTCGGATTAAGCTAATTACGGACGACCATTTTATATGGACTGAATTCAATGCAGAAACCAGGAAAATCGAAAGAGGAGCTGGTGGTTCTTGCTCAATGAATGGAGATACATATATAGAGTCGATTGACTTTGCCTTAAGTCCTGAAATGGAAAACCAGATAGGGCGTAAGTATTCTTTCACGATCAGAGTTGAAGATGATAAATTATTCCAATCTGGATTGATAGAAGAAGGTTTTAAGATTGAGGAAGTCTGGCAGAGAATGAAATGAGATGAAAGACTCTGAAAAGAATTATCAAACGGCTCTTATTTGGTTAAAACGAGCATCATAAATTAAATTTCCTTCTGTAAGAGCAGGCTTAATAACTGTGCCGTCAAAATCTTTATAAGTTTCAACATCTTCCTCAGTTACTACAATAATATCGGCAGCAAAACCAACATCAATTAAATTCTTGTAGATCATCTGGGCAGTTTTACGCCGATGCGTACCATTTGAAACAATTACAAGAAAATCCAAATCACTGTTTTCATGCATTTCCCCTTTTGCAGCAGAACCAAATAAAATAATTTTAACCGGAGAACAAATTTCTTTAATTCTGTTTACAATCTGATTAACTAATGATTTATTAACATTCATTTTATTTGTGTAGTTATTCTGATGTTTAATTTACAAAGCGATTTGGCTTTCTTCAAGAAGAGAGAGATTCTTTTAATTTCAAGAAGGGTATCAATTAATTCACAAACCCAATTCCTTAAAGGAATTGGGTTTGATATTTAAGCTTACTTCAGCAAAGACATTTTAATTGTTTGAACTTTACTTCCTGCTTGCCTGCCGCCAGGCATGATTTCTAACTTTGCAATGTAAATACCGGAAGGAAGATTAGTGGAAAAATTTATTTTGTATGATCCTTGCTCTTTATTTTCATTTAGCAAGTCTGCAACCTTCTCACCAAGAGAATTAAAAACCTCAAGCTTTACAAAGGAAGCCTGTCCAAGTACAAATTCTATAGTTGTAGAAGGGTTGAAAGGATTGGGGTAATTCTGTCTTAAAACAAAATCATCCGGCTGGATGAAATCAATTTTAATTTCATTTGAGTAGCTGAAAGTGCCATCATTATCAATCTGCTTTAAGCGATAATAATAGCTGCCTGCCAGAGTTAAAGAATTATCTGCATAGGAATATTTTGTTGATTGCGTTGTAGTACCTGAACCTTGCACAAAACCAATTACTTCCCAACCCCCCTGTTTCCCCCCTTTATCAAAGGGTGGACTATGGGCGATTCTTTCAATTTCAAAACCATAATTATTAATCTCAGTAGCTGTTTCCCAATTAAGAGTAACTCCATTCTGAGAGACCTGAGCAGAGAAAGAAGTCATTTCAACAGGTATTGTACCATCTCCAAGAAAATCTACAACATACAAGCCTGTTTGCATATCTGATATAATAACAGCTCCTGATGGAAAGAAAGGATAAGTTCCCCAGGCACCAGTATAAGTACCTGAAGTTCCGGGATAGGTATCGTACTGTCCGACTTTTACAGGATTAACAGGATTTGTAATATCTAAAACAACTAATCCATCATTATAATAAGATATGTAAGCAAAATTTCCTTTAACAAAAGGATTATGAACCGGAGTATTGGTAGCTGTAGCAAAGGTAGGTACAACCAAACTCCAGGTTGATCTGTCCTGTAAATCCCAAACCGTTATGTCTCTAACATCAAATTCTTCGCAGGCAATAAAATATCGTTTGTCTTCAGTTAACCAACCGCTGTGCGCATAAATTCCGGGTAAAGCAGCGCTTTGACTAACTAATTGTGGATTGGTTTTATTACTAACATCTATAAGATCGTAAGATTCTACTGAAGAAGCATATACTGTGTCATTCCATACATAAACATCATGAATGTAATCGCTGGCTGTATAATATGCAGTTCTGGTTGGATTGGTCGGATTTGAAAGATCGAGTATATGCATACCGCCGCCGCCGTTTGTTCCTACTACATAAGCATATCCATCAGCTATAAAAATTTCGTGTGCTCTTGTAAACCAGGTGTCAACTGTATTAACAAGAGTTGCTGAAGTTGGCAAGTTAGAAAGATCTATAATTTGTAATCCTTGTCCTGAACCGGTTTCCTCTGTAACTACATAAAGATAATTGCCGTGTGTTTTCATTTCACGCCATAATGATGGAGGTCCGGGGATGAAAGCTCTTTCTACAGGCTGATAAGGATTAGTAATTTCTATTATTGATGTTCCATGTTGGGTTCCTAATATAGCATATTCACGTCCTTGTGAATCAACGTAACCCCAGCAGTCATTATATCCGATTGAAGGATATTGATTTAAATTAGATAAGAAAGCGCAATTCTGATTCTGAGCAATAATAGCAGTTGAACAGCAAACAATAAACAAAATGTATCTTAGCAACTTCATCATTATACCTTTTTATTTTAAGAGGATTAATTTAATTGTTTTCAAATTATCGAAAGTTTTTGCAACTACAAAATAAGTTCCGGAGGGGAGGTTATTTTTTCTATCATTTTTCCCATCCCAGGTAAATTTATTTTTTCCCATTTGAAGATCTCCGTCAAATAATTGTCTCACTCTTTGTCCAAGTGTATTATAAATAGAAATAGTGACTCCTTCAGTCTTATTCATACTGACCAAAATGTTTGCCAGGCTATTAAAAGGATTTGGAAATGCTTCTAAAGTAAAATTTTCAGGCTGCTGTGTTTCAGATTTGACAGAAGAAACTAATTTATTTTCAAAATAATAAATTCCTCCTTTTATATTCCCAATGAATAAATCATTATCAGTATCATTGTCTATATCAATAAAAAATGGAAAAGCATAACCGCCAAAAGTATGGTTTAAATATTTTTCAGAGATAAGTGACCACACAGGATTAATATTGTTCCCATCATTTCTGTAATAAAGAATATTACCCAGATCACCAATTGAAACTGAATCACTGCCTGTAAACAGATCATAATCCCCATCATTGTCATAATCAATTAAGAATGGAGAGCTGTCATCTCCAACATCAAGTAAATTGAAATAGAAAGTATCCCTTACAAAACTATAATTGTTTGGTGCACCAACATTTCTGTAAAGCCTGATCTGCCCGTTAAAGCCACCCGTTACAAGATCTAAATCACTGTCACCCTCAATATCTATTAGAAAGGGACGTGCATAGTTGCCAACACTTATAAGATTTCCTGAAGAATCTTTTAGTTGTTCGATAAATTGAAAGTTGGGTGAGAATTGTGTTCCCATATTTTCATAAAAAGAAAATTTGCCAAGGAATTCACCTATCAGCAAATCGTAATCTCCATCGCCATCGAGATCACCAAAGGAAGGTGTAATAGTTAAGTCACCTTCAATTCCAAAATAAACTGAATCAATTAAAAGGAATGATGGATCGATTACAGTTCCTGTATTTTCAAAAAAGTGTAATGTGCCATTGGAAAATTTTTCACTTCCCATAAAAAGATCCAAATCTCCGTCAGCATCAATATCTACAAATACAGGAGAGCTTTTTCCACCAACATCCAATGTCTTAAGAAAATTTTCATTTTCCAGATTGAAATTTGAATTGATAGCATTACCCTGATTCCTATAAAACATTAATGATTGAGGAACAGTAGGATCATATAAAACAGTTACAAATAAATCGAGATCGTTGTCGGAATCAATATCAGCTAAACGCGGCATGTTAAAACCGCTCGTCCAGATACTATCTTCATTTTGAGGAAATGCACTATAAGTGTAAGGAGTGTCCATAGCAGCAATTGTCGCAGTTCCATTATTCTGTATAAAGTAAATGCTTTTGCCAAAAAAATCTCCCCAGAATAAATCGTAATCATTATCATTATCTATATCTGCAAAATCCAAAGCGCTTGCACCATGCAGATCAGTTTTTAATGCACCTCCGATAATTAAAATATTCTGCCAGAAATTTGTTATAAACTTTAAGTTAAAAGAAGAGTTATTTCCAATATTTTCAAAAAATGTTACCGTCCCTATAGAATTACCGGATAAGAAATCATAATCATTATCATCATCTATATCAACAAAAACAGGATTGCTTCCAAACTCACTGAACATCAGGTTATTTTCATTATCATAAAGCGTATCAATCTCCAGTTCAAAAAAAGGATTATTAACTGTTCCTGTATTTCTTCTGAATTCAATAAGAGCGGGTGCACCACCTGTAAAAATATCCAGGTCACTATCGTTATCTATATCTATAAGAAAAAACCAATCTGAAAATTTCATTCCCGGAATTGTGTCGAATGATAATTCATAATTGGGATTAAACTGATCTCCGTTATTTTTATACCAGCCATAAGTTTTATCGCTGTCTAAATACATTATATCGAGATCGCCATCGTTATCAATATCAACATATTGATGCTCGATATTATTGTGCCCGCCGGAAAAAATATTAGGAATAATTCCCGATACATCACTTACAGGAATTCCATTTAACGATCTTTCAAACTCCTGAGCAGTAGATAAAACAGAGATTGAAAAGAGAAGGAGAGCAGCTATGTTACTTTGTAAAGACATGCGTCGCCGATAGTTTTAAATGGTTCTACTTTTAAATGCTCAATATCTTTTTGCTTTGTTTGAACTGATCTTTCTATAATCATTATTCCTTCTGAATTAAGGTATTCGTTTGCTAAAACAGATTCAACAACATTATAAATATCATCCTTAAAGAAGGGAGGATCAGCAAGAATCAAATCAAAATCTCTTTCAGGAGATGAATTTACAAACTTTAATGTTTCCATTTTGTGAACAATACACCTATCAGTGGCTCCAAGAGTATTTATATTCTTTAAAAGATTATTATAGATAGTGAAATTCTTTTCTACAAAATGAACTTGCGAAGCCCCTCTGCTTAAACATTCTAATCCCAAAGCACCAGACCCTGAATAAAGATCAAGCACTTTAATATTTTCAAAATCAATTTTATTATTGAGAAGATTAAAAAGAGTTTCTCTTACACGGTCGGTCATCGGTCTTATTAGTTCTGAAGCAGGTACATTTATCAACCTGCTTTTAAATTCCCCTGAAATAATTCTCATTTTCATTTTTTTGAACTTGCACTTGAACTTTAAGTTTTGGTTTACGTAGCTGCTAAGATATTCTGAAAGCTATTCCGGCAGCGGGGGAGAAAGAACTTGATTTTCTTGAGAAATGAATATTCTCAAATAATCCCGGGTCTGGATTTATATTTTCAAAGGGATTAAAGAGTTTTAACTCTAAACCTGTATTTTCATTTAAAGAATTAACGAAGGAATTCGAAACATCTTCACCTGTTACATAAAAAGAATCGATCATTGATCTGTTAAGATTTATAGATTCTGTTGGAGAAGTTTCCTTAAGAATTAACTGTGGGATTTCACCGGCTGAATCGAATGATATGACTTTAAAAAGGAAAGGCTTTGCATTTAGTGAAAAGATAAATGACAAACTGCTGCTGCTTATATAAAGACTTAATGTAATTCGTTCTTTCAGATTTTGTGACGCTGTCAAAGCTCTTTCAGAAGCAAAATGAGAATTATCAATAAATTTTATTTTAAGATTATTCTCTTCACAAAAATATTTCAGCCAATGGAGGTATTTTCTTTTTAAAGCACTTACGAGAATAGTATCGCGATCAATTATCCTGTTCTTTTTTATTTCAATATGCTGGATCACGAGATCATTAATAAATACGTAAGGATAAAGAATTGAAAACTGCCATTTTATTTCTTCAAATAAATCCTGGTAAAGAAGTGTATTATCAAAAGGAAGTTGAACAGTATAAAAAACTTCGGGAGGTAATGCGAAAGATGCTGCTTTTGAATTTATTTTGTTTCTGATAAGGATTTCATTAAAAGCTGCCTGAATAACAGAGATGATTTTTGTTTCTTTGTCTTCAGTGAGCTTCAGGCGTTCATCAAAATAAACTTCATCAACATTTTGCAGTACAAACTGAGAGTTTTTAGAGTTTATTTCAACAAGCTGAATTTTGGATGATGTTATATTAAATCCGGCATGGTTGCCATAACCAGTCAAAATATATTCTCACAAATTAATCTATTCAATATAAAGATACTTTGTAATGTTCTGGAATTTTGTTTCACCAATTCCTTTGATTTCAGAAAGTTCTTTGAGAGATTTAAATTTTCCTCTCTTGTTTCTTAATTCAATAATTCTCTCTGCTGTCTTTTTACCAATTCCCGGTAATAAAATAAGCTCTTCAAGCTTTACAGAATTAAGGTTTATACTTTTTTCAGCAGGCGTTTCTTTACCATTACTTCTGCTAAAATTACTCGCATTAAAATCTAAAACTTCCTGCTTATAATCAACCGGCTTATCTTTCGGATTCTCACCGTCTGTTTGTTCTGGGTTATCTTCAATTGCAAAGAAGAGACTGTCTTCTCTAAAATAATCAAATACGTTTTCAGTATTTTCATCAGCCTGCACAAAAAAAGTTTTATAGGAAAATCCAACCAAGAAAGCAGTTATAAGAAAGAGCAAAATTTTTATTTCTGTTTCTGTAAGCCCGATTAAGATTGATAGTTTCCTGAACATTGTTTAAGGTATAGGGTATAAAGGTATAAGGTATAGGGTATAAGTTATTTTAGAATATTGTTTAAAATATTTTTTTCTTTTTTTATCCAGATTTCTCATATACTTGATACATTTTCTTGAACTTGCTCTTGAACTTAGGTTGCACTAACAGATGAATTTTTAATATCTTTTACCATATACCATATACCATATACCATATACCTAAAACCTCTTAAAGAAATTCTTTTCATCTTTATTGCCAAAATTTTTAAAGCCCGGCATTTCGGCAAGCTCTTTTAATAGTTCTTTCTCTTTTGAGTTTACTTTTTTCGGAACTTCAATATTTACTCTTACAAGCTGATCACCATACCCGGATTCATTCAAATGTTTAATTCCTTTATCCCTCATACGAAGAAGTTTTCCAGGCTGTGTTCCTGAATCTATTTTTAATTTTGCTTTACCTTTTAAAGTAGGAACCTCAACCTCTGAACCTAAAACAGCATCAGGATAACTTATAAATAAATCATAAATAATATCATCATTATCACGCACAAAATATTCATGAGGAATTTCTTCAAAGACAACTATAAGATCACCGGAAGGACCATCTCTTCTTCCGGCATTACCTTCGCCGCGCAGTGTCATATAGCTGTTCTGATATACTCCTGCAGGAACATTTATGTTAACAGTAACTTCCTCCTGTAATCTCCCATCACCACGGCACTTTTTGCAGGGATTATCAACAACAGTTCCTTCGCCATTACAATTATTGCAGGGTTGTATATTTACAAACTGGCCAAATACAGACCTTGAAACAGTTCTTACTTCACCTGAACCCTGGCAGACCGGACATGTTTTTGTTGAAGTACCACCTTCTGCACCGGTTCCTTTGCATAAATCACACTTAACTAATTTTTTTAGTTTAATTTTTTTGGAAACTCCTTCAGCAATTTCCTCAAGGGTTAATTTAAGATTTACCTTAAGATCAGAACCCGGAGTTCCGCCGGTTCGTCTTCTTCTTGTTCTTTGACCTGTGTTAAAAAAATCTTCAAAGATAGAACCGCCGCCTCCAAATATATCTGAGAAATGAGAGAAGATATCGTTTACATCAGTAAATCCTTGTGAACCGAAACCACTTCTTACTCCCTCATGTCCAAATCTATCATACTTGGCTTTCTTTTCTTCATTGTTCAAAACTTCATAAGCTTCGGCAGCTTCTTTAAATTTTGCTTCAGCAGTCTGATCATCGGGATTTCTATCCGGATGATATTGCATTGCCTTTTTGCGATAAGCTTTTCTTATTTCTTCTTTGGAAGAATTCCTATCAATACCGAGAATTTCATAATAGTCTCTTTTAGCCATAAAATTTATTTACCGGATTCCTCAATATCGTTATTTAAATTACTTTTATTTCCTTCAACAGGTTCTTCAGTTGATTCCTCACTAACAATAACTTTTGAATGCCTTATAACTTTGTCTTTGTAGAGATAACCTTTTTCTACTTCATCCAGAACTGTGTGAGGTTCAACCGAATCATCTTTTCTTTGCATAATTGCTTCATGGAAATTTACATCAAAAGGTTTACCTACAGCATCTATTTTCTTTACTCCTTCAGCATCAAGTGCTTTACTTAGCTTTTCATATACAAGCTTTATTCCTTCTTTAAGAGCATTAATATCTTTTGCCTCTTCTATATGCTCAAGAGATCTTTCAAAATCATCCATTACAGGAAGGAGCTTTAAGATAAAAGATAACCCAGAATATTTAATCAGGTTTAACTGATCATTTTCAGTTCTTCTTTTATAATTTTCAAACTCCGCTGCTTTTCTTAAGAATTTATCTTTTAGCTGTTCAATTTCTTTTTCAAGTTTTGCAATTCTTAAATCTTTATCTTCACCTGAGCCAGATTCTTCATTCTGAATTTCAGGCGCAGCTTTTTCATTTTCATCTTTTTTAATTTCTTCTTCAGATTGCTGTTTATCTTTCATATTC
This sequence comes from uncultured Ignavibacteriaceae bacterium, assembly GCA_964515875.1. Classification (GTDB taxonomy): domain Bacteria; phylum Bacteroidota; class Ignavibacteria; order Ignavibacteriales; family Ignavibacteriaceae; genus RBG-16-34-14. Next base: position 49,322 of record CAZEWJ010000016.1, on the reverse strand, counting down.
ATTTTTTTATTTTCTTCAGAATCCATTTCTATCACTCCTTATTTTGAACTTGTTAGCATTTCAGAAATCATTTTAGACATATAATTTACAATCGAAACTATTTTTGAGTATTCCATTCTTTTAGGACCTATGATTCCAAGTGTTCCATTCGTCTCACCGAATTTATATTCTTTAGTAATAAAGCTATACTCATTAAGCTTAATATCTTCATTCTCACTTCCAATTGAAATGAAAATTTCATCATTCTCTCCCGATTTTTCCAGGATGTGAACTATGATATCTTTGTCTTCAATCAACTCTATTATACTTTGAAATCTCTCCGGGTTATCAAACTCTGGCTGCTTTATAATATTTCTGGCGCCGGATATAACAATATTTTCTTTCCGGGAAACATCTTTAAAAATTTTATCAACAGAATCATAAAAAAGCCTGATTACAGAATGATCTTCATCATCAATTAAATCTTTGAATCTTTCATTAAAAGTTTTCCTGATTTCATTAAAAGTTAACCCCGCGAGTCTTTCATTTAAAAGATTTTGTACAGGTTCAATTTTGGAAGATTCAATTTCTGATGAAAGTTCCAAAGTAATTGTTTTAACAAGCCCTGATTTAATACTGATAACAACAAGAATTCTTGTTGATGAAAGTGAAACAAGCTGAATCTTTTCCAGTATACCCGTTTCAAGTTTTGGATAAGTTACACAGGCAAGCTGTTTTGTTATTTTAGTTAAGAGAGTTGAACTGATTCTTAATATATCATCAGTTTCAATACCTTCCTCAAGTTTTTCTTTAATAAAAACTTTTTCAGAATTTTTTAACTGCTGAATATCCATCAATGAATCAACATAAAGTCTGTAACCTTTATCAGTTGGAATTCTTCCTGCAGAAGTATGAGGATGATCAATAAATCCGGCTTCTTCAAGATCAGACATAATATTCCTTACGGAAGCAGGGGAAAGTCCTACTTCATATTTCTTTGTAATATTACGCGACCCGACAGGAGAAGCGGTTAAAATAAACTGCTGAATTACGTGTCTTAATATTGTTTTTTCGCGTTCGTTAAGTTCCTGAATCATAGTAAATTATAGAGTTTTAGGATACGCAAATATATAAAAAATCCCCTCTAATAATGATGCTTTTTTGAATCGCAAATCTTTGTTTTATGATTACTGAGTTAATTTAATCTTGCATAAAATTAAAAGAAACAAAACCTTTCAGGTGTTGTAAAAGGAATTATCTTTTGAAGTATTAGGAATTTTTCATTATTAATTTGATCAGCTACAAGTGATAAACCTATCTCAATCCATCTTTGTTAAAGTTTTCATTTAATACTAAATTTTAACATCTCAATAAATTCTTAGAGGGAAATTGGACAATACATATAAATCTGCGGGGGTTGATATTGAAGCCGGTGACGAAACAGTTAAGCGGATTAAAAAATTTGCCAAATCAACATTTAATAGTAATGTACTTTCCGATATCGGACTTTTTGGTGCTTTTTATAAATTAAATCTTTCAGATTATTCAGAACCTGTTTTAGTCTCAAGTGTTGATGGAGTAGGTACAAAACTAAAAATTGCTTTTGCAATGAATACTCACAATACAGTTGGTCAGGATTTAGTAAATCACTGTGTAAATGATATTGCGGTTTGCGGAGCTAAACCTCTTTTCTTTTTAGATTATCTCGCGTTTGGAAAACTCAATCCTAATGTTGCTTCAAGTATTATAGAAGGATTTTCAATTGCCTGTAAAGAGAACGGCTGTGCTTTAATTGGCGGCGAAACTGCTGAGATGCCGGGACTTTATAATGAAAAAGAATATGATATGTCGGGAACAATTGTTGGAATTGTTGACAAGAAAAATATTATTGATGGAAAATCAATTAAGAAAGGTGATGTCTTGATTGGTTTTAAATCAAACGGACTTCATACAAACGGATATTCACTTGCAAGGAAAGTTCTTCTCTCTAAATTCATATCTGAAGAAAAAATAACAGAACTTAATTCAACATTAGGGGAAGAACTTTTAAGGATTCATAAATCATATCTTAAACTTATCATTACTTTAAAGGAAAAAATTGAAGTGAAAGGTTTATCTCATATTACAGGAGGAGGAATTGTTGGAAACACAATTAGAATTCTTCCTCAAGGTTTAAGTCTGAAAATATTCTGGGATAGCTGGGAAGTTCTCCCAATCTTTAAACTTATTCAGCAGACAGGGAAAATTTCTGATGAAGAGATGAGAAAAGTTTTTAATCTTGGAATTGGTTTGATTGCAATTGTGAGTAAAGAAAATCAAAATGAAGTTATTAGAATTGCAAATGAACTTGGAGAAAGATCTTATTTAATTGGCGAAGTTGAATAATGGTCAAACTTTTAATCTCATCATTTATTATCCTGATTTTATACGGATGTAATGGTGGAATTGAACCGCAGCCTGGCGAAGCAGGGTTTGCTGGAAAGATTACTTTCTTCGGGCAATGGCCTGATAGTGTTATACGAACTCACCTTGTTGTATTCAAAGATCCATTAATTTCATCATCAGATTTTTCATTGCAGAATATTCGTTTTGTCAGCTCAGAAATACCTTTCGGCACAAATGGATTTTCCTTTAGTTCCAAAGATTCATCAGTTTTACCCGGAACAGGACTTTTCCAACCTGGTGATTATGCCTATGTTGCAGTTGCTCAATCATCAACTCAAACTGTTTCTTTAATTAGGGGAGATTGGTTTGTTGTTGGTCTTTATTATAATGTCGGCGATACAACAAAACCGGGAACTCTTCATATTCCTGAAAATACTTTTGTTGATAATATTAATATTGTTAGCGATTTCAATAATCCGCCTCCACAGCCGCCGGGAGGGAATTGAAGAAGTTCAAGTTCAAGTTTAAAGTTCAAGTAACTTTTTACTTATTCGTTCTTGAACTTGCTCTTGAACTTTTTAAGAGAACTTTATATTGAATGAATACAACACTATTAAATAAGATTTTATACACCCTGATAACAGGAATTTTTTATTCAACAATATCTTTCTCCCAAACTTTTTCTGTTTCGGGAAAGGTTACTGATTCTTTAAATAATCCTCTCCCAAATGTTAATGTAATTATTCTTGAGACAAGTAAAGGTTCAGCAACAGATCTTAATGGAGAATATATAATTGAAAATCTTCCTCAGGGTGTTTACAATCTTGAATTTTCAATTATCGGTTATGAATCGGAAAGAGTAAAGGTAGTATTGGTAAATAAATTTATTACAGTTGATGTTGCATTGATGGAAAACCCTGTTGAGACAGAACAAGTGATTGTAACTGCTGGAAAATATGAACAAAGAATTTCTGAGCTTCCAGTAAGTGTAGAAGTTCTTGGTGCAGAATTACTAGCACAAAAAAATTTTAATAATCTTGAAGATGCTTTAAGATATGTCCCCGGAATTAATATGACTGACGACCAGATCAGCATTAGAGGTTCAAGCGGTTACAGCAGGGGGGCCGGGTCGAGAGTTCTTCTTGCAATTGACGGACTTCCATTTTATACAGGCGATACTGGTGAAACTATCTGGGAAGTAATTCCTTTGTTTATCCTTGACAGAGTTGAAATTATTAAAGGTGCTGCAAGTTCTTTATACGGTTCAACTGCAATTGGTGGAGTTGTAAATCTTATTACAAGAAAAATTTCAGATGAGCAATTCATTTACTTAAAATCTTATGTTGGTGCTTATGATAAACCTTCTCACGATGAATGGGATTGGTCAGGTGAATACAGAATGTTTAACGGACAAATAATTTCTTATGCAAATACTTTTAATAACTTTGGAATAACAGCCTCATTTTCAAGACTGGAGGATCTCGGTTACAGGCAAAATAATTTTTCTAAAAGGTATATTGGCTTCATAAAGAGTGATTTGAAATTCTCATCAAGATCTTCTTTAATGCTACTTGCAAATATCTTTACAAAAAAAAGCGGGAATTTTGTTTACTGGAGAAATTCAAGAAATGCACTTGTTCCTCCTCAGAGTGACATTGGACAGGTTGTGAATGCAAACAGGCATATGTTTGGTGCAATATATAAGCATATAATTAATAATAAAATTTTGTTAAACGCTAAAGGAAGTTACTATTATACAGATTGGGAAGATGGAGCAACTCCCAATAATAGTTCAACCACCAATCTTTTTCGTGGCGAGATTCAATTAAATTCCAGCCTATCAAATTCTATAATAATAGTCTCAGGAATTGAAGCTTCTAATGCCCAGGTTAACTCAACTCTTTTTGGAAATCCAAACTCTTTAAGTTTTGGTGCTTATTCTCAGGCTGATTGGAGATTTGATTTCCCTTTAATTGCTTCTTTAGGATTGAGATATGATTACAACAAGCTTGATACTCTTAATGGGAGTAATGCTTTCTCGCCTAAATTCGGATTAAATTATAAATTCTCTGATGATTTAATTTTCAGAACATCACTCGGTACAGGTTTCAGAGCACCAACTCCTGCTGAAGCTTTTACTTCAACAACTGCAAGCGGAATTACTGTTAAGCCAAATCCAAATCTTAAATCTGAAACAAATTTTACAATTGAAGCCGGAATAAACTATAAAGCATTTAATCCGGTTACTTTTGATCTCGCTCTTTTCCATAGTGAGTTTTATGATTTTATTGAGCCTGGAATTGATCCATCAGATGGATTGATAATTTTTAACAATGTTACAAGAGCAAGAATACAAGGCTTTGAATTTCAATCCGTAATTGATTTAAAAGAAATTAACACAAATATCTCATTAAGCTATTCTTATCTTTGGGCAAGAGATATTGAAGAAAAGAAAGCTCTTAAATATCGTCCGAGACATACCTTGAACAGCGGAATAGATTTTAGTTTAGGAAATTTTTTATCAGGTGCTGATTTCAGATATTGGAGTCGCGTTGAAGAAATTGATGAAGAATTAATTAATCTTGGATTAATTCCGGATGGTGAATTGAGGGTTGAAGTTTTTGTCCTTGATTTAAGAGCTGGAATTAATTTTAATTTGGGAGATATTCCTTTAAAAGTTTTTCTTAATGCAAACAATGTTTTGAATTATAATTATGTAGAATTAATCGGCAACCTTGAACCCATTAGAAATTATGCGTTAAGTTTGGAATTAATTTTTTAATAGGTTTCTGCAAGAAATGTAATAATTGAAAATTGAGCATTGAATGTTGAACATTTTTTTGAATTCTAAAATTATCAATGCTCAATATTCAATTTTCAATAACCATTGAATGGATCATTCAGTCATTCAAACATTCATTCATTCTTGTATTTTGAGGGTTTTATGTTTATAGATACACATGCGCATTTATTTTACCCGAATTTTTCTGAAGATCTTGACGAAGTAATTGAAAGAGCTAAATCTTCAGGCGTGGATTATATTATTGTTCCTGCAACTGATATTGAAACAACCAAACAAACTTTAGCTCTTGCAGACAAATATGAAATGATTTATGCAACTATAGGAGTTCATCCACACGAAACTAAAGAATGGACAAATGATAACCTGAAAGTAATTGAAGACTTAGCACAACATCCAAAAGTAGTTGCAATCGGTGAAATTGGTCTCGATTATTATTACGACTTCTCACCAAAAGAAAAACAGATTGAAGCTTTTCGATCTCAAATAGAGCTTGCTTTAAAATTAAATCTTCCTGTTGTAGTTCATAACCGTGAATCTGATGAAGATGTTTTAATGATTGCAAAAGAATATTCCAAAAGCGGATTAAAAGCACAGTTTCATTGCTTCAATGGTACATTGTCTGATGCAAAAGATTTAATCAGTATGAAGTTCTTTCTCTCTTTCACTGGAAATATAACTTTCAAAAAAGCAGATTCACTCCGTGAGACACTTTCAAATATAGGATTACCTCATCTTCTTCTTGAAACCGATTCTCCTTTTATGACCCCTGTTCCTCACCGCGGAAAAAGAAATGAACCTTTTCATGTTAAGCTTGTTGCAGAAAAAATTGCAGAACTTCATAAAGTTTCTGTGGAAGATGTTGCGAGAATAACATCAAACAATGCTTTTAATCTGTTTGGAATAGGAATTTCTCCTGATACTAACTTCACATAAGAGATAAAAAAAAGTTTGTATATTAATGCAGTTTGATCCTTGTATAGCTTTTCAGAATTAGAGGATTTTGATGCATGAAAAAAATTATACCGATTATTTTCTTACTAATCTCTTTAATAATCTTTCCCCAGGATAAAAATTCAATTGCCGAAAAGCTTGATAATCTTCTCTCTAAAAATTTCTTTGAATCAACTCTTGCTTCTGTTGATGTTTATGATTTAACCGGAAACAAGATCGTCTATCAAAAAAATAATAAATACCTGATGCATCCGGCATCAAATATAAAAATTTTAACTTCATCAGCAGGTTTATTTTTTCTTGGTCCCGATTATTATTTTGAAACCACACTTTATTATAAAGGTGAAATTGAAGACGGAATTCTTAATGGAGACATTTATGTTGTCGGTGGTTTTGATCCTGACTTCTCCATTTATGATCTTGATTATTTTGTTGATGCAATTGATTCGCTTGGCATAAAAGAAATAAATGGAAACCTGTTTGCCGATGTATCAAGAATGGATACAATGTATTGGGGAGAAGGCTGGATGTGGGATGATGATCCTTCAACAGACGCACCTTATCTATCTTCCCTCAATATAAATTTAAATTCCGTTGATGTTTTTCTTCTGGGGATGGAGGTTGGAAAAAAAGCACAGGTTATTCTGAATCCTCATTCAGATTATTTTGAAATTTATAATGAAACATTGACTATCCCGCCGGGTGAGGATAATTCCTACTTTATTTCAAGAGACTGGATGAATAAAAAGAATACGATCATTGCTGTTGGTAAAATAAATAAACGGACTCATATAAGCGGAGAAGAAAAACCAATTAGTTTGAATGTCTTCAAACCTGACTTGTATTTTCTAACTCTCTTTAAAGAAACTTTAGAAAGAAAGAGAATAAAAGTTAAAGGAAGCTTAGATAACTTCTGGCTTCCGTATGGAGCAATTCATGTAAGAACTTTCTCAAGGCCTTTTGCTGAAGTGATTAAACGTGTAAATAAAGTAAGCAGCAACTTAAATGCTGAAATGGTTCTTTATGCAATGGCTGAAAAATATTTTGGTAAACCCGCAACATCAAAGAATGGGATTAAAGTTATTAATAATTTAATTTCTATGGCAGGAATGAATCCTGAAAAATACAGGCTTGTTGATGGTTCAGGTTTGTCTCACTACAATCTTGTTTCAGCAGAGTTAATGCTGGCTGTATTAAAGTATATGTATTATGAAGAACCTGATCTTTATGAAGTCTTAATTGAATCCTTCCCGATTGCAGGAGTTGATGGAACACTTGGACGACGAATGGGAGAAAGCATTGCAGAAAATAAAGTGAAAGCAAAAACCGGAACTATAAGCGGTGTTAGTGCTCTTTCAGGTTATATTACTTCAAGAAGCGGTAAGCTTCTTGCATTCTCTATTTTGATGCAGAATTTTGTAAACAACACTTCAACAGCAAGAACATTCCAGGATGAAATCTGTAAAATCCTTGCTGAATATTAAAAGAATGTGTGAATGATTGAATGACTGAACCAGTAATCAAAATAATTTTTTATTCATTCATTCATTCAACCATTCAGTTATTCAGAACAGAATTCAAGTGAGCTTAAGAATTACATTATTGAAAAAATCTTTTTTTATTTAGCAGTTTATCATGAAAAATCTTGCTGTGATATATGAGGAAACACATATAAAACATTCACCTCCGTTTTCTCATCCTGAAAAACCTGAAAGAGTTTCGGCAATCTATAATTTACTTACGGAGAAAATTTTTTTTGATAAGGCAGAAATAATAAAACCTTCAAAAGCCACAAAGGAAAATATCCTTCGTGTTCATACAAATGCTCATTACAATTTTATTGTTGAATCAATTAAAAGCGGGAGATCTCTTCTTGATGATGGAGATACTTATCTTGTTAAAGATTCACTAAATGCGGCACTTCTTTCCGCAGGTGCAGTTATAAATGCGGTTGATCTCGTTGTGAATGAATCTTACATCTCAGTCTTTTCTTTAATGAGACCTCCCGGGCATCATGCAGAAAGCAATAAGCCAATGGTGGATGTCGCATACAGCCACTTTATTACATTATTATGATGAGCATATCAGGTCATTTTTTTTTGATCTCCTGTTTATTTACCCGCCAGTTTTAACAATATCCCCAACCTCCAAAACCTCTTTCACATATCCTTTGGTTGCAGCATTTATCATTGCAATTCCAATTTCTTTCAAAGTGCAGACATATTTTGGAAAGAGTAATTTTACCAAAGGTATTAAAGGAGCAAACACTTTGTAAAGAGTTAAAGTATTTTTAAGTCCTTTTGTTGGGAGTATAATTCCGGGACGGAACATATAAGCTTTTTTAAAGCCGAGATGCAAAAGATAATTCTCTGTTTTACCTTTTACTCTTGCCCACATAACTTTTCCTTTTTCAGTGGTGTCTGTTCCTACTCCGGAAACATAACAAAAAACCATATCAGGATTTAGCTTAGCAAGTGTATCAGCCAATGCTTTGGTAAGTAAATATGTTATCCTGTTATATTCTTCCTCACTCTTTCCAACAGAAGTTGTCCCGAGACAAAAAAAGCATGCACTGTATCCTGATAACTGATCTTCAATTTCAGAAAAATCATAAAAATTATCATGAATAATCTCTTTTAGTTTCGGATGGTTTGTATTGATCGTCCTGCGGTTAATTATCAGAACAGATTCCACATCAGGATGATTAAGGCATTCGTGAAGAACACCTTCTCCAACCATTCCCGTCGTTCCGGTTATTATGGCTTTAATTTTCATTTAACTTACCCATTCATAAAATGTCAGTAAGTTGCGATGAAGATCTACAACATGGAACTCCTGTGTTCCCCATGGCTCTTTTGTAACAACTGTTTCCGGGTTGTGCAGCACATCCTGTTTTTTATATTCCTCGTATAGTTCATCTATTCCATTAACTTCAATCCGGCAGCTTGCAGTACCAGCTAAAAAACTTTCTGCACCACTGATTATTGGTCGTGTTAAAATCTTTTCACCATAATCTCTCCAACTTTCATCATTAGAAGCCCAAAGATGTATTTCAACATTATCACGAGTTACAATTGCAAAACCTTCATCCTGATGAGGGACAGAAAATCCTAATTTTGTTTTGTAAAAATCAGTTGCCTTTTTAATATCAATAACCGGAAGAGCAGGAATACTTTTAATCATCTTCATAATATTTTCCTTAGTTGATATTTTTTATAAAAAAGATTAATACTAAATGAGGTTGTTTCAAAAGTAATTTTTTATGTTACACTGAGTCCTTCGTTAAACTCAGGATAAACTCTGTCGAAGTGTGCCTCCACTAAAAAATGTCAGTCTTCGACAAAGCTAAGACTTACAAATTCAGACTTATAAGACAATCTCTGAGTGTGAGACAATTATTTTTTATTTCTCACATAAATCAATTTAAATCTTCCTTTTTGATTTTCAGTAATTTCAAATTTATTAATTGATTTGATAAGTGGAGTAAGCTTCTGAAACCCATAATTTCTCGGATCAAAATTCGGCTGCTTCTTTTGAAGAAGATTTCCAACATCGCCTAAAAATGCCCAACCATCCTCATCGGCAAGATCTGATATTGTTGACGAAATTAATTTAATAACAACTGGAGTAATCTTTTCGATTTCGTTTCTCTTAGCAGTCTTCTCTTTGGAAATATCGGATTCTTCACCAAAGGAGGAATCATCAGTTTTACTTCTCAAAATTTCTATGTAAATAAATTTATCGCAGGCAGCAATAAATGGTTCCGGAGTTTTCTTTTCCCCGATGCCAAAAACTTTCATTCCTGCTTCACGAAGTCTTGTTGCAAGCCTTGTAAAATCACTATCGCTGGAAACCAGGCAAAAGCCATTAACTTTTTCAGAATATAAAATATCCATTGCATCAATTATCATTGCTGAATCTGTTGCATTCTTCCCGGCAGTGTAGCTGTACTGCTGAATCGGAGTTATGGCATTTACCAGGAGGATATTTTTCCATTTGGTGGGATTTGGTTTAGTCCAGTCTGCATAAATTCTTTTGATAGTTGGATTGCCGTATTTAGCAATTTCTTCCATCATTTCTTTTACATGAGCAGAAGGAATGTTATCTCCGTCAATCAATACTGCGAGCTTTAAATCTGTTTCCATTTATTTTTTTCGATTGTTGTTAAATAAAATCCAATTGAAATTATGAAATAATCTGCATTTATTCTCTGCTAAGATCTTTTATATAACAGAAAAATAAATTGACAATCAATCTGGTTCCAGATATATTTCGTCAGTTGACGAAATGATAATATGATAACTGCAATTAAAAATAAAACAAAACTCTTCAAAGCCCTTTCTGATTCTAACAGGCTCAGAATTCTTAAAATGCTTCAAACAAAACCACTCTGTGTTTGTGAAATAACAGATGTATTGGAGTTAGCTGCTTCAACTGTTTCCAAACATTTAAGCATATTAAAAGAAGAAGGCTTTATTATTGAAGAAAAGGAGGGGAAGTGGGTGAATTATCATGTAAATCCTGATCCGGATGACCGGCGTGTTTCAACAATCTTTAGCAGTCTCGATTTTTGGATTTCGGATGAGAAAACTATAATCCGTGATAAGCAGAAAGTTTTAACTGTGGACAGAAATATTGTTTGTGGAAAATAAATTTATTGTTTGATTTCGATATTTAACGAAGCAATGACTATTATAAAGAAATTAAAAATCTTATTTGTCTGTGTTCATAACAGCGCAAGAAATTGAACAGAATAATAAATAGAGAAAGAATTTTAATTGGCTGATCGAATAAAAAAATTATCATTTCTTGATAAATATTTAACCCTATGGATTTTTCTTACAATGTTTGCAGGAGTTTTCTCAGGTTATATGTTTCCGGGAGTTGTTGATTTCTGGAATTCATTCCAAAGCGGAACCACTAACATTCCAATTGCAGTTGGTTTAATTCTTATGATGTATCCCCCTCTTGCAAAAGTAAAATATGAAGAGCTGCCCCGGGTTTTTAAAAATATAAAAATCCTTTCACTCTCATTAATTCAAAACTGGATTATCGGTCCGGTGCTGATGTTTTCTTTAGCTGTAATTTTTCTACAGGATTACCCTGAGTATATGGCTGGATTAATAATTATAGGACTTGCACGATGTATTGCAATGGTAATTGTATGGAATGAACTTGCAAAAGGAGATACAGAATATGCGGCAGGCCTTGTAGCATTCAATTCTATATTCCAGGTGTTATTCTTTTCTCTTTATGCTTACGTTTTTTTAACAATTCTTCCTGAGTGGCTCGGACTTCAAACTTTTGCAGTTGATATAACAATCGGGCAGATAGCGGAGAGTGTTTTTATTTATCTCGGCATTCCATTTTTTGCAGGAATGATTACACGTTTTGCAATGCTTAAAGTAAAATCAAAAGAATGGTATGAAAAGAAATTTATCCCGAGAATTAGTCCGATAACTTTAATTGCATTGCTATTTACGATCCTGGTGATGTTTTCACTTAAGGGAGAATACATTGTTAAAATTCCTTTGGACGTTGTACGAATCGCGATACCTTTAGTCTTTTATTTTTTAATAATGTTTTTTGTTTCTTTTTATATGGGGAGAAAAGTTGGTGCAGATTATTCAAAGACAACTACACTTTCTTTTACTGCTGCGAGCAATAATTTTGAATTAGCCATTGCAGTTGCAATTGCAGTATTCGGTATAAACAGCGGCGAAGCATTTGCAGCAGTAATTGGTCCTTTGGTTGAAGTCCCGGTTTTAATAGCACTTGTAAACGTTGCACTCTTTTTCCAGAAAAAATATTTTGGCAGCCAGGTTGCCCCGGCTGATATAAAAGCACCCGATGTTTGTTCAACAGAAATATCGGATACAAGAATAATCAGGGGAATTACAGATAAAGAAAAGTAAAATAATCTCTGCGTATGAATTAACAATTTCTTAACAAGAGAAATAAAAAGAATACTTAAGTTTTATTATTAAAGAATTTATTTTCTAAAAAATCTTATGGAAAAAATTAAGACCCTTTTTGTTTGTGTTCATAACAGTGCACGCAGCCAGATGTCTGAAGCATTTCTTAATCATTATTTCCCTGATAAGTTTGAAGCAGAGAGTGCAGGGCTTGAACCCGGAAAACTTAATCCGATAGTTGTTGATGCAATGAAGGAGATTGGGATTGATATATCGGGCAATAAAACAAAATCTGTTTTCGATTATTATCAGAAAGGAAAATTGTTTAGATATGTTATAACTGTTTGCGATGAATCTTCTGCAGAAAAATGCCCGGTCTTTCCCGGGGTTGCAGAGAAAATCCACTGGAGCTTTCCTGATCCTTCTGCTTTGCAGGGAACCTATGAAGAAAAACTTGAAGGAACCAGAAAGATAAGAGATCAGATAAAAGAGAAAATAAAAGAATGGGGTAGTGAGATTATAAAAAAGAAATTTTAGGGATTGCAATACCTCCCGCGCCGTTTTTCATTTCAAAATTAAAGAATATTAATTATTGTATTTTTAATATCAATTAAAGTATTAACACTAATGTAAGCAAATAGTTTATCATTCTTTAACATGAAACATTCGGTTCCATTAAATATAAGATTACTAAGTTTCTTCGGAATCAATAAAAATATAACCGCTATGATAATTATGGTTATATTAATTGGAATCGGGGAAAAAATGGCTGAACGTTTCCTTCCTTTATATATTCTTGCAATCGGCGGTTCTAATTTAGCTGTGGGATTTCTAAACGCATTAGATAATCTTCTCAGCGCCCTCTATTCATTCCCGGGAGGCTATTTAAGTGATAAGATAGGATATAAAAAAGCACTGATTTTATTTACGATGATTGCAATGACTGGTTATCTGATAGTAATAATTTTTCAATCCTGGCAGGCTGTACTACTGGGTTCAGTATTATTTATTTCCTGGAGTGCAGTTTCATTACCGCCGGTAATGAGTTTAATTTCCAAAGCAGTACCTGTAAATAAGCGAGCAATGGGAGTTACAATTCATTCTTTAGTAAGAAGAATTCCAATGTCGCTCGGTCCATTGCTTGGCGGAATAATTATTTCTTTATACGGCACAACTGCCGGTATTAGAATTTCTTTTATTGTCGCTTTTATACTCGGTTCAGCATCAATTCTGGTAATTTATTTTTTGATGAAAGATGAAACTGTTAAACTTAAGACCAGCTTAAAAGATTTTAAAGGATTAAAAAGTTTTAACCCTGCTTTAAGGAATTTATTAATCTCAGACATATTAATAAGATTTGCAGAGCAGATACCTTATGCTTTTGTAGTTGTATGGGTGGTAAATAATATTGGAATAACAGCATTTGATTTTGGAATATTAACAGTAATTGAGATGATTACAGCCATGCTTGTTTATATTCCTGTAGCTTATTTTGCAGATAAATACTATAAAAAACCTTTCATATTTATAACTTTTATTTTCTTTACAATTTTCCCTTTAATAATTTATTTTTCAAGATCATTTATAGCTTTAGTTGCCGCTTTTATTATCAGGGGGCTAAAAGAATTCGGAGAACCAACAAGAAAATCTTTAATAATGGATTTAGCTCCTGATGATGCTAAAGCTGAAACTTTTGGCACTTATTATCTTCTTCGGGATATAGTAGTTTCAATTGCAGCATTCAGCAGTGCATTCCTCTGGAATATTTCACCATTTACAATTTTTTTTACAGCTTTTATTTGTGGACTTATTGGAACAATCTGGTTTGGCATCTGGGGTAAAGATCAAATCCACAACTCTACCTAAATTGCTTATTTAAATCTTGCGATTCCCTTGACAATTTCAAAGATATTATCTATTATTCAATTGTTTAATTGAATAATTAATATGAATTTTTACCAAATTACGAGATTTATATGACAGGCAGAGAATTTAAGGATTTAACATTTCAGCAGTTTGCAAAAATTGCAAACGCATTTTCCAGTCCCAAAAGGTTGGAAATAATTGATATCCTTTCACAGAGCGAAAAAGATGTTGATACAATTTCAAAAGAAACTAATATGAATTTTGCCAATACCTCACGTCATCTTCAGATATTGAAAAGCACAAAAATTGTAAAATCAAGAAAAGAAGGTGTAAAAGTTTTATATAAAATTTCCGGGGATGAAGTAATAAAATGCTGGAGAAGCCTGCGGTCTCTTGCCGAAGTTAATGCTGCTGAAATAAGAGAAACAGCAAAATTATTCTTTGAAGAAAGAAATGCCCTTGAAGAAATTTCTGCCGATGAACTGCTTCAAAGATTGAAAGAAAATAACGTAACATTAATTGATGTTCGGCCAAAAGAGGAATATTCAGCCGGTCACATAGCCGGGGCAATATCATTTACACTAAAAGAACTAACTGAAGAAAATTTAAAGTTCCCAAAGAAAAAAGATATTGTAGCCTATTGCAGAGGTCCTTACTGTGTTCTTTCCGGTGAAGCTGCAAAGTTATTAACCTCCAAAGGTTTTAAAGTCAGAATAATGAAAGAAGATATTAATTATTGGCGTACAGCAGGGTTTCCTGTCGAAGTTTAATATTTTAAAAATAATTAACAGAGTAAAATGATGGACAAAAAGATAGTAATACTTGGCGGCGGTATTGGGGGAATTGTGGCTGCAAATAACTTAAGAAGAAAGCTTCCTTCCCGCAGTTCAATAACATTAATAGAAAGAAATAAAATTCATACCCTCGCTGCATCTTATCTGTGGTTAATGGTTGGTTTAAGAAAAGCTGAAAAAATAAGTGCACCATTAAGCAGTTTGGTTAATAAGGGTGTTAAAATAATTTACGAAGAAGTAAAACAGATTGATACCTCAGGGAAAAAGATTCAAACAGAAAATAATGAAATAAGTTATGATTATTTAATAATCGCACTTGGAACAGAATTAGAAAATAAATATTTAAGCAGCAGTCAATATGGTATTCATAATTTTTATTCTTTTGATGGCGCACAAAAACTAAAAGATGAACTTCACAAAATTCAATCAGGGGAAATAATTATTGCAATTGAATCGCTGCCATACAAATGTCCCGGCGCTCCTTATGAAGCTGCAATGTTAATATCAGATTTCATAAAAAAGAAAGGGCTTAATAAGGAAGTTACTATTAGCTTGATAACTCCTGAACCTCATCCACTGCCTGTTGCAGGACCTGAGCTTGGTAAATCTGTAAGCGATCTTTTAGAGAACAAAGGAATAATTTTTTTTCCAACACATCAATTAACAGAAATAAAGCCTGAAGGAAAAACAATTACTTTCAATTCCAATTTAACTAAAACATATAATTTACTTATTGTTATTCCTAAACATATTTCACCCATTGTAATAAGAAATTCCGAACTTGCAGATGAAAGCGGCTGGATATCGGTTGATAGAAATTCACTTGAAACAAAAATTGAAAATGTATTTGCAATCGGAGATATTAATTCTATTTCACTTCCCGGCAGTTGGAATCCTGATAAACCAATGAAACTTCCAAAAGCAGGAGTGTTCGCTCATGCGCAGGCATTAACTGTTTCTGATATTATTTCTGCAAAAATTCTGGGAGAAGAGGTAAAAAACCTTTTTTGCGGCGATGGATTTTGCATGCTTGAAGCCGGAGAAAATTTAGCTGGATTTGCTTACGGAGATTTTTTTGCGGCACCACATCCTGATGTAAAAATGAAAAAGATGGGTAAAGCCTGGCATCTTGGTAAAGTACTATTTGAAAAATGGTGGTTAACCCCTTATGGCTTCAGGAAATCATTTTATAAATTCTTTATTGAATCCGGTGGAAAACTTTTTAATATTCCTGTAAAACTCTAATACAAAAAGGAATCTTCTATGAAAATCTTAATAATAATTAATGATGCACCTTACGGAACAGAAAAAGCATACAACGCCTTAAGGATGGCAATGGCTCTGCAAAAAGAAAATTCAGAAATTGAGATTAATATTTTTCTTATGGCGGATGCTGTTGGTTGTGTTTTGCCAAATCAAAATACACCAAACGGTTATTATAATAGTGAAAGAATGATGAAAGCAGTTTTAAATAAGGGTGGCAATGTAAAAGCCTGCGGCACTTGTGCTGAAGCAAGAGGAATAAAAAATTTACCGCTTCTTGAAGGCGCTGAAATCAGCAATATTGCTGAACTTGCTAAGTGGACAGTTGAAGCAGATAAGGTTTTAACTTTTTAAATGAGCAAAAGTACAGAGAAGTAAAATTTCTTTAGCTAAATCTAATTATTTTGTACAGCAATGATAATTCTATTAATTTTATAGACGAATGTTTATGAAATAAAATCTTCATGAAGATAATACTTCTTTCATTTCTTATCTCTATTACTGCAAAGCAGGGTCTTTCTCAAAATATCATTTCAAAAGAAAATTTATTAAAGCATACTTTTACTCTTGGTTCAGATGAATTTGAAGGAAGAGGAACAGGTGAACACGGCGGAGAAAAAGCTGCACAATATCTTGCAAATGAGTTTACTAAATTAAATTTGAAACCTTTGGGAGATGACAGCACTTATTTTCAGAATATCAGAATGCACGGTGGAAAACCTTTAACTTCTTCGGAATTAGTTTTGCATTCTACTAATAAAAAAATAAATTTTGATTTATGGGAAGATTACCTTCTTTACTTTTCCGGTGAACAAACTTTTATTCCTGCTCCACTTGAACTTGTTTTTGTGGGGTATGGAATTGTGGCTCCTGAATATGATTATAACGATTATCAAACGATAAATGCTGAAGGAAAGATTGTTGTTTTCTTAGATGGTGAACCAACCTCAAACGATGATTCATTTTTTGATGGTGAAAAACCAACCATCCATTCCTATGCTGATGTAAAACAGAAGATTGCTTTATCAAGAGGTGCAAGGGGAAGCATCCTTATTCCAAACTACATAGATGGATTTTATTCCGATTGGGAAAAGCTTAAACGTGAATTTTCTTTTGAAGATATTACTCTTGCTTATTCAGTTACAAATAATCTCGCTTTACTTTTTAATCCTGAAAGTGCCGGAAAATTATTTAGCAATTCTGGTTATAGGGTTTCCGATATTTATAAAATGCACTCAAAAGGGAATATGGTTGGCTTTGAAATGAACTGCGGACTTTCTTTCAAAGGAGAGTTTAAAGAGAGGGATTTTATTGCTTCAAATATTATTAGCATGGTTGAGGGAACTGATCCTGATTTGAAAGATAGTTACCTAATTGTTTCTGCACATTATGATCACCTTGGAAAAGGAAACCCGATAAAAGGGGATTCAATCTATAATGGTGTTTTTGATAATGCTGCAGGAGTATCTGCTTTACTTGAACTGGCAAGAATTTTTTCAGCCGAAGTAAAACTAAAAAGATCAATTGTTTTTCTTCTTCTTACAGGAGAGGAAAAAGGATTGTTAGGCTCTATTTATTATACAGATAATCCTGCCGTACCGTTATATAAAACTGCTGCCAATATAAACATTGATGGTGTTGCTCTTTTCGATAACTTTAAAAGCATTATTGGTGTCGGTTCTGAATATTCTACATTAACAGAATTTCTTAGTGATGTTGCAGATTCAAATAAAGTTAATGTTACTCAAATACCCGAAGGTTTCAGAAACTATGATGCGTTTTCACGTTCAGATCAGATTGTTTTTGCAAGTGCAGGAATCCCATCTATGCTTCTTATGGAAGCCCCTGATTATGTTAGTCTTTCCCAGGAAGTTGGTCTAAAAAAGTTTATACAATACAGTGAGAATATTTATCACACTCCTTTTGATGATTTAAACCAATATATGAATTTTGATGCAGCAGTTCAGCATATTAATATTATTTATGATTTGTGTTATCTGCTTTCAGTATCAGAAGAAGAACCTGAATGGAATAGTAATTCTCCATATATCAATGCAAGACTTCGTTCAATAGCAGAGAAAAGATGAAAATAAAAATTTTATTCCTGCTGATAATGTCATTTTCTTTAATAAGTTGTTCCGGTTCCAGGACAGATTCAAACAAGACTATAAGAATCAAAGGTTCTGATACGATGTTATATCTTACTAATCTTCTTGCAAGAGAGTATATGAGGAACAATCCTTCTATTTCAGTTTATGTTGAAGGAGGCGGAACAGCAACCGGAATAAAAGCATTGGGAGAAGGGACAATTGATATCTGCACAGCATCCAGACCATTAAAAGGTGAAGAGGTAAAAATTCTTGCGGATAAATATCAGAGTGTTGGAATGTCAACAATCATTGCTAAAGATGCACTTAGCATTTATGTGAATTTAAAAAATCCTCTTGAGAATATTTCAACAGAACAATTAAAAGAAATATTTCTTTGCAAAATAAAAAACTGGTCTCAACTTAATTGGGATAATAAAGAAATAACCCCTATAAGCCGAAATCCTAATTCGGGAACCTATCTTTATTTTAAAGAACATATTCTTGATGGGGAAGAATATTGCGAAGAAGTTCAGATTAAACCGACTACAGAAAGCATTGTTAAATTTGTTGCTGAAAATATTTACGCAATAGGTTATGGGGGAATTGGTTATTTAACTGATTCCGTTAAGACTTTAAATATTAATGGAATAAGTCCAACTGAAGAAAGTGTGATAGAAGATGTTTACCCAATCAGCAGGTATCTTCATTTTTATACTTTAAGGCAGCCTGAAGGCGAAGTTAAAAAATTTATTGATTGGGTAATTTCAAATGAAGGACAAAGATTGGTTCGGGAATCGGGATACATACCAATTTGGCTAACTAAATAGACTAAGGCTATGAAAAATTCCATATGCCATTACCTTATACCTTTATACCATATACCTTATACCGATTTTCCCTCATTATTAACAAATCTATAATATTCTCTTAACAATCTCTTAACATTGAGGGTTTATGTTTACCTCGTCGAAGAAAAATCATTTAACATTAAGGAGAGAGAGAATGTTCAAGAATTCTCAAATTTCATTGCCTCAGAGAGGGCAGCAGCAATCTTACAAAAAATCTTTTATGTCAAACATATTTATGTCAAACATAATTAAAAGCCTTATAGTTTTTGTACTTTTTTCAGAGTTCACTTTCGCCCAGGAAAATGGTTCTCTACATGGTAAGATTGTTGACTCACAAACAGGAGAAGAACTAATCGGTGCCAATGTTTTTCTTGAAGGAACTAACATCGGTGCTGCAAGTGACATTGAAGGTAATTACCAGATCAGATCAATTACCCCTGGTATATATAATATTGTAGCATCAATGGTTGGCTATGCGAAATTTACAGTTACTAATCTGGAAATAAAACCACGTGAACAGGTAAAACTGGATATTGCTTTAGTTTCCGAAGCTTTTGAAACGGATGAGGTGGTTGTAACTGCCAAAATGATTCTTGATAACGATGCTTCTTTATTGAAGAACCGGCAGAAATCAAATTCAGTCAGCGATGCTATTGGCTCAGATCAGATTAAGAAAAGCGGCTCGGATGATGTTGGCGATGCAATGAAGAAAGTGGTTGGCACTTCTGTAGTTGATGGAAAGTATGTATTTGTGAGAGGGTTGGGTGACAGGTACAGCAGCACTCAATTAAATGGTGTTGAACTTCCAAGTTCTGATCCAAACAAAAAATCTTTCCAGTTGGATCTTATCCCTACAAACCTTCTTGATAATATTGTAACTATTAAAACTTTTACGCCTGATAAGCCCGGTAATTTTAGTGGAGGAATAGTTGATATAGGAACTAAATCATTCCCTGAAAAATTTACGTTTAAGCTTTCCGGTGGTACTTCATACAATTCACAGACAAATTATAATAACAACTTTCTTACATACAATGGCGGAAGAGCCGATTGGATTGGATTTGATGATGATACAAGAGGTTTACCTTCTGTTTTTAATGATCCTAATCTTGTTATTCCAAGTGAACAGGCTGCACGTTTTGACAGCGAAAAAGCTGCAATACTTGATGAAGTATCAAAGTCATTTAATAATACAATGGATGTTACTAAATCTGCACCTCCGGCAAACACCAATTTTGCACTATCTATAGGTGATAATATTCCTGCAGGAGAAGGATCTTCTGTTGGTTATTTAGCAAGCCTTACTTATAAACGCGATTTTAAATTTTACGAAAATGGGGAAGTAGGAAGATATAGTCTATCCGATCTCGGATCAGAAGTATTAAATCCTCTACTTCTGTTAAATGATAACAAAGGTGTAAGTGAATCAAACTGGGGTGGGCTTTTTACACTTGCATACAATATAAGTCCTGAACAGCAGCTTGGCGGAAGTTTCTTTTATTCAAAGAGTGGAATATCCACAAGCAGGTATATGGTTGGAAAATGGCCGCAGGAATTAGGACAAGGAGCAAATACGCCGGATTATGTGAACAGAGTTCTTCATTGGATGGAAAGGGATATTAAATCTTACCAGCTAAGAGGCGAGCATTTAATAACTGCATTATTTAATTCAAACATTGATTGGTCTGCATCATTATCTCAAACAAACCAGGATGAGCCCGATTTCAGGCTTGTTACATCATATACAACTTACAGACCTCAGGATACAACCTATACAATTACCGGTTCTAATTTCGATGATCCTTCAAGATATTTCAGGTCTTTAACAGATAACAATAACTCATTCAATTTAAATATTGCTCTTCCGTTTACACAGTGGAATGGATATAACAGCAAATTCAAATTTGGCGGATACTATCAATATTCTGACCGTGATTTCAGTGAAACTATTTTTACTTATTCTCCTAATAACAGTTTATTTAATGAAGTTGGTGGAAATATTTTTGAACTTTTTAACAATGAAAACAATGGTATTACAGAAACTACCATATTAAGTGATGGCAGAACACGCTACACTTTTGGAAATATTATTCATGACAGATCATTTCTGAAAAATAATTACACTGGTGATCAGTATATCTTTGCAACTTATGGAATGGTTGAGCTGCCTGTTTTTACGGACTTGAAATTTATAGGCGGTGTTCGAGTTGAAACAACTGATCTCTCAGTATTAAGCCGCGACCCAAATATACCTGAAGGTAAAATTGATGAACAGGATTGGCTGCCTTCATTAAATTTCATTTACAACCTTTCAGAAAAAATGAATATCAGGGTAGCTGCAACTCAAACATTAGCAAGACCTACCTTCCGTGAAGTAGCTCCTTTTTCAACAAAAGAATTTGTTAATGATGTTGAATTGATCGGTAACCCTGATTTACAAAGAACTTTAATTGAGAATTATGATTTGCGCTGGGAATGGTATACGAATCCAGGTGAAATTATTGCAGTAAGTGGATTTTATAAAAGATTAAAGAATCCGATTGAAATTGCATTTGTTGAAGGCTCTACAAGGTCTAACCCTATTGTTAATTATACAAATGTAAATGAAGCAATTCTACTTGGTGCTGAATTCGAAATGAGAGTTGGATTGGGTTATATTTCAAAACTAACTCAGAATTTCAGTATTGGATTAAATTTATCTCTTGTAAATTCATTGGTAGATATTTCACCTGCGGAACTTGAACAAAGAAGGGGTATAGATTCCAGTGCTGGTTCAACACGGCAATTACAGGGTCAGTCACCTTATACAATAAATATTGATTTAACTTATAGCAATATTGAATGGGGTACTGTAATGGGCTTCTATTTTAATTCATTCGGGGAACGATTATCTAAAGTTTCTGCAAATGTAACTCCTGATGTTTTTGAACAACCTGCACCATTGCTCAACTTCACTTTAAGTCAAAGTTTTCTTGATGTTCTTACATTCAGTCTTGCTGTAAAGAACATCCTTAATTCTGAGTACAAGGAGGCGTACAGGTTTAAAGGTCAGGATTATATCTTTCAATCATATAAGTATGGTATAAGTTATTCGATTGGTTTGAGCTATAATTTATAAAATCATTTAATTAATAACATTCATTTATATAGGAGGGACTTTCTTATGAAAAAGATCTTAATACTGCTTTCAGTCTTTCTTCTTTCTTTTGCAGTAAGTGCTCAGGTAGTTGTTACTAATGATATCACAGTAAACACTACCTGGAGCCCGGCTAATGGGGAATATATTCTTGATGGGTTGATCTTTGTTGATTCTGCAGCAATATTAACAATTGATGCCGGTACTGTTATTAAAGGAAGAGAACAAGCAAATATAACCACAGGTGATGGAGCCAGTGCATTGATTGTAAGAAGAGGAGGAATGTTGATTGCGGACGGTACTGCTGAAAACCCGATAATTTTTACGAGTGAATTGGATAACGTTTCTGATCCTTCTGATTTAACCCCAAACGATAGAGGATTGTGGGGTGGGATAATCCTTCTTGGAAGAGCAGTAACAAATCAGCCAACAACAGAAAACCAGATTGAAGGAATTCCTACAACTGAAAATGCAAGGTTTGGCGGAAGCGATGATAACGATAATTCCGGTACTTTAAGATATGTTTCCATCAGGCATGGCGGGTTTTCAATCTCTGGTATTCCTGGTGATGAAATAAACGGTCTAACTTGCGGTGCAGTTGGCAGCCAAACTGTAATTGAATATGTAGAAGTCTTCGCAAATTTTGATGACGGATATGAATGGTTTGGAGGTACCGTAAATTCAAAATGGTTAGTATCTGCTTTCTGTGGTGATGATGGATATGACTGGGATATGGGCTTCAGAGGAAATGGACAATTCTGGTTTTTGATTCAAGGCACAGAAGAGGCTGGACGTGGAGCCGAAATGGATGGTGGTGATGATAACGAAACAGGCTTGCCTTATGCTACTCCTACAGTAGTAAATGCAACTTATATTGGAGCTGGTGAAACAACATCTCCGCTTCCTGCAGGTGATGGAAATGACCATGCACTAATCTTCAGGGATAACTCTGGTGGATATTATTATAGCAGCATATTTACAGATTTCTCACAAGATGGAATAGCAGTCGAAGATTTAGCATCCGGTGAAGACAGCCGAAGCAGGCTGGAGAATAACCAGTTAATGTTAGTAAGCAATTTCTTCTGGGGTTTTGGCAATGGAAATACACTTAGTGATATTGCACCTCAGGATTTTGTTCAGTCTCATTTTACATCTAATAATAATTTGGTTGAAAACCCTATGTTGCTGAGCATCAGCAGGGATGACAGCGAAAATCTCGATCCAAGACCAGATCCAAGTGGACCTGCTGCAGGACCGGGTGCAATTCAACCAGCAGATCCGTTCTTTACCCAGGTTGATTATTATGGAGCCTTTGATCCTAACGCTCCACTCTGGACATCAGGCTGGACAGCAATTTCAGAATATGGAATTACAGATGTCCGTGAAAATTTAATTGACCTTCTGCCAGAGTCGTTTTCTTTAACTCAGAATTATCCTAATCCATTTAACCCGGTAACAAAAATCCAATTCGCTTTACCAAATGCTGCTAATGTTAAATTAACAGTTCATAATATACTCGGACAGGAGGTTGAAATTCTGGTTAATGGATTTAAAAATGCAGGTACTTATGAATTAACCTGGGATGCTTCAAATCTTCCCAGCGGAGTTTATATATATACAATACAAAGTGAAAATACTTTCATAACAAAGAAGATGACATTATTGAAATAATTACAAGATTAAAAAATTACAGGATAGAAAGATTTACGTAAATCGTAAATCGTAAATCCGAAATCATTTTGCTCTCTCTCTGTTCCCCTTCGACGACAAGGACGTCACGCAAATGGCGTCCTTTTTTATTTATTGTTTTCAAACCTTCTTCTTGAATATTTCTGCTGAAAAAAGACTTGCATTTGTTATAATAAATCTCAAATTTATAACACAAATTCAATATGAATCTTTTTTAAATGATAGAATGTATTGAGAGTTATAAATGTCCAAAATAAATGAGATTAAGACAGCCATTGAGGCTCTCCCGGATGACGAGTATATTAAATTGAGGCAATGGTTTTCAGAGAAGGATTGGCAGAAATGGGATGAACAAATCAAAGAAGATTCAGAATCTGGGAAACTTGATTTTCTCATCAAAGAAGCTTTTGACCAAAAAGGATATGACAAGCTCAAGAAACTCTAATGCATCGCACAACTGATCGCTTTTGGAAATGTTTTGATAAACTTCCCCAACCAGTACAGAAAATAGCAAGAGAGAATTTTAGTTTACTTAAATCAAATCCTAGCCACCCATCCCTTCATTTCAAAAAAATCGGCAAGTTTTGGTCATCCAGAATCGGACTCAACTATAGAGCCTTGTCCATAGAAGATGGTAATGATTTTATATGGGTTTGGATTGGTACTCATGATGAGTATGAACGAATGCTTAAAGGAATGGGCTAATATAAACGCCAACTTTAATTAGATAACAAAAATTTAACCTTTACTTAATATTATTATAAAGTTAGTAAGATAAATTTAGATTGAATTTATTTTGAAAGGAAGGTTATGACTTATAAGAAAGAAGTAATCCTGAACTTTCCCACGAGGAAAGTAAATAAAAATGGTTTCAAGAAAGAAAATGCTATGAATAATGAAACTGATGCTAATGAAAAATTGAACAGGTTTTATAAATTAACTGAAAGGTTGAGGGAGAATGAATGGCATCAGGAATATTTTCTTATTTATAATTCTTATGTTATTGAGAATGTTTAGTAGTTTTAGTGATCAGTAGTTGACTGCAATTTTTATTTTGTCCGCCTCTTCAATCGGCTTTTCGTTTCTAACCTGAATATTTCTATGGATTATTACCGGGGAGTTTGCTATCAATTTGTGAGTTTCTGTAGTAATGCTGTTTGATTCTATGCTAATAAAATTGACCTGAATCTCTTCAGGGATATTTCCTTTAATTGTTGCTCCTGCATTAAAGAATCTTACTCCATCGCGGTTGTATTCCACATTTGAATGGCAATGACCATGAAGAACAAGATCAATATTATTTTCTTTAAAGAAGGAGATTACTCTCTTCTTCTTTTTAAGTTTCATTGTTTGCTTTTCTATCTTCTGCCAGAATCCAGAAGTAAGGTTATATCTTTTTAATTTTACTTTATTAAAATGATGATGGGTTAATACTAATCTTATACTATTTGATGAATAATCTTTATTTAAAAGGTTTTCTATATCAGACAAATCTTCCTCTGTGATCTTCCCATTCGACGCAAATGGGTTTTTAATTTTAGAATATTCAGCAATAGAGTTAAGCCCGATTATTTGTATATCGTTTATCTCTTTTAAGAAAGGAAATTTTTTATCCTTATCTATAAAAGATGAACCATCAAAAGTCTCGCTAAAATAATTAATGAATTCTTCAACACTTTTTTTATAATCCACACATCTGCATTTTTCAGGAAAACTAAAAATATCTTCAGGAGTCTGAAGTCCGCCAAAAATATCATGGTTGCCAATTACAACAGATAATCTTTCACTTCTTAATAAGTTCAATGATCTGAATAGATTTATTAGAATCTCAAAATCATTTTGATTTGCACTATCAGTTAAATCACCTGTAATTACAATATGATCAACCTTAACCTGAATTAAATATTTTAATAACCGCTTAATGCTTTTAAGATTGGAATCTTTAAAGAAGGTGTTCAAATGCAGATCTGATATATGAGCAATTTTCATTATTCCAAGTCTGTTATTTTCATAGCAATCAAATTTATCGATCCAACATTAAGAAATCATAAATTGACTGTAATGAAATCATTAACAAAATCAGGTAAAAAATAAGATGAGTTATAGAGATTTTAGCTCTTAACTTGAGGGTAGATATAAATTGTAAGATTACTGAGGCTTACTCTTTGGCAGAATTTGTATATAAATTTTTTTTGTTTCAGGCTCCGGTTCATCAATAATTTGCCAGATTGTAGGGTTGCTGAATTTTAATGTCTTAATTCTTTTTTCTTTATGAGCTGCAACAATTTCTTCAATTACAGGCATGATATCGGTTGGAATTTGCATACTTGTTACATTAGTTTCTTGCATAGATTTTTGCCTCTCTCTCTGGTTAAGCACTTCTAATATAGCAACAACTTTTTAAAAGCAAAAGAAAAGCAATATTAATTTTATTTGCTGAATTTTCGGAAAGCAAAAAAGAATTGTTTAAAGTAGTTTTTCGGAAAATTTATATCAGATAACCCGTAATATCGAACAAATTTTCTATTGGGGAAGTAGGCTGTTCCGAAAAGCCAATCCCAAATTGCCAGTTTTGTACTGAAATTTTTATTGTAAGCTTCTTTAGCTTTATCTGCATGATGCCATCTGTGCATTTCAGAGCCATTAATGAATAATTGCAGCCTGCCGGTATTAATTTTTATATTGGAATGGATGTACATTCCCCAAACAGCACTAATCACACCTTTATATGCAACAACTTCCGGAGGGGAACCGAGAAGAATTATTGGCATAAATTCTACTGTCTGATTAATTAGAATTTCAAATGCATGAGATCGTGAACCTGAAAGCCAATCAACTTTTCTTGGTGAATGATGAGCTTCGTGAATTCTCCAAAGGAATTTATTATTGTGCTGCCACCTGTGCATCCAATAGATGTAGAGATCATGAATAATCGTAAAAAATACAAGCTGAATCAAGATCGGAACATTTGCAAATAATTTTAATCTTGATAAACCGGTTGAATGATCTATAAAATAAATTATATAGCCAAAAATTATTATGCTCAAAATATAACTTTGTGCAATTGTATAAAGAGCAAGATCATTAAAGAAACCTTCACGGACTATTTTTTGTCCATCGTCGTATGGAATAATCCTTTCAAGAATTATAAAGAAAACTGAAGCTGAAATGATAATAAGCATTGAGATTGCTTCAGCCGAGGTAAGGTTTTTGAAATAATTAGCTACAAAATCAATTAAGGTCTGAAAAATATTATTGATCATAGTATTCTAACTAACTGTCTTACTACATTAGGTATATGGTATAAAGGTATAGGGTATAGGAAAAATTTTAAATTTATATTCTTCACCCTATACCCTATACCCTATACCCTATACCTCTATACCTAAACACTCTGTACTTCTCTAACAGAGGTTTTTACTCTTCTTAATTTTTGCAGATTTTTTAATTCACTTTTGTAAACTTTCTTAATGCCATCACCCAATGCTTTTTCAATATCGCGAATGTTGGAAACAAGTCTTGCCATTCCCATAATTTCAACAGAGGCTGCCTGATCTGTTCCCCACATCGCACGATCAAGAGTAATATGTCTTTCTATAAAAGAAGCACCAACTGCAACCGAAGCCCATGTTGGTGCAAGTCCTACTTCATGACCTGAATAGCCAATTGGAGTGTAAGGATATTTTTCTTTTAATGTTGAGATCATTTTTAAATTCAACTCTTCTACCGGACAAGGATATGATGATGTTGAATGTGCAATTAAGAGATTATCCGTTCCAAGAATTTCAACGGCTGATTCTATTTCTTCATTTGTAGACATTCCTGTGGACATCATTACGGGTTTATTTAATTCTCTATGCTTTAAAAGCAGATCAACATCAGTGAGACAGGCAGAGGAAGTTTTATATAAAACAGGATCAAAGTCTTCAATAAAATCAACCGATTCCTCATCCCAGCAGGATGAAAACCAGAGGATTCCTTTTGCATTACAGAATCTAACAAGATCCCCAAATTCTTCTTTACTGAATTCCATTTTATAACGGTAATCAATGTAAGTCATTCGTCCCCAGGGAGTGTCTCGTTTGATGTCCCACTGATCTCTGGGTACACATATTTCAGGAGTTCTTTTCTGGAATTTTACAGCATTGCAGCCTGCATATAAAGCACCTTCAATCATTTTCTTTGCAATATCTACGGAACCATTATGGTTTATTCCAATTTCAGCAACTATAAATACCGGTTCATCATCGCCTATATACCGGTTGCCAACTTGAATTTTTCTTTCGTAATTCATTGTGACCCTCAGAATTTGTTTGTAAAATCTTAATTATATTTTTTGCTCTCCAACTATCCACCTCTTACAAACCTTATTCTTCAAATGAATTGAGGTAATCTCAGCTAATCGGAACGTAAAGCAATTATCAATTCAGCAAATTCCCTGAAAGCACCATGACCTCCTTTCTCTTCACATATATAATCTACTATGTTTCTTACATCAAGCATCCCATCAGATGGTGATGCCGTTAAACCTACCAATTTAATTAATTCAATGTCGTTAACATCATCACCAATGAAAGCGATATTTTCTCCTTTAAGATTATTTTTTTTTAAGATTTCATTAAGAAGATGAGCTTTATTTTTTGCGCCGAGATATAATTCTTTTATCTGCAATTTTTCTGCTCTCTTCTTTACAGAACCCGATAATTCACCTGTGATAATTCCGGTTTCAACCTGCAAGAGATTTCGCAATCTTTCTACTCCCATTCCATCACGAATAGAAAAGCGTTTCAGCATTTCTCCCTGGTCAGAATAAAAAACACCAGTATCTGTTAACACTCCGTCATTATCTGTAAGAACAAGCTTAATCCTCTTTGCTTTATCAGCCAGATGCAAATTTTTTTCTTTTAATTTAGATGCAATTACCATGCTGTCCATCCTCCATCAACAACAAGATTAGCACCTGTCATATAGGATGATGCATCACTTGCGAGAAAAACTATTGCTCCTTTATAATCTGTCGGTTTTGCCAT
Organism: uncultured Ignavibacteriaceae bacterium; assembly: GCA_964515875.1. GTDB lineage: Bacteria > Bacteroidota > Ignavibacteria > Ignavibacteriales > Ignavibacteriaceae > RBG-16-34-14. The sequence continues at coordinate 20,573 of CAZEWJ010000016.1, read as the reverse complement.
TCTGCCTAAAGGTGTAAGCTTAGAATAATTGTTTACAAAATAATCGTCCTGGTTATCCTCAATACCGCCAGGGGAAAGAGTATTTACTCTCACACCTTTATTTCCCCAGTATGCTGCAAGAAATTTTGTGAATGAAATTATTGCTCCTTTTGTAACCGGATAAGAAGCAGATTTATAAAAGCTCTGAGTACCATCTTCTTTTTTATAGATGGATTGATTCGGTGCAACAATACCATAAGTCGATGCAATATTAATAATGCTTCCTTTTCCGGCTTCAGCCATTTCACTTCCAAGAATCTGAGAGCATAGGAAAGTTCCTGTTACATTAACGTCAAGAGATTTTTGCCAAAGATCTAAAGGATAATTCTCAAACTTCGATTGCTCGGCAGCAGCAGATAAATTTTCAAACATATCATTTTTTGCAGCATTGTTTACGAGAATATCTATCTTTTCAAATTTATCTAAAACAAGATCTCTTAATTTTTTTATAGAATTTGGATTTGTAATATTGCATCCAACTCCGATACTTTTAGTTCGCAGACTTTCAGCAAATTTTTTACAATCATTTTCATTTATATCAACAACAACAATATTAGCTCCGGCATCAGAGAGGGCAGTGCAATGATTTTTTCCTAATAAGCCTAAAGCGCCTGTAACAACCGCAACTTTTCCTTTGAGAGAAAAGAGTTCATTGTTTTCCATAATTATTTGTTGTTAACCTCGTCAAGAACTTTTTCTCTTTTCGGTTTTGTATTAAAATTACTCGTCTTCCTGAAAACAGGCTCAACAGGTTCTCCCTTTAGGAAATTTTTAACATCCTGCTTATAAACTGCTTCTTTTAAAATTGGAAGAACATCCCGATAAGCTTTTAATGTATATTCAATATCTTCATCTGAATGAGAGAAACTCATATTGTGAAATCCACTCCAGAGAATTCCTCTCTTTATCATTTCCTGCTGAACAAGTGATTTCATCTCAAGTGGATTTTGTCCTGATTTATTCTGATCGAAAATAATGATTGATCTGCAATCGTAGCCAATACAATTTGAATAATCTATTCCAAGCTCATTAATAATTTGGTTGTAACCATCTTTCAATTTCTTACCTTGCTTTGACAGATAGGCAGGGACATTCTTTTCTCTTATCTCATTAATGGTTGCTTTTGCAGCAGCAAGAGATAAAGCTTCACCACCAAAAGTTGTAAAGAAAAAAACATCTTTTTCCAATAACTGCATAATATCTTTTCTTCCTGTAAGAATAGAGATCGGCATTCCATTAGCAACAGCTTTTGAGAAGCAGACAAGATCGGCATTAATGCCAAAATATTCCTGTGCACCACCTAAAGCAATTCTGAAACCTGTCCACATCTCATCAAAGATTAGGAGAGTTCCATTCTCATCACAAACATCTCTGAGCTTTTGCAAGAAATTATCTTTTGGTGCTTCAAACACAAATGGCTCAAGAATTACACAGGCAGTTTCAGAATCTATAGAATCAATAACTGATTGAATATCATTATAATTAAATGTGAAGGTTAAATCTTTTACGCCTTCGGGAATTCCTTTATTCCTGTCTGTTACAGAAATATACCAATCGTGCCAGCCATGATAACCGCAGCAGAGAACTTTTTCTCTTCCGGTATAGGCCCTTGCAACTCTAATTGCTGCAGAGGTAACATCAGCACCTGTCTTGCTGTATCTTATAGATTCTGCATTTGGAATAACTTCATTTATTAATTCTGCAACTTCAACTTCAAGAGGATGCATAAGAGAAAAAGTAATTCCATCTTTCAATTGAGCTTTAATTGCATCATCAACTTTAGCATAAGCATAACCAAGAGAAAGGGGACCGATTGCCATATTGTAATCAATGTATTCATTGCCATCAGCATCCCAAACGTGCGAACCTTTTCCCTTAACAAGATATTTTGGTGCTACTCCTTTAATATGCTGCGAAGGTCCCTTCGCAAGTGTTTGTGTAACACATGGAATAAGTTCAGCAGCTCTTTTATAAAGATTATCTGATTTTCTTATATCAGGATAATTCTCATTGAATTTTACAGCGTTAGGCATTTCAATTTCCTTTTATTAGAAATAATATTGAACTGTCTGGTAATTTGCTTTATCAAGTACCACGTTTATTTTTTCTGAAATAGCTTCTCCTGTGAATCCTTCATATTCAAGAACATCAGGCAGAAGAACTGGTTTAAACCATTTATTATTCAATGAAATAGGTAATACTTTGCAAATGATTTGTTCTTCAACTAAGATTTCACTTAAGATTGAATATAAACCCCCGGTTATAAAATGATCTTCAAGCGTTACAACAAGAAAAGAATCCTTGCAGATTTTTTTTAATAATTCTTTATCAATTGGTTTAAGAGTTCTAAGATTGATAACACCAACCGATTTTCCCTCGAGCTTTAATATTTCTGCTGCTTCAATTGCTTGTTTTAATAAAATGCCGTATGTAAGAATAACAACATCTCTTCCTTCAAACACAACTTCTGCTTTGCCAATTTCAAATTCCGGTTCATGTTCAACTGATGGTTGCATATTGTTGTAACGAATATAAAATGGATTCGGACTTTCAATAACTTTTTTCAATCCATTAAGCAATTCAATTTCATCTGAAGGGCAGAAGATATTCATTCCCGGAATACCTCTCATAATTGAGATATCTTCAATTGCCTGGTGCGTTGGTCCGTTTGCTTCAGAAAGAAAACCTGGCACAGCTCCAACGAGTTTAACAGGAAGTTTTCCTATTCCAACATCTGTTCTTATGAATTCAAAAGCTCGCATTGTAAGAAAGGTTGAGAGTGCATGAACAATCGGTATTCTTCCTCTTAAAGCTAATCCTGCAGCCATACCGATCATTGTTTGTTCCGCAATTCCAACATCAATAAATCTGTCTTTAACTTTAGATGGCAAATTCCTGATTACTGCACGGTTTTCCGCCGTCATTACAATAATGCGATCATCTTTTTGGATAAGCTCTAAAAGTTTTTCTTCGTAATTCATTACCTTACTATTAATGTTTCTGATGTAAGTTCTGTTTTTTCTTTACTATAAAGTTCCTGCAAAAGCAACTCAACTTCATCATGGGTAAAATTGCAAAACCATCTGTCTGCTCTTGCTTCAATACTTGGCAAACCTTTTCCTCTCACCGTTGATGCAATAACTACCAAAGGCTTTCCCGGTTGAGAGGGGAGAGAATCAAATGTTTTTTCAAGATCAGAAAAATCGTGACCGTTACATTTATAAGTCTGCCATCCAAATGCTTCAAACTTATCAGTTAAAGGTTCAAGTGGAATTAATTCTTCAGTTCTTATATTAGCCTGGAATTCATTTCTATCAACAATTGCAATCAGGTTATTCAGCTTTAATGCTGAAGCAACAAGCAAACCTTCCCAGATACTTCCTTCATTAAGTTCTCCATCACCAAGTATTACAACAATTTTGTTAGATTGGTTTTTCATTTTACAATCAATAGCAACACCCATTGCAACTGAAAGCAAATGTCCTAATGAACCGGAATGATATTCAATTCCAGGTATATTGGTGTTTGGATGCCAGTAAATATGATCGTTTGTTTTCAAGTGATTTTTTAATCTTTCCCTTTCGACTATCCCAAGCTCAGCAAAAGTTCCGTAGAGTGCAGGAACATCGTGTCCTTTTGATAAAAACAAATAATCCCTGTTTGGATCTTCAAGATTATTTTTATTTAAATTTAAGAAATTTGAATAGAGATAAACAATTAAGTCGGTGCAGGAAAGGGAAGCTCCAATAAAACATCCACCATCAGTGGACATTCTTATAATATGCTCTCTTACATTGTAAGCTATTTTTTCAAGTTCAATTTTGTTTTTCTTCTGCATTGAATATCTGAATTTATTTTTTAGTTCAAGTTCAAGTGTAAGTTCAGGAAGTTAAAAGTTCAAAGACTTGAACTTGAACTTACACTTGAACTTAATTTAGTTTGTTCAGCAGAAACTGTTTTTAATTCATTAAGGTGATTTCGGTACCAGTTTACTCCTGCATACATTTCATTAGTTTTCATTAATTCCGGTTTTTGAGAAATGAGGTTTAGAATATCATCAATTCCAAAAGCAGGATTCTGGTGATATAATTTATCATATAATGCTTTTATAAAAAGATAGTCTTCATAGTAATCAATAGTCCATCTGTGACTCATTGAATAATCAAACCCGGTTTCCCATTTCACATTTCCATTTCTGAACTGATCCGGGTTTTCCCAGAAATAAGGAGTAGTATGTTCACGCTCAAAAGTTCTTTTTGCATTCATCCATGCTTGCTTCAAAGCTTGCAAAGAAATTATTTCAACATCATTTCCATCAGGGTAAGTTGCAGGATGAAGATTACTTACATAATCAAATTTTTCTATGTGATCTAAATAATAACTAATAACTTTTGTAATTACATTTGGATCAATCAAAGGACAATCAGATGGAATTTTGACTATTGCATCAGCATTAAATTTTAATGCAGCTCTATAATGTCTGTCAAGAAGATCATAAGTATCTCCTCTAAATATCGGAATTTCTTTCTCTTTACAAAATTGTTCAATAGGATCATCCGAAGGTATATTTGGAATTGCAATAACAACAGTTCCCGTAAGATCAGAAAACTTTACTCTTTCATACATTCTGAAAATAAGAGGTTCTCCGGCAAGAGGAAGAAATATTTTTTTTGGCAATCTTGTTGAACCGATTCTTGCCTGTATCACAGTAACAATTTTGGTTTCTTTCAGTTTTTCTTTCAATTTGTTAAATCCATATTATGATTTAACATTGGCCCATTTCCTCTTCTGCTTAACTTTTTGCAGAAGCCTGTTCAAAACGTAGACGGGTTTCTTCTTAAATGGAATTAATACTTTTTCTTTTTCTGTATCTAATAATTTTTCAGCAACCATTGCTATATTTTGTGAAGAAGTTCCATTATTCTGTACAGGCATTAATCTTTTCAATTCATCAATATCAAATTCTGAATAAACTTCTTTACCCAAGGCAAGACCAACATAAACAACACTTGAATATCTTGTAATCAATACATCACAGTTTGCGATCATCTCCTCAGTTTTACCCTGAGAATAAACCAGGGAACCGGGAGCGTACATATATATTTCCTGCGTGGATCTTTCAACAAATTCATTTGGATGAAGCTTAAAAATAAGCTGCCGACCATTTGCAATTTTAACAGCTTTCCTGATAAACTTTTTCCTGTTTTCATATTTGTAAGTTTCTCTCATATCGGAAGTAGCAACAAGAACAAAATTCTTATAAGGGAAATTATTATTTGAATATTGCTTGATGTTATCAAAATTAGGAATTCCTGTGACAACAATTTTTTCGGGTTTAACACCTTTACTTATAAATAAATCTCTATACCCTTCTGAGGCTATACAAAATTTATCATAACAATCTGATAAACCTGTTGTAGAAGTGCTGGCGAACCATCTTGGTAAACCCAAACCTTTAACGAGGTAATAAATAAAATTTTCCGGATCAGTCATTCCTTCCTGAACTAAGATTACTTTTTTATTTAATATATTTTTAGGAACAACAAGATCACTGCAGGTAAAAACAAGATCATATTCATTTAGTTTACCAGCAAAATCAAGTTTAAGATTGTTAGATTTTAAATACTTTATTGTTCTTTCTCTGAATTGTCCACCTAAAACAGAGAAATCCAAAAGATGAGTTTGAGCAGCTTTTCCAACAAATCCATCAGCATAATAAGGAGAGAAATAAGAATCATAATCAGAAAGATGATTGGATATCTGATGCATCATAGTTGTTTGATTCATCGAACCGCAAATATAAAGTATCTTTTTTGTGTTTATTGATTCCATTAAAATTTTTTACTAGTTAGACTAACTTAATTGTAAAATGTTAAAAAATTGTAAACTTAATGTTAACTAATGATAAAATGCTTAATTCTTAAATCTTCTTTATTACCTGGCAAAACAATATATTTTATGCAGCAGTAAAAAACAAACTAATATTGATTCACATCAATAAACTACCTGGTTGTTTCAATGAAACTCTTAAATTATATTTCAATTTCAAATAATTAGAATACAAATGCATATAATAAAACCCAAGCGATTAAAAAAGGGGGATCTAATCGGAATAATTTCACCAGCTTCTGCACCAAATGATTTATTTAAAATTGAGAAAGGTGTTAGTTATCTTGAGGGTTTGGGTTATAAGGTAAAAGTTGGAAAAAATACAAGCACTTCTCACGGGTATCTTGCCGGAACTGATGATCAAAGGGTAGAAGATCTTCATGAAATGTTTAGAGATAAAGAAGTAAAAGCTGTTATATGCTCAAGAGGCGGTTATGGTTCTCCAAGATTGCTTGATAAAATTGATTATAAATTAATAGCAAGAAATCCTAAAATATTTGTTGGTTACAGCGATATAACTGCATTGCAGATGGCTTTCCTGGAAAAAACAGGTTTATTAACATTCGCCGGTCCTATGCTTGCTGTTGATCTTTATAATTCAGTCAGTCCTTTTACAGAAGAAATGTTCTGGACACTGATTACTTCAAATAAGAAATTTGGAAGAATAGAATTTCCAGGAAATGAAAAGATATTTCCGGTTGTTAAAGGTGTTGCTAAAGGCAGATTGATTGGAGGCAATCTTGCTACATTTTTATCTCTCGCAGGAACACAATATTTCCCCGATATAAGAAATAAAATATTATTACTTGAAGAGGTAAGCGAAGCACCATATAGAGTTGACAGAATGTTTAATCAACTAAGACTTATGGGAGTTTTTAAAAAAATATCAGGTCTGATACTGGGAGCATTTACAGATTGTAATGAATCTGATTCGGAAAAGAAAACTCTCACTACAGGTGAAGTGGTAGCTGATTATGTTGATAAGCTGGATATTCCGGTTGTTTATAATTTTATGTATGGTCATATTGCTGATAAAATAACTGTTCCCTTTGGTGCAGGTATGAGAGTGAATGCATCCAGAAGTATAATTGAAATAACTGAAAGTGTAGTTAGCTAATATATTGATAATAAATAAATTGAATTGATGAATAGAAGTTATTCTTAGTTCTTTTGCAGGAAAGTAAAATATTTTGTACTGAGTTTAATCTTAGCTTCTTCGGCAGATAAATTATCTTTAAATAGAGACCATAAAGTAGACCCACTACCAGACATCAAAACAAACAAAGCACCCAGTTCATATAATTCTTCTTTAAGTTTTTTTATCTCCGGATAATTCTTAAAGACAATTTTTTCAAAATCATTTTTTAGAATTTCTAATAATTTATCGGGAATATCAAGATTTTTTTGCGTGAGGTCTTTCAAATTAAAAGATGGAGTTTTAGGAATAATATTGCTATAAGCCCATCTGGTTGAAATATGAATTACTGGGCTTATAACCAAAATGGAATAATTAATTTTTAAATCTTTTTGTTCCAGTTTCTCACCTCTTGATGAAGCAAAACATGGTTTTGGATCTAAAAAGAAGGGAACATCAGAACCTAATCTTAAAGCTAAAGATTTTAACTGAATATCATCAAGATTTAAATTCATAAAATTGTTAAGAGATGTTAAAGCAGCTGCAGCATCTGAGCTTCCGCCACCTAAACCGCCGCCGAGTGGGATGTTTTTTTTAAGATGAATATGAACACTAATTTTTTGCTTTGTTTCTTCTTCCAAAAGATCTTTCGCTTTGATTATTAAATTATCTGAAGATTTATTCAACTCTTCATTGTCAGAAGTAAATCGGAAGCTTTTAGATTTGTTAAAGGTGAGAACATCGTAAAGTTTTATCGGATAAAAGATAGTCTCAATATTATGATAACCATCATCCCTTTTAGAAATTACATGTAAACCAAGATTTATCTTTGCCGGAGCTTTAACTTTTAATTCTTCCATCAAATAATCGTTTTATTTCTTTTATATGCTTTGGAGAGGAACCACAGCAGGAACCTATAAATGAAGGCTTTTTCTTTAGTGATGATTTAACTTCGCTTAAATATTCTTTTGGTGAAACACCACATTTAATTATTTCATCTGTATAATTTCCGCTTCCACAGTTGAGATAAAATCCCCAGTTATAGTTCTCATCAATTCTTGGTAATACTTTTTTAAAAGTTTCCGGCATAATGCAATTAAAACCGATTGCAAGAGGTTCATAGTTAAGAATTAATTTAACAGCTTCAAATAAACTTATGCCTGAAAGGAGTTTGAGATCATTCCTGAAAAAGAAGCTCATTACAAAAGGAATATTTTGTTTATTGCAATACTGTGATATGATTTTAATTTCATCAAGATGACTTTGAGTTTCATTCAGAATAAAATCACATCCTGCTGTCATCAAAAGATCAATATGTTTATGATGATTATATGCCAATTCTTTTTTAGATAAAGTCCTTTTCTCCTGGTAACAATCTTCAGCAGGTGCGTTTGAACCAGCAATTAGAACAGGTAAATTCTCTCTTGCTTTAAGTGCTAATGTAACACTTTCCTTTACAAGCTTTTCTGGTTTTATTTTAGAAAAATTTTTTAATGCTGCAGGATTTGTTCTGAAAGTATTTGTTGTTATAATATCTGCACCTGCATCAATATATTTTTTATGAATCTCAAATACTTTTTCCGGTGATTCTATATTTGCATAAGACATCCATAACGAACCTTTCGATTTTACATTCAGGGATTGAAGCATACTTCCCATAGCTCCATCCAGAATTAAAGGACGGTTTATTCTTTTAGCAAAGGAAAACAGGTTCATTTAGAAACAGGAGAGTGTTGTTTTTCAAAATAGATTTCTACTTCGCGAATCATTCTATCCAAATCAATCAATGAGATACATTCAAGATTATAAGGGCAAACTTTTTTCCAGCAGGGTGAGCAGAATAAATCACTCTGGAATAATTTTACACCCCTGTCATACAAATCAATTTCTGTCCAGCAGCTTACCCCAAACCATGCTATAACATATTTTTTTAAGGCTATAGCTAAATGCATTCCAAAAGAATCTCCTGTAATTACAGCATTAGCAATACTCTCATAGCAAGCACCTTTTCTTAAACCATGTGTCGTTGGAGTATTTATTATTTTTCCCCAGAACTCATTATAAATCTTTTCATTTCTTTCAGTGTCTTCAGGTCCACCCAACAAAGCAATTTTATACCTGCCTGCCGGCAAGGCAGGTTTATGTTTTTCAAGAAGCTTTTCAATCAGGTAAATGTGCTGATCAATCGTCATCTTTTTATTAGGATAAAGATTTGAGCAGCCGGTATTGAATCCTACAACAAAATCATCTTCAGATATCCCAACTTCTTTTTTGTAATTCTTAATAAACTGCAGCTCATCATCAGTAAAGTTGAAAATATATTCATCTCTTTTATAACCAAGTTCAAAAGTCTCAGCAAGATAATCCTGCCCGGTTCTCTGGTTCACTGTGAACTTAAAATGATCATCCATTCCAAGCTTATAATTATAATAAGCTCCTTCATTAACAGGAATTATTTTTCCATTCTCATTTAATCCAAAACCCAGCTTAGTTTTTGCATTTACTGAATTTAGTAACGCACATGATCTTTGAGATTTATCAACATTCATTACATAATCAAATATCATTTGATTTAAAATTAAAATTGATTCAGCATCTAAAGGATAAACATGATCTACAAGATGATTATTATACAATAAAGAGACAGAAATCTTGTCTGTAACCCAATAAATGGTTGAATCAGGAAATTTCCTTTTTAACGCAGGAAGCTGTGCAGTTGTCATTAACACATCTCCCATTGCATCAAGATTTATTATTAAAATCTTTACACCGATGGAGATATTATCCTTGCATCCATTTTCCCAGCAATCATGATCAGGGAAGCAAGGCTTATAACCTGAAAATCTTTTACAGGAAGGTATTTCTTTATCTGTTACCATATTTTGTTATTTTCTCTTTAACCTCAAAACCAATTTTTCTTTTAGGTTGTTCGGGTGGTATTAACAATTGATTTATAGCTTCGAAAATTGCAGTTATCTGATCATCGTGAGTTTCTATCTTCGTTTCAAGTTCTTTCAATCTATGAGCAAGTTCTTTATGCGTTGATAAAATCTCTCTTAACTTAACAAATACTCTCATTATTGTAATATTCACTTGAACAGCTCTTTCGCTTCTCAAAACTGAAGAAAGCATAGCTATTCCTTGTTCAGTAAATGCATATGGTAATTTACGGGTTCCGCCCCAACTTGATGTTCCAAATTGGAACTTCAAGTTATTGAATTCTTTATGATTTAACTGAATCATAAAATCAGTAGGAAATCTTGAAATATTTCGGGAAACAGCTTTATTTAAATCCCTCGTAGCTACTCCATAAAGTTTTGCCAGGTCTTTATCAAGAATTACTTTTTGCCTTTGGATAAGGAATATTTTAGTTTCTATAGATTCTAACGTGATTACTTCTTTTTTCAAATCTGCCCAAATATTTTTTTGGTTTTTATACAATATAAGAAAATAGTTATTTAAGGGTAGGCAAGTTGGTTTATCTATTGCATAATTATTTAATTGTCAAAATAGTTTAATTGTCAAATTGTTTATTTGCTAAAGAAATTATAATAAAGTTTTTTCCAGCAATTAAACAGTTAAACAATTGATCAATTTTACTGGGAGAAATTCAAATCCCGTAGTTTTAAAAATGAACTTCCAATTCTTTCAAACTCATCTATGATTTTTGCATCATCAAGTTCTTTCATGCATTCATGATTATATGGACATTCAAGCTTGTTGCAGATAATGCAAAACAAATCTTCCTTGATTACATAGCCAGAGTTTGGGGAATAAGGACCGTGTCCTTTCGGATCAGTAGGACCAAAAATTCCAAGTACCGGAATTCCCAAAGCAACCGCAATGTGCATAGGACCAGAATCGTTTGCAATTATTATTTCGCAATGCTTTATGAAAGCAGACATTAAAACAAGATCAGTTTCAGGAATCATTAAGGAATCTTCTGGAAAATGTTGATAAATGAATTCGGCATCTTCCTTATCTCCAGGTCCCCAGAGAAGAAGGAAAACAACATTATATTTTCCCTTTATGATTTTGCAGATGTCAACCCATCTTTCTTTATCAAATTTTTTAGAAGGCCAGCTTCCGGCAGGAAGAATTCCAACAATTGTTTTATTCTTTGTTAAGAATTTATTAAGAAATTCTTTTGACTTTTTTATTTCAATATCCGGAATATTAAACTGAATTCTTTTTGAAATAACAGGAACATCAAGAGGCTTGAGTAATTCTAAATTATGTTCCGCCGAATGATGATCTCCACCTCTCCCCGAAGTTGCTAAAATGTTATAAGCATATTTCCTTCCCCTGTAAGCATAACCAACTCTGTATTTCACTCGAGATAAAAAAGTTATTAAAGCTGTTCTTGGATTAACCCAGGAATCAATCAACAGATCATATTTTTCCTTTCTAATCTTTAATGCAGCTTTAAAAGGAAATTCATGTCTCTTTATTGTAAGAACTTTATTTACATCAGGTAAATGCTCTACGGCAGGTTTTGCGAATGGCTCTGTAAGGTAATCAATTGAAGCATTTTTGAAATGAGCTTTTAAATTATCAAGTAGAATAGTTGATAGAACAACGTCACCAATTCCGCGTGGTTTGATGATGAGAATTTTTATTATGGATGATGGCTCAATCTTCATAAGAGAAATGGAACACGGATTACACTGATGACACAGATTTTCACGGATTATTCTTTCGATCATTAGTAAATATTTTTCTCCTGAATTCTGCTTTTTTACCAAAGTTCAGTAATAAACCAACTTCAATATTTGTGGCTTTTAAGTAATTTATTAATTGAGCTTCGTGTTCTTCACATAGACTTTCCGCAGCTTTTAACTCGACTATTACTACTTCATTCACTAACAAATCTGCAAAGTAATTTCCTACTTCAGTACTTTCATAATAGACCAGAATATTTTTTTGCCTTTCAACTTTTAAACCCATTTTAATTAATTCTAACTTCATGGCATTTTCATAAACCTTCTCCAAAAATCCAAAACCTAGAACATTATTCACTTTATAAAATGCTTTAATAATTTGACTTGTAATTTCTTCATGAAGCATGACTTTAATCCGTGTGAATCAGTGTAATCTGTGTTATCCGTGGTCTATTGTTTTTAATGCGCATTAAGCCAATTCTCTCCAACTCCTGTATCAACAACAACAGGAACATTAAGTGGAAGAGCATTCTCCATCAATTCTTTTATCAATGGCCGGAGATCATCAACTTCATCTTTGTGAGCATCAAAGACCAATTCATCATGCACTTGCAAGACCATTTTAGTTTTTGCTTTTCTCTGCTCAAGCGCTTTATGAATGTTTATCATTGCAAGCTTTATCATATCTGCAGCAGTTCCCTGGACACGCATATTTATTGCAACTCTTTCTTCAAACTGCCTTACAACACGATTACTGCTGTTAATATTTCTGAGAAATCTTCTTCTTCCATACAGTGTTTCTGCATAGCCTTTTTCTTTTGCACGCATAACTGAATCATCCATAAAATCTTTAACACGCTTGAATGTTTTGAAGTAAGTAGTAATAATTTCTTTAGCATGAGTTTGCGAAACTCCCAATCTTGTCTTTAATCCAAATGGACCAATGCCGTAAAGAATTCCAAAGTTAACTTCTTTTGCTTTTCTTCTCATATCGGGAGTAACATCTTTAGGATTAACCATAAAAACAAGTGCGGCAGTGCTGCGGTGAATATCTTCCATTTCCCTGAAAGCTTTTAAAAGTCCTTCATCGCCGGAAATGTGAGCCATAATTCTCAATTCTATCTGGCTGTAATCTGCACTGAGAATTAAATGATCCTTACCTCTTGGTACAAAAGCTTTTCTTATTTCTTTCCCGCGGTCAGTTCTTATGGGAATATTCTGAAGATTAGGATCGTTGCTGGAAAGCCTGCCGGTCGAAGCAACTGTCTGGTTAAAGCTTGTATGTATTCTTCCGGTTTTAGGATTTATAAGATTGGGAAGAGCATCAGCATACGTGGATTTTAATTTTGATATCTGCCTGTATTCGAGAAGCATTTCAATTACTTCATGTTCTCCCCTTAGGTACTCAAGTGATCTCGCATCAGTGGAAAAACCTGTTTTAGTTTTTCTGCCGGATTGTAATCCAAGCTTTGTAAAAAGAATTTCCTGTAATTGTTTTGTTGAGTTTATGTTGAACTCAACTCCACACGCTTTATAAATCTCATTTGTATAGTTATCAAGAAGAATCTGTAAGTCATTACTCAAAGATTTTAACGCATCCACATCAATCTTTATTCCTTCTCTTTCCATATCTTCAAGAACGGGAATGAGAGGGAACTCAATATCATAAGCAATCCTGGTAAGCGTTTCCTTCTTTATTTCCTTATCAAGAATTTCATAAAGCTGGTAAGTAATATCCGAATCTTCGCAGGAATATCTTGATAAATCAACGAGATCAACTCCGAACATTCCTGCAGAATCTTTCTTTGGTCCAAGTAAATCTGAAAGGGGAATAGGTTTGTACTTCAGGTATTTGACTGAAAGATCATCAAGTCCATGTCTCTGGTCTGGATCAATCACATAGCTTGCAAGCATTGTATCGAAATAAAAATTCTCAACTTTGATTCCAAGACTTATTAAGCAGGCAATATCAAACTTTGCATTCTGGCAGACTTTTTTAATACTCTTATTTTCAAAAACTTTTCTGAAAATTCTTGTAAAGTTTTCAATGCTTAATCTGTTTTCTGGATTGGATATTATTTTTTCATAACCATCTTTTGGTTTTAGGGGAACAAAATATCCTTCTCCTGCTTTTGTTGAGAAAGAAACGCCTGCAAGAAAAAGTTTATACTGATCAAGGTTGTCAGTTTCTGTATCAAAGACTATAAGTTCTTTTGAATTAAGATAACCGGCAAGCTCCTCTGCCTCTTTTAAGTTTTTGATTTGTTTATATTGAACTGTTGATTCATCAAAAGTGGCGATATCCTTTTTGATTTCTTCTTTAAGTCTTTCATCAGCTCCCGATGAATCATAAATAGCTAGAAGCCTGTTGTATAGATTTTTAAACTCAAGCTCAACAAAAATATTTCTTAAAGCATCATAATCCGGTTTCCTGAATTTTGCTTCTTCAAAATTAAAATTTAAAGGAACTTCACAGTGAATGGTTGCGAGGTCTTTTGAAATAAAGGCATTATCTTTATTCGTGATCAGCTTATTCTTCAAAGCAGGTTTATCAATCTCATCAATATGCTTATAAAGATTTTCAACTGAGCCATACTTTTGAATTAACGGAATAGCAGTCTTTGGGCCAATTCCTGCAACACCCGGAATATCATCTGATGAATCACCAATCAAAGCTAAGTAATCAATCATCTGTTTCGGTTCAAAGCCGAATTCCTCTTTTACCCTTGCGGTATCATAAATAATTATTTCCTCGCCGGTTTTTCCTCCCGGTTTTATAACTTTAACTTTATCATTTATAAGCTGTGTAAAATCTTTATCGGGAGTGATGATAAAAGTTTCTAGTCCATAACTTTCGGCTTTGCACGCTGCAGTTCCGATTATATCATCAGCTTCATACCTGGGAATTATGTAAAGAGGGATTTTCAGAATATCAATTACCTGTTTAATCCTGTCAAGCTGAGGAAACATATCATCCGGCATTTTATTACGTGATGATTTATAGCTCTCATATTTCTCGTGACGGAAAGTTTTTTCCTTTGAATCGAAAGCAACAGCGATGTAATCCGGTTTATGGTCTTCAAAGATTTTAATAAGCTGGTTAAAAAAACCGTAAACAGCAGAGGTTGTTTCACCTTTAGAAGTAACAAGAGGCCTGGTTATAAAAGCAAAATAAGCTCTGTAAGCCATAGCCATCGCATCTATAATTATAAATTTTTTGTTCATTTTAATTTTTTATTTCCGTAGCACAGAATAATAATTCTGTGGCTGTTTTTTTTGTACACAGATTTGATAATCTGTGTTACGAATTCGTATAGTTAAACCTACTGGTATTCCTTCGCCAAATAAGTATTCTTCCATTTTGTCCAATCATCAACCAAACCGGCTTTAACAGGATTGTTTATAACATAGTTGATAATATTATAAAGTTCAGTATCATCTCTTACCAACCTGTCGAAACTTTCACCCTGCCAGAATTTACCTTTTTGATTTAATAATTTGTTGCACTCCAAAGCAGATATTCTTTTTATTGACTGCATTAATTTGCTGATACCTTTGTTCAGTTTTAACAAACTGAATACTAAATGAATATGGTTAGGCATAATACAGTAGCAAATTAAAAAGTAATCTTTTCCTGCGGGATAGTGAAGAGTATTTTTAATTATTTCAGCAAATTCATTTCTCTTTAGGTAATCCGGACCTTGTAATGCTTTATCTAAATAATCATCATATTTCTTGAAAATTCCTTTTTGCTTAATATTTAATTCTTCCTTCGATAGCTTGGATAATTCTGAGTGGAACTTTTCCAAAACTGAATCAGGAATTGTTCCTGCTAAGCGATAAGTAATAAAATATGTTCCATCATTATAGTATAAATGAGGAAGATTTCTTCTATGAAATTTTCTAATAATCATTACATAAATTTAATTACATTTAGTTTTCGTAACACAGATTACCAAATCTGTGTATCGTTTTATTTAGCACAGATTAATAATCTGCGTTACGCCGAGTGATGTTTAGAGAATTTTAACTACAAAAATAAAGATAAGTTGGAGAAGTTGAAATGAACTGATGAATGACTGAAATGTAAATGCGAAATAAATAAAATTACAAATTCAGTTCCATATAAATAGTCCCTTCAACAGGATTAAAACGGTAAGGATCTGTTTTATGAAAACCTAATGAGTAATAAAGTCTACGCGCAGCTTTCATTGATGGTAAAGTATCAAGTCGCATTTTTTTATATCCGATTCTTTTGGCTTCTTCAATAATTTTTTCTGCCAATGATTTTCCAATCTGCAGACCCCGGAAATTATCTCTGACATAAAGCCGTTTCATTTCACAAATATCATTAGTAATTTTTCTTAATCCTACGCAGCCTGCGGGAGAACCATTATACAAAGCTAATAAAAGAGAACCATCCGGTGAAGAGTATTCACCGGGTAAATTATTTAATTCCTCATCAAAATTCTGAAAGCTGAGATCAATGTTTAACGATGAAGCATATTCTTCAAACAATTTCCTGATCGTTTGAATTTCATGATCAGATTGTATATTTCAAGCATAAATGTATAAAACCATTATAGCTTTTTAATTACTCGCCCTTTCTTCATCAATAGATAAATTGGATAGCTTGCCGTCAATATCACCATAGCATATATACTGTTTATCGTATCGCTAATAACAACTCCTATAAGAAACACGACTGAGATTGCCAGTACAATAAGTGTTGTCCAGGGGTAAAACCAAACTTTAAATGGACGCGGCAGCTCCGGCTCTCTTTTCCTTAGAACAAATAGAGAAATGAAGCCGGAACCATACATAACGACAAAAAAGAAAGTAGTTATTGCAATTAGTTCCTCGAAGGTACCGGTTGCAACCAAAAGAATACCTGCCAAAGTAGTTACAAGAAGAGCTACGCCTGGCGTTCCTCCAGAGTTTACTACAGCAGCTTTCTTTGTGAATAATTGATCCCGGCTCATTGCAAATATAACACGAGTGGTCATTAAGATTGTCGCGTTAATTACGCTAAGTATAGAAATGAGTGCAATTGCAGTTATAACATTTCTGCCATATATCCCAAAAATAACTTGTGCAGCATCCGCAGCAGGAAATTGGGAAGCAGCAAGCTGAGAGAATGGCAATACATAAAACAGCGCGGTGTTGACAAGTATATAAATAGTAATGATCGCCAATACTCCCCCGATCATTGAACGTGGAAGATTTCGTGCAGGGTTGCTGTCTTCTTCTGTAAAGAAGATAGCTCCATACCATCCGTCATAAGTGAAGAGTACAGATTGAAGCGCTATAACGACAGCTATGAATATGGCTGAAAAGGTCGCCGGCATATTCAAAAAAGTCTGGTCTGTGGCTTCGACAGAACCATTTCCACCCAATAAGAAGCAGCCTGTAACAAGAGCCAGAAAAGAGAGAGCCAGCATAAAGCTTGTAATCTTTTGAAAACCGCTGCCGAACCGGAGTCCCATCCAATGCAACAGAGAAAAGAGAATCAGAGTTGTGATTGCTATTGTTTTCGCACTTAGTGAAAGAGCAGGTACAAGTGTTAATGAATATTCGCCAAAAGCAATTGCCAAAGAAGCGAGCGTAGTACAATAGGAAATCCAGTTACTCCATCCAACAACAAATCCTCCATATTCACCAAAAGCCCAGCGGGCATAAACGTACCATCCTCCGGCTTTCGGCAGCATAGTGCCAAGCTCAATTACGGAAATAGTACCGAGAAAAGCGTAGACTCCGCCAATTAACCAAACTGCTGCTATGAGCCATAAGTTTCCAAGCTGCGAAGCTACTGTTCCAGGAGTGCGAAGAATACCAACACCAATAGTGCCCCCGATAGTTACTGAAATGCCGAAGGTTACACCCAGTATGCGCAGCAGCTTTCCTGTTTGGATTGTCCGTGGTTTAACTTCAGTCTCAGCAGATCTCATAAGCCTCGGCAAGTTTATCAGTAACTTAATTGAAAGTGGAAAAAACAATGTTCAAATGATGAGCCCCCGAACTGTTTCAGGGCTGTCGGCTTGAGTTCAGGTTATTGGCTCTTATTAAACCTTTTACTTCTCTAATTACTCTTTCTGCTAATGAAATAGAATTCTTACAAATATCTTTATCGGGGTAAAAGGATGGAAGTGCACTCCCAATAGGATATTTGGTAGGTAAATAATCCCGACAAAGTCGGGACTAAAAAATCACATTCATCTTCTGTTAATTCTATTGAAATACCATTCTTTTCTAAAATCTTTTTCAATTCCATTATATTATGAGTTTTCTTAAATGGAATTACTTTTTCAATAAATAAAGATTTTAATGCTTTCTCTATAGATTGTTGAATATTGTGAAGGCAGGGATTATAAAGTTCACTCTCAAGAAGTATTTTGGCTGCTTCAGGATTCTCTTCTGAATAAGTTAGCCAATTTTTAGTTTCCTCTTGCATAAATAACTTCCCCAGATGCAACTTCATTTGCGAAAAAACTATTTTTATTTTTTTCGATGATTGGAAAAATATCAACAGCTATTTCTTTTGAAATATCTCTTATAAGTTTTCGATATTTTAATGCAAGAGTTAGATAATTATCTGAACTGCTTTGAACCACTGCAATGTCTATATCATTTGGAAAATCGCTTTTATTAAAGGAGCCAAAAATTATAATTCTTTCAATTTCTTTTTGTCCTTTTAGTGAATCAACAATTTTATTTTTCAATTCAATCTTATTCATAGTGATTTTCTTTTTTGTTTCTTTTAAATATAGAACAATGAAGACTTATTTGCCAAACGTTTGTTAGCCGGTTATAGTAGTATTAATTTGTATAAGCTTGTTTATAACGAATTAAATATACACCCATAATTACCATCCAAATTAACCATAGAAGACTGCCTATCAATCCGGCTTCAGGTAAAACATAAAAATTTGGGACTACTGTTTGAAACAATTCTGTTTGTGCTAATAAATATATAAATGAAGCTAACAGTCCAAACCAACCTAACCACTTCCTGAAAATAGAAGACTTAAACATTGCTAAACTGATCAGCACTGTCCAGATTATTGTAAATATTTGTCCTAAATGTTCTCCCACTAATACTCCACCGTATTGATGAATAACCTGAAAGGCTACTATTGCCCACTCCTTGGCTGCATCACTTGAAGCAGGGTTAACAAACTTATCAGCTAAAACAGGTACGACAAAAACCCAGCGTAATAATCCAACCAATTGAAATATTACGGCAAAGATTCCAAAGACTATTCCAAGCTGACCAATTAATATTTTTTCTTCTTTGAATACTTTGTGTAATAATATAATTCCAATTAGAATTGGAAAACCAAACCAGGCAAATGCTAACCATTGGTATATCAAGGCTTCACCACCATTATTAAATTGTATAAGAATTTCCCCAGGTGGTTCCCTTAATATCTCCGGATAGTTAAAAGTAATGATCAATAAAGAATATGGGATGTTAATTAAAAATGCTCCAATGACAAAAGACCATCCGGCTATTTTGGTTAAATTTTTATTCACATTAATTTTTAACGCCCAACTGTCGGCTATTGGATTGGGTTACTTATTATAATTAATTTACTGTAGCTCATATTTTACTAATCGAATATCAGTCGGCTGAACAAAGTAACCATAAGGAAGAATTATTCCAACATTTTCCAGAAAAGCTGGCTATTATTTAGATAATTAACACACCCAAAAGATGTAGTCCCTTTTTCATCCCTTAGCACTATTGAATTAAGACAGCCGTCTTCATAATTTTATAAAGTATAAGATTGTTTTTCCATATAAAGAAGAGTTTTAACACTGAAGTATGTACTTCGAACAACAATGATTAAATAATTTAACCACTAGAAGATCAGAGAATTTTATGAATATGAAAAGAATATTTGGGGCGTTACTTACTATCCTTGGAATAGGTGGTCTTATTTATGCCGCAATACTATTTGTTAATACCTCTGGCGGAATGAGAGATATTAAAGCGCTTATCATTTACGGTATAATTGGTCTTATATTCTTCATTGCCGGCATTAGCCTGATACGCACAACAAAAGACGAATCATAATGTGCAAGAGATTTAGCTCTTTTCAAGAATTGTGTAATCCATATCTGTGTTAAAAATTATCTATTACTGACTATTTCACCTTGCGCTGTTCACCTGAAACCCTTGACACGCCAGCCTTCTTTGTTTGTTCCTTCTAATGTCTTCCCATCGTTTGATAGAGTTAATAGGTCAACAGAACCTTTATCCCATCTCAGTGTAATTTTTTGTCCGGATTGTTCCCATTTTCCTTAAGAATCCGTTGCCATTCCAGCTCATTGTTCCGTCAGCTTCAAAAATTATTTTGCCGTTTTCTTGTGGCTCTCCACTCTGAGCAAAAGCCCAAGTCCAGGTACCGACAATGGAAAGGTTTTTTTCTCCAGAACCGGATTGATCCATCGTGCCTGCAATTTCACGCGTTCTTTACCCGGGACATTGCCATCGCTGGCTTGCTTGCTACGACGATATTAACCCACATCATTCCGCGAACTACGGCAGTTGTACAGCAGTCCAGGTATAAGAAGCACTATTGCCTCCCGGCGATGAAGGATCGTTCTGACCTGTTCCTTCCATCCGTCCGTCTGACATTACCTTACCCCGAAAAGTACCCCGAAAGCCACTGGGGTCAACCTGGTATAAAACAATTTCACCGTTTCTAATCTCTCAAGTAAAATTCCCCAATTGTCTGAATTTTTGAGATTGAGATTTCCCTACTTCTTCTCGGCATGCCAATTGTTTCGGCCCGGATACAGATTCAACCAATCGCCCGTCCAGACCCCATTGATCATTCGTAAGC
>CAZEWJ010000015.1:70741-89344 GCA_964515875.1 uncultured Ignavibacteriaceae bacterium | reverse complement strand
ACCGCCTCTGTAGTGTTACCGAATTATTGAAGTAGTACACTGCCGGCAGGCAGGTTATTGCACACCCCCACTGAAAGAAGAAAGAGAGAATGTGTTGAATAAATTCTTTGTTGATATTAAAATTGAAAGAATTTCAAAAGGTGAGGGATGGGAAAAAATAAAATCCTTGCCAAATCTGTTTGATGATTAAAATTCTTGAACTTGCTCTTGCCTGCCCGCCGAAACTTTAGTGAAGGTGGGAACTTGAACTCAATTGTTGTTTCTTATATTCTGAATCAATTGCTGCTTAACATCCCAGAGTTTTTTAGATAGAGAAACATGATAAGAGTGAGGAAGTATTAATCTTTTCACTCCACTGTCTAAGTTTTCAATGTCTTTCAATCTTGCTTTCCTTATTTCCTCAATAGATGGGAAATCATAAACAACCTTACCATCAACTATAATATCAAAAAGAAGAGGTTCTATTTTAGAGATTTGATCTTTTCTAAGTGTTCTTTTCTTTGTTTGATCAATCGGATTGTAGAGAATTATTTCTTTCTCTTCCTCCGGATTTTCATCATTTAAAGTTATTAAATCTGAATTAGCCTTACCTGATTTATCATAAATCCTCCAGACTTTTTTATCTCCGGGATTTGGAATCTTCTCCAAAGATTCTGAAATCTTTAAAGCAGGCTGCCACTCACCTTTATCTTTTACAGCTACAAGTTTATAAACACCTCCAAGTGCACCATCGCCTGCAGAAGTTATTAATTTTGTTCCCACACCATATGTTAACCTGCTAATAACTTTATCTGCATCCAATCCATATTTGGAAGCTTCTTCCGAAATCTGAGTTATAATTTGCCAGATGTTCATTTCATCAAGCTCATTAGAAAGAACAATGCCGACCTCTTCAAGCCCGGCGTCATTCAGCATTTTAGCTGCTTTTAAACTTAAATAAGCAAGATCACCGGAATCTAATCTTATTCCTAAAGGATGATGTCCTTTTTTCTTCAACTTCTGAAAAACTTTTATTGCATTTGGAATTCCGCTTTCAAGAGTATTGATTGTATCAACAAGAAGAATACAATCATCAGGGTACAATTCTGCAAATGCCTGGAATGCATCTTCTTCTGTCATTCCCAATGATAAAAATAATTGAACCATGCTGTGTGCATGCGTTCCTTTTGGCTGGTAACCAAGGAGATGAGAAATGCCGACATTGGATGAAAAATCCGCACCACCGATTAAAGCCCCGCGGACTCCTGCAATTGCCCCTCTGTCTTGTGCTCTCCTGGCTCCGAAATCAATAAGCAGTTGTCTTCGCCCCATCTCTTTAATTCTGCACGCCTTTGTTGCAATTAGTGTTTGAAAATTTAGCTGATTTAAAAGAGGTGTTTCCAGAATTTGGGTTAGTGCAATTGGTCCCTGAACAATAGTTAAAGGAAGATGAGGATGTACAGTTCTTCCTTCTCCAATTGCACGAAGAGTGATATTATTAAAGTTACCATTGTTCTTTAACCATCTTAGAAAATCCTCATGGAAGATTGGTTTATTGTTTCTTGATCTTTGAGATTTTAATAATTCAATTTCTTCATCTCTGAAGTAAGAATTTTGCATCCAGTCAACAAACCACTCAAGACCGGCATTTATGCAATAACCTGCTTTATGAGAACCATAATCGGGATAAGTTCTGAAAAAATGATCGAACTGAACAACTTTTTCATGCACACCCATTTTAAAATATAGCTGAGACATAACAAGCTGGTATTGGTCAGTAAAAAGAATTCCTTCACTGATACTCTGGTTGAATTTTTTCAGCAATTTTTAATCTCCTTAAAAAATTTTATACCTCGTTAAACTATAAAAATATGATTAATAAAATTATTCCTTACAAATCCTTATTAAAATAATTATTGCTTTAATCCTTAAATGTTCTTAGGTTAAAAAGGTAAACATATCTTTGATTTGAAAATTAATTCAGAGCCAGCCTTGTTGAACATTTGCAAAATAAAATTTTACTTTTCCCAAATTAAAAACAATATAAGGAGTTCATTATGAATTTAGTAGAACGGGCAAAGAACATAATGTTCAATCCAAAACAGGAATGGGATGTTATTAAAACTGAAACTTCTACTGTTGGGGATCTTTATACTAAGTATGCTCTTTTACTGGCAGCAATCCCCGCTGTTGCAGGATTTTTAGGTTTTACTATTTTTGGTTACCCATGGGCATTAGGGTCAATAAGAATTCCTATCAGTTCAGTTTTAACATGGGGAATTATGACTTACATTCAAATGATTGCAAGCATAGTCGTCATCTCTTTTATCATTGATGCACTCGCTCCATCATTTGGCTCAACAAAGGATATGGTTGCTTCAACTAAAGTGACTGTTTACTCATTTACACCTGCATGGGTTGCAGGAATATTAAATATCTTTCCCTCTCTTGGTGTTATTGCTGCATTAGCAGGCATTTACGGGCTGGTTTTAATGTATATGGGTCTTCAGAAGGTTAAAGATGTTCCGCAGGATAAACTTGTTGCATATTTTGTAGTTATAATTATTGCATCTATTGTTGTAAGTATTGTATTGGGTTTAATCGTAACCAGTATTGCTTTTGGTAGTTATATGATAGACACGAGTTTTTAATTTTTGTGTTAAAGAGATGACATCTTTTTGATTAGCTTAGAAGAAGATGTCATCTCTATTTTAGTGTAAAATTCTTTCCTCTTAATTAATCCTTTCTCTTTTGTAATTTTAAGTTATAATCTCTGAAATTAAGATTATCCGGACATTTATGAAATTAATATTTTCCCTTATTATATACATTTCTATTCCAATTTACGCCCAGCAAATACCAACCACTTTATCAGAAGTTCATAAGGGAGAAATAAAATTAGATTTTTCTCAAAGCTCAGGGAGATCAATTGGAGAATGGACTCAGGAACAAAGTATGCCTTATCCGAGATATTATGGTGCTTCAATAATGTATTCAAAAAATGATACTACCTGGTTATATGTTTTTGGCGGCGATACAACAAGTAATGGTGATGCTACAAATGGTTGTCTCAGATATAACGTTGTCTCAGATACCTGGGAATATATTAATTCTTTACCAACACCGATGAGGGTTAACTCTGCTGCAAGACTTGGAGATAAACTTTATACTATGGGAGGATTTGATGGAATTTCTTCTGATACTTCAATTAAAAAATTTTATGAATACGATGTTAACACACGGGTGTGGACCGAATTACCCGAACTCCCTGAAGGTATTTTTTTCCATAAAGCAATCGGATACCAGGATTCATTAATTTATATAATAGGAGGAGTGAGATCTGATTCAACCGTTTTTCTTAATAAGGTTTTACTATTTAATACGAACACTCAACAATTCAGAGAAGCTACGCCTCTTCCTGAACAAAGAGCAAATTTTGCCCTGGCAGTTTTGAATAACACTATTATTATTACCGGGGGTTATTATGATAATGACAGTCTATCTAATAAAACCATGATAGCGGTTATTGATCCAATTGATCATGCTCAGCTTACTTATTCTTTTGGTGCTGATTATCCAATCCAGGTGCATTCGCATTTTGGTTATCCGCAGAGGAATAATAAAATTGAATTTTTTGGAGGAAGCATTACGACTGGTTTTAGTCCGATAGACAGTTCTTATTCTTTTAAAATTCCTGCGTTTGTGTATAATACAGGGGGTATTATTCCGGTTAGAATAACAGCTTTTCATTCAGGCTACAGTTATACCTCAATTAATACCGGTATAGATTCGATATTAACTGTTGTAATTGCGGGAGGAGTTACACCCGGTCCTTCAATTACGGGACAAACATTGGTTTACAGAGATACTATTTCTATAACAGGTATTAGCGAAACAGGAAATAACATTCCTTCAGGTTTCTGCTTAAAGCAAAATTACCCGAATCCATTTAATCCAACTACGGTTATAAGCTGGCAATTACCCGTCCGCAGTCATGTTTCATTAAAAGTGTATGATGTTTTAGGAAATGAAGTTGCAGAACTTGTGAATGAAGAGCAAATTGCCGGGACACATCAAATAAATTTTGATGCAAACGGATTAAGCAGTGGCGTATATTTTTACAAATTAACAGCAAGGAAATTTACAGAGACAAAAAAGCTTTTATTGATGAGGTAAAAACATAGCACAGAATTAATTCTGTTTAAGGGCCCACTTCTTCAAAAACGCCATCATCTTTTCTTTGCCGTAACCCTTATCCTGTTCCAGCTCACCAGTATTCTGAGTGTGTAATAATTTTCCATCCTTTTCTAAAACAAAGTAGTGAGGGTATCCGGGAATTTCTGGATACTTTGAGAGAAATTTTTCATTCTTATTTTCTTTACTGAAGTTAACTTTAACAACAATAAAATTATTATTCAAAAAAGTTTTTATTTCATCATTCGATTCTATAAATGCATCAAGACGATGGCACCAGATGCACCAATCGCCTCCAACATCAAGAATAATTCTCCTGCCGGATTTTTTTGCTTCTTCAACAGCTTCTTTTACATCTTTCGCAGGATCACGCAATGGGTCAAATTCAGTTACAGGTGTATAAGAAGTTACAGATTGCGGGAAAGAATATCCTGCAAAAAACAGGAATAAGAGGATCGCCACCGATAATATTCGTAACATCATAATTCCTTATCAGTTATTTAACTAAAGCTAATTTATTGATTATAACTGCTCATATCAATTCTTGATTATGGAACCTTTCTTTTCCAAATTTAACTCAATAATTTCAACAAATTATAATGTCATCTGAAACCCTTAAAAGAATCTGGCGGACAATAGTTCTCATCTCTTTTTTCTTAATAGTTATCTATGTCCCTTTAGAGATTTTGTATCCGCAATTCGATAACAATTTTTTTAAAATAAGTTATTGGTTTATAAATCTTATTTTTATTTCAGATGCACTTTTTAATTATGTTTCATTAAAAAAGAAGGAAGAGAAAACTTCTTCAATTCAAACATCAATAAAGTTCAGAGTTTTTCTTTTAACAATTGATATAGTTGCAGCAATACCTTTTGGTTTTATAACCGGGAATAAATTTTTAGAATTATTAAGATTTATAAAAGTAATCCGGGTATTTAATTATATAAGGAATATAAATCTTGAAGCAATCAGGTTAAGCAGCTATTTAAGTTTTGTTTTTTTTCTATACTGGTTTTTGCTTGCTGCTCATTTACTCTCTTGCGGCTGGATTTCTCTGAATTATGCAAGGGTGAATATTGCCGATGAATATGTAACATCTATATACTGGTGCATACAAACAATAACGACGGTTGGTTACGGCGATGTAACACCATCCACTGTTCAGCATAAAATTTATGCTATGATGGTTATGTTGTTTGGTGTTGGTGTATATGGTTTTGTAATTGGTAATGTTGCCAATATTCTTCTTAAGAGAGATCCGGCAAGAACACAATTTCTTAATAATTTAGAAAGACTTCGTTCGTTTGTCAACTTTCGCGAAATTCCATCTGAGCTTCAGAAAAGAATCCGCAGTTATTATGAATATATCTGGAAACAGAAAATCGGAGCTAATGAATCTGAATTCGTTGATAGTTTACCAGATGGTTTAAAAACAGAAGTTGAGTTATTTCTTAAAAGGGATGTTCTTGAAAGAATACCATTATTCAAAGGAATTAGCGACAGCTTTTTAAGAGAAGTGTCTCTTCATTTACGCCCCGTTGTTTATACTCCCGGCGATTACATATTTAAATCAGGTGACCGCGGGAATGAAATGTTTTTTCTGATCAAGGGAAAACTTAAAGTTTTAACCGGCGACGAGAGTAAAGTTTTAAATACTCTTTCTGATGGAGATTTTTTTGGTGAGCTTGCTCTTTTCAGAAATGAGATTAGAATGGCTACAGTACAGGCTGCATCTTACTGCGATATTTATATTCTTAATAAGGAAGTATTCGAACACGTCCTCAATAATTATCCTGAGATATCATCGCATATCAGAAAAATTGCCGAGGAGAGGCTTAAGAATTCTTAAGTCTGTAATAAAAATAGAGTTTATATTTTGTTTTTGTTGAATTCTTTCTTAAACGAAGCTTGAATAATTTTTTAAAAGACACTGGAAATATTTTCAAATGAAATCGAGAAAAAAGGCTTAAAGTATATTTTAGTATGAACGAAGAAAAGAAAAAACATATTCCTGGTATTTATAACTATTGCGACCGCTGGTGTGAAAAGTGCAGCTTTACTTCCCAATGCCTCCTCTTTTCAAACGAATCAAAAATTGCGACATTTGAAATATTGAATGACAGGCTTCCGGAAGCTGATGAAATTATGGATGAACTTTTTGAATCAGAAGAGGATGATGAAGAGGATAAATTTGATTTGGAAGATTCCTCTGATGAAGAAGATAAGGAAGATTTTTTATTTGAGGAATCAAGCGATGAAGAAGAAGAAGAAGAAGAAGAAGAAATGGAATTTGTTGATGATGCAATTGAGCCTGCCAACCTGATTGAAGATTTATCTAACCAATATTTAAAACAATCACAGATTCTTATTAAAAGTATTGATGAGAATTTTAACTTCTCTTCAACACCAAAAGAAAATTTACCACTGCCGCAAATAAAAAAGATATTTGATTGCTTTAAAACAGTAAGCTGGTATCATGCTTTTATCTTTATAAAGATTAAAAGAGCATCTCAGGGTAAAAAGAAATATTTAAAGTATAAGAATAAAGACCTAAAGGGATTTTCAAAATATGATAGCGATGGAACTGCGAAAGTTGCGGCTTTATCAATAAAAAATTCTATGAAAGCATTAACTGAGTTACATGAATATCTTCCCGAGTATGAAGTTGAAATATTAAAATTGTCTTCTCTGTTAAAGAAAATTTTTAATGAGCTTGAAATGGAATTTCCGGATTATAATAAATTTATAAGGCCTGGTTTTGATGATTGATTCAAAAAGGTTAAGGTTGGGGCTAAGGCATGAGGGAAATAAAAATTAAAAAACAAATGTTTCAGTATGAATTACTTTTTCTTCAAACTCTAACAAATATTTCTTATCCTCAGAATAATATTTTGCATTTTCATAACCTTCTCCTGCAAATTGTTTTATGCTTTCATAAGAATCCCACTTAGTTACTGTCCAGAAATGGCAAATATCCTTTTCTTTTCTTCTCCAAACTTCAACAGCAAGATTTCCGGGAGTGCTTTTGTAATCTTTTACTCCTGTTTTCTCAAGGATCTCAAGATATGCATCAGCGTGTTCAATTTTAGTTTTCCCGTGCCAGATGCGGGTGATAACTTTATTCATATTGATTCCATTTAAGGAATTATCTTTTGCTATAATGGTTCATTGCTTGTTAATATAGTGAATAGAATTCTTTTCTACGTATGCTGGTATAAACCGCACTCACTTTTATAAGATCCTCTCTCAGTTAGAAATTGATCTTTAGGTAAAACTACTTTTTAAGTAAGTCACATTTTATTGATAGTGCAAAATAATCCTTCCTTTTAATAAAATAATCATTTAGTTTTTCAGGTATGAAAATTGTAATTGTTTGTCATCTTTGAGTTCTTTGAAAAATTGTCGTTGCCGGACGACAGAGCAACACTTGGTTTTAATTCTGTAAATAAAAAAAAGAAATCTGGTTAAATCAGATAAAGTAAACTAAACAACCACAATACAAGGAGAAAAAAATGAAAAGAGTGCTATCGTTTGTAGCAATATTATTATTTGCATTTGCTATTAATACAAATGCACAAAGTGTTAGTGTTCAAGGTTTCCTGGGTCTTCCTATGGGTGACTTTGGTGATGCATACGGGATAGGATTTGGCGGTACCGCTACATTTATATATCCTGTTTCTTCAACCGTTGATGTAACCGGAACTGCCGGATATGAAACATTTGGCGGGAAAGATGCATTAGATGGTGTTTCATTTAATGTTATTCCAATATTAGTAGGCGGAAGAATTGCATTTAGTGAAGGCAACGTTACCCCTTATTTTGAGGCTGCATTAGGATTATTTATGGCTTCCGCTTCAGGTGAAATTGGTGGTGTTAATTATGAAACAGATACCCAATCTAAATTTGGTATAAGAGGTGGTTTCGGAGTATTAGTTCCTGTTAATTCCGTTAGCCTGGATCTTGGAGCTAACTTTGATCTTATCACTACAGAAGGATCGTCAACTACCTTTATTGGTTTTGATCTTGGAATAAATATTCCATTCAATTAATTTTTTAATTGATTTGTACTAAGGCTGCTTGTGAATGCAGGCAGCTTTTTTTTATTTCTCCATATCAATAAATCCCATCGTATAAAATTGATGGGATTTTTTATTTGTACCTGCCTTTTATATTTTTCAATCAAGATTTTAAGGAACAATTATGAGATTTGAACGTTCAGCAGGTATTCTACTTCATCCCACTTCTTTACCCGGCAAGTTTGGAATTGGAGATCTTGGTTACGAAGCATTTAACTTTGTAAATTTTCTTGAAGCTGCGGGACAAAAACTCTGGCAGGTTTTTCCATTAGGGCCAACTGGTTACGGTGATTCTCCTTATCAATGCTTTTCTGCTTTTGCAGGAAATCCAAATTTAATCAGTCCTGAAAAATTGCGTGATGCGGGTTTCCTTTCTAATGCAGATTTAGAATTTATTCCCTTACATAGTCTGTTATTTATTGATTACGGATTAGTTATCGAATATAAAAAAGATATTCTAAACAAAGCTTTTGAAAATTATAAGAAAAATCCAGCAAGCTTACAGAAAGACTTTGAAGATTTTATTGAAAAGAACAAAGACTGGCTTGAAGATTTTTCTCTCTTCATGGCAGCAAAAGAATATCATAACGGCGAAGCATGGTCTGAGTGGGATAAAGATCTTGTTGTAAGGAAAAGTGATGCGTTAAAGAAATGGAGAACAGATCTTTCAGACACGATTCTTTATCATAAATTCGTTCAATACATTTTTAATAAACAATGGCATGATGTTAAAACTTATGCCAACCGCAAGGGAATAAAAATAATTGGCGATATGCCGATCTTTGTTGCTTACGACAGCTCTGATGTTTGGGCAAACAATAAAATTTTTACTCTTGATAAGGAAGGGGAGCTTGAGTTTGTCGCTGGTGTTCCACCGGATTATTTTAGCGAGACAGGGCAGCTTTGGGGTAATCCTCTTTTTATATGGGAAGAGATGGAAAAGGATGATTTCAAATGGTGGCGAAGCAGGTTTTCCAAACTCCTTGAGATGATAGACATAATAAGGATAGATCATTTCCGCGGGTTCGAAGCTTATTGGAGAATCCCGGGTGATGCAGAAACAGCCGTAAAAGGTAAATGGATAAAAGCCCCGGGAGAAAAATTATTTAATACTTTAAAAAAATATCTTGGAGAGCTTCCTATACTTGCCGAAGATCTTGGGGTGATTACAAAAGCTGTAGAAGCGTTGAGAGATAAATTTGAATTTCCGGGAATGAAAATTCTCCAGTTTGCTTTTGGTACAGGAATGGACAGAAGATTTTTGCCGCATAACATTATTCCAAACAGTGTTGTCTATACCGGTTCTCACGATAATAATACTACACGGGCGTATTTTGAGAAAGAGAAAAAAGCAGGAAAGGATATATACACGCACGCACAAAAATATCTTGATTATTATGGCGATGATATTGTTCAGAAGTTAATTAAAACTGCTTATGCAACTGTTGCAGATATTGTTATAATACCAATGCAGGATGTGCTTAATCTTAGCGGCGAAGCGAGAATGAACTTCCCCGGAAAACTTGGAGGCAACTGGACATGGCGATTCACCTGGAGCCAGGTTCCGGATTATCTTGCCGGTGCTTATAAGGAAATGGCTGAGTTATTTGAGAGACCTCCTAAACCTAAAGAGGAAGTTGAAATTGAAACTGAGTAAGATTAATGGCTTAATTCCTAAAACTGTTGAAACAGTTTACCCTTCTAATAGTTTTTCATTAACCCACTCCGCCAGTGGCGGATTAAGCTGTGGGCTATAATAACAAAATGAGTTTCAGGAACCGTTCAACGGTTTTTAAAAAAATAATAGAATAATGATTAAACATTTAAAACAAATTTTCAAATACGGTAATGAAAAAGAGAAATCTGAAGAAGTAAAAGTTGATAAAAATAAAAAACTTCAGGTTGCAACCTGTGTTTTGCTAATAGAAATTGCAAAAGCAGATAGTGAATTTACTGACAATGAACAGCAGGAGATAATTTCCGTAATGCAGAAAACTTTTAATCTTGAGAAAGAATATGTTGATGAATTGCTTGAGTTATCCGAGGGAAAAATTAAGAATAGTATAAGCATTTATGAATTTGCTACAACCATAAATGAAAATTTCTCAAATGATGAAAAATTTGAATTGCTGAAAAATCTCTGGCGATTAATTTATATTGATGAAGTGCTGAATATGCATGAGGATCACTTGATTAAAAGAATCGGCAACACACTAAATATGGAACACCGCGATATTATTGCTGCAAAGCTTATAGTAAAAGAAGAGAATAAAAAAGATCTGTGAGAACTATAAGAAAAGTCCTGTGAATTATCATTTTTTGGTAAACTTTAATTTCTCATCAACCAGTACTGCTTCTAAGATATAAGTTTTTAGCAAATCAGGATCAATATCTTTTACTTTGTAAAAAGTTTTACTGTAAACCTGTTTCCTACTTCCTTTCTCAAGATAATTAATTTCATCCCTGATTTTATTTCCATTGCAGAATCCTAAAACTACTCCATTCATCTTTACACTTCCCCACGGCACAGATGCAGGCCAGATGAAACAGATTCTTGAATGCCTGTAATAGTATGGCACGTTATACGAAAGCTTTTCTTTGCAATTTGGGATACATTCAAGAATAATTTGTCGCAGACGATTGACAATCTTCAGTTCATCTTCCGGAAGATATTCGAGAAAATCATCAATACTTCTGAAATAAATTTTCTGAAACTTGTTCAATTTTTATTTTCTATCCTTTAAGGAAATAACAAGCTTAAGTCCGGACCATATCTCATCAACCGCACAACATACAAAAGATTCAGAAATAAGTTTAGAGAAATACAAGCTCTGTCCCGCTTGCGGCAACTTTAGCAATTTAAGTGAAAAGCAAATTTACTGTATTGCCTGCGGCGAGAAGCTGATTGAAGAATGTACATCTTGCAAAGAGGTAATAGTTTATCCAACTGCGAAGTATTGCCATAAGTGCGGGGAAAGTTATAAAAAAGATCATCAAACAAATACTAATCAAATAAACACTAACAATAATAAGTGAGGATTAAAATGTTAAACCATCGTACAATAGTTTTATTAATATTTTCGCTGTTAATGTTCTTTCAGGGCTGTAGTATGAAATCTACAGTTAAAGAAGAAGCAACCTACAATCCTTCATTCCAATTTACTCCTCCTAACAATTCCACTCCAGGTTCAGCGGAAGTAACATTTGCAATTGTTGGTGCTTCCTTTACAGATAAGGAACCATGGACACAAGAATGGCCACTACCCGTTTTTTCAGAAAGAATGTCTTTAGATTTTCAACAAATACTTAGTGCAAGAGGATATACAGTACGCGGACCATTCAAATTGTATGATGAAATGGCTTTTCCTGATAAGAAAGGTAGTGATCTTGTTCTTGAACCCAGTCTTGATGTTCAATTAGAAAAGACTACTACAGATCATTCAACGAATATTAATCTTCTTAGTAGTTCAAAAGATACTTATAATTTAAGTGGAGAAGGTATACTGAGTGGTAGGGTAACTCTCGCATTACTTGAGAGTCTTTCGAAAGAAAGAATGTGGTTTAAAAGTATAGAACTAACTCCGGTTTCTTTTAAGTGGGAATCTAATAAGGATTATAAAAGTCCAAATGCTTACATAGAAAACCGTGATATTTCAAAGCCTTTAGGACAAGCACTAGAAAATATATATAAGCAAATTATGGAAGCCTCCTGGAAATATCTTGATCCAGAAGAAATGAAAATTGTGAAGAGACAAGCTGAAGAAATTAAGGCTAAAAAAGTGTATTAATATTTCTCTTAAATAACTTGAAAATGTTTAGTTTAATTAAACGGAGGCTTATATGAAGAAAATTACTATTCTTTCTTGTTTCTTCTTTTTTGTCTTGTCGCTTGGACTATCGTTTAATGCTTGTTCAGGAAGTTATGGGACACAATTCGACAACACAAAGATTAGCAAAATTGAAAAGGGTAAAACAACGCAATTAGAGATTCTTGAATTGCTTGGGGAACCAACTGCTAGAGGAATAGATTCGGATGGGAAAGCTCTTTGGAGGTATATGTATGCAACTACTTCTTTATCCAAACTACTTACCCTTTCTTTTAATAAAGACAATATTGTTGAGAATTACATATATGAAGAATCCAATTATTAATATGATAATTCTGAAAAATAGAATTAAGAAATAACTCATAAAGGTGATGTATGGAAATATATTACATTTTACTTTTTCCGGTTGCTGCAGGAATTATAATTGCTTTAGTGAATTCTGTTTCTATTAACAAACGCTTAGACCGTTTTATTATTTGGACTGAAAATAAGAAAAACTCTATTACAGATACTAGCGGCAAATTTTCTAAATATTTATCAAGACCAACTTGCTGGACTATATTAAATGTAAGCAAATGGACAAGTGAAATTAAAAATGAAGGTATAAAAAATGCAACTCGTTTAACTGCATTTCTTTACGTAGGATACATCTTTGCTTATATCTTGTTTGCAATAGGTTTTATTATTTTGTTCTTAATTGCCTTTGTACTTGTCATCTGGTTAATACTAAGGTTTACTCTTTTTAAAGATGAAGATGATGATAGAGCTTATCGTGCACCAGTTGATACCTATAAAGAAAATAATTTATTAAGTCTAAAGCATTATAATAGGCAAGGAAAGAAAACGGGATACTCACAAGAAACAACCGCAATTTTTGGGGGGACTAAAACAGAACACTACGATGATAACTATAAAAAAACCGGGTACACAACAAAAGAGAAAGAAATTTTGGGAGATGAATATGTGCAGCATTATGATGATGATGGAAATAAGATTGGTTATTCAAAAATAGAGAAAGGTATTCTGGGGGGTGAGTCTATTGTTCATTATGATCAACAATGGGAATAATTGGGTTACAAAAAATAGTGGATTGTTAGATCTAGGTATTGGGGTATTAGCAATAAATTCAGTCGATTATATTTTTGTTGAACAAGGAAGTCAACTTTTCCGCAGTGTTAAATCCAACAGTTTCAGTTGAAGATGGAATTGGTGCTGCTCCCTTGGCATTCTCATTATCTCAGAATTATCCGAATCCATTCAATCCGATAACAAAAATAAATTATTCAATTCCGCAAACAAGTTTTGTAACTATGAAGGTCTATGATTTACTTGGCAAAGAAATAGTGACTCTTGTTAATGAAGAAAAATCAGTTGGAAATTATGAAGTTGAGTTCAATGCAAATAATCTCTCAAGCGGTATTTATTTTTATAGAATACAAGCAGGGAATTTCATTGATACAAAGAAATTTATTTTGATGAAGTAAATTGTAAAAAGGAATAATGGAATTTTGGAGTAATGGAGTAATGGAGTAATGAACAAAAAACAATATTCCATCATTCCACTATTCCAAAATTCCATTATTCCAAAGGCGACAATAATGGCCGATTATCTCAATTGTTAATTTTTTTTTCCTGGAGGGTTTCAAAATAGCGGCGGATTAGATTTTCATAGTCTCTTGTAAATCCTTCACGGACAGCTTTATTCAGTTCATCTTTTAATTTATCTTTCCCTTCCTCAGAAGATAAATTCAAATCAGCAGGTGATTCACGTAAAATATTCTTTGCTGTATTTGATTCCCTGTTCTTCTCAAAATCCCTCTCATTAATTGATCTCTGAGCATCAAGCAGCTTTGAGAGAATTCTTTCCTGCTTCTGCACCAACTGGTCATTAAGCTTTTCTGTATTCATATCTTTAACAACTTCTTCCATCTGCTTAAGCACATTATCAAGATTTGAAGAAAGACTTTTTGATTGTCCCTGCTCTTTTGCTTCTTTATTCAATTGCTCAAGAGATTTGCGGATAATATCCTGCTGCTGAGATAATTTTTGCAGCTCAGATTGCTGTTGTGGAGAAAGACCCCCCTGCTGCATCTTTTGCATCATTTGGGTAAGATTGTTAAGTCCCATCTGTTGTCCGGACATTTGCTGAAGCTGCTGCATTAAGGACATCATTCCGCCCTGCCCACTGCCTTGCATCATAGATTCCATAGAACCTTTCAGCAGAGTAGCAGCCTCATTCAATGATTTCATAGCTTCCCCTTGGCTGATTGAAGCCATATTTCCATTCCTGTTTTGTAATGATTGAATTGATTTCATCATTTCTCTCTGAGCATTACCCAAAGATTTTCCCATCTCTGGAGTAATTGCAAATGTTTTTTGTGAAATCTCACTTAGCTGTTTTAGTATCTTATCAAGATTTTTTTGGAGATTACTCTGCTTCTGAGCATTCTCATTGAAAGCAGATGAATTCGGCTCGAGCTGCTGTGCTTCTTTTTTAAGTTCTTCCTGCTGCTTTGAAAGATTAATAAGATTATCAAGCACTTTCATCATATCTGTAAAAGTCTGCATCTGGTTCATCTGCATCATTGAAGATTGAAGCTGCTGCAACTGCTGGTTCATCTGGGACATATTCTGCTGCACCTGTTCCTGGTTTTGCATAGCCATTTGTTTCTGGTTCTGTTTAATATTTTCAGATGCCTTTTGAGATTGCTGTTTGTTGTTCTGTTTTTGAAATTCCTCTTGAAGCTTTTCCATTTCTTCTTTAGGCATATCAGAAATTTCCTTCATCTGTTCAGATAATTTTTCAAGCTCTTCAGAAAATTTTTCCAAATCTTTAGTCATTTGTTCCTGCTGCTGGTTAAGCTGTTCACTCTGCGACTTATCAGACAATTCACTTTCATTTGTTTGATTCTGAATCTCCTCCTGTTTCTCTGTCATCATCTCGGAACGTTTAAGAAGCTCATCAACTTTTTGCTCTATCTGAATTCTCTTTAGAAGATTAAGAGTTCTTTCAATACTCTTCTTGAATTTATCCTCATCCATCTTAAAGTTTTGCAAAGCATCCTGAGTTTGCTGACGATTTAAATTCTGCATCATCTCCTGCAGTTTTTTAAAGGCTTCTTTCATTTCCTCACTTGTTAATTGATCCATCAACTTCTGCAGTTCCATATATTTTTCAAGCGTCTCTTCAGAAAGAAGATTATTTTCCTGCATCTCTTGCTTTAGCTCATTTAATTCTTCACTCACATTCTGAATTTTCTCCTGAAGCTTTTCAAACTTATCAAGTGAACTCTCAATTTTTTCTTTTTCTTCCCAGGTAATTTCCTTTTTATCCTGTTTCAATTCATTATCAATTTTTTCAAGTTCCTTACTAAGTTCCCCTGCTTCTATAATTGTTTCTTTTAATTCCTGCTCAATATTTGAATGAGTTTCTTCAACACCTGCGAGCAGTTCATCTAAGGAAGGAACTCTTATTGTTAATACTTCTGTTTTGGCAGATTTCGGTCCGCTCACATTATCATTATCAAAAATTTCGAGATAGTAACTAACGACATCATCAGTACCCAAACTTAGGTTAGTAAGGTTCCATATATATTCAACGCTTATCTCGTTTTCGCCTTTACCAAAAGGAATTTCAAACGATGTAAATTCTTTTTGAGGAAGTTCATACCTTGAAGCAGAAAGCCTGTGGTGTAGAACTAATTTAGTGAATCCAAAATCATCGGCAATCTTTAAAATCAATGGAAGCCTGTTATCATTTCCCAGAGAAACATTTCCGTCAGGATTAATCATTTCAATTGCCGGATAATCATCATAAAGTGTTTTTATTTGATATGTTATCGGAGAAAGATTTTTATTACCAGATAAATCTTCAATTATTATTTTGTAAGAATTATCCTTCATTATTCTAAAATTACCTGTAGCTCTAACCGATTCTTTATTAAGATTTATCTCAGTTGTATCCCCAAAAAAAAGTTTTGCAATATTTAATTCTTTTGTTGAAATAAATTTTATATCAACTCTGCTTCCTTTAAGAGCAGAAATATTCCCATTATCCTTTTGCCGGAATTGAGGAATCCCTGAATATGCAGGTGGAGTTACAGTTACATCAAGGCTTTTAATAATTGGTCTGTCAATTACTTCAACGACAAACTCTTCGCTTTTGCTTTCTTCTGCAAAAGCAAAATATTTAAATGAACTCCTTGCAGATTTGTAACTAAAATTATAAACACCATTTGTATCTGCAGCAAGCTTTTGATTTTCAAAATCAGTTTTATCTTCTTCTTTTATTGAAAGATAAACTGATGATGGAATTCCTCCGCTTACTTTAATGGAAATATTAATATCTTCTCCTTTAGTAACTTCAGTGTTTCCGGGAATAACTTCAAAAGAATATTTTTGAGGAGGAATGAATTCCTGGTTATAATTAATTAATCTGTATGATGCCGCTTGCATTCCCTGTACAAATATGAAAAGCAGAGAAGCAATTACTGAAATTGAAACGAAGTAAAGGAAAAGCTCTTTTGCTTTTTTAAAATCAACTACAGAATCAAATTTTATATCTCTTGTTCTTTCATAAACATTTTTGAATGAAGCATCAATCAATCCGGTTGAATAAAATCCACCGGTGGCAGATCCATCTCCAATACTTACAAGCTGCATTGCATTAAGAAGATCATCTTTAACTTGTGGGAAATATAAAGCAACTCTACCAGCAGTTTTGTAGTAATCTCTTTTTCCAAAGAAATCAAAATATCTTATTAAAGGTCTTATAAAAAGAAACCCAAGTGAAGCAGCAGCTACAGTAACGATAATAAAAAATATAATGGTTCTTAATAATGAGGAGTGATTGAGAATCATCTCCAGGAATGAGAAAGAAGTAAACACAAGCAGAACGATAATAAGAGAAAGCAGTAAACCTATTACAGTAACAAATGCCTGTTCTTTCTTATCAAGCCTGTCAAGCTTGCTTAATATTTCCTTGTAATAGTTAGATTGAATCATTTTTAAACTTAAATATTTTCATTCATTCAATCATTCATTCACCCATTCAACATTAGCATAGGGAATGACTGAATCGATGAATGATTGAATGTTTATTAATTGCTTAAAGCATACAAAACAATATTCGCTCCAAACTTCAGAGCTTCTTCTCTTTTATCTTCCGGATCATTATGAACTTCAGCATCAGCCCAGCCATCACTCGGATTGGCTTCAAAGGTATAATAGGCAGCAAGCCGTCCCTCAATAAAAATTCCAAAACCTTGTGCTGGTTTTTCATCATGTTTATGCATCTTGGGTGGACCTGATGAAAATTCGTAAAGGATATTATAAATGTTATGAGAATAAGGAAGTTCAGTAAATTCTTTATCGGGAAAAACTTTTTTCATTTCCCTCCTTAAAGCTTTATCCAAACCGTAATCATCATCTATATAAAGAAAGCCGCCATTCTCAAGATATTTTTTTAATCTTTCAGCCTCACTATTCATAAAAACAATATTACCATGCCCGGTCATAAAAAGAAAAGGATAAGAAAATATCTCGTCGCTCGAGATATCGACAAATTTATATTCGGCTTTAACATTAAGACTCGTATTAACCTGCAAATATTTCAACAGGTTTATTTCGGCTGAAGGGTCATTGTACCAATCGCCTCCGCCGTTATATTTTAAACGTGCAATCTGAAAGGCTCCCTCAGTTTGTCCTAAACTTGATTCGGGATCAAAAGAAAGAAGGATTAAAAAAAGAATTATTAATTTTATCATTTTTTGCTTAAAAATTTGAAAATAATATATCTGTAAAGCTATTTAATATCAATTACCAAACAATGCAGGAGTTAATTTTACCACTCTGTATATTTTGAATAAAACTTCATATTTTGTTTCCATAAAAATAATACAACAATTTTATTTTTTAAGTGAAAATAAAAATGAATAAAGAGTGGCACCTGAAAAACAAAATGCCGAAAAATCCTTCATTAGAAGATAGAATAAACTGGCATATCGAGCATTCTAAAAATTGCAGCTGCAGAGAGATGCCTGAAAGTATCCTAAAAGAAATTGCAGGAAGAAAAAAGGAGAGTTAATAAAATGAAATACTGGCTTATGAAATCTGAACCTGATGTTTTTTCAATTGATGATCTGAAGAAGAAAAAAACAACTAACTGGGATGGAGTTAGAAATTATAAAGCAAGAAATTTTATGCGCGATGAAATGAAGGTTGGCGATAAAGTTTTATTCTACCACAGCAATGCAGATCCGTCTTCTGTAACCGGAATTGCAGAAGTTATTAAAGAAGGATATGCAGATCATACGCAGTTTGACCCTGAGGATAACCATTATTTTCCTTCTGCAAACCTGGAGGATCCAACCTGGTATATGGTTGATGTAAAATTTGTTAAGAAATTGAAAAGGTCTGTATCTCTGCAAGAGATTAAAAAGAATCCGAAGTTAAAGAAGATGAAACTCGTACAAAGAGGAAACCGCTTATCTGTTATGCCGGTTGAAAAAAAAGAGTTTGATGAGAT
>CAZEWJ010000015.1:14783-70641 GCA_964515875.1 uncultured Ignavibacteriaceae bacterium | reverse complement strand
AAAGAGGAAACCGCTTATCTGTTATGCCGGTTGAAAAAAAAGAGTTTGATGAGATTGTAAAGATGGGAAGGTAATAAGTCCCAATTATCAATTAACAAATTTCAAATAAATGCCAATAATAAAATTTCAAATTATAATCTAATTGAATATTGTAATTTTTTTGTTATTTGGAATTTGCTATTTGCTGCTTTAATTCTTTTATCATCTTATAATGTGGTATTGCATCAAAAAGAGTGTGAGCTTCTTTAACAATTTGATAACCATGCTTCTCGTAAAACTTAATCGCCAGATCGCGCGCATTTAATATTATACTTTTTGCGCTTCTTTCTTTAATTTTTTCTTCAAGATCTAAAAGAATCATCGAACCAATTCCTTTTCCCTGCCATTCATCCTCAACAGCCATAAATCTTATCTGTGCTTCTTCATCCGAATTGAAATGAGCTCGGCCAACTCCAACCGGAATTCTATCTTCACTGCAAACCATTATGTGAATAGATTTATCTTCAAATTCATCTTTCTCATTTCCCTTTGGCTGGTTCCATGGTTTTCTTAGAATTCTCCATCGGAGATCATAATACAATTCAAAATCTTTTTCTGAGGATGGTTCAGTGATTATCATAAAATTGTCATCCTTCGACTCCGCTCAGGATGACTAATGATTTTGTAGTCGTCACACTGAGCCCCGCCAAAGGCGGGGAAGTGTGAAACACCTGGTTAGGTTTATTTATTATTTCCAAATAAATCATTACTCTGTTCAAGAGAATCTTCTTCTTCATCATCTGCTCTATCAAGCAATTGTTGCGGAAGGGATTTGGTTGTATTTGCCCCGAGTCTTTTTATTCTTTCAACACTGCTTACAAGATTTCCTTTCCCTGTATATAATTTCTTCATTGCTTCTTCATAACCTCTTTGCATTGTTGTTATTCGTTTTCCCAAATCAATAAGATCAGCAATTAGTGATTGGAACTTATCATAAAGAGCACCGCTTTGCCTGGCAATCTCAAGTGCATTTCTGTTCTGGTTTTCCTGTCGCCAGATACTAGCAACCGTTCTTAATGTTGCTAATAAAGTGGATGGACTTACAATTACAATATTTTTATCAAAAGCATCATTAAAAAGATCAGGATCATTTTGAACAGCAAGAGCAAATGCAGGTTCAATCGGCATAAACAATAAAACAAAATCAAGGCTGTCCAACTGATAAAGCGATTGATAATTTTTTAAGCTTAGATTTCTTAAGTGATTCCGGATTGAAGTTATATGCTCTTTCAAAGATAATTGTCTTTCAATATCATCTTCTGCTGAGATACATTTTTCATAAGCAATAAGTGAAACTTTTGAATCAACAACTATACTTTTGTTTTCAGGAAGACTGACAATTACGTCAGGTTGAAATCTTCTACCTTCTTCTGAATAAATTACTTCCTGAATTTTATATTCTCTTCCTTTAACTAAACCGGATTTCTGAAGAATATTTTCAAGAATAAATTCTCCCCAGCTTCCCTGGGTTTTTGTCCCGCCCTTCAAAGCCTGGGTTAAATTCTTAGCCTCCTGTGTAATCTGCAGGTTCATATCTTTCAGCATCTGAAGCTGTTCACGTAAAGATGCATGCCCTTTAATGCTTTCTTTGTTTGTTTCTTCAACCCTTTTTTCAAAATCAGAAATTTTTTCTCTTAAAGGATTCAGAATTTCCTGAAGATTAGTTTTACTTTGTTCAGAAAATTTAGTTGTCTTTTCATCAAATATTTTATTAGCAAGATTTTCAAACTCAGTTGTAAACTTTTTCTGAAGCTGTTCAATTTCTTCTTTTTTATTATTAAAATCCGCACGAAGTGATGAGAGAGAAGAATTCAGTTCAATAACCTTTGCTCTTTCCGAAATAAGCTCTGCATTAAGCTGTTTATTATTCTCTTCATAAATTCTGTTGCGTTCTTCTGCTTTACCTGACAGAGATGCGAATTTGTTTTTTAAAAACAGATAGGTAACAGCTACGCCAATTAATAATCCGAATATGAGATAGATAAATTCCATTAAGTTTAGAACTTTTTAGTTTAGAAAATAACATTTATGGTATTATTAAAAAAATCATTTTACCATTCTGTTGGCTTTCGAATATTTGTTTGAGGAATTAAATCAGGTAACTGAGAATTTTTCAAAACTCCCTGTCTTATCCTTTTAATAAAATTAGCATATTGCATTAGCTCTTTGGACGGATGACCTTTACCAGGCATAACCAAGCCAATAGTTTTTCCTAATCTTTTACAAGTCTCATTGCTTCAGCCAAGTCGCTATCGTTTGATACGATAATAGCACAGTCATACTTATTTGACCAGGC
Organism: uncultured Ignavibacteriaceae bacterium; assembly: GCA_964515875.1. GTDB lineage: Bacteria > Bacteroidota > Ignavibacteria > Ignavibacteriales > Ignavibacteriaceae > RBG-16-34-14. Next base: position 68,306 of record CAZEWJ010000015.1, on the reverse strand, counting down.
ATCATTAAGTAAATGAACAGCCAAATTTACATCAGAACCTTTTTCTTCTGTTTTAATTACAAGTTCAAATTTCTTTAAGGAATTTGGTTTTGCAAGCGGCATAATTACCTTATGTTTCATAAAATGTCCATAGTAAACTGAAAATTCCGGAATAAAATTTTTCAAAGCTCTAATATAGGTTTCTTGTCTAATTGGTTTTTGAAGGTCATCAGGTGTTCCGGAAACAATGGCCGTAAAATATTTTATAGAAAGAATAATATGATCGGGGGTTAAAAGTTTTGCAAAAAGAGATCCAAAATCTAACCATTTATATGGAGTTTTTTTTACAGCTAAATAATAAAAATTAAAGCCATCAATATAAATACAGGTTCTCATAGAGGAAGGATAATATTTAAAAAAGCTGAGACCATCATGCTAAAAGCGGGATGGTCTCGCACCTTGGGTCGAAACCCAAGGGTATTAAAATCTTTACAAAAGTATTTAAAATTGTTCGTAAAGTCAATTCAAACAATTACTCAACCCCAAAGCCTTCGAAATATTTTTTATTAGTGCCCAGATCTTCAGGTCCTTCAATGCTTCCCGCCAGGTGCTTTGATAATTCATAAACGGATTTATTCCTTCTGTTAAAAGTCTTATACTTTTCGACGAAAAGCTGTAATGCCTTTGTAATTATATCCTCCTCTTTTTTAACACCCGATATCTTTTTTGCTTTTTCTAATAATTTTTTTTGTTTAGTTGTCATTTTGATGTCCTATTATAATATTCTCATCGCCATATAAAACGTTTAGGTATTTTTTAAGATTCCATTTTCCGCTTTTATGGGAATAATTTTCATTCCATAATCCTTGTTTATGAAAGTTAGCTAAAGGTATATCTTTTATCAATACAATTTTATTTTGGTTTCGATCGAATTTAACAAACTATTATCTTTAACTAATCTTAAAATCTTTTTTATATCATCATACAAAATTCTGTCTTTAACCAAAGGCTTAACAATTTTTCTAATCTCTTTATATGCGATTGATGTTCCTTCACCGCATTTTAAAGGTTTAAGGAATTCAACTGCCTGGGCTGCTGTCATCAGTTCAATAGCTAAAACATTTTCAAGATTGTGCATTATCCGGTAACATTTTTGTGCAGCAATAGAACCCATTGAGTTATGATCTTCCTGGTTTGCTGATGTCGGGATAGAATCAACACTTGCAGGATGTGCAAGAACTTTATTCTCAGACACAATGCTTGCTGCGGTGTATTGAGCTATCATTAAACCGGAATGAAGTCCGCCATCCACAGCAAGAAACCTTGGTAAGCCGCTTAAGTTTCCGTTTACCATTCTTTCAATTCTTCTTTCTGAAACATTTGCAAGTTCTGATAAAGCGATGCTCATAAAATCCATTGAAAGAGCTATTGGCTGCCCGTGAAAATTTCCCCCCTCAATATGTTCTTCCGTCTCAGGGAAAATAATTGGGTTATCATTTACAGAATTAATTTCAATCCCAACTTGTTTTGTTACATATTCAATCGCATCTCTGGAAGCTCCATGGATTTGAGGCACACATCTTATTGAGTAAGCATCCTGAATGCGTGGATCATTTTCCAGATGAGATTTTCTTATTTCACTATTCTTAATGAGCGAAAGGATATTTTTAGCAACTGCAATTTGTCCAGGATATGGTCTTAATTGGTGGATTTTATCAAAGAAGGCTTTGTCGGTCGCACGCAATGCTTCGTGAGAAAGTCCAGCACAAATATCAGCAAGCTTTTTTAGTTTGTTTGCACGGATACAAATGTATGAAGCATAAGCTGTCATCATTTGCGTGCCGTTAACTAAAGCCAAACCTTCCTTTGCCTGTAATTTTACAGGAGTAAGTTTAAATTTCTGTAGAGCATTTTTAGAAGGAATAATCTTTTCTTCTGGAACAAAATCTTTTTCAAAATTATTTGTTAAATAAACTCTCCCTTTACCAATCATTGCAAGAACGAGATGAGAAAGCTGAACAAGATCGCCACTTGAACCTACTGAACCTTGAGAAGGGATAACAGGAATAATATTATTCTCAATCATTTTAATCATCAGTTCAAGAGTTGATAATCTTATCCCTGAATATCCTCTTGCAAGCGCATTCAATCTTAGCAGCATCATTATCTTTACAATTGCAGGAGGAAGATATTCTCCTGTTCCAGCGGAATGACTAACAATCAAATTTTCCTGCAGCTCAAGAATATTTTCTTTAGAAATTCTAACATTGGCAAATTCACCAAAGCCAGTTGTTACACCATAAATCGTTTCATTATTGTTCACCCACTTCTCAACTAAATCACGTGATTTATTTATTCTTTTCTTTGCTTCAGATGAGATATCAAGTTTGGGATTTGATTTAATGAAGGTTTCAATTTTATCAAGTGTAAGAGTTTCCCCATCAACCGTAAGTTTATTTTGTACCATAAACCATCTTCTTTATCTTTTCAGAATTATGACGGTTAGTTTTATATGTAATATGCATTTTTGAATCATCATATTTTGTATCCAACACTTCTGCCATTGAATGAATTTTAGCTGCTGTTTTTGAATCATCTAAATTTAAGTCAACTCTCTCTTCCACAAAAGTATTTTCACTCATTTCAGTAAGCTTATTAATTAGTGCGGGTATGTTTATTCCTTTTTCAGCAGAAACAATTATACTGTTCTTATAATTATTTTTAATGTAACCAATCTTATCCTTGTCACTTAGAATATCAATCTTATTAAAAACTTTAATTATTGTTTTTTTATCGCTTCCAATTTCTTTTAAAGTTTCTTCAACAACATTTATATGTTCTTCAAAATAAGGATCTGAAATATCTATAACATGAAGAATAACATCAGCATCTCTCACTTCATCCAATGTGCTCTTAAAGGAAGCAATAAGATTTGCCGGAAGCTTTCTGATAAAGCCAACTGTATCGCTCAACAAAATACTACGGTTCTTGTCTGACTCTAATACTCTTGTTGTAGAATCAAGCGTTGCAAAAAGCTTATCTTCTGCTAAAACTTCTGCTTCAGTAAGCCTGTTAAATAAAGTTGATTTACCCACATTGGTATAACCGACAAGACATATCTTCAAGAATTCTTTTCTTCCCTGTCTCTGTGTATTACGCTGAGCTTCAATCTTTTTTAGATTTTCTTTAAGATGACTTATCCTGTTGCGAATAATTCTTCTGTCGGTTTCAATCTGTGTTTCACCTGGACCTTTTGTTCCGATTCCACCATACTGCTTAGATAAATGAGTCCACGCTCTTGTCAGTCTGGTAAGCATATATTGAAGCTGTGCAAGTTCAACCTGTGTTTTTGCTTCTCTTGATTTTGCTCTTGAAGCAAATATATCCAATATTAAACCGCTCCGGTCAATTATCTTTCTGTTCAAAGTTCTTTCAAGATTTCTTACCTGCGTAGGAGAAAGGTCATCATCAAAAATAACTACATCTATCTCGCTGCTTTCAACAATTCCGGCAAGCTCTTCGGCTTTTCCTTTACCGATATAAAAAGCGGGATCCGGCGAATATTTTGCCTGAACAATTTTCATTATAGTTTTTGCCCCCGCAGTTGAAGCAAGCTCTTCAAGTTCCGAAAGATGTTCGTTCACAATTTCATCATCAATACTCCTGGTACCATGCCTGCCGGCAGGCAGGTTTAATGCTACAAGTAAAGCTCTTTCTATTTTGTTTTGCGAAATCTCTATCAAATTAACTCTCTTTATCTTTATAAATCTTATACACAACACAAGGTATAGGGTATAGGGTATATGGTATATGATATAAAGGTATAAGATTTTTATTTCCCTATACCTTATACCATATGCCTTTATACCTCAGTATTATAATCAATTTTAGTGAACCATTCCATTGTCTAAACTTCAGCCATCTCCTTTTTAATATTCCGGGCAACAAGCATTTCAATCAAAGCAGTTATTAAAGCTGCTAAAAGAAAAAGTTTCCAGAGTTCTGAACCAAATCGTGCTTGAAGTATTACTTCAACAGGATTTTGATCTTTATCAACACTAAGAAATGTTCCTTTAAAATTTATTTCTGATAGATACTCTTCAAACTCATTACTACTTATAGAATTTGTAACCGACTCAAGCGGATTATGATTTACCGGTACTTCATCAATCAATTCTTCTCCTGAATAGATTTTAAATATTCCTGCCAAATCCGTATTACTATAAGAGAAAAAATCTGTCGCAGTAATTTCATCAGGGTTTATAAATTCATCAGTTTTGTCAGGCCGTTCAATTTTAATCTGAGAAATGCTTTTGTTGCTCAGGTTAATATCAATTGTTTCACCGGCTAAATATTTTTTTTCAGTTTCATTCTTTGATGCAAGGTAGAAAACAGATTTATTAATCAAAGGGGGGAAAATTCCTTTAAGCGGAAAATCAGACCAGCTTAAAACCGGTGCAGTATTACAAAGAAAAACTTTCCCATTCCCAATTTTATATTCACTTAAGAAAGATGACCCATTCATTAAAGAAATAATTGTTGTTCCTTTGCCTTCAGAATTAATTCTGAAATGATGATTAATCTCAGGCGATTCAATATTCCGCTTCACTCCTTCTGTAAAGATATTCTGAAAAACAGGATGATTGAATTCTGTCTTATCAAAATTAACAACATTATCTCTATTCTCTTTTTCTCCAAATGAACCCTGAATTGAAGGTAAGTTAATTGCGTTTAATAAACTTTGAAAACCTGATTCAGTCCCGACAAAGTCGGGATCGTTTCCCGGAAATAAAAATAAACCTCCTCCATTCTCAACAAATTGCTTAAGTCTTTCAGGAGAAGCCAGGTTCTCTGAACCAATTACAAAAGCAACGTCAAACTGATTAAGATTGACCGATGAAATCTGACTGAGATTTCTTTTTGCTATTTCAAATGTTTCAGTATTACCGGATGATTGAAGTGCCAGTTCAACAAACTGTGCATCACCTTCATTATCATAAAAAATAATTAAAGGGATTTTATCAGGAATAAAAATAGTTGTATATCTCTTGTTATCATGAATAATTTCATCATCTTCAATTTCACTAAACACATCATTATAACCTGCTTCTTTAATTAAAGCTTCCATTGTAACAACAGTTGAAGCTCCGGCTCCGAGTGAAACGCTCTGCAGAGCAGTTCGTTCATCATTTATAAATAATGATACGACAAAATTATTTACTTCTTCTGAAGAATAATTTGTAACCCTTACATTAAAAATTACCGGCTTATCTTTTTCGAATATCTGGGTTTCAACTTTAATTTCATCAATACCAACATTGTAAATATCTTTTCCTGAATAATCGAAAGAATAAATTTTAACCTTTTCATCAAGAAGCTGGCTTAAATCGGAAAGAGAGCCTTCTTCTGAAATTCTGCTTTTCTGAAAATCAGAAAAAATATAAATCTCTTTGTTAAAGTTTTTTGATTCAGCTAAAATTTCTGATGCTTTAACAACTGCATTGTGCAAATATCCGCTTGAATATGCAGGTTCAACTTCATCAGCTTTATTAATAAGCTCTAACAGATTTGTTGAAAGCTTTATCTCCTCTTTATTTTTTCCTGCGACAAGAATTAAAGCAGCTTCATCACCTTCCTGCAAATTTCTTATTAACTCTTGTATAGATTCTTTTGCCTGGTTAAGGTATGAACCGTTTGCATCAACAACTGACATACTGAAAGTATCATCAAGAATAAAAACAGCAGTCGTCTTTGCAGCAGAAGTTGTTCCTCCGATTGCAATTCCTTCAAGAGTAGGTCTTGCAAATGCAAAAACCAGAAGAAGAATAATCAGAACTCTTAATGCAAGAAGAAGCCACTGTTTAAGCTTAATTTTTCTTATTCTGTTCTTTTGCAGTTCTTTAAGAAAAGCTAAGGTGCTGAACTCAATCTTCTTTAACTTTCTCAGGTTTAAAAGATGAATCAGAACGGGGATTGATGCAGCTAATAATCCAAATAGAACTGCAGGGTTGAGAAATGTCATTAAATTAGTTTTATCTCTCTTTTTTATCTAAAAATAATATTAAATAACTGCGAATACTATAGACGCAATTTGGGTTGAAATTTTTTAAGAGGGGAATCGTCAGTATTAAATTTGATACTAATAAAATTTTATTTAATGAAATTTCTGAATTCTTCTACAGAAATATTTATTTGTTTAAGAATACTCCTAAATGTTCCGATAGGTATTTCTTTCTTACTCATAGGTAAAATAACAATATTGCCCTTACTATTCTTAAATTTACCATGAGAACCTTTCTGATGTATGAAATTATATTCTAATTTTTTTAAAACTTCCTCAATCTCTTTTGAAGAGTAAAGTTTAGGCACGAACTTTTTCTTTACCTACAATAACAGAATCAATTTCTGAGAATTCTAAATTCTCATCTTCAAAATACAACTCAACTGCTTCCTTAAGATTTGAAACTGCTTTATCTATTGTTTCACCAAAGGAAGAAACCTCAACATTTAAACATTTTGATACGTAATACTTGTCTTCTTTCCAAACAACAAAACTTATTTCTTTCATATAAAACCCTTTTTTAATTATTAGATTTAGCAATCAAATTCAACGCACTTCCCGCTTTAAACCATTTAATCTGTGCTTCATTCATTGTATGATTAAGAAGTATCTCATCTGTTGAATGATCTTTATGTTTGATTATCATCTTTACATGTTTTTCTTGTGCAAGTTCAGAAACTTTTAATGTAACCTTATCCTCTTCCTGAATTTTATCATAATCATTTGGGTAAGTAAAAGTTAAAGGAAGCATTCCCTGTTTTTTAAGATTCGTTTCATGAATTCTTGCAAAGCTTTTTACAATAATTGCCTTTCCACCAAGAAATCTTGGCTCCATAGCAGCATGTTCACGGCTTGAACCTTCACCATAATTTTCATCACCAACCACAATCCATCCGATACCTTTGGCTTTATATTCACGGGCAACGTCAGGTATAGATTTATATTCTCCTGAAAAAAGATTTTTGGTTTTCCCTGTATCACCTGTAAAATCATTTACTGCACCGATAAACATATTGTTGGAAATGTTATCAAGGTGCCCGCGGTATTTTAACCAGGGACCAGCCATAGAAATATGATCGGTTGTGCATTTGCCCTGAGCTTTAAGAAGAACCGGAAGATCAGCAAAATCTTTTCCATTCCAGGGTTCAAAAGGTTTTAGCAATTGTAATCTGTCACTCTCAGGCTTAACAACAACTTCAACATTGGCTCCATCTTTTGCCGGAGGAATAAAACCGCTTTCACCTTTTTCAAATCCTTTAGGCGGTAACTCTTCTCCTGTTGGAGGGTCAAGCTTTACCCTCTCTCCTTTTTCATTTTCCAATTCATCTGTTAAAGGATTGAAAGATAGTCTGCCAGCTATTGCCAAAGCAGTTGTTATTTCCGGACTAGCAACAAACGCAAGTGTTTCGGGATTTCCATCATTCCTTTTTGCAAAATTCCTGTTGAATGAGGTAACGATCGTATTTCTTTCACCTGTTTTAATATCCATTCTTTTCCACATTCCAATACAAGGTCCGCATGCATTTGCCAGAATCAATCCACCAAAATCTGAAAGAATAGAAAGTTGACCATCACGTTCTATAGTCGCTCTTACCTGTTCTGAGCCGGGAGTAATTGTAAACTGCGATTTAGCTTTAAGCCCCTTCTTCAATGCCTGCCTGGCTATGCTTGTTGCACGGTCAATGTCTTCATAGCTTGAGTTTGTACAGCTTCCTATAAGAGCAACTTTTATTGTATCGGGATAATTATTTTCTTTCACAGCTTCTTTCATTTTGGAAATTGGCCAGGCTTTGTCAGGTGTAAAAGGTCCATTAAGGTGTGGCTCAAGTTCAGATAAATTTATTTCTATAATCTGATCATAATATTTTTCAGGATTTTTAAGAACCTCAGGATCAGCAGCAAGTTCATCAGCATTGCTTTCAGCAAGTGCAGCAACATCAGCCCTGTCTGTTATTCTTAAATAAGCAGCCATTCTATCGTCAAAAGGAAATACTGAAGTTGTAGCCCCAATCTCAGCACCCATGTTGCAAATAGTCCCTTTACCCGTGCAGGAAATTGAAAAAACACCTTCTCCAAAATATTCTACAATTGCGCCTGTTCCCCCATTAACAGTTAAGATTCCAGATAGCTTAAGAATAACATCTTTTGCAGAAGTCCAGCCATTCATCTTTCCGATTAATTTAACCCCAATGATTTTAGGCCATTTTAATTCCCAGGGCATTCCAGCCATAACATCAACTGCATCAGCACCGCCAACACCAATTGCAATCATACCTAATCCACCGGCATTTGGAGTATGAGAATCTGTTCCTATCATCATCCCACCGGGAAAAGCATAATTCTCTAAAACAACCTGGTGAATAATTCCTGCACCCGGTTTCCAGAAACCAACACCATATTTTTTTGAGATACTTTCAAGAAAATCAAAAACTTCTTTATTCTCTTCAGTAGCTCTAAGTAAATCGTCTTTTGCACCAACCTGCGCCTCAATAAGATGATCGCAATGAACCGTTGTTGGGACGGCTGTTGTTTTTCTCCCAGCCGACATAAACTGAAGTAAAGCCATTTGCGCTGTTGCGTCCTGCATTGCAACTCTGTCGGGAGATAATTCTGCATAATCCTTCCCTTTTGAATATTCTTTTTCAGGTTTTTCCCATAAGTGGACATACAAGATCTTTTCACTAAAAGTTAAAGGACGATTAACAATCTTTCTTACAAATACTAATTTCTCTTTATATTCTGAATAAACTTTCTTAATCATTCTTGCCTGTCCGGCAGGCAGGTCAATATTTGCTGCCATTGTTTTTCCCGTTAGTAGATTATTTTATTTTCTCCTAAAATAAGAAAAACTGTTGATATTTACTTAGAATCAAATACTTCATAATTCTATTAAAAACACAGAGAAATTTTTTTCTTCAAAAGAATTATTTACCGGAACAGAATTCCGGCTAAAAGAATTTTAAGATATAACCGCTTGATTTTTGAGGAATAAAATTTGAACAAATAAATCTAAAGTTAATCTTGACAGAAATTTTACAATTATGATACAGATGAAATATTTAGATAAAAATGGTTCTGAATGGTCAATTGAAAAAGGAGATTGGGTAGGTTCTTTTAACAAGGATGAAAGAAGTTTTGTAAAAAATCATCTGGTAAAGCTCTCTATCCTTATACCTATTATCATTATTCTAAGTGTAATTCTGCTGAACTGGAAATGAAAACCTTAATAGATACGAATTAAAAACAATGTTAGAGAGAGAGTCATAATGGAAATGAACATCCCAACCAATCGTTCCTGGGAAGAGCTATATGATGAATGCTGCGATTTAAGACTCCCGGTTTCACAGAAAGATTCTAAAGAAACTTTGGAAAAATTTATTACAGCAGTAAGCGATGAATCAACTATCAAAGATTTGTCTTATATAGATGAAGACCTGGAAGAAGATCCCGTTTATATTGGAAAGTATTCCCGGTTAAAAGTAATAATCAATAAAATTCTTCCTTTTTGATTCAGAATTATTATTCATTAATATCAAAATCGTTTCTTATTAAAAGTAGAATTGCTGATTGAGAAACAATCATAAATTTTTCTTTTTCAAATTCAATTTCAAATGCTTCTTTCCTCAGGAAGATAGCAAGATCACCCTCTTTTACCTGCAAAGGAATGTACTTTACAGATTCTTTTGATTCTTTCCATGGTTCATCTTCTATATTGGCTGCGATAGGATAACCAGGACCAGCTTTAATAACAAACCCGCTTTGAATTTTTTCCTTTTCAGAAACTCCAGGCGGCAGAAAAAGTCCGCTTGTAGTTTTATTTGTTTCCTCTTCTGGTTTTATTAAAACTTTGTCGCCAACAACAACAAACCTCGAGATATTTTTAATGTTAAAATCCATACTTAAATATAAGTAAAGTCACAGAGTTATTTAATACCATTTTATAGGTTAAATGTGAAACGACAATACGGGAGACTTATTCTGATTTTACGATTGCCATTTACCATTTAACGTTCCTCTCCGAAAGTATTCCTTGTTGCTTTAATAAGATAAGGTAATAATGATGGGAAAATATTAACTAGTAAAAATCCTGTATTTCTTCTATACTTTTTAAGTATAAACTCCTGAATTGTTTTAGCTGTTTTTATTCGTTTGAAAAATAATTTATTCCATTCTTCTACAAATAAAAATTGCAATTTTTTATCAGAAAGATTTTCTTTTCTTTTTTTATGAAACAAATCAGCAATTAATTTTCCGGATTCCATTGCAATACCGATTCCGTCTCCAGCTAAAGGTGCTATTACACCGGCAGCATCTCCAATCATAAAAATTCCATTCTCTATAAGATTTTTCTTCCCAAAATAAATATTACCTGTTCCATAAACAGGAAGGTTATCAAAAAGACCTTCATTATTTCCGTTAAATAATTTTTTAAATGCTATGTTTTTCTCCTGAAGCTCAATTAACTGTTTTCTTGGTGGTGGTTGTTCCTGTTTTCTGTTCTCAAGGAAACAAAAAGTTACTTTATTATTATTAACTGCATTTACGCCGCAGTAAATATTATCAGCAGCATAAATTTGAATCTCCTCTTCCGCAAATTCTCTTAATCCATTTTTATTCAGATGAAATTTTATCCCGTTAAGCTTTGATTTTTGATTAATAAAACTTCTATTTAAATAATTATCCAGAGGATTTTGTCTCCCGTAAGCTGCAATTAAATGATTTACTTTAATATTTATCTCTTTTTGCTCATCATCTCTCACAATCAGCTTGTAGGATTTTTCCTGACGAATAATTTCTTTCACTTCTGCAGGTTGAAAAACTGTAACACCTTTTTTCTTTGCATTACAAAGTAAAAGGTTATCAAATGAGGAGCGGCTCAATCCATAAGCATCAAAATTAAATTTGCTATATATGCTTTTTCCAGAGTTATTAAAGAAACGAAAAGATTTAATTTTATTCGGATGAAGCGAATTAAACTCATCAAATAAATTCAGCTCTTTAAGAAAATGAACAACTTCGGCGGACAAAAATTCACCACAAAGCGTTTCGCGTGGAAAAGATCTCTTTTCAAACAAACAAACATCAAAACCATAATTTGCCAGATATGCAGCGGCAGTTGATCCTGAAGGACCTCCACCAATAATTCCAACTTCAAAATCATAATTCATTGTTAACTCATTAAAGAATCCAAATATAAAAACGAATACAGTGCTCTGGAATGACTGAATGATTGAATGGATGAATGCTTGTTTAAAATCATACAACCATTCAGTCATTCATCCATTCATTTTTCTAATATTTAAAGATATATTACCACCAACCACCTGAATGCCCACTTATACTTTATTTCATAATCAAATTTCAGCTCATCTAAAATTTTTATTAATTCATTTTTTTTAAAACCTCTTTTAACAGAAAGAGGCCCATCATTTTTTACAAACTTACTTTTGGAAAAGAGAGCGGTTAAAATTTTTATTCCCAGAAAAGCAAAAATGGATCGCTGAAGATCGTTTATTATCATTCCATATTTTGCAATATCAGCAAGCCGTAATAATATCTCCTTAATTTGTTCCTCTTTAAAATGATGAAGAAATAAAGACAAATGAATAACATCAAACTGTCTTTTCTTAAAAGGAAGATTAAAAACATTTGCACAAACAACCTCAACTTCAGGAGTGTTTTGTTTTACATATTTTGTAATGCGTTTATTTATATCGGCAGAAAAAATTTTAATCCGCCACGGCGGATTATCCTTTAATGATAAAAGAATATCAGAAGCTCCCGCACCGGCATCAAGAATTTTTACTGAATCTTTTGAGGAGATCTTAGCCAGAATTTTTTTTAATCCATTCTTTGTTACAGAATTTCCACCAAGATATTTATTTATAATTTTTAATTCTTTAAGTGCGGCATCAATCCTTTCATCATCAATGGAGAAATCATCCATCATCTCCTTTTGATAGCTTCTTTCCCGAAGAAACATTATACAACCTGAAGCAATGCAGTTTCCATTGTTAAACCAGGACCAAAAGCAACTGCACAGCAATATTCATTTTTCTTTAATTCTGAAGTTTTTAAAATCTCTTTCAGAACAAAAAGAATAGATGCTGAAGACATATTTCCGAAATTTCTTAAAACATTCCTTGATGGAATCATTTGTTCATTAGTCAGTCCAAGTCCATTTTGAAGTGAATCAAGAATTGCTCTTCCCCCCGGATGAAGTGCCCAGTATTTTATATTATTTTTATTAATATCTTTTGAAGAAATTATTTTCAGCAATTGAGGACAGGCAGTCTCAAGAATAATTTTAGGCAGCTCCGAAGAGAGAATCATTTCAAAGCCAAAGTTGCCTATCTTCCATCCCATATATTTGGCGGAGTTATTAAAAAGAAATGTTTCTATACCAATAATTTTAAATCTGTTTATAGCAGGAAAGTTTTGGGAGTTTGAAAATAAAGCAGCAGCGCATCCATCAGCAAAAATCATATTTGCTAAAATATTATCCCGTGTTGGCTCGGTCTGTAAATGAAGGCTGCACAATTCAACTGAAACCAAGAGAGTATTTAATTCTTTTCCATTTACAGAATTTAAAGCTTCAAAGACGGAATTAAATCCTGTTATTGAAGCAGCACAGCCCATAAAACCGATGTTTGTTCTTTTAACATTTTGAGGAATTTTAAATTCTTCAATAAGATAATAATCCAATCCGGGTGCAAAAAATCCTGTACAGGAAATGGTAATCAGTCTTTCAATTTTTGATGGATCTAAATTATTATCTTCAATTAATTTCGCCACAGCTTCCTTCGATAATCGTTTCGACCATTTTTCATATTCATTCATTCTTACCTGAGTATCAGGTTTAATATAGCTTCCATTGTTTGAATAAAATTTATTTTCTCCATTCTCTTCGGCATCTGGAATGACAATGAACCTTGAATCAATACCGGAATGAGATGAAGTAGCCTCGATTAATCTGCTTATAGCAGGACGAACATCCATTCTCTTCTTTAATTCCGATGCAGCTTTTCCCTGAAGCACTTTATATGGAGGTGAGGCAGTTGAAATATCTATTAACATAAAAACTCTATTTAAAGGATTGAAGGATTCAGTGATTGCAATCTTATAATTGTGTTCAGTTTCAAAATACACTTTTAAAATGATAAATTTATAATATGAAAAAAGTGTTATTCATAACATATTTTTGGCCTCCTTCAGGAAAAGCAACTTTGCATTGGCCGCTAAAAATTATCAGGCATCTGCCTGAGTTTAACTGGAACCCTTCTGTACTTACTGCTGAAGAAAATACCGTTTCATATAAAGATGATAGCTTGCTTAACCAAATCCCACCTGATTTAAGAGTATTTAAAGCAAAATCAGTTGAGCCTTTTGAGATTTATAAAAAATTCATTGGTAAAAAGAAAAATGAATCCTTAACTGAATCAGAATTTGTTTCATCTGAGAACAAGAGTTTAGCGCAGAGGATTTCCATTTGGATCAGGTTCAACTTCTTTATTCCCGATGCGCGTGCTGGCTGGTACTTTTCTGCTGTTCCAAAAGGGAAAAAGATTTTATTTGAAGATAAATATAATATGATAGTTTCTTTAGGCCCACCTCACTCCACACATCTGGTTGGGTATCGTTTAAGCAAAATATTTAAACTTCCTTTTGTACCTGTTTTAATTGATCCCTGGGTTGATATAGTGTATTACAAAACAGCAAAGAGAAGTAAAAGTGCGGTCAGGTTTGACACATACCTTGAGAAGAAAGTTTTAGAACACGCTTCACAGGTTATTTTTGTTACAAAATCAACGCAAGAAGATTATGTAAAGAGATATTCCTTCCTAAAAGAAAAATCCCATGTTCTTTACTGGGGATATAATGAAGAAGACTTTCAGATGGAAGATGGAAAATGGAAAATGGAAGATGGAAAAAGTGAGGAAGTTCTTGTTCATGCAGGAAATATTTTTGATTATCAAAATCCGAAAGAGCTTTGGAAAAGAATAAGAAAAGAAATTAATAATGGCAGAAAGTTAAAGCTAAAATTTATCGGCACTGTCAGCCCCTTAATAAAAAAAGAAATAGAAAAAAATAATTTAACTGATGTAACTGAGTATGTTGGTTTTCTTCCATATCTTAAAATGCTGGAGGAGTTAAAAAAATCTTCTTACCTCCTTGTGTGTGCGACAGAAAAAAGGCACGTCCCCGGGAAGCTATTTGAATATCTCAGAACAGGTAAACCAATTTTAGCATTTGGGGATGATAACGAGGAAGTTAAAAATATAATTTATGAAGCTAATGCAGGATTGATGTTCAGATATGACGAGGATTGCAAAGAATTTTTTTTGAAAGCTGATTCCTTTCAAACGGATCAAAATGTTGTTAAGAAATTTGATCGTAGATTAATAACTCAGGGGTTTGCAAAAATACTCAACAATATCTGACTGCTCAGAATTTATTCATTACCTCTACAACTTTATAAATATCATCTTCTTTGTGGGAAAAAGAAATTGGCAGGCTTAGATTAGTTTTATGAATTTCTTCAGAGATTGGATATTCTCCTTTTATTATTCCCCGCATAGCTTTCTGCTTATTCGGAGGTACGGGATAATGTATTTCTGTTTTAATTCCGTTCTTTAATAAATACTCTTTTAGTTCGTCACGTTTGAGATGCCTTACATTAATGATATGCCATACATCAAAAAAATCGGGATGAACAAAAGGTTTTATAAAATCATCCTTTAATTCTTTAAGATAAATTGAAGCAAGCTTTCTTTTATGTAAGTTGATTTCATCAAGTCTTTTCAATTTAACTGAAAGAAAACCTGCCTGTACTTCATCTAATCTTGAATTGTAACCAACTATCTCATTATAATATTTTTTCTCAGATCCATAGTTCCTTAGACTTCTTATTGCTGCTGCAATATTCTCATCATCAGTATTTACAGAACCTGCATCTCCTAAAGCTCCTAGATTTTTTGTAGGATAAAAACTAAATGCATTTACATCTCCAAAAGTACCGGACATTTTATTTTTATATTTGGCCCCGTGTGATTGTGCACAGTCTTCAATTAATTTAAGATTATGTTTTTTGCAAATTGAAATTATTGGATCCATTTCGCAGCATTTTCCGTAAAGATGAACAATCATTATTGCTTTTGTTTTTTGCGTTATGGCTTCTTTTATTTTCAATGGATCTATATTGTAAGTTCTTATATCGGGTTCCACAAGAACAGGTTTAAATCCGCAGTGTATAATTGATAATATAGTTGCGATGTATGTGTTGGAAGGAACTATTACTTCACTTCCTTCCTCAAACTCAAAAACTTTTAGAGAAAAGATTAATGCATCGAGGCCAGAAGCAACGCCTATGCAGTATTTGTTCCCAATGTAAGCAGCAAACTCATTCTCAAAATTTGCAACATTTTTTCCAAGGATAAACCAACCGCTGCTTAGAGTATTTTGAAATGATTCAGAAAAATCTTTTAAGAAAGTCTCGTTAGATTTATAGAGATTTTCATACTCTATCACGTTGGATATTCCTCGTAGATATAATCGGATGGATCAAATTGAGTTGAAGCAAGAACTAATAAAACTGCATCCGGAGTAAAATGATGCATTGTATGCCAGTCTTTAGTTTCAAGAATAAGGCATTTGCTTGGATGATCAAGAACAAAATCTTCTTTCTTTTTTCCATCGTTGTTGGATACAGTACAGCTTCCATGGATACAGATCGTTGCCTGTACGGTTGTCTTATGTCTATGCCCGCCTCTTATTGATTCATCAACACCATAGATGTAAAAAATTCTTTTAATCTTAAAAGGAATTTCCTTTTCTATCACCGTAAGATTTCCCCGCTTTTCAGAGAATGTTTTCAGATGAATCATATAAGCCATTCAGGATTCCAGTAATTTGTTTTTATCAAAAACATTATAGGTACCACGCATTTTTCTGTAAACATAAAGAATAATGTTTTTCATACTAAAAGGTTTTGGTAATGCACCATGAGGATCGAAAGAGTTATCTATCTCATGAACCTGTTTTTTTATTTCATCAAGATATTTAATATACGGCTTATAAAAAACATCAAGCACATTTTTACTAAGTTTTCTTCTTCCCAGTTCAACAAAATTATCTTTATAGAATCTTAAATAATGGTAATGATAAAAAATAATTTCAAACCTGCCTGTCCGGTAGGCAGGCCTTTTACCGGACGATTTTTCAATTCCAATTATTTTATCAACTTCTTTATTAAATTCATACTGCTGAACATTCCATGCTGCAAGTCCTCCTCCGAGATGCTTCATAACATGTACACCTTCAAAACGTTCAGTCCAGTCATCAAGATAAAGCTGGTCACCAAATTTTCCATCTTCAAAACGGTTATAGCACCACTCAATACACCTTTCCCGCCACCAGCGGAGAACTTTCAGACCTTTTTCATCATTCTTAAAAGTTATGAACTGCACACAATATTTACCGCTTTTATTCTCTTTATTGTATTCAGGAGAATAACGATGTTCTGTGATGAGTATTGAATCATTTACAAGTTCCTCAAAAATTGGTTTGGGTGATGAGTAAAAGAAAATATCGGCGTCGATATAAGTGCAGCTTTCAACATTATACTTTTCAAGGATATATAAAATTGTAGAAGATGTTGCTGTCCAGCAATATTCTCCTTTGGTTCGGATCGGTTTTACCTTTAACAGTTCCTCATCCTCAAACTCTATCAAAGAAATAATAGTTGCCTTAGATAGGTTAAGTTTCTTAAGAACATTATATGCGATTTCATCAAATGCAAAAATGAACAGATGAAAATTCTCACAATGTTTTTCCAAAGAATAATAAAGAGCTAATCCTTTTGTAAGGTAATTTGAATCGAAGAGTGTGCAGAAATTATAAATCATTTATTTTCTTAGCCAGGATTATATTATCCAAATAAAGATCTTTGTTAGAAGGGAATATTTTTGAAGAAAAAATCCCGATAACATTTAATGGAAACATTATTAAAACAATTACAATATTTCTGATTATTCGTACCTTAGAAGTAACTTTATAGAGATAGGCATTTATCAATTGCACAATCACACTAAAATCAGGGACAATTTTTTTCTGTTCAATAATCTCAAATCCTTTTTTCTCAAGAACAGATTTAATCCCAAAAGATGAGTAACGTGCAAAATCGAAAGGCTGTTCATGCTCATCCCACACAAACGGAACAGTCATCAGCAAGGTTCCATCCTTTTTTAAAACTCTGTTTACTTCATACAAAAAATCATCCGGGTTAAAAACATGTTCAAAAACCTGGTTGGTTACTAAAGAATCAAATTCATTATTGTTGAAAGGAAATTTTTTTCCGTTGTAAAAATAGTCTGCTTTGGTATCATCGCAGTGGATAGTATTTTCAACCTCCAATCCAACGTATTCACTTGAGTTAAAATATTTTTCATAAGGTTTAGTACCGCAGCCAACATCAAGGGTTCTGCCTGTAATATTTTTTCCCATCTCCCTAATGCTTTTCAGTAAACCTTTGCGTGCTATGTAAAATGGATTTGTTATTAATCCAATCAGTCTTGGTTCAAATTGTTCTTTTTGAATTAATTTTTTGAAACTCTTAATCATACTTTAGTAAGAAGAAAAATTGGCAGACCACTGAACAGGTTTGGGATATTCTTGGTAAGGAAACTCTTAATAACATTTTTTGAGCTTATATCTTTTCTTTCAATAATCTTTAATCCTCCTGCAAAATTTACAAGCTCAAAAAAATCTTTGATAGAGAACTGATGAATGTGACCGGTATTGTACCACGTATGATTTGGAAGCATTGGTTTGGGCATTCTTCCATTAAAAAAAAGATCAATCCTGTTTTTGTAAAACGCAAAATTTGGAAATGAGATTACCTGGTTTTTAGAAATTCTTTTCATCTCTTTAAGAAGAACTTCCGGGTACATAACCATTTGCATTGTTACATTACAAATTGAAAAATCAAATGAATCGCTATCGACTTTCAGAGGTTTATCAATTTCTCCTTTATCGGCTTTAAGCCCTTTCTTTCTACAAATCTCAACCGCAGATTCGGAAATATCAATCCCATAAACTTCAGCATTCTTTTCATCAATAAGTTTTTTCATTAAGGAACCATTCCCGCAGCCAAGATCAATTACTTTTGAATTTGGTTTAATAAACTCAATTACATATCGATATTCTTCTCTTTCTTCAGATTCTAAAGAAGAGTAACTGTAATTACGATTATCAATGTGGTTGTACATAGGTTAGGTGCAAATATAAGTATAATTGGGAATATGGGATGAAGTTTAAATAGGAAAGTTGAAATATCTAATTTCGAAAATGAAGTTCTTTCAGATTATAAAAAATTATCCCTTCGGTTGTATCATTTATTAATTAATTTTTTAGCTTTTTGAAATCCAATTTTTAAAAAATTCGGTTTTATTGATTTGAAATATTCCTCAAATATTCTTTTTGCTTTTTCATCTTCTTTAATTTTTATTTTTTTTATATCAACTGGAGTTTCAGATAACTTAACATCAAAAACTTTTGTATTTGTAAAGTGAGTGCTGCTTCCTGTAGTTCCTATATTTCTAACTAATGATCTCCCCGGATATAAAGTAATCTTATCGTTTATAAATGCTGATGCATACCATTTTATAGCCCACGAGTCAATTTCACCTTTAATCTGCTGCTTAAGCATCTTGGTGTAATCGTAGCTTCCATTAAAATCGAACTCGCTTTCAAGATTTCTTTCAGATATTTCAATTAATAATTTTTCAGCATCATCTTCATATAGACTCCATCCACGCTTCCATGTAGCCCATCCCCAGCAATCGGCTCCTCTTAAAAAAAAGGTTTCCGGCAGCTTTTTCTTAACAGGATAGACATATCCATGTATACTTATAACATTTTCTTCAGCTTCATATAAATTTAAAGCTTCATTCATATATTTTAGAAAGAAAGGAGAAAGGATAAGGTCGTCTTCGAGGATTATTGCCTTTCCGTACTTTTCAATTATTTCGGTAACTCCGTTTGTAATTGATTCTGCAAGGCCTTTATTAGTCTGGCTTTCTTTTATAACTATGTTCCTGAATCCATTTATTGTCTTTATATATTTTCTTACTTCAGAAACTGATTTCTTATCTTTTTCCGATTTGGGGGCATCGGAGTAAATAAATAGTTCACTCTCATTTGCCAAATCATTTTTCTTTAATGACTCAACGGTTTGGTGAGTATATCGCATACGATTATATACAAATAAAATTATTGGGGCTAAATTCATTTAAAAGAAAAAAATCTTCTAATTATAGATACATAGGTTGGATGTAAATATAAATATAATTGGAGATAAGAGGATACAAAAACAAAAAGCCCTATTGAGGAATAGGGCTTTGGAATCAACTTAAAAAAATATTTAATTACCAACCTTGCGCATAAAACCGATACGATAGACTATTGAGTTTGGATCTCCTATACCAGAATAATATATGCGATACTCATTATCTTTCCTCATAAAGAAAGGATAGGCAATATCTTCATCAGCCCAATTACTTGCTGTATTTTCTTCAGTAAAGAAAGGGTTATTTGCATCTTTTGTCCAGGTAATTCCATTAACCGAAGTTGCCATTCCAAAAGCATTGGCTGATTTATTCATATAAACCATCTTGTAAACACCTTCATCTTCAATTATTGCAGGATAATAAATTCCCGAACCTTCCCAGGATTGAGTAGCTTCCAAAATTGGATTCCCGGAATATTTTGTCCAATTTATACCGTCCATGGATGTGGCAAGTCCTATTTTATTATTACTTACCATACTGCCATAATAATACAAATAATAGGTCCCATTAATTTTTAAAACCGAAGATGGTGCTATCCTAGTTTCCCAACCTGTAGTACCATAAAGAACCGGAGAAGGATGTTTCTGCCAGCTTATTCCATCGGATGATGTTGCTAATCCTATATGCCATTGATCGTATGGATCAGACCAGCCAACATAATACATTTTATATTCAGAATTTTCTTTTATTATCGCACCTGCAATAGTAGCAGTTTCATCCCAAGAACCAGGATCCCCATGAGAAATAACAGGGTGATTAAAAGGTTTAGTCCAATTAATTCCATCAGAAGAAATTGCATAACCAACATTTGAAACACTTCCATTAGCAAGTCCTAAATACCACATTTTATATAGTCCATCTTCATATAAAATTTTTGGTTGTTGAACACCCGCATAATCCCAATAAGTATTACTCGACGTTAAAACCGGATTATTTTCATAATCAGTCCATTGAGTACTTGTATTCCCCCAGGTTACATAAATATATATTGAACCTGTACCTAGTCCTGTGGGAACTAATGTTAAGTTTACGTTGGTTAAGATACCGGCATGCACATTAATTTCAGTTTCACCCGTATATAAAACTACTCCTAATGAATCTTTTGCATCTACTTTTAAATTCCACTCACCTGCAGCTACATTTTCAAAAAGTATATCTGCGGAAGTAGAACTTACAAGGTTTAAAGCACCATAAAGAGTATCGTGTCCCTCTTTGGTCAAAAATGCCTCAACCAGCACAACATTATCAGGGGCATTATCTTTATCTATCTTTAATGAGATTTTACCGAGTTCTAAATTTATAGGATCAGTTGTTATAGGAATTTCGTTTGAGCATTGAATAATTAAAAGAGAGGAACCAATTACAAAAGAATAAAGTAACCTTTTCATACTACCCCCTTCCAAGGAAGTTTATAGTTATTTTTTAATCAGTTAAAATGTAAATATTTAAATATTGAAGAGCAAGAACTTTTTTTAATTAATGCTGCAATTAAATAATAGTTTCTAGTTGTAAACAAAATAAAAATCTTAAACTTGAAGGATTATTCTCAATATGATATTGAGTATGAACAAATAAAAAGGATATGGCCTAATTCAGTTAAATACCAAGACAATTATTATCTTTATAAAAAACTGATGTTGCCTTTTTATAAAATAAACCAGGAGAGAAACCCCAAAAATTTATACTTTTAAAACCAGATTTTTTCAAAAATCCTTTCCCTTCATAATAATCCTTCCTTTCAAAATCATCCAGAATTATTATACCGGAAGCGGATAAAGATTTCACTGAATTCCGAATGCAATCATTTCTATTTTCTCCATCAACAATAATAATATCGAACTGATCATCATTAACTGTATTCTGATATTCTTCGCTAAGATTTTTAAGATGTATAGAAACATTCGTTGGCATTTTACTTTTAACAAGATCATACCACTCTTTATTATGTTCAACTGCTACAACTTTTTTAACTCTTTCGGCAAAAAAGAGAGTCGAATTTCCTGAACCAAATTCAAAAATAGTAAGTTCTTTATTCAATCTATCTTTAATAAAATCAATAAAGGGATATGTCATCCATGGAAGAGGCTCATTATTTTTTCCAACTGGTGAGTTTACCTTAAAAGAATTAAACCAACCCTGATCAAATAAATAACCAGCATGCCTTTGGGATAATAAAAATCTTAAAACTTTCGGTTCAAATAATAGTTTAAATACTGTTGATATCTTAACTCTTAGCGGTATTGCCATTTTTGTTTTATGTAAAGAAAAAAAGTTATTAAAAATATCGATTTAAACATCATTTTTAATTGAGGAAATGTTTCCTTCGATATCCCGATTGAAAATGTAGCAAGAGAATATGAAATCAAAGTTGCCACAGCAGAACCCACTATTCCATAGACTGGAATTAAAATAAAATTAAGAATAACATTTAAGATCATTCCAACAAATGTTCTATAGAAAGACAGCTTTGTTAAATTTTCTGCTATAAGGTACTGGCTGCTTGCAACTCCAAGAAACACTGAAACAGCAGCCCAAATGTGAACAGTTAATACATCTGCACTTGAAATGTATTCTACGCCAAGCAATAATTTAACTATCAGATCAGAAAAGATAGTGACAGGCACTGCTATTCCAATTGCCATCCAGGTAAGTATATCGTACAGTTTTTGCAGTCTGCTTATATAAAGCTTCTCGCTGATTTTTTTTGCATTCACAATAGCAGGGAATAATGAACTGGTAATTGCTATGGGAATAAAATACCATGCTTCTGAGATTCTTACTGCCGCAGCATAATATCCTACTTCCTGATCATTCAGCATTTTTTTTATCATGACCTGGTCTATTTTCATGTAAACTGCTATAACAACACCTGAAAGTATCAGGGGCCAGGAATCTTTTACAAGCTGTAGAGCTGCTTCTTTACTAAATTTCCAGTTTAGTATTTTCATTCCTTGTGAGTGATAAATAATAATAAAGCCACCTGCCCAAAAAATACTTTCCAACACAACAACTGCAGCAAAAAGCCAAAGCTCTGCATTTAATTGTATAAGAATTAATTTTACCACTGAGGATAAAATGGCTGTAGTGAACTGAACAATTACCGGATACTTAGATAAAACTTTAGACTGGAAATAAAAATCAATAACATTAAATGATTGAAAAAGTGTTGAAGCTGCGATCAGGAAAATCAGGATAACTGTATATGATGAATCGTTAGTTAGTAATGCGGCAACTGCTATTAATAAAAATGAAGATACGGAACCAAAAATTTTCATTATAAAAACGGAACCGAGATATATGTCCCTGTTTTCAGGTTCTTTTACCAACTCTCTTATTATAATGCTGTCAAGCCCAAGAGTTGCAAGAGTTGTAAAGAGTGCTGCAAAGCTAATTGCATAGCTAAGCAATCCGAAATCATCAGGGCCGAGGTAACGGATTACATAAATATTAATTAAAAAGCTAACAATTAATCTTACTATTCTTTCGGTGAGTAACCAGGAGGTGTTTTTAAAATATTTCTTAAATGACTGTGACCCAAAATCAATCTTGGTTTTTATGTTCTCGTTTTCCTGCAATTAATTTTCTAATCTTTTTGTATTCTTTTTCTTTTTTACTTCTCTGAATACTGAAACAAATAATCCAATTACAACAAGTGAACTCAATACTAATGCAATATTCTTGCTGATATAAAAACTCTCAGGTGCATACCGTACTTCTACAATATGATTACCCTTTGGTACTATTACTCCAATATATCCATGATTTACAAGGTAAGTCTCAGTTTCTTCTCCATCAATAGTTGCTTTCCAGCCATGATGATATGTGTTGCCAACAAAAAGAAGATTGTTGCCTGATGCCTTGGCTTCAACTTTAATATAATCCTCTTTATAGTCTGTTACTCTGGAGTAAGCAGTGGAATCTAAAGGATCAATATTAAGATCAATATCATGAACAAAAGCTTTTTCTTTGGGATCAAATGCGCTCGCCTTAAGCAGATTCAGGAATTCAAAGTTAGATTTTTTCTCCACACTATTTACAAAATAAGCTCTTGGTAGATAATCGTTAAAAATATATGTAAAGGTGTTTTCAGAAGAATCAATAAGAGTAAGATATTCTGCCGGAATAAAATTATTTGTAATTATATATTTTACATTAAACATTCTCCACATAGATGTATTTGCCGGACCAACAACATCCATAAGATCCTGGAAAGCACGAGGCTTAATTCCTGAGTAGCCATAAAAATCTTCAACAAGAAAATATGCATTAAAGTTTGAATTATAGCCCATTGAACCATAAGAATTATCCTGCTTCAGGTTAAACATTCTGAATGGTTCTTTATTATTTTGATTTTTTATTGCGGTTATATAAGCCGGTTCTGTAAAGATATTTTTTATATCAGGTGCATCAATATACTTTGCACCTCTTGCGTCAATCCGCCAAAGGTCAATTATTGTTAAAACAATTATAGTAAAAACTAAGAAGTCTGCACTAATTTTATTTGAAACGTAAAAATAAGCCATCCAGAAAACTATTGTGGAAAATCCAAAAGCCAAAAGTAAATCGCTTGTAAACATATCAGCAGAATATTCTGCAAGAGCCAAAAACTGTTGTGCAAGTTGTGGTCTGGAAGCCTGAATAACCGCAGCATAATCATTTATACGGTTAATAAACCAATCACTGATAGAACCGCTAAGTAAAAGAGAAAAAATTAATATTAAGGTAAAACCAAGTGCAAGATTTTTTAGTGTTTTTGTAGCCTTAATATTCTTTTCATTTTTGAGAGAGAGAATTCTCATCAAACCAAAACCTGCAAGCACAGGCATACTTAATTGAACAAGAACAAGAGCCATTGAAGGAACTCTGAACTTATCAAAATAGGGGAAGTAGTAGAACATCAGATCAAACAGAACGGGAAAGTTCTTTCCTAATGAAATGAGTAATGCTAATCCGGAAAGAATAGTTAAGAACTGAACCAAAGGCTCTTTCCATCTTGTAAAAATTCCATAAAGAGCAAGAAAGAAAATAAGCACTCCCATATACATTGCAACATCAACAAAAGGCATTTGTCCGAAGTAAGTATTAACCTCCACAGCCTGATTATTTGTTAAGGGACCTTTATAAGTTGAATTTCCAAAGCCGTAATAAGAAGGGATAATAAAAGTTAAAACTTCTTCCGGTGAAAAAGACCAGTCAGTATGATATTTATAGTAATCAGCACCTGTTTCCCCTGCTTTATCAATTATACTTTCAGTTCCCCTTGTAGAGTATTGAGTATATTCATAAACCTGAGTTAGGCTATCAGACTGAATAAGCACCGCTATAACTGAAGCCAGAACAAACACCCCTGCAGATTTAAGTATATTATTTCGAAGCTCATTTCCCTTCTTTATAGTTGATCTTATAAAAAAATAGATGAAATAGATTGCGACGGCAAACAAGGTGTAAAAAATTATCTGAACATGGAAGCCCTGAATAAACAATTGAAGAGCTACAACCAGAATAAAAAAATCAATAAGCCGTATTTTTTCCTGCATTCTCAGAAGCATAAGAAAAAGTAAAGGATACATGCACAAAGATGTAAGTTTTGTTACATGACCAATAAATAGGAATACTATAATACCGGTGCTAAATGCAGCGGCTAGGGCGGTAAATAAGCTAACTAAATTATTCTTTGTTAAATGTTTCATAAATAAGAAGGAAGTAACGCCAAGAATAATGAGGTAGAAGCTCCACACTGTATATTCAGTTGCAAAGAGGGATGCAAAAAAATTTCTTACAGATGTGAATCCAACGTAAATAAAGTTAAACCAGGTAGCCTCAGTTGAAACAGCATAAGCAGGCATTCCACAGAAAATATATGGAAACCAAAGCGAGAACCCCTCTCTCTCTTGTGCACGGTAAGGCTGCGCAGATTCCATTGTAACTATATCACCGGACTGAAATATCTTATCTCCGAAGTAAAGAGGATTAAGAAATATCAGAAAGAGAAGAATTATAACAATAATAAATGCCGGCACCTGGTATTTGGATGGGATGTAATTATCTAAATTAAATTTTGTAAAAAAATTTTCTTTAGCAGGTGCATTTGATTTAATATTCTTTTTAACTTTGCTCATTCAAAATTCCGTTTATTAAAAATTATGATTTTTTGCTATGAATGTTATTCCACTGCAATTTTATTTTCAAAGCCATAATCCAAAAACATCATTACTAAAGCAAAAGGGAATGTAATTAAAAAATATATTGGTAAAACTAAGAAAAATATTTTCGAAATATTCAGAAGAAGCATAGGAAATTTTATTGCAAGTCTCCATGCTTTGTCTCCCCAGAAACCATAGCTGTATTTATAAAAGTACTCTTTGAAACCAGCAGAAGATAGTTTTTCTTTCAAATCGCTATCTGAATAGCCTATCCTTGCATGCTCACCTATAAAACTTTCCTCATCACCTTCATGAACGTCACTACCTCCAAATATAGAAGGGGTATTGATTAAAAGATAGCTTTCTGATTTTAAAGCATTGAAAAAATTATTAAAAACAGTAACATCATCTTCAATATGTTCCATTACATCGACACAAACTATGAGATCAAATTTTTCTTTGTGGAATATGGTTGTAAGATCTTCGATACCAAAGTTTACACTATCTATATTTTTTCTTTGGAAGAACTCTTTATTGTCTTTAATCCATTCTTCTTTAACATCAACAGCATAAATTTTATTTGGCTGAAGATTTTTAGACATAAAGTATGTGTATTGCCCATATCCTGTTCCTGCATCAAAAATATCAATCTCTTTGGAGCCAAAAGATCTTCTTATTCTTCTTAATTCCCTCTTAACATACCATGCTCTTAAAAAAAAAGATTGAGCAGTTTGTAAAAAAACTCTAAGAAATGGGAACCTTCTGATTGCTGATGCAAAGATATCTTTTACAGGATCGTAGTACATCTCAAATAATGGATGGATGATTCAAAATGGAAGATGGATGATGGAAGAAGTAAGACTTGAACTTGAACTTACTCTTGACCTTGAACTCATCAACCTTTCTCTTTAATTATATATTCTCTTTCGCTCCTTGAATTGTGTACAAACATTTCACCAAGAAGTCCTACAGAAAAAAACTGAACACCTACAATTATTAAAAGAATACCAAGGAATAACATTGGTCTGTTGCTGAGGTAACCACCTGTAACCCAGAGATATGTTAAATACCCATTTACAATAATACCTGCAAGAAAAGAAAGGGCACCCAGAAATCCAAACAAGTGCATTGGGCGTCTTACATAGCGGGTTGTGAAAATAACCGTGATAAGATCAATAAAACCTTTAAAGAATCTTGAAATACCAAATTTGGTTTTACCGTAACGGCGTGCATGGTGTTTAACCACTATCTCAGAAATTTTATAACCCTGCCAGTGAGCTAATACAGGAATATAACGATGTAACTCACCATAAACATAAACATTATCAATTACTTCTTTTCTGTAGGCTTTAAGTCCGCAGTTAAAATCGTGTATTTTTATTTGACTGATTACTCTTGTTACAAAATTGAAAAACCTTGAAGAATATTTTTTTATAAATGGATCCCGGCGAACTTTTTTCCAACCGGAAACGAGATCAAATCCTTCATTGAGTTTCCTTAAAAGATTTGGTATTTCATTAGGATCATCCTGTAAATCAGCATCCATTGTTACCACAACATCGCCGGTTGCATGTTTAAAACCTACCTGGAGAGCAGCGGATTTCCCATAGTTTTTTCTGAAGCTTAAATACTTAAATCTTTTGTCCGTCCTGCAAATTTCTTTAATTACTTTTAAAGAACTATCAGTGCTGCCATCATCAACAAAAATAACCTCATAACCTATTTCAAAAGGTTTTAAGACTTTCCTCATCTCATTTGCTAAAAGATTGAGCGATTCTTCTTCATTTATAAGAGGAATAATTATAGAAGCCTTACTAAATGTTAAATTTTCTCTTTTCCATTGCGGCTGTTGAGATGAATATCTTCTGTTTCTATTGTAGAATCTCCTTCTTTGATTTCCCCTATATGGTGTAGTACTTTTCTCTTCTTGTTCGCTTTTTTCTTCAGGTATACTCTGATCCTGGTTTTCCTGATCTTCCAATTACTTATCATACCCGTTTTTAATGAATAATTAAATTAAAATTAACTCTATTATTTCTGAAAAACAATTTAAAGAGTCTTTCATGTAATCAATTAGATCCATTGTTCTTATCATTTTTAATCTTGACTTTTTTGTATAGATTCCATAGCTTTGAACTAGTAAATATTAAAATTTTGAGCACATTGGAGAAATAATGAGCACTACTGAAATTGGAACAATAGAACAAATTGCCAATAAAGAATATAAGTATGGTTTTGTAACTGATATTGAATCTGAAAGCCTTCCAAATGGTTTGAATGAGGATATAATAGGCCAGCTTTCTGCTATAAAAGGTGAACCTGAATGGATGCTTGAATGGAGATTGAAAGCATATAAACATTGGCTGAAAATGAAGGAGCCTCACTGGTCAAACGTTAAATACAATCCAATAGATTACCAGGCAATTTCCTACTACTCTGCCCCAAAAAAGAAAAGGGAATTTAACAGTCTTGAGGAAGCTAAAGAAGTTGATCCTGAATTAATCAGCACTTTTGAAAAACTGGGAATCTCTCTTGAAGAGCAGAAGAGATTGGCTGGAGTTGCTGTTGACGCAGTGTTTGATAGTGTTTCTGTTGCAACAACTTTTAAAGAAACTCTTGCTGAGATGGGAATCATCTTCTGCTCAATGAGTGAAGCAATTAAAAACCATTCTGAGCTTGTTAAAAAATATATAGGAAGTGTTGTTCCTTATACTGATAATTTTTTTGCATCTCTTAATTCAGCAGTTTTCAGCGATGGTTCTTTTGTTTATATACCTAAAGGTGTCCGCTGTCCAATGGAGCTTTCAACTTATTTTAGAATTAATGCTGCAAACACAGGACAATTTGAGAGAACACTAATTATTGCTGATGAAGGTTCTTATGTAAGTTACCTTGAAGGCTGTACCGCACCGATGCGTGATGAAAACCAGCTTCATGCCGCCGTTGTTGAATTGATTGCTCTTGATAATGCACAAATAAAATACTCCACAATTCAAAACTGGTATGCTGGTGATAAAAATGGTAAAGGCGGCATTTTCAACTTTGTAACTAAAAGAGGTGCCTGCAGAGGAGTTAATTCAAAAATTTCCTGGACGCAGGTTGAAACCGGTTCGGCAATTACGTGGAAATATCCAAGCTGCATTTTACAGGGAGACAATTCCAGTGGTGAATTTTATTCTGTTGCCATGACAAACAACATGCAGCAGGCAGATACCGGAACAAAGATGATTCACATTGGAAAGAATACAAAAAGCACGATTATATCAAAGGGTATATCTGCTGGAAGAAGCAATAACAGTTATCGCGGTCTTGTGAAGATTCAAAAGAGAGCTGATGGTGCAAGAAATTTTTCTCAGTGCGATTCTCTTTTAATTGGAGATAAATGCGGTGCTCACACTTTCCCTTATCTTGAGATTAATAATCCAACCGCGCAGATTGAGCATGAGGCAACAACTTCAAAAATTGGCGAAGACCAGGTATTCTATCTAAAACAAAGAGGAATTTCTGCTGAAGATGCAATTGGATTAATTGTAAATGGTTATTGTAAACAAGTGTTTAAAGAACTTCCAATGGAATTTGCGGTAGAAGCTTCAAAACTTTTAAGCATCAGTCTTGAAGGAAGTGTGGGATAAAAAATCAAGGAGTATAATTTTGAAAACAAATGATATAATTACGGTAGATAAGGAAACCCTAAGTGGTACACCTGTTTTCAAAGGTACAAGAGTTCCAATTAAAAATCTTTTTGATTATCTGGAAACAGGTGAATCAATTGAAACATTTTTGAAAGACTTTCCTTCAGTTAAAAAGGAATTAATAATTCAGTTGCTGGAGCATGCTGAGAAATTAATCTCTTCGGAAGAATTAACTTAGTGAAAATTCTGTTAGATGAATCTCTACCTATTAATTTAAAATATGAATATACGGGTTATGAAGTATTTACAGTGAATGATATGAATTGGGTTGGAAAAAAGAATGGAGAGTTATTAAAACTTGCAGTTGAAAATAACTTTGATGTTTTTATTACTGTTGATAAGAATTTGAGATATCAATTAAATACAAAGAAGTTCGCAATAGGAATCATAGTCTTAGATGTTTTCAGAACAAAAGTTGAGTTCATAAAACCGTTAAAGAAAAGAATCTTAGAATTATTTTCTGTAATTAAACCTTATGAGATTCACGAGTTAAAATCAATTTCAGAAAAAGAAAAAGGGTAATAATGTTAGAAGTTAAAAATTTACACGCCAATATTGATGGCAAGAAGATTTTAAAAGGTATCAACTTAAAAATTAATGCTGGTGAAGTTCATGCCATAATGGGACCGAATGGTTCGGGCAAAAGTACGCTTGCACAAGTTCTTGCCGGAAGAGAAGAATATGAGGTTACTAAAGGCGAAATAATTTATGAAGGAAAAAATCTTCTTGAAATGCCTCCCGAAGACAGAGCTAGAGAAGGTGTCTTTCTCGCTTTCCAGTATCCCGTTGAAATTCCTGGAGTGAGCAATACAAATCTTCTTAAAACTGCTCTTAATGAAATAAGAAAATATCGCGGGCTGGAAGAAGTTGATGCAATGGAATTTCTTTCTCTCATAAAAGAAAAAACTAAACTCGTTGAACTTGACCAGCAATTATTAAGTCGTTCTGTTAACGAAGGTTTTTCCGGTGGGGAAAAAAAGAGAAATGAAATTTTCCAGATGGCAATACTTGAGCCCAAGCTTGCAATTCTTGATGAAACAGACTCGGGACTTGATATTGATGCTTTAAGAATTGTCGCCAGGGGTGTAAACACTCTTAAATCGAAAGATAAAGCTATTGTTGTTGTTACTCATTACCAGCGATTATTGAATTATATCATTCCGGATTTTGTTCATGTTCTTTACCAGGGACAAATTGTTAAATCCGGAGGTAAAGAACTGGCATTTGAACTTGAAGAGAAAGGTTACGATTGGGTGAAAGAAGCAAAGGAAGTTCAAGTTCAAGAGTAAGTTCAAGGTAAAAATATATTATTATAAAGAATTTGATAAACAAAGAGTACAATGAATCAATCACCTGAAATAAAAAACTGGTATTTAAAAAATTATGAATTGTTCGAGAACAATCTTAATGGAGATAGGTTTTCTTCAATAAATAATTTAAGGAAGGAAGCATTCAATAAATTCTCAGAGCTTGACTTTCCTACTACAAAAGATGAAGAATGGAAATACACAAGCATCGCTCCGCTTCTTCAGCATAACTTTGTACCAAGTCTTTATAAAAAGAGCTTAACAAAAAATCAAATTAAAAATTTCGTATTTGATGGTCTTGATTCAAATGTTGTTGTAGTTGTTAACGGGCGTTTCTCTGAAGAACTGACAACTCTTAATGAAATACCGGCAAGTGTTGAAGTAAGCAGCATTGCAAAAGCAATATCCTCAAATTCTCCTTTAATTGAAAAGCACTTTGGGAAATATGCAGACTTCAGCAAACATATTTTTACATCTCTAAGTACAGCTTTTACAAAAGATGGTGTGTTAATTCATATTCCTGAAGGAAAAATTGTTGAACAGCCGATTCATATTCTTTTTATTACTTCTTCAGGAGATGAAAAGCTTTTAATTCAGCCGAGAAATCTTTTTGTTGCAGAAAAAAATTCCCAGGTAACAATCATTGAACATTTTGTCAGCATCAACTCAGGTATTTATTTCACAAACACTGTTACAGAAATTGTTGTTGGTGAAAACACTGTTATGGATCATTTAAGAATACAGGAAGAAAGTAAATCAGCATTCCATATCGGCAGAATGGATATTGACCAGGAAAGAGCAAGCAATTTTTCTTCCCATTTTATTTCTCTTGGCGGTTCACTCGCAAGAAATGATTTTAATTCTAAGTTTAATGATGAAGGCGGAGAATGCAAACTGAATGGTTTATTCCTTACAGAGGATAACCAGTTGTTCGATGTTCATACATTGATTGATCATGCTAAACCACATTGCAACAGCCATGAACATTACAAAGGCATTCTCAATGATGCATCCCGGGGCGTTTTCAACGGGAAAGTTATAGTAAGACCTGATGCTCAGAAAACAAATGCTTTCCAGGAGAATAATAATATTATCCTTTCCCAGGAAGCTTTAGTAAATACTAAACCTCAGCTTGAAATTTTTGCTGATGATGTTAAATGTTCTCATGGCGCTACAATCGGACAGCTAGATAAAGATGCAATGTTCTATCTTAAATCAAGAGGACTTGGTGAAGAAACAGCACGTGCAATTCTTATCCATGCTTTTGCAATTGATGTTATTCAATCAATAAAAGTGAAAGCAGTACGAAATTATATTGAAGAAATTTTATCCGGGAAATTCAATCCACCGGAAGAGAGCAAGTGATGACTTTTAAACAGGAACCGGCTGTACAAGAAATAAAAAGCATCTATGATGTTTATAAGATACGTGAGGATTTTCCTATCTTAAAAATAAAAGTAAGGAATAAACCTCTTTGTTATCTTGATAATGCAGCTACAACTCAAAAGCCTCAGCAGGTTCTAAATACTTTGAATAAGTATTACACTTCAATGAATTCAAACATTCACAGAGGTGTGCATTATTTAAGCGAAGCTGCTACAGACGCTTATGAAAAAGCAAGGGTTAAAGTAAAGAATTTTATTAATGCAAAGAGTGAGAAAGAGATAATCTTTACAAGAGGAACAACTGAAGGTATAAATCTTGTTTCTAATTCTTATGGCAGGAAGAATATTAAAGAAGGAGATGAAATAATTATCTCCAATATGGAACATCATTCCAACATCGTTCCCTGGCAGCTTCTTTGCAATGAGAAAAAAGCAAAGCTAAAAATTATTCCTATTGATGATGACGGAGAGATTATTTTTGATGAATTTCTTAAGCTCCTTACTGATAAAACGAAATTAATATCTGTTGTTTATGTTTCCAATTCCCTAGGCACTGTGAATCCTGTTAAAGAAATTATTAAGGCTGCACATAAAAATAATATCCCTGTTTTACTTGATGCTGCTCAGTCTGTAAACCACTTGCCGGTTGATGTTCAGGAACTTGACTGTGACTTTTTAGCTTTTTCAGGACATAAACTTTACGGCCCAACTGGTATAGGTATTCTTTATGGAAAGGAAAATATTCTTGAATCTATGCCTCCATTTATGGGCGGTGGCGATATGATATCCAAAGTTACTTTTGAAGAAACAACTTTTAATGAACTGCCCTTTAAATTTGAAGCTGGAACATCGAACATAGCAGGAGCTATTGGGCTTGGTTCTGCAATTGATTATGTAACTTCTATCGGAATTGATAAAATTGCATCTCACGAAGCAGCTTTACTTGAATATGCAACTGAGCGATTAAAAGAAGTTCCAGGGTTAAAGATTATAGGAAATGCAAAACATAAATCGGCAGTTATCTCTTTCGTATTTGATAACATTCATCCACACGATATTGGTACTTTTCTTGACTATGAAGGAATTGCTGTAAGAACTGGTCATCACTGTACACAACCTGTAATGCAGAGGTTTAATATTCCAGCAACATCAAGAGCATCTTTTGGTCTTTATAATACTTTAGAAGAAGTTGACTTACTTGTTGATTCATTGAAAAAAGTAATTGAGGTTTTTTAATGCTTAACCCGGAACTTAGAGAACTTTATCAGCAGGTAATATTAGATCATAATAAAAGCCCGAGGAATTTTAAAAGGCTTGAGGCAGCCAACAGAACGGCAGAAGGATACAACCCTTTATGCGGAGATAAGATTGATATTTTTTTAGATGTTGAAAATGGAATCGTAAAAGATATTTCATTCTTAGGATCCGGTTGCGCTATCTCAAAAGCATCAGCATCATTAATGAGCATAGTTGTAAAAGGGAAATATGTTGAAGAAACAAAAAAAATATTTGAAAAATTTCACGATTTAATTACAGGGAAGCTGGATGAAGATGAAAGCATTGAAGAGTTAGGTAAATTAGCTGTTCTTGCAGGAGTAAAAGAATTTCCAATACGAGTTAAATGCGCGAGCCTTGCCTGGCATACAATGTTATCTGCATTAAAAAATGGTGATAAAACTGTAACTACAGAATAATAGTATTTTTTTGTAACACAGAATAGCAATCTGTGCGGCGTTTTGTAAAAGAGATAAAAGTGGAAATGGTAGAAGTAAACAAACAAGTTTTAGAAGAAAAAGTAATCGAAGCATTAAAGAGTTGTTATGATCCGGAAATACCGGTTAACATTTTTGAGCTTGGATTAATTTATGAAATCGGAATTGATGATGAGGCTAATGTGGAAATTAAGATGACATTAACTTCACCTGCCTGCCCTGTTGCGGGTTCACTGCCGGGTGAAGTTGAAGCAAGAATAAGAAAAATACCGGATGTAAATGATGTGAAAATTAAACTTGTCTGGAATCCTCCTTGGGATAAAGAGATGATGTCTGATGTTGCTAAGCTGGAATTAGGTATGTTGTAAGTTCACAAGCCCGCCTGTCAAAGTCTTGTACGGCGGGCAGGCAAGCTCAAGAAGAGTTTAAATAAAAATATAAAATCAAAGGAGTAAAAATGTTCAATATTATTTCACGACCCCCGATGTATGACCCTGAATCTGTACAGCCGATGAGAGATGAACTTGTTGCTGTAGGTTTTTCAGAACTATTAACACAAGAGGAAGTTGATAAAGCAATTAATGTTAAAGATGATAAAACAGTTTTAGTAATGGTTAATTCTGTTTGTGGATGTGCAGCTGGAAGTGCTCGCCCAGGTCTTTCATTAGCACTTCAACATACAACTATTCCTGATAAACTGTATACAGTTTTTGCAGGAATGGAGAGAGAAGCTGTTGATAGAGCAAGACAATACGTAACAAATTTTCCTCCCTCTTCTCCAAGTATTGCTTTATTTAAAAATGGAGAGCTTATTTATTTTATGCAGAGATATGATATTGAGGGGAGAAACAAAATAGAAATAGCTGAAACTCTTAAGGAAGTATTTGATGAGGTTTGCTCAAACAAAGGTCCTTCCATTAGCCCGGAAGATTTTGCAAAGATTGAATATGCAAAGATGTGCGGATCAAAAATTCCGTTATTTAAAGGTTAATAAATAGTTCAAGAGTAAGTTCAAGTTCAAGAAGACTAGTATGAAATTCAGTTCACAAGAAGAATATGGTTTAAGATGTTTGCTAAGGATTGGTAAGTCCAAATCTCCAAATGGGCTTACCATTCCGGAGATTAGTGATTTAGAAGGACTATCTACTGCAAATGTAGCAAAACTTTTACGAACCCTTCGCCTTGGCGGCTTTATTGAAGCAACCAGAGGACAAAGCGGCGGATATAAACTTGCAAAACCTGTCGAAGAAATTATAGTAGGTGAGGTTCTTGCAGTTCTTGGCGGAAGATTATTTGAAGAAGATTTTTGCAGCAATCATACGGGAATAGAAAAGATTTGCACCAACTCAATTGATTGTTCAATCCGTTCACTATGGAGAACAATTCAATCTCTTGTTGATAGTGTTATTCTTAAAATATCTTTAAAAGATCTTTTAGGTAATGAAGAAGAAGTTAAAGTTCTTGTTAACAGCTTTGTTGAAAAATCAGATTCACAGGCAGTGAAGAACTAATTCCGTGAAGAACTCCAAAACGAATAATTGATCCTATCCAATTAAATAAACTGGAAAAATCCTGAAAATCTAAATCTATTTTTTCAGATACCCCTCTTTCACCAATGATTCATCCGATTTATAAAGCGTTATTGTAACTTCATTAGAATTATTATACCCTGTTGATTCTATTTTAATTCCAAATATTTCTTTATCCAGTTTTACCCTTGCGTACAATTTATCATCAGCAATAAGATCATTCTCAAGCTTTACTTTCTTTTCGGGAATGTTATCTAAAGCCCAATAAATTCCTTTCTTGGCATTCTGATATGCAATTTCAACATCCTCCTCAATTTTAGTCTGAGAATATGCTAAACAAAAACTAAAGCAGAAGAAAAAGGCAAGGAATAAAATATTTCTCATGGGTTGCCACCGTTTTTTAGGAAAAAACTTAGTTATAAAAATTTTTATTAGCAATAGCGATCACAATTTTTCTGGAAACTATGGTTATTAAGTAATATTACTCTTATCCTGGCTTCTCTTGCAATCCGTAAAAGAAAAAGAAGTTGGTACACTTGAACAGCTTATTGTTACTCCAATAAAACCTTTTGAGCTAATGATGGGGAAAATGATTCCATTTATAATTCTTGGATTTGCAGCAGTGATTATTATAATCACTGCAATGACTTTTATCTTTAACATTCCTGTACGGGGAAGTGTTTTATTTCTTCTCTTTGCATCTTTTCTATATATACTTTCTAGACTTGGGTTTGGACTTTTTGTATCAACAATTTCTCAAACACAGCAGCAGGCAATGATGGTAGCTATGTTTGGAATAATGATTCCAATGGTTTATCTCTCAGGTTTTGCATTTCCAATTGAGAATATGCCTGAGATTATTCAATATATAAGTTATATCATTCCATTAAGATATTTTATTATAATCATCAGGGGTGTGATACTTAAAGGAACCGGCTTTGCAGAATTATGGATTGAATGCCTTGTACTGTTAATTATGGGGATAGGAATTCTTTTCCTCAGCTCATTGAGATTCAGAAAGAAATTAGAGTAACTGAATAACTCAATAATTTATTTATCACTCTACTCATATAGATTTTAAAGAAAATTAAGTGCAATATTGTAAACAACATTTTGTTATTTCCCATTATATATTTCAAGAATGAAAAAGGAAAAAATATATGGATATTTTGGATGGAAAGAATTCATTAGGAATAGAAAAAATATTCTAGACGAATTTGATAAAGTCAAAGGACAAATTTCTTCAAGACCAGTTCAAACTGAACATGGTAATTCCGGTGAAGCGGCTATAAGGAAATGGCTAACTGAATTTTTACCAGATAAATTTGGTGTTACATCTGGCTATATAATTCCCGATATAGTTTTAGAGAATTATTTGCTTCATCATTACGATATAATAATATATGATAAAATAAATTCACCTATTCTATGGGGTCAAACAGATTATGACACAACTGAACAAGGTAAGAAAAGAGCCATTCCTGCTAAATATGTTTATTCAATAATTGAAGTTAAATCCTCCTTTAATGATAAGACGATTAAAGATTCTCTAAAAAAATTATCTGAGATCAACTCAATCTACAGCCATTTTCCAGAAAACTTTATTTCTTTATCTGTATTTATAGATCTAGATAAGGAAATCAAAAACACAAGAATTCTTATGAATTTTCTTGAAACACCTTTCCCTTTTAAATATTATGGTGGAATAATAATTAGATGTGATATAAATAAGGAAATGACTGGTTTATATCACTTTTTAAAAAATAATGATAATAAACAAGATGAAGTAGAATTTAAGGTGCCATTAGTTAAAGATATAGATAATCTTAATATTAAAAGAAACAACAAAGGTTCTGTTTCAATTGGTGAACAATATTGTGGAGTGACGGCTTTTTCCGATGGCAAACAATGGCATTTAAGTAAAATCTATGGACCAATTCTATTCAAAGGTGATTATGGTATAACTTTGGAATGGTCATACAACCACTTTACAAAATTTGCTATCAATCTTTTAGCTATACTTGAAGGTAGAGATCCTAAAAAACAACCTGGTTTTGTTTTTGGTCAAGTCTTTGATATTATTGAATAAAATAG
Organism: uncultured Ignavibacteriaceae bacterium; assembly: GCA_964515875.1. Lineage (GTDB taxonomy): Bacteria > Bacteroidota > Ignavibacteria > Ignavibacteriales > Ignavibacteriaceae > RBG-16-34-14. Next base: position 31,058 of record CAZEWJ010000015.1, on the reverse strand, counting down.
GATAAACAAAAAAATCTAGATATGTCATTCAAGCAAAATTTATCATCATGGTTAGATGAAATTAAACAACAGTTTAATTACAGTCATATTGAAAAGGCATTTACTCATCTTTACATTAGGGAGTTTCGAGAAGATCATATCTTAGAAGAGCCAGAAATAAGAACACATGTTGTTGATAATTCAAACGATTTAGGAGTAGACTCTCTTTATGTTAATACAGGTGGAGAATTAATCCTTATACAATCAAAATACAGCCCTAATGATAGATTACTGCAACCTGAAATTGAAAAAGCAGATAAGTTTCTTAATAATTTCTATGGTATTACAGGAAATCAAACTGACATTTTATCAGAAGCTAATTCTGCCCTGAAAAAGATATTAGAATATGAGGTATTTACTCAAACAATTAACACAGTTAAATTTATTTATTTATGTGGTACTTTTTCACTACCCATACGTTCTTCTTTAAAGAACTTGGAAGCAAAATTTCAACAAGAGTACAGAAAGAACTTTTTTTTAGAATTATATGACATTGAAACATTAGAAACTCTTTATGATCCATATAATGTTTCTAATGAGTGTGATATAAAGATAATTGGAGGGCAAAAATATGATATACCAAGTCAAGAAATTGTTATAGAAGACTTTCCTCAACATAAAATTAAATGTAAAGCATGTGTCTTTACAGCTCAATCTGAATCTTTAAAAAATCTGTATCTAAAGTTTGGTGACTCTTTGTTTGAAGCAAATGTACGAAATTTTCTTTCATTCAGACGCCCGATAAACAAAGCAATAAAAGTTGAAATTGAAAAAGCTGCTCAATCAAAATTTATGGTTCTATAATAATGGATTAGTTGCAATTTGTGAAGGTTTTACATTTGAGAATGAACTGATTAAAGCAAGAAACTTACAAATAGTAAATGGAGGACAAACAGTGCGGAGTATTGCCAGCGTTAATTATATTACTCCCCAATTAGGTGTAACTATAAAAATAATCTCTATTGAAAATGCTAGCGAGTTACCAACGGAAGTGCGAAAAGGATTTATGAATGAATTAGCGATTAATTCAAATAAACAAAATCCAATTAACTCTCGCGATTTAAAATCAAATGACGAAATTCAGCGTGAACTACAAAAAAGATTTAAAATATTCGATTGGTTCCTAGAAATAAAATCTGGTGAAGAAAGGATTGATGACTGGAAAGTTAAACTAAAAAGAAAGGGAAAACATATAAAAAACACTACTCTAGTCGGTTCTTATATTTCTTTATATTTGCAAAGAACAAATGCTTCAGCAGGTAGGACAGCTCTTGCTTTCTTAGATGAAGAGGAAGGAGATGAAGTAATAAATTATAAAAATATTTTTGGAAATAGAGCACAAAATAATTTTACATTTAAAAAACATTTACTTGCTTTATATCTTTCGCACGAAATTGACAAGTACCGAAAATCCGCTGCTGCTTTACAATTTCCTTTCCATAGCTTTAGTTTAAATATTATACTTGCACTTATGGGATATTGGATTTATTTAAACGAAAATCCTCAAAAAAGAGGTTCAACATATTCGGAAATGGATGTTAGAGATTTTTTTGCAACTTCTACTTTTGATCCTTCCTATTACATTAACATAATTGAAACAACAAAACAAATTTCTTTAGCTCAACCTCAACAAATTCAAATCTTACTAAATTTCTTCACAAAGAATATTCATATGATTTTAACCGGCAAAGACATTACAACTCAGTTTCGCAAAATCAGTAATCTTTTTAAAGCTGATGATACGATAAAATCATTTGCTGACACGATAAGACCATTAACTGCATTAGAAAATAATATCTTCACAAAATAATCACGAAAAGTTCAGGCACTTGTATTCACTGCAAACTCACCTGAGAAAAAATATCTCAATTTTATTTTTATAAAGAAAAACTATTCAATTTTATTTAATATTTTTCACTTGTGTAAAAATTTACTTTAGAAAATAATGGAGTAATGATGTACAATGTAGTTTTACTCAGGCACGGTGAAAGCACCTGGAATAAAGAGAATAGATTTACAGGTTGGACGGATGTTGATCTATCCGAAAAAGGAAAAGAGGAAGCAAAAAAAGCCGGAGAAATTTTAAAGAAAGAAGGTTTTCTTTTTGATATTGCTTACACTTCTGTTCTTAAAAGAGCTATAAGAACTTTATGGATTGTTCTCGATGAAATGGATTTAATGTGGATACCTGTTATACGAAACTGGAGATTGAATGAGAGACATTACGGTGATTTACAAGGATTAAATAAATCTGAAACTGCACAAAAATATGGTGATGCTCAGGTTAAGATCTGGAGAAGAAGTTATGATATTCAACCTCCTGCTTTGGAGAAAAATGATAACCGTTATCCCCGGAAAGATCCACGATACAAAGAGCTAAGTGAAAATGAACTTCCACTAACAGAATGTCTTAAAGATACTGTAGAGAGATTTGTTCCTTACTGGGAAAAAACAATTGCTCCAACCGTTAAATCTGGAAAGAAAGTTATAATAGCTGCACACGGCAATAGCCTTAGAGCTTTGGTTAAATATCTTGATAAGATCCCTGAACAGGAAATAGTTGAATTAAATATTCCAACAGGCATTCCACTTATATATGAACTCACAGAAGATTTAAGGCCTATTAAGAGTTATTATCTTGGCGATCCTGAAGAAATAGAGAAAGCAGCAAAGGCAGTTGCAAATCAGGGGAAGGCGAAGTGAGAGTTTGATTGAATGACTGAATGAATAATGAATGGATGACTATGCTTAAACCATTCAATCAATCATTCAATCATTCATTCAACCATTATTATTTTTATTCCCCTCCAATTTAGCCTTGACTTTCAAAAATCAAAATCTCAATTTTGAGCCACATTTTACATAATAAGGTTAACCATCGGAGTTTTAATGTTGAAAAAGTTCCTGCTTATCGCCGCACTTACAGTAATTACTATCCCGCAAACAAATGCTCAAACTGTATTTGGCAAGTATGCCGGTGAGTTTATGGCTATAGGCGTGGGCGGAAGGGCACTTGGTATGGGTGGAGCTTTTACTGCTGTTGCTAACGATATTACTGCAGGTTATTATAATCCAGCGGGACTTGCTAACCTTAACTATCCGCAAATCTCCTTAATGCACGCAGAGCATTTTGGAAACCTTGTTAATTATGATTATGGTTCTGTTGCTATTCCTTTTGGAACTGACATGACGTTTGGAATAAGCGCTGTAAGATTGGGAGTTGATGGAATACCAGATACACGTGAAGCATTAGTTGATCCTGAAGGCAATGTAGTTTATGATATTACAGATCCAAGAAACAAAATTGATCCTTCCTTAATAACAGAATTCAGCGATCAGGATTGGGTATTTTATCTTACTTTTGCAAAAAGACATTCCGAAAATTTTTACTGGGGAGCTAACGTTAAAATAATCAGAAGAGATATTGCTGAGTTTGGCGCAACAGGAATCGGTTTTGATGTTGGAGCTTTATATACACCAATAGAAAACCTTTACTTTGGTGCGAATATACAGGATGTTACAACTACACTTGTTGCCTGGAGTACCGGGAGAAATGAGCTTGTTTCACCAACTGCAAAAGTTGGTGCTGCATATATGCTGAAAATTCTTGGTGGCATTGTTACTCCTGCTTTAGATCTGGATGTGCGTTTTGAAAACAGAAGATCATCTGCTTATGGAAATTTAGGGCCAGTCAGTTTTGATGCTCATGCCGGATTGGAATATACTTTTAAAAATCTTTTCTCCATACGCGGCGGTTATAATGATGTTAAACAGTTTACCGTTGGTGCAGGCATAAAGCTTCCTAAGCTTAACATTGATTATTCCTTTGCAAGATTCAGTTATGCAGAACTAGACAGGCTGCCCGATACGCATAGAATTTCTTTAATACTAACGCTTGAAGAACCAAGATTTTTAAGAGAAGGAATTTGAGTTCAGTTTGCAGTCTACAGTTGTGCAGTAGGCAGTTGAATTTTTTGTTATTATCCTACAAAATCTCTTTTACCAAATTCTAAATATCAATCAACAAAAATCCAAATAAATTCCAAACTCCAAAAAATCAAATAAAACGTTTGGATAATTTGTATTTAGAATTTGTTACTTCTTTGTAATTTATTATTTGTTTTTTGGGAATTAAATTCGTTTTACTTTTTTCTGAACCATTAAAATTTGCAAACTGAGGACTGAAGACTGTTGACTTTAACTCTTTCCCCAAAATTTGTAATCAAAACTATACTTCCCCGCACCAATAAATAAAAATAAAATCATAACCATTCCCATTTCTATCGGATAAGCAATTTTGCTTAATGGATCGCCATCGGAAAAATGCCTTGTTGCTGCTACAAACATTGTAATTAAAATTAAAGTTGCAGCAGGTCTGAAAAGGAAACCGAGTACTATGAGTAAACCTCCAATTGTTTCTGAGAATGCAGCCATAAATCCCCAAAAAACCGGAAAGAATTCAATTCCAAGGTTTTGTATAGCTTTACCTGTTGATTCCCATCTTTCAGGGCCGCCAAGTAATTTCTTCCCTCCGTGAACAAATATATAGCTTAAGCCGATTCCTAATCTTACAAACAGTAAAGCACCATCCTGGTATTTTGATAAAAAACTTAGCATCCAAACTCCGATTATTGGTATATTAAAATGTAAAGTGAAATTTTCATGTTATAGTTTTATCTTATAATACTAAAATTAAAAGAGCCGTTCAAAATAGAAAAAGTTATGTTTGAGTCTCAGCAAGTTGGAAAGATTCTAATCTTTGCAGGAATTTTTATTGTGATTCTTGGTGTGCTTTTTTTGTTTAGTGATAAAATTCCTTTTCTTGGAAAACTGCCTGGGGACATCTATATAAAGAAAAAGAATTTTACTTTTTTCTTTCCCATAGTTACTTCATTTTTATTAAGCCTTATTATCAGCCTGATTATCTATCTGTTCAGAAAATAATTAAGAGCCTAAAAGACCTTTAATTCTATTCACAAAAATTTCTTTAGAAACCAGACCAATATATTTATCAACTATATTTCCTTCTTGATCAATAATAAAACTTGTTGGGATTGCTCGTATGCTTCCATAGCTCGTTACAACTTCCGAGGTACCATAAACTACAGGATAATTAACACCATATTCTTTCATAAAAGGAAGTATATCATTTTTTGTACGGTCATCATCCAGAGAAATTCCGATAACAACAACTTTATCTTTATAACTTTTTTGAATTGACACAAGATCTGGAATTCCTCTCCTGCAAGGCCCGCACCATGTTGCCCAGAAATCTAAAATGACAACCTTTCCTTTATAATCGGAAAGATTAATTTTTTTGCCATCGGTACCTACTAAAGTAAAATCGGGTGCTTTACTTTCTTCCTGAGCTGAATTGTAACTGGTTTGGTTTTTCTGAGGTTCATTACTCTCTTTGCTGCAGCCAAAAACATTAAGAGAAGCAGCGATAAAGATTACTAATAAAAAATATCTGCTCACTTTAATAATTCCTTTCTTATTTTTTAAAACTTTCATTTTATTTACGAATTTCAACTTTTGGGCCGTTATAATTTGGCGGATAAGGACCTCTTTCCGGTTCCTTACGGGTATTATTAACAATAAAGAAAATTAAAAGTACAATCAATATTACTGTTGTCCAGAAAGCATTTTTATATCTCGGGTCAATGATATGTTTTTTTTCAATTTTTGTTTTGCCTATTTGTCTTTCTTTCTGTTTTATATTCTTTTTTGCCATATAGTAAAAAACTCTTGGAGTTAAATGTATAAATAAATTATTGGCGCTTAAAATAAGAAAAATAAAATAACGAGACTAAGCAAAAAGTTTTAGTTGTTCAGTTTTTATGGGAACTTTGAAATGCTTTATCGTAAGATTAAAATCCCTCTTATTCAAACCATATTTTCTGCAGCTTATCTTAAAAAGATTTTTTATTGTATCAGCGAGTTCACCTTCACCCTTAAATCTTACACCCCATTCTGATGAATTTAGCTTTCCTCCCCTGATTGATTTAATGCTGCTTATAATTTTATTTGCTTTTAATGGATATTCACGTTTCAGCCATTCTATGAAAAGATCTTTAACTGCATAAGGAAGTCTGAGCATAATATAGCCTGCAAAAGAAGCGCCTCTTTCAGATGCTTCCTTTAGTATCTCTGGAATTTCTTTATCATTTAAGCCTGGGATTATTGGTGCAAGGTTTACTCCAACAGGAATATTATTATTAGCAAGTGCTTCTACAGTTTTCAAACGCATTTCCGGAGATGAAGTCCTCGGTTCCATTTTTCTTGCAAGCTCTCTGTCAAGCGTTGTAACAGAAAGTGTAGTTGAAACCAATTTAAGTTCTGCCATCTCTTTGAGTATATCAATATCTCTTTGTATCAAAGCATTTTTTGTGATTAAAGCAGCAGGATTGCCGTACTTCAAACAAACTTTCAGCGCTTCTCTTGTTATTCCTAATTTCTTTTCTACCGGTTGATAGCAATCAGTATTCCCGGAAAACATAATTACATTAGGTTTATAATTTTTCTTCTTAAATTCATCCTCAAGAAGTTTTGCCCCATTTGGTTTTACCATTATCTTTGTTTCAAAATCAACACCTGATGAAAAGCCGAGAAACTCATGGCTTGGTCTTGCATAACAATAGATACAACCATGTTCGCATCCCCTGTAAGGATTGAATGAATAATCAAATCCTAAATCACGGCTCTCATTCTTTGCAATAACAGTTTTGGAGTTATCAATAAAATATTCAGTGGAAAGATTTTTTAAACCCTGTTCCTCCGGATCAGACCAGTCATTAAAAGTAAAATCCTCAACAGATAGTTTTTCAAACCTGTTTTGAGGATTAAACTGTGCCCCTCTTCCTTTGAATTTCTGATCTGTCATATCCATTTAGTTTCTTTTAAAGAAAAGATAAAAAATATTTTTTAATAATTAAGGGCTAAATATTATGCTGTTGATTTGTTAAGCTATCTCTTTTGGATAAAAGGAGTGTTAATCTTTAATAGAAAAGATGTGGCTATGAAAACCTTTCAATTCAATAAATAAACCCGGCGTTTCTATTTCTTTAATGGAACGTAAATATTCATCTCCTGTTAAAAGATCTATTAAAGTAATATTTTCTTTATCTGAATCAATAAGTATTCTCAATCGGCATTGTGAGGTTACTGCGGAATAATTAATAACAACAATTCTCAGATCATTTTTATAATCCCAAATCCATGTAAAGAAATTCTGAAAGCTTATATTACCTTCTCCCGCAGGAATTGGATCAATCATTGTCCAGCTTCCTTCTCTGAAAATTTTATCCTTTGTTATTTCGAGAATTTTGCCATAAAAACTTTTAACTCTTTGAGTTGTTCTTTCTTCAGGTTCTCTTCCTAACTGCAAAGGAAGTTTAGTTTTCCATCCTTCAAACTGTCCATCGAAATAAAGCTTCATTCCCTTTATTGTGCTTATAACGGTAGCTGCAGCCATAGATCTTTCATTACCAAATTTTGTTACGGCTCGTTCTTCATCATGATTTTCAATAAAGCGGACGGACTTCATCTGGTAATCGTGATCTGCAAAAAGAAAAGATTTTATGTTGGCAACGTCCCCTGCAACAAGATGATCGGTAAGCTGCTTATCGTATGTAAAATCAAACCCTAATTGCTGAAGCTGCATTTCAAGATCCCAATAAGTTTCAGCAAGAAAAATAAAATCGGGATACCTCTTTTTAATTTTCTTTATCGCTTCTTTCCAGAATTCTTCTTCAGGTATCTTATATTCAAAACGGTTAAGTACACCAAGCCAGGTGTTGTGAAATACATTGTTAAGCGGAAGCATTGCCATATCGCATCGGACCCCATCGCAGTATTCAGCAATGTTGAAAAGCTGCCGGATCATAAAGTTTCTTGCAGCCGGGTTAAAATAATTTACTTGAATAGTATCTGTCCATGGCAGAAAGAACGGATCGCGCCCATGAACAAAAACATTTCCGGAAATCTCAGGTTTGAAAAAAGTTAACGGATCTTTTTGAAGAAGATCTTCATCAGCTTCAAGAAAAACTTCCGGGTTTGTTCCTATAAATTTGCTTTCAGCACCGAAATGATTTGGAACAAAATCGAGAATTAATTTTAATCCAATATTGTTAAGTTTTTCTTTTAACTTAAGAAGATCTGATGTTTTTCCAAGCAAAGGATTTAATTCATAACAATCAATTGCATATGGAGAACCGATTACATCATTCTTTTCCCAATCTTTTAATGCTTTGGTGTATGAAGAAATAAGATCAGGTGTGAAGCAGCATTTTTCTATTAAGCTATCACAGGTTTTCCAAACCCCCATTAACCACACAGACTCAAAACCAAGTTTGGCAAGCTCTATAAATATTTCATCGGGGATAGATATTAAAGTTGCATTTTTTCCGAATCGTTTAATCCAAACTCTTGTGTTTATCTCATACAGCTTTGAATTTTTCAGCATAATATTAAGTTATGTTGCCTTCATACAGATGCAGAAATATTTGTTTATCAACAAATAAAAAATTTAAATAGCATTTGTTAAAATAATCTTTTACTTAGTTAGTTGGTAAATTTTACTTTTATTTTGTCAAAAGGTAATTGAGGTTAATAATTACTTTCAAATCAATTTGTACCCAAAATTTTGGGTTATCTTTTGTGAAAGCTTTTTTTTTAATATTTTAATAATCACTTAGATATAATATTCCTTTTTTTGATTAGATTTTTTTAAACATCTGTTACCTTCAACAAAAGGTAAAACGTCTTATTTAAATACATGGATGGTATGATAATTGTAATTTTTAATAAGCATTTAATTCAAAAAGATCAGGAATCCTTTCTTAAAAAATTTTTAAAATAAGAGGCAATTAATGTTAAATACAGAAACGGCAAGAGAAAAGGTAGAAGCAATTTCAAATAAATTTCCCGATTTGTATTCAAAAGATGGTTTGGAAGAAGAACTTGAACGTTATATTCATATCGCAGTAAGCAATATAAAATTTACGCTAATAATAAAACCAGCTATTATCTCTTTTATAGCTCTGATCATTTCATTTTTTCTTGACCTTTCAAGAGTGCCTATACTTGGAGATGTAACAATAAAAATAGCCCAGTCCTTATTTCCTGCATGGCAGCCTGATCCAAGAATGATATCTCCGTACAGTTTCTGGTGGCTTCCGGTTGTGGTTTATGCACTTTTTCTTTTCCTCTCATACCTTGCCTATAATAAATTAAGATTAGAAATAATCAGAACTCCCGCTTCGGAAACAATTGACCGCGTTGTTTCTTCTTACACAAGTGTTATTGATAGTATTGCAACAGCTCTTCCTTTAATTGGTGCTGCAATACTTCTTATAAGTATTCAGCTTGGCGAGGAAGTTTTCCTGGGCCTTTCAGTTCCCTTTGAAGTTAAGGCACTAATTGTCCTTGCTCTTGGAAAATTATTTGAACCTGTGCTCGATCAGCTTGGCGTTGAGTTTCAGAATGTGGTTAATCATGTAGTAGATATTAAAGAGAGATATTTTTCAAGAATACAAATTGAAAACTCAAGGAATCTTCTTAAGCAATTAAGCGGAAGTTCAGGATCTGCAGCAAGAGGAGCTGAACTTACATTAAAAGATCTTGAATCTTACAAAAATGTTCTTGAACAAACTGCCCGCTTGAGTGAGCTTGTTCAGAAAAACTTTGCAACAGTTCATTCTGTTCTTGAAAAGATCAGCACTGTTCAGAGTATTAGTCCTGAAAAGATCTTACAATTAAAAGAGCTTGCAAACTCAATTACACAAGCATCTAATTCACTTGGTGATGAAAAGACAGTAGCAGGTCTTAAGCATCTTGAATCAATAGTTGTAAAAAGATAAGAGAATATTATGATTAAGAAGAACAGGGACAGTAAGTTTATAATTTACCAGGTGCTGTACATATTTGTTATTACAGTGCTTGCATTAAAAGGGGCGGATTTAGATTTAAGCAGAGTTGTTAAAGAAGAGGAATCGGTTGATAAAGCTGTAAGAGATTCTCTTGTTGCACAGCTTGATTCTCTTTATGCACAAAACATAAAATTTTCAATTGAGATAGACCCGAATATTGAAGTTGAAAATATTGAACTTAAAGAAAAGCTTGTTTCAATGAATCAGAAAATTCAAACCTTAACAGAAAAAGTAAAAGAAATACCTGAAGAAGAACAAAAAGAAGAAATAGTTGAAGAACAGAGTTTATTGCAATTGCCAATTTCAATTAAGCAAATCTTCATTCAACATACATGGAATAAAGCAAAGAATACAGGCAGTGTTCCAACTTACATTTATGATCCAAAGAATTTAAATAACCCAATTGCTGTAATTCCTCCTGGTGAAGAAAAAACTTTCGATCTTACCGATCAAAGTGAAATAGTTGTAAAATTTGGAAGCCAGGAAGAAAAAGTTAAAGTTGTTCCGAACAGAGCTCCTGAAGTTAAAATTGAAAAAGTTACAACTAAAATGGGCGGATCAAATATTTATGTAACAGATTTGCAGAAAATTACTGTGTTTAGAGTTTCAATAATTGATGAGAGACCTGATCAGCTTAAAACGACCTATTCCGGCCCGATTTCTGTTACTGGTCCTATAAAAGATAGTAAAGGAAATTCAGTTTATAATGTATCACTTAAACTTTCTTCAAATGAAACCCGCTTTGATGAATGGCTTGACAAGTTTGGAGACTTGCGTGATCCTGAAGGAAGATACAAAGCTAATTTCTTCTTCACCGTTGTTGATGAACGTTCAAAAGACCGCGTACAAGTTGGAGACACATTTATCTTTACAGACTTTTCAAAATAACTTCAACTAGTATTTAGTAAAAAATGAAACATAACATACTACGTGTAATAATACTGATATTTGCAGCTCTACCTCTGTTTTATATAGAAGCCCAAACAGAGGATGAAGAAGCGATTTTATTCTACCAGATGGAACCATTTGATGACAGCCTCTTCATAAAAATCCAGGAAGAGCTTTTTATAGATCCGCCTGATCCTAAATCAGAAATAATTGTTGACTTGCGTGATCAAAGCAACCAGACGGTATCAATTAAAGGTACTCTTTATCCTCTGCTTGCTTTAACTCCTGAGATACGAGCTAAAATTGTTACTTATCCTTTCAAAATTAATCTTGAAGAAGATATTCATTATGGAAGCGTATTCACGCGTGTATTTGAAAGAATGAGAGTTAATAAAATTGTTTCTCCTCCAACTGTTGCCCAAATATCTCCATCAATGGGATATGTAAATCCATTTCTCCAGGCTTTTGGCGGTGAAAGATTTGGACTGCCGATAAAAAATGATTTGGGATTTTCTCTTGGTTTAGGTACGCCTTATTCCGGTCCTTTAGAAACAAACTTTATTGAAGCCAATATTCATATACTTGGTTTATATGGTGGCGGCTTTACAAAAATTTATGAAGTGATTGACATAAAGCAGGAAAATAATCACAACAACTTATATACTACCAGCGGTTTCCAACTTGGATATACAATTCCTTTTGGAAACTTTTTTGAAGTAAGTTATATGAGCGTTCTTGATGATATGAGTGCGCAGGATAGTGCTAAATATGTAAAATATGATACTGAAGATTATCAGGCTAAGATTCTTCACGGTTCTTATTTCAACTGGGAGTTCAGATATCCTGTTAGTGTTCTTGCTTCAACCAGGGGAAAATTTTATTTAGCAAGATACCTCAATGAATGGCATGTTGGATTTACAGGAAGAGAACTTTCATTTGCAGGAAGTACATTCGATTTAAGAATTGATGTAATGCCTCATAGTGATGTAAGACAACCTCAGTACCTTCTGGATATTCTTGTGCAAAAAATTGCTCAAAACTGGGCTTTCAGTGCATTCGCTATTGGTCCGGCTGTCGTTTTCTCTACAACAGCAGATGGAAAATTCGGACTTATTTCAATATTCGCTAATTTAAGATTAAAAATAGGTACATCACTTTAAATACAATATTTTTTTTTAATATTGTGCTAAAATTTCAAAATTACTTTAGGTTTAAATTTGATGCATTTGAGAAAACTTTTACTCTTTTTTATTTTATTTCTCATCGGGGAAAATTTCTTTTATGTTTCAGCGCAAGAAGAGGAAGAACCGGTTCTGTTTTACCAGATGGAGCCTCTCGATGACAGCCTTTTTATTCTTATTCAGCAGGAAGTATTTATAGATCCACCTGATCCAAAAGCTGAAATAATTGTTGACCTTCGGGATCCTAATAACCAGACCGTATCAATAAAAGGAACGCTCTACCCTTTCCTCGCATTTACTCCGGAGACACGTGCAAGGATTATGACTTTCCCATTTAAAATTAATCTTGAAGAGGATATTCATTACGGAAGTGTGTTTACAAGGGTTTTTGAAAAAATGCGTTTCGGCAAACTAATCGCTCCTCCAACTACAACTCAAATATCTCCAACTTTACAATATATCAATCCGTTCTTCCAGCTTTTTGGAGGTGAGAGATTTGGTTTCTCAATTAAAAAAGATATAGGTATTTCAATAGGATCTGGAACACCCTATTCAGGTCCTCTGGAAACAAATTTTGTTGAAGCTAATTTTCATATACTCGGCTTTTTCGGGGGTGCATTTAACTCTGTTGATGCTATGACTGAAATAAAAACAGAAGAGAACCATAACAACTTATATGTTACAACCGGTATTCAACTTGGATATGTAATTCCATTTGGTAATTTTTTCCAGGTAAGCTATACAAGCGTTATTGATGAACCAACCGTTACTGAAATAATCAGATGGAATGAGAATAATGTTGGTGATTTGACTATTAAATATCTCACTGATTCCTACGTTAACTTTGAATTGCGTTACCCGATCAGCGTTCTTGCTTCAACAAGAGGGAAATTTTATTTAGCAAGATATGTTGATGAATGGCATATTGGTTTTACAGGAAGAGAAATTTCTCTCGCAGGCAGCACATTCGATTTCCGGTTTGATGCAATGGTAAAAAGTGATGTAAGACAGCCACAATATGTTGTAGATATTCTTGTTCAGAAAATTGCTGAAGGATTTGCATTCAGCGCCATTGCTTTTGGACCCTCTGCTATCTTTACAACAACATCCGGTGGAAGTTTTGGGGTAACATCAATCTTTTTCAACTTCAGGCTTAAAGTAGGAACGTCGCTGTAGGTATAAGGTATAGAGGTATATGGTATAAAAGTTTTATAATTCAATTTAATTTCCTTATACCTTTATACCATATACCTAACTTTTTTCTTAGATTTCGGTAAAAGAAATCTAATGAAACAAACACTTATACTCTGGTCATCTGCATTTCTACTCACATTTCTCACCGGCTATATTCAAAGCGGTACAAGTGAATACTACCCTGTCACAGGAACAATCGGCATTGATGGAAAAAAAGTCTCTTACAGATTTGAAAAAATTTATAACGATAAAGATGATTACAGGTTTATTATAAGAACAGATAATCCTGATATTCAGGCTGTTGTTAAATGGAAAAATACCAATGCGGTAGATTGGAAAACTATAGAGATGAAGAAAGATGATAAAGCTCTTATTGCTGATATACCAAAACAAAATGCCGGCGAAAAAATTTTATACTTTGCAGAGATTTATAAAGATGGTAAGAAATACATTGTCCCTGATAAACCTGTAATGCTTTTATTCCAGGGTTATGTCCCTTCAATGATCAGCTTCTTAAGTAACTTCGCTCTTTTTAGTGGATTGCTTTTAAGCTTCAGAACCGGTTTGTCCGCCTTAGGCGGATTTAATGAAAATCAGAAAATAAAAAAGCTTACATTATTTACTATGGGATTCTTTTTTGTTTATACAATTGCAGTTACTCCCCTAAGAAAATCTTATGAGCTTAATGCAATTAACAATAAAGTTGTTCCTATAACTTCTCTATCCGATCTTCAATCCATTCTCCTATTTCTTATTTGGATAGCAGCAATGGTAGTAGTTTTCAAAGCAAAGAACCCTAAACCGGCAGCAATGGTTTTTGCTATTGTTACAGCTTTAGTTTTTCTTTTTGTAAGAATATAAAAAATCGCTAATGTCATCCTGAGCCTGTCGAAGGATGTCAATTTAGCGATAGATATTCTGTGGAACTCTATGCTTTCCTCTGCATCTCTCTGTGTAACTTTACTTTTTTAAGAAGCACACAGAGTTCCACTGAGAAGACACAGAGATACACCGAGAAAAAGTTCTTAAATTGTGCAACAGACCCGACAGGCTCAACAAGACAGAAGATTAAGTGTTATTAAAGAATCAATTAAGAGTCTTAATTACCTCGCCATGAATTGCTGGTGAAGCTGCAATAACACTATTCCCCTTCAGAACATCATTCCCCTTGTAATCTGTAATGATTCCCCCAGCACCTCTTACAACTGGAATAAGAGCCATTGAATCCCAGACACTCATTATTGGATCAACTACAATATCAACGTACCCTGATGAAAGAAGATAATATGCATAACAGTCCCCCCACCCGCGGTATATTTTAACTTTCTTTGCGAGGTTATCAAACTTCTGCTGATCAAAATATTTTCCAATATTAAAATGATCTGTTGCAGCCAAAACTGCATCTTCAATTTTTTTGCAGTCTCTTACTTTTACTCTTTCATCATTAAGTTCAGCAGTATTATTATCACCAATTAAAAAATGCTCAAGTATAGGTTGATTAATAACTCCAATAATTGGTTCACCATTTTTAGTAAGCGCTATTAAAGTTCCAAATGTAATTGCACCGCAGATAAAACTTTTTGTACCATCAATCGGATCGAGTACCCATTGATATTCTGCTCCTTCATTATGCACACCAAATTCCTCACCAAGAATTCCGTGTTCAGGAAATTCCTTCATTATAACTTCACGCATTATTTCTTCAGATTTTTTATCGGCAATAGTAACCGGTGAAAGATCAGATTTAGATTCAACTTTTATTTCGGTTCTGAAATATTTTTTTATTATCTCCCCGCTCTGGAATGCAAGAAACCTGCTGAAGGATTTAAAGTCGCTAAGTTCGGATTGGTTCATAAAATAACTTTATTCGTCAGAGTGCTGAAATCTCATTTTAATTATTAACATTCAGTTTTATTTAAAACTTTCATTAATAGCATTTACTATTAGAAAAAAAACAACTAAAGGAGCTACAATTACAATTATAAGCAGAGTAGTAGTGACCGGATTCAATTCATCTTGTTCAATCATTTCCATATTAGTTAGAGCTATGGCACCATCAAATAATTTTTCAAAATCGGAATCTTCATTATACCTTATATATCCTTTACCAAATAAGGAATCGTTTGAAATCTTATAATTAAATTCTTCAAAGCTGTAAAATGTTGAATCCTTTGTATGAATGATTAAGTCCCCTTCTCCAATTCGATCTTTTAATTCATCATTTGTTATTTCCCGCATACTATAACAGCCGCATAAGTTAATTAGTAAAGCAGGAACTAAAATTGAAACTATATATTTTTTGCACATATTTTTTTATCTTCCAAAAATTATCTTACTTGAGTAACACAAGTTTTTTAGTTTCTATATATTTTCCAGCCTGAAGTCTGTAGAAATAAATTCCGCTTGGTAAACCGCCTGCATCAAATTCAATTTCATTACTTCCCGCAGGTTTTTCTTCATTTACAAGTTTTGCTATCTCATTTCCTAAAACATCAAAAACTTTTAATGAAACGTGACTGCTAATTGGTAACTGCCAACTGATTCTTGTACTTGGATTAAATGGATTGGGATAGTTCTGCTCCAACGTAAACTCTTGCGGTAGTCTAGTTGAGCTAAAGCTAACAGAAGTTATTTCAGACAATGGTCGTCTCCAGACGCCGCTGCCAGAAGTCCCAGCAAAGAGGTTCGTGCCTGAAACAGCAAGAGCAAGGACACCAGTGTTTGGCAAGCCTGTATTGACCGCAGTCCAGTTTATGCCGTTGTTAGTGGAAAGAAATACACCTCCAGAATTTCCTAAAATATCAGAGGTCCCGGCAAAGAGATTCGTACCGGAGACGGTAAGAGCAGAGACAAGAGTGTCCTGAAAGCCGGTAGCAATCCAGTTTGTACCGTTGTTGGTGGAAAGAAATACACCACCAGAATCCACGAAAAAATCAGTAGTCCCGGCAAAGAGATTCGTGCCAGAGACGGCAAAGGTACAAACGTCGCCAACGTAGGGTCCATTGGTTTGGATCCATTGGGCATTTAATGAAGAATAAAATATT
>CAZEWJ010000015.1:0-14683 GCA_964515875.1 uncultured Ignavibacteriaceae bacterium | reverse complement strand
AACGTAGGGTCCATTGGTTTGGATCCATTGGGCATTTAATGAAGAATAAAATATTACGATACTGATTGTAACAAAATAACATAAGTTTTTCATACTGGTTCCTTTCATTTTAGAAGAATCATCTTTTTAGTTTCAATAAAACTTCCTGTTTGTAATTTATAAAAATAAATTCCGCTTGATAATCCTGAAGCATTAAATTCAACTTGATAACTTCCCGCAGGTTTTTCCTCATTAACCAAAGTTGCAACTTCGTTGCCAAGAACATCGTAAACTTTAAGGTTAACGAATGAGGAATTCGAAATCCTGAATTGAATAGTTGTAGAGGGATTAAACGGGTTTGGATAGTTCAGCGATAGTAAAAACTCAGTCGGTATTTCATTGAGCTCTTCTTCTCCTACAAAAGTTGCACCGCCGTTTGTGGTCCTGAGGATTGTTCCACCTTCACCAACAGCCGTCCCATTATTAGCATCGGTAAAGGAGACACCCCGCAAATAGTTTGTTGTTCCGCTTGATTGTACAGTCCAGTTTATCCCCCCGTTTGTGGTCCTAAGGATTGTACCAAAACTACCAACGGCCGTCCCGTTATTTGAATCAGTAAAGTAGACACCAGTCAAATAGTTTGTCGTTCCAGTTAATTGTGTAGTCCAGTTCAATCCTCCGTTTGTTGTTTTGAGAATAATGTCCTCGTAATTTGTGCCATTCCAAAAAGTACCAACACACGTCCCGTTATTTACATCAGTAAAGGAGACGCCGTACAAATCGGCTGTTGTTCCGCCGTTTGTGGTTCTGAGGATTACCGAAGAAGATAATGGATCACCGCCAACAGCCGTCCCGTTATTTGCATCGGTAAAGGAGACACCTCGCAATAGGCTTTTTGTCAAGCTTGATTGTAAAGTCCAGTTCGTTCCGCCATTTGTGGTTCTTAGAATTGTGCCGCTATCACCAACAGCCGTCCCGTTATTTGCATCGGTAAAGGAGAGGGCAAACAAAGCATTAGTTATTCCGCTTAATTGTGAAGTCCAAGTTGTTCCTCCGTTTGTGGTTCTGAGGATTATTCCTATATTATTATTAAAGTCATAACCAACAGCTGTTCCGTTATTCAAGTCGGTAAAGGTGACGCCATACAAAGGATTAGATGTTCCGCTTGATTGTAAAGTCCAGGTTGTTCCGCCGTCTGTGGTTCTGAGGATTGTGCCATCCCATCCAACAGCTGTCCCGTTATTTGCATCGGTAAAGCTAACACCAATCAAAAAGTTTGTTGTTCCGCTTGATTGTTCAGTCCAGTTTATCCCACCGTTTGTGGTTCTGAGTATTACTGAAGAAGAAAATGGTTCGCCACCAACAACCGTCCCGTTATTTACATCGGTAAATGAGATACCATTCAACTCCACTGTTGTTCCACTTGATTGAGTAGCCCAGCTTGTTCCTCCATCCGTGGTTTTTATTATAGTTCCTGCTTCACCAACAGCAATAGCTGCGTTTTCATCAAACATCTGAACATCGTTAAGCGTATGACCTTGCGGAAGGGGGTTTTGCCAGAACCAACCACTCTGTGCCATCATTTTATTTGATAACGGATTAAGAACGACAAAAAGGAGAAAGACAAGTATTGAATTCTTTTTCATAGCCGCCTCCTATATTATAATAATGTAAAAAAATAGATGCCGCTTATTAATCTTTTGCATAAAGTTCAACATCACAACTTTCAGTAAACCCATCAACTAGCATTTCGTTTTCAAATTCTAGTCTTCAAGCATTTCGCAAATGCCATCCATTGCATCTTGAACCCGATCATAATAAGTCTCATCAGATTCACTTTGGAAAATGGAGTCCCAGAACGCATGCCAGAATACGGTCTTCCTCCCTTCGGAAACCGCACGGAAAAGAAGTGATCCATCTGTTCCAATCATACACACCTCAAAGGTCGGAAAATTCTGGAGGTAACTTGGGGAAGTCGTAGTCACTGTTTGCCCATTTGCATCTACGTATGTGGTTGGCTTCGTATCTTCAATGCGGATTCTATAGAATCCAACAACTACGGCATCAACATCCAGCTCAGCACATAAATCTGCCAGACCTTGAACATCAAGTGTAGAATACTCATCGTACGGATAGATCGGTGACAGACCAAGTGCATTGTACATCTCGTATGTGCTATCCATAGAAGCAATTTCGAAACGATTCATACTGTCAATTCGTTCTACGGCTATTGTAAGAAATGATATTTCCTTGTCATCGAGTGTGCATTGCCCCGGGAATCCGATAATAGCAATCCTATTCACGGCGCTAATCTGATACTCATCTTCAAAAAACACCTCTTTACCTGAACTGCATCCGAACAAGAACATCAAACAAAACATGAAAAAGCAAAATTCGATGTTATGTTTCATAACTGCCTCCATGTTAAAAACTTAATAATAATCGTCTAACTATTTTATATTGATAAATAGATGTACTATTTGTCAATATTTTCTTGCTGCTGACTACTTTCAAATTCGTACTCATTTGTATGACCGATAATCATTCCTATGGGAAACCCAATTAAAGCACCAACTACACCAAAAGCTGCTAAGCCCTCCATATAACTAACAAATTGCGAATTCTCTAGACTGTCATTGACCGCCACCCAAAACAGCATTCCTGCAAGACACCCAGCTCCTGCTCCACGTAAACTTCCACGCCACATATCTGTAAACATAACTTTACTAATCTCGGATTTTACAACACCGGTTTTTAATTTTGTTTCAGGATTAAACCAATAGAGAGAATCTGCAGATAAGTAAACTTCAATTGCAGTAATTTCCGTACTGTCTAACAAGATAATTTCAGCTTCTTCCCCTTCGGCTAATTCATTAAACTCTTCTACTGATGTATCATCACCCGAAGTAGATACCACATATGATGATCTGCACGCTGTTACTAAAAAACATAATAAGATTGCAGCAAGCATTGTTTTCATATTATCCTCCAATTTTCATTGAGTTTATTCATACTAAAAAACATTTATAGAACCGAACACCTAATATTGAATTATTTCAGTAGAACCATCTTCTTTATCTCAACAAAATTATCTGTCTGCAGTTTGTAGAAATACACTCC
This sequence comes from uncultured Ignavibacteriaceae bacterium, assembly GCA_964515875.1. Lineage (GTDB taxonomy): Bacteria > Bacteroidota > Ignavibacteria > Ignavibacteriales > Ignavibacteriaceae > RBG-16-34-14. The sequence continues at coordinate 11,584 of CAZEWJ010000015.1, read as the reverse complement.
GCTCAAAAGCGATGATGCATTCAACTCTACTTCATAACTTCCTACTGCTTTCTCTTCATTTACAAGTGTTACAATTTCATTTCCTAAAACATCATATATTTTTAATGAAACGTGACTGCCGACTGGTAACTGCCAACTGATGACTGTAGTTGGGTTAAATGGATTAGGATAGTTCTGGGATAAATAATATTTCTCCGGTTTAGACCCACTGTTTCCAATCTCAATAAATGTTACACCTCCATTAGTTGTATGAAGAATTATTCCATCATATCCAACAATAGTTCCATTACTTTCATCAGTAAATGAAACTGCACTAAGCTGGCTCAACGTTCCGCTGGTTTGGCTTACCCAGTTATTCCCTCCATTAGTAGACCTGAGAATTGTTCCGCTGTCCCCAACAGCAGTTCCGTTATTCACATCGGTAAATGAAACACCCCGGAGATTTTTCGTTGTTCCGCTTGTTTGATTTATCCAATTAGTCCCCCCATTTGTAGTCCTGAATATTGTGCCATTAGAACCAACAGCAATTCCATTATTTATATCGGTGAAAGAAACTCCAAAGAGCCATTCATCTGTTCCGCTGGTTTGACTTATCCAGTTATTCCCCCCATTTGTTGTTTTGAGTATTTTGCCATTAGATCCTACAACGGTTCCGTTATTTACATCAGTGAAAGAAACTCCAAAGAGCCATTCCGTCATTCCGCTGGTTTGACTTATCCAATTGCTGCCTCCGTTTGTAGTTCTGAGAATAATGCCCCCGGTTCCGTCAACTCCTACAATAGTCCCATTATTAACATCAGTGAAGGAAACTCCCAGGAGCGAACCTGATGCTTTGCTAATTTGACTAATCCAGTTGTTTCCTCCATCAGTTGTTCTTAGTATTGTCCAATCTTCTCCAACAGCAGTTCCATTATTTTCATCCGTAAAAGAAACAGCAATGATCCAGTCATTATCATTTGATCCGCTTATTTGATCTATCCAATTGTTCCCTCCATCTGTGGTTCTAAGTATAGTGCTGTTATCCCCAACTGCTGTTCCATTATTTTCATCTGTAAAGCATACCCCTGTCAGACCAACTGACCCATTTGATTTAATTATCCAATTGTTTCCTCCATCTGTAGTCTTGAGTAATGTACCCCGATACCCAATAGCAATTCCATTGTTTGCATCAGTGAATGAAACTCCCTCGAGGGCCACATTAGGGTCAGTAATCGTTCCGCTTTGAATGTTCCAGTTGTTCCCGCCATCAGTGGATCTTAGTATTGTACCAAATGATCCAACGACAACACAGTTATTTGCATCAATAAAAAAAACACCTCTAAAATCTGCCGGAACAGGTGTAAAGATGATTTGATTTATCCAATCATTACCTCCATTGGTAGTTTTGAGTAATGTTTGGTTTGCACCAACTGCAATTCCATTATTTTCATTGATAAACGAAACTCCATATAACCCGTTGAATGTTCCGTTTACTTGAATTTCCCAATCCATACCTCCGTTTGTTGTTTTAAGAATTGTTCCATTTGAAGCAACAGCCCAACCAGTATTTTGATTTACGAAATGAACAGAGTTTAACGCGTCTATTATATTGCTATATTGAGATGTCCAGTTTATTCCACCATCTGAGGTTTTCAGAATAGTGCCTCCTGAACCAACAGTCCAGCCTGTATTCTGATCTATGAAATGAACTGAATTTAAAAATTCAGTTGTTCTGCTTGTTTGAATCTTCCAGTTGTTCCCTCCATCTATAGTTCTCAATATTGTACCATTGAAACCAACTACAGTTCCATTATTTAAATCTGAAAAGGAAACTCCATAAAGCCATTCCGTTGTTCCGCTTATTTGAACCACCCAACTGTTCCCATTATCAATAGTTTTTATTATTGTCCCAACTTCACCAACAGCAATCATATTACCACCTGTTACTGATATATCATATAAAGTATTCCCGGTTGGTAAAGGACTCTGCAGAACCCAGCCATTTTGTGCCATTAAATTTGTTGATGATAGACCCAGAATAGAAAATAAGAAAAGAAATATTCTGACTCGTTCCATTTTCGACTCCTTTCTAAAACAATTGATTTGTACAAATCTCAAAAAAGTTTTTAAAAAATCTGGTACCATAATCCAAAGCCGAGTTTTAATTGTCCTGTAACTTTATTCCAATCCAAAGGTGTTGATAATGTTATCACAAAAACATTTTAATTGATGATATATACTATGTAATCTTCACTTTAGTGCAGAATAATTTCCAGTATTGGTGAATGAAAAGTTTTATCAAAAAAGATAAATTGATATTTTAATCTGAAGGTCAGACCCGCATAAGTAAATCCGAGAGGTAAAGTTTCAGAATCAAATCCTAAAGCATATTTGCCGGCACTTCCATTAAATGGTGATTGAAATCCATACGCATATCCAATCTCAATATGTGGTTTCATAATTCTGAAAATAGGAACATTTATTCCAACTCCAATATCAGCCATTAATACCCATTCCTGATTATTACCAAATAATTTCATAGCAGAAACAAAAAAAGCAGGTTTAATTAAAATGAAAAGAAACTCATCTGAAAATCCCCATCCAAACCCTAAAGAGGCGCCAAGTTTATTCTCCCCATTGATAAAACCGTACGTCATTCCTGCAATTAAAAGATAACCCTGGAATGATGGAGGCAGGTATCTGTCCTGAACATAACGAACCGAAGCAACTTCCTGATTATATCTTATCAAATTCTGCAGCGTGTCGTTTGGAAGAAATTCAGGTATCATCCAATCTGGCATCGAATTCTTTGGATAAAGAAAATCCATATCAATTTCATTTAAATCCGGATCGTGGAATTTTTCTTCGAACAATTGAGGATAATGTTTACGCTGAAAAATTCCGTACTCATCTCTTTTTTCAGTACGTACACTCCATGTTGCAGCGACAGGCATTGGAATATAAAGAAGTGCGGGCATTTTAATTTCAGCATAATAATAAACTCCATTATTTGTAGTTAACCAACGATTGGATAATTCTTCAGGTGTTACTCCATCGGCGATTGATCTTGCCCAGTTATTTAAGTTCACAGGTATTTCTATATTTTCAAATGAAGTGAAATAAACAAGAAAGAGTTCACGTAACGATATTGTACAAGCCTCGAGAACACGATTGAAAGAATAGGGATACCATTGCAATAGTTTATCTCCAAACGTTTGCCATGACTCACCCTGCGAGTTAATTACATAAACTCCCTCAGAAGAATAATAATCGTGAGTGATTTGAATATTTAAATAATTAAGAGGCACCAGAAAATCAGAAACGAGTAAAAGCAAATGTCCCGCAGAGAAAGAATCGCTTAGGTAACTTTGGGCTGCAGCTTCATAGATAAGAGCATAACGAAGAGACTCATTTTTTCCGTTATCCTCTTTCCCGGCAAGTCTGGCAAAACGCAATGCAATTAAATGATAGAGAAGATAATTAAATACTGCACTTTGATTTGAAACTTCAACACTTTGAATATCTTCCGGTGCTTTTTTAATCTCATTCCAAACTTTATCTATAAAATTTGCTGAAAGTGGTTCGAGCTGCTGCAGAATAGTATATCCCCTCAAATGACAGTGTGGTTGTGTAATATCATCGCCTGAAAAAAAAGCAGAAATATTTCCGAATGACTGGTTATTCCAAAACATTTTATTAAATGTAATCATACCTGTTTTCCCGGGGAAAAAAATCAAAGAATCTGTAAAACTTATTCCGCAGAAAGAAAGAGTTGAGTCTAATGCCAAGTCAGATAAAATTTGATGCTCTTCCTTTTCCCAGGAAAATAAGTCGGCAGAAAAAGATATTGATAAGAGCAATACAAATATTTTGTAATTCAAATACATATAAATTTCTTAGATATTCCTCTTCCAGTTATTTCCTATAAAATCAATAACATTTTTAGCAAGTATATCATCAACTGTTTCTTCGTTGCCAAACTCGTTTATCAAAAGTTCGCGAAGCATTTCTATTTGGCAAAGGCAGTTCATATCTGTAAGACGCGGAATATATCCGCCAAAATCACTTCCAATGCAAATGTTTTTTAATGAATTGCTGATTTTAGTTACATACCGGATTGTACGGACAACATCACGAAGGGATCCGTATTCTTCAGCCTCTTTTATATTAGCATAGTTTGATAACATATAAGGATAAAGCGGAATACCAATTATACCACCACGGTTTACAATTTCCTGAATATGTTCATCGTGAAATGAATATGCATGATCACCCAGAGTTTTTGCGGAGATGTGTGTTGCTATAAGCGGTTTTGTTGATACTTTTAATATATCATCAAGAGCAGTTGAAGTTACATGAGTAACATCCACAATTATTCCAAGTTTTTCCATTTCAGATATGACTTCATTCCCAAAAGAACTTAATCCTTGGTGCGGGCGCAGACTATTAGCATCTGGGAAAAAAGGAAATGCATTTGGTGCAGATGCAATTCCTTTATTGTAAAAGTGCCCGATAGTAATTAACACAACGCCCCGGCGTGCAAATTCTTTTAATGGTTCCAGGCTTCCGCCAAGTGCGTATCCTCCTTCAAGAGAATGTAAAACTGCAATACGAAAGTTCGCATCATTTTTATCGTAATTATTATTAAAATGATTTTTAAAATCTTCCGGTGTCCGGATCAGTTTAGCATATTTTGAAGAAGGCCCATTCAAATCTTTTTCAAGAAGATCCATCATACGAAATGTGTTTGCTGGAGCCGCAGGATTAGGATCTGTCGGCATAGTAATCCATTCGTCGAACAGGTTGAAGTGGGTTGTGCAAATTAAATTTATCCCCGCTTCGTATGATGTCTGCCATGTAGTAGATGTTTTATCAAAAACATCCTGTGCAAAATCAGCCAGCATAGGAGATTTTACTCCAAGAGGAGTTTTCCTAAGCCAATCATTATGAACAGTATGGTTATGAATATCTGCAAGTACATACTTACGCTTTTTTATAGGCTGCACAAAATCACAAGACGAGGAACAACCGGATAGCAATCCTGAAGAAATGCCTGAGAGCAATCCGGTACCCAATAAAAATGAAGAGCGAATAAACCTGCGCCGTGATATCATAATTTCTTAACAACTAATTAATTTATTTCAACATCTGCAGAAAATAATTTCAAATTTATGATTCCACTCTTTCAACACTATAAAGTATATCCTTTGCGCTTTTCCCCCGTAAAGTAATTTCACCAATTGCTTTTATTAAATAACTGTTCTCAATCTGAAGCAAATCAATTAATTTTTTTGATACCAGAAGTCTGACATTATAAGTATTACATAATTCCTGTATTCTAGCAGTTGTATTCAAAACATCACCGGTGAATACAATTTCTTTTTTTATAACTCCAACCTCACCGATAGTAACTTCACCACAATGCAGCCCGGTCTTAAAATCAGGAATGATACCGTATCTCTCCAAATACCTGGAAGATTTGTTTTTTATTTCATCAACAATACTAAAAAAGCATTGTAAACAATTTTCATTTTCAATCCCGTTTTTTATCGTCCATGAAACCGTTACTTCATCCCCTATATACTGATAAATTTCACCTTTGCTGAAGATTATTGAGTCATTCATATCATCAATGAAATCATTCAGCAGATTATGATATTTTATGTGTCCTAATTTTTCGGCAATTGTGGTTGATGATTTCAGATCTAAAAACATAAAAATTCTTTGTTCCTCTTTTGGCTTATTATACCTGCCAAGAATAAAATTATGTAAGACCCCATATCCAAAACTGTCACCCACCTGAATGAAAATTTGAGTTAAGATTATAACCGCTGGCCAGTATATAACAAAAGCCCATACGCCAGTACCGGATAGATACGCTTTAACATCTCTTGCCACATCGGGATTGAAAATACTTTTCCCGGTGCTAAAACCTTGATCGAAAAACAGACCCGCTATAATCAGGAAAATCATTGCAAAAGAATAAGTCACGCTCTTAATAAATACAGTATAACTGAAAGACTTTTTCCGAAAACGATCCTGGAAATAAAATATTTCAAAAGTGCCTATTGATAAACCAGCTATTATTACTGCAAGTATGGTCGTTAATACTGAACGCCAGAAATCGTAAGAAGAGATGTGTACATCCGGTGTTAGGTATTTAATATTAGGTATTTTTGCAGCGGGATTGACAAGAAGATATTCAATGATGGTAAAAAAGATACCTGCAGCAACCCAGGCAATTGTTAAACTAAGTACCCGTTTTATTTTGATATGAAGTTTTACTGATTTCAGCAACATCTAACAAACCGCTTTCTAATTAATATAGAATAAGTCATTAAAGACTTTAACTTTTTGAGCCATATCTTTCTTGATAAATTTGATTCTTAGAAATTGTCAAATATAATCAGTGAAATTTAAGACGCCGAGACATATATAACCTCCCGGTATTAATGCCTTTAACGCCCTGGGGGAAGTTTGTGGAATCAAAGTGAATTCAAGAACCTGCCTGCCGGTAGGCAAGCCTTCCTCTCAAGGTTGAGGTTCTTAATGTTTAACTTAAATTATTTAAATTAAAATATCAACAACAAGGTGAATTTAAAATTCACTCAGTCAGTTTATAAATTGTAAAATAAAAGCTTCTTATTAATCAAACGAAATATTATTTGTGGGATTGATATATTTTTATTTTTAACTTATGTTAAAGAATGAATTTATCACGACTGAAGTAATACTGTAAAATAGTTTTCTTTTTAAAGGAGGGTGAAATGAGACTTTATACTTCTATAATATTTCTTTTTTTTGCTAAGTATCTTTATTCCTGCCTGTTCTGAAAACCCTGTTGATGCCAATATTCCCAATGATCTTTATGGTGTATGGACGTTCAAATCTTTTGAAGATGGTATTACAATAATGAAAAGATCTTTCTCCCTTGAATCTGATAATTCCGGTTTCATTTTTTCAAGAGAAAGTAAGCTTTTAGAAAGAAAAAATGCAGGATGGTGTGGAACTCCGCCGATAGCTTATGCAAATTTTGATGGAAATTGGGAATATAAACCTGGTGATGTTTTAAGTGTTAATGTAGGCTACTGGGTGGATTGGAAAACTACGAACTTCATATTATTTCAGTCAGCAATTCAGAACTTAAGTTTAAGTATGTGAGAATATAGTAATTAGATTTTTCACTCCCCTTTTCTTTTTTTAATTTGGGTGGGGGAAATAAGTGAATAAAATGATCCTTCATAAATATCTTGATAAATTTGGATTTGAAACTCTCAGTTCTCTTGAATTAAAATTCAACATTCCAAGTAAATTTAATGACCCATTTGAATTCCTACCTAAACCTATTAATGATTGGACAAGGAGTAATATTAAAAACACTTTAAATCAAAAGATTTTCAAAACATTGTTTATCCTTATTTAAAATCGCAGAAATTGGTCAAAAATAAAAAAGAATTTAAAGCTAAATTAGTACAAGATAATACCGCTGAAAAATTTATGAATGGATTCAATCCAAACAAGATTTGGGAAATTATTCAAAATATGAAAAAGAAAGCAGATGAAATTACAAGAATAACTTGTTTTTCATCAGAGTTAAAAAATGAACTAGACCAAATCTTAATGTGGTCACATTATACTAATAAACATACTGGTTTTAGATTTCATTTTGATTCTGATTTGTTAGTGAAAAAAGATGAAACGTTAGTTCCTGTAAAATATTCAAAAGACAGAGTTGGTTTCAAAATATCTTTATCTCCTAATAGTCATTTATTTAACAAACAGATGAATGACTTGTTGATAACTAAATCTGAAGCTTGGTCTTATGAATCTGAATATAGACTTTTTGTATTCCCACAAAATTGCATTAATAAAATAATTAATAATGAAAAGATGTACTTTGTAAAATTTAATCCTGCAAGTCTTGTACGGATAGACTTAGGTTTATTTTGCAATAAAACTGAGAGTATCCTTACGGAATTGAAGAGAAATGAATTGAAGCATATTCGTTTATACAAATCGACTATTAACCAACAAGAGTTTAAATTAGATTATCAAATTGTAAAATAATTTTTCTATGACTGTTACGGAACCACTTAGTGACAGAACAACATTACGTTAGTTTTAGTTTTAATTAAAGCTTTTCTCTATTTTCTTTCCATCGTTTATAAGCGAGATTAAAAATGTCAAATATCAGTTCAAAGGTTTTTCGTACAATACTTATTGTATTAGGTCTGTTAAATATTTTTATAGGGGTCAATGTTGGATTTTGGCGGGATTTCAACTTTGGGCTGGCAGGGGCAAACAGATTTTTTTGAAGTAACCAACAAAAATATATACCTGATGTGTGATAGTCATATCAGGTTTTTCGGCGGACTTTACTTTGGAATTGGCCTCTTTCTGCTACTGGCTTCAACTAATTTAAAAAAATATCAAATGGCTTTGCATTTAGTCTTTGCTTTAATTTTCTTAGGTGGGTTAGCGCGGTTCACGATGATGAGATTCGACATTATCTTTGGTCCGGATATTATCGCTTCTCTATTAACTGAATTACTACTTATGCCAATTCTATTTGTTTGGTTAACAAGAATTGTAAAATCATCCTCATCAGGCGATTGATTATTTAAAGTTATTTTGCAAAGACCATATAGTTTCTTGCCTTACTCTTTTATAATTTATTTTTATTTCCTATTATACCTATAATTTTACATTCTCTAATGACAAAAACTCTTAAAGACAGAAAATACTGGGCTGTTATTTTAGGAGGTTCCAGCGGCTTAGGGCTGGCAACCGCTAAAAAATTAGCTAAAGAGGGAATGAATATTTTTATTGTGCACCGCGACCGGAAATCTGAGCTTGCTGTAATAGAAAAACATTTCAATGAAATTATTTCGGAAGGAGTTGGTTTTTTATCTTTTAATTCAGATGCTTTAAAACCAGAGAGCCGGTCACAAATTGTTTCAGAAATAAAAAAGAAACTAAAACCGGGTGAAAAAATAAGAGTATTATTGCATAGCATTGCTAAAGGAAATTTAAAGCCGATGATTTCAGAGAACGAATCAACTCTTAAGAATGATGACTTTCATTTAACAATTGAAGCAATGGCAATCAGTCTTTATGATTGGACGCAGGAACTATTCAACAACAATTTATTCTCTCCTGATGCAAGAGTTATCAGTTTTACAAGTGAAGGAAACCAGAAAGCGTTGAAAAATTATGCGGCAGTTTCAGCAGCAAAGGCAGCATTAGAGGCAATAACAAGAAATATAGCCCTGGAGTTTGCACCATACGGGATACGTGCTAATTGTGTTCAGGCTGGAGTTACCGATACACAATCATTCCGTATGATTCCCGGCAGTGAACAATTAAAGGCATTAACAAAAAAACGTAATCCTTTTAAAAGATTAACAACGCCGGAAGATGCAGCAAATGTTGTTTACCTCTTAACTCTTGATGAAGCTGCCTGGATTAATGGTGCCATAATTCCTGCAGATGGAGGGGAACATATATCGTGAAAGCTCCCAGAGTTCAAGTGTAAGTTCAAGTGCAAGTGAAGGAATAAAAACTCGATCAAAAATTGATTATTAAATTTTATCCTTTTGTACAAAAGATTTTAACAGAAGAATAATTATGGAACCGGAAAAAATCATTTCATTACTGCCTTACTCTAAACCTTTTTTGTTTGTTGATTCAATTATTAAAATTGATGAAAACTCAATAGAAGGCGAATATAGATTCAGTAAAGATGAATTTTTCTATAAGGGGCATTTTACAAACTTTCCCATAACTCCGGGTGTAATATTAATTGAAACTATGGCTCAGATAGGAGTAGTTTGCCTGGGAATTTTTTTATTGTGGAAATCCATCCCGCCAACGGCGGGGAAGGATAAAATCTCATCTGGTAAATTTCCAGAAATTGCTTTAGTATCAAGTGAGGTAAATTTTTATATCCCTGTTTTCCCTGAAGAAAAAGTAACTGTTATTTCGGAAAAAGTTTATTTCCGTCTAGGAAAACTTAAATGCAATGTTCAGATGAAGAATGAAAAAGGTGAAATTGTATGCAAAGGAATTATTTCAGGAATGGTGAAAGATTTTCCTATAAGTAATACAGCATAGCTAGATGCTATAAAACAAAAATTATATCAAAGTATCTGTCATCCTTCGACTCCGCTCAGGATGACAAGTAGTGGTGTCACACTGAACGAAAGTCGGTGTCACACTGAGCGAAGTCGAAGTGTGACAAAAGTTGCTAAAAACAAAAATCTTATATAGTGATATCTTAAAAAATGAGTAATCGTGTTGTTATAACAGGACTTGGAGTTGCCGCACCTAACGGAACTGGAATTCCCTCTTTTACTAAAGCAATTAAAAAAGGGAAATCAGGAATTAAATTTTGGGAGGAGTTGAAAAGTTTAAACTTTTCCTGCTGTATAGGCGGCATTCCGGAAGTCCCTGATGAATTAAAACAAAAATATTTTACTCCATTGCAGTTACGGAATTTCAATAGTTCGGGAATTATATACGGCTGTATAGCAGGAATAGATGCCTGGAAAGATGCCGGTTTAAAAATAGCCGAAGATGATGGACCTGATTGGGAGAGTGGATTAATTTTCGGCGCAGGAACATCTGGAGTAGAGAAAATCCGTGAAGCAATTTATAAAGTTGATGAGAAACAGGTGCGAAGACTTGGAAGTAATACTCTGCAGCAGACTATGACAAGCGGAATCAGCGCTTACCTGAATGGTATGATTGGTTTCGGAAATCAAGTGACAACTAATTCCTCTGCTTGTTCAACAGGAACCGAAGCTATTCTGATGGCTTATGAAAGAATAAAAGCAGGCAAAGCAAAAAGAATACTTGCAGGAAGCACAAGCGATCATGGTCCATATATCTGGAGCGGATTTGATGCTCTCAAAGTACTGACATTTAAATTTAACGATTTACCCGAAAAAGGTTCAAGACCTATGTCTGCATCGGCTTCAGGATTCGTTCCGGGCAGTGGTGCTGCTGCAATGGTTTTGGAATCATTAGATAGTGCGCTTGAAAGAGGAGCTAAAATTTATGCTGAGATTTTAGGAGGTGCGGTTAACTCAGGCGGACAAAGAGGCGATGGCACAATGACTGCGCCTAATTCTCTCGCAGTTCAAAGATGCATTAGAGAGGCAGTTGAAAATGCTGGAACCAAACCTGAAGAAATTGATGCTATAGATGGTCATTTAACAGCAACTTCAAAAGATTCTTTAGAAGTTAAAAACTGGGCTGAAGCTCTTCAACGAAATGGAGAAAATTTTCCATATATTAATTCTCTAAAATCTATGACAGGACATTGCTTAAGTGCTTCAGGTGCGGTTGAATGTGTTGCTTCAGTATTGGAGCTTAGCGAAGGATTTCTTTATCCATCAATAAACTGTGAGGATATACATCCTGAAATTGAAACTCTTATTGATGTGGAAAAAATTCCGCAGAAATTAATTCATCCTGAAGAATTAAACATCATCGCTAAAGCAAGCTTTGGTTTTGGAGACGTAAATGCCTGTATAATTTTCAAGAAATTCTGAAATTGTCATTGCGAGTTACCAATAAAGGGATTGCCTTTATTTATCAAAAG
>CAZEWJ010000014.1:0-96829 GCA_964515875.1 uncultured Ignavibacteriaceae bacterium | reverse complement strand
ATCCCGCTTAGCGGGAAAAATAACTTACTTATATTTTACGACATTTACGGTAGCAATTGCTTTCCTTCTTTTTTCAGCATTCAATATGAATGAACAAATTCTTCCTGAAGAAGAAGGAAACAAAGAGGTAATAAAATTTTCTCACTCGGTTCATGCCGACCTGGTTGACTGCGAATCCTGTCACTCAGCAGTAACGGCAAGTACTTCATTAAAAGACAGGCTCTTTCCAAATCACGATAATTGTATTGACTGCCATGCTGTTGATGATGAGAATGAATGCAAAACCTGCCATTATGAAGATAACTATGAACCGTTGATACAGGAAAAACCTGATCTTTATTTCAATCATAAATTTCATGTTGAAGATAAAGGATTGGAATGCGAATCCTGCCATAAAGGGATTTCCGAAGTTGATTATTCAATGTCTGCTTTACAGCCAAATCCAATAATGGAAGACTGCTACGGCTGCCATAATAATATTACAGTAGCATCAAACGCCTGCGAGTCTTGTCATATCTCAACTGCCCTCATAATACCTCAAACCCATAAAAGTGTCTCCTTTATGCAGACACACAAATTCGATGCTCGAGCGTTTGATGCAAACTGTATAATGTGTCATGATAATGTTTCCAATTCATGTGAAGAATGCCATGAAGCTACAAATGTAATTACCGAAATGAATACATCGGATGATTTTTATCAGCCTTATGTTCCTCAGCAGTTCAGCGATGGACCAAAGAAACAGCAGATTGCTAAAGTACATGAATTTAATTACAGGTTTATACACGGAATAGATTCAAAAGGAAAAACATCAGAGTGTCAATCCTGTCATGAAGTCGAAACTTTCTGTGCAAGCTGTCATCAGTCTGAAGGTGGTGATTTTGCAATGGGTGGGATTGTTCCGGCTTCTCATCTTAAAAGCGGATTCTTCACAATAGGAGTTGGTTCAGGCGGTGGCGAACATGCAATACTTGCAAAGAGAGATATTGAAAGATGCGCTTCATGTCATGATGTTCAGGGTGCCGACCCGACCTGCATTACCTGTCATCTTGATAGTGATGGAATTGAAGGGACTAATCCGAAAACTCACGCTTCAAACTTTATGCGTGATAATTTTGGAGACTGGCACAATAGTCTGGGTTCTATATGTTTTAATTGTCATACAAGCCAAGCACCTACATCGCTTGCAGGAATGGGATTCTGCGGATACTGCCATAGTGCAGATGTTCATTAAAGTTTGAAAATTATGGACAACAAAATGTTAAATAAAATGAAATCCCGCATGTCTGCTGACAAGGCAGGCTTTGCGGGGAAATATTTGTTATATCTGCCGGTTTTAATCCTTGGTTTATATCTTTCAGGCTGCAGTGAACTTGAGACAAATATAGAACAGCCGGAATCGGTTAACATTCATAAAGAAGGAATACTTAATCCTTCTTCTACGGATTTCCATGGTAAGTTAATAAGTGATAATAGTTGGGATATGAATCAATGTCAGCAGTGCCATGGAAGCAATTATGATGGTGGTTTAGTTAACGTCTCTTGTTTTACCTGCCATATTGAACCTGCTGGTCCTGAAAATTGCTCAACCTGCCATGGCAGTGGAACAAGTCCGGCACCTCCTGAGGATCTGAATGGAAATACTTCAACAACTGAGCATGGGGTTGGTGCACACCAGGTTCATCTTGCAGGAAATTTAAAAGGAAAAACCCTTTCCTGTGCAGAATGCCATGTTGTTCCTACGAGTTATTCAGCTGCAGGACATGTTGATTCTGATACTCCAGCTGAAGCACCGATGAATGGCTTCCTGGCAACTTTAGTTACTAATGATCCATCCACACTAGACTATGATTCGGGTTTGCCGCTTTTCGTTCCGGAACCTCTTTACAATTCAGATTTTTCATGCTCTAATACTTATTGTCATGGTACTTTCAAGAATGGAAACACAGATAATGTACCGGTGTGGACAAACTCATCTTCTTCAGCATGTGGAACTTGTCATGGCGATCCAACAAAACCCACGCTTTTTGAACAAGCTCTACCAAAAACTGTCGCAGAAGGCGGAACGCATATTGCGGTTCCTCCACCACCTACTGGTCAGACATGTTCCGAATGTCATGGAGATGTGGTAAATGCAGATCTTACGTTTAAAAACATTTCTAAACATATTGATGGAAAACTCAATCTATTCGGAAGTGATGTAAAATATTAGTTAATGAAATTAAAAACCTATATAAATTCGGAGTCAATATGATGAAAAAAATTAAAATCCTCTTTAGTGTGCTGATTGCTGCCGTACTATTAGCAAGTATTATAGGCGGCTGCGAAGGTCCTGCTGGTCCTCCCGGAGAAACAACAGTTGCTAACCTCGAGGGATTCAAAGAAGGAATTAATTGTGGAGATTGCCATAATCCAGACACAGACACAGTAAACTATGTATGGGCAAAGAAGTATCAGTGGGAGCTTTCCAAACACTTTCTGGGTGGAGACTTTGAACGAAATTCAGCAACATGTGCCGGATGCCATACAACTGAAGGTTTTATCGAAGCAATGCAGGGAAAGACTGTTACAACACATGTTGATGCTTCACCTCCCGGATGCTTTGCATGTCATTCACCGCATGCAAGGGGAGATTTCTCACTTCGTAATGTAAACACTGTAATATTGAATGGTACTGTTGCTGGAGTTGCTGATGCAATGTTTGATTATGGCAAAGGTAATCTTTGTGCACAATGCCATAAGCCGCGTACTTTAGACCCTGAACCGGATCCTGCAAAAAATTTAACCACTGATACTATCAAAATCACAAATAACCGCTGGTATCCGCATTATGGTGTTCAGAGTCAAATGTTAATGGGTACAGGTGGATTCCAGTTTACAGATTATACTTACACAGGCAATTCAAATCATACAGATAACACTGTTATTAAACAGGAAGCCTGCATCGCCTGCCATATGGCTGATGCTACTGCAGGTTCAGGAATTGCAGGTGGACATACGATGAACATAAGTTACCTGAATACTTCCGGTCAACCGGTTTCTTTACTAACAGGCTGTACCACATCCGGTTGTCATACAACGGCTGGCTTTACAATTGATTATATTGGTGCTTCATCATCACTGACAAATGGCTTAGGCAGCCATACTGCTGTTGAAGCTTATCTCGATACACTTGAGACAATGTTACTTGATACAACTGTCACAAAGAAATGGATGGCCGGAACACCGAAACCATGGATTGTAGTTTCAGCTAGCGGTGAAATAACTCCAAATGCCAGTTCAAGTAGCCCTTTGCTGATTCGACCGGCTTCCCGTTCCGGAGCTTTGTTCAACTTTCTATTTGTTGAGCATGATAAAAGCAAAGGTTCACATAACACAGCTTATACTGTCGAACTTCTAAAGTCTTCTATTGAAGAACTGCGAAAGCCTTAAAGTGAATTAGTCATGCTGAACCTGTTTCAGCATTCCAAAATAAAAAGCCCGGCTATAGTCGGGCTTTTTTAATGAGATAAGTTCTGAGTGTCGTTGCGAGTGAGTCTTCGAACGAAGCAATCTCAGCATTTATTTGGGGAAAAGATTACTTCGTTACTATCGTTCCGCGTTATGACAAGAAAAATTGTTTTACAACATTCGTTAATCTGTGCTGCAAAAAAGTTAATTAATTATTTCAGATGTTAAAAAGTTACAGATTTCTTCTAAATATTTTTTGTCAGTTTTATTAAAAGAATTTTATTCATGGTTCTGCGACACCAGGTGTGTAAGCAAGTGATAAGTCGCGTGAAGTTAAGCATGGTTTAGTAGAGACAACTTCAATCTTTCCCTTCCTACTCTTGCTGTGGTATTCAAGTGCTTCTTCAAGATATTTTTTCATTTGCTTTTTTTTTACTCCTGAGCTGTCATCTAAGACAGCTTAATTAAATTTATTTTTTTATTTGAATGGTTAAGTATTTTTTATTTTTTAGAGAACCAGTATACCATTCCATTATTTCTCTGATTTCAGTTTATTTTTTGAATATATTATCGAAAGTAAAATTAATACTATCCCCAGAATTAAGAAAGATATTATTTTATAAGATGACTTAAAACTACTGTGTTCTTTCTATACGTTTTATGTAAAGAAAAAGAGTAAAAGCTAAAAAGCTGATAATTAAAACTGAAACAACTAAACCAATTCTTCTAAAATAAAAATCATCAATAGCACTTCTTGCTTCAATAATAACTTCATTTGTAGTAGTAAGACCTTTCCCTTCAACAATTTCTTTAAATTGTTCTTCATTGAAGGAGTGAACCATTGTACGTGCCTGGAGTTTTGCCTGATGAGCATCCCTAAGCTTGAATTTAGCTTCTGAAATTTCCATACCCTTTTGTTCAGCTTCATTAATCAAATTCAAAGCAAGTTTTTCAGATTGATCTAAGCTATCAATCAGCATACGCATTTCTTTTGCAACCAAATACCCTTTTACGTTTTCATTTTCTTTATGGCATTTACTGCAAACAGCCTCCTTGGTTACCCCAAGCAATTTATTAGTTGCAGTTATTATGTCATGATTACCATGACAGGTTTCACATTCAGGGTAATTATTTTCATCAAAGGCTTTTTTATGTGGACTTGAAGAAAACAAATCTGCATTCAGAACATGACAACTTCCGCATACTTTCGAAATAGATTCTACACCGGGAGGTGCAGCTCCATGGTTACCGTGACAATTACTGCAAGAAGGAGCATTCAAATCTTTCTTATCAAGGAGAGCAACACCATGAATACTATTAGAAAATTTCTCAAATTGCTTTATTGGAATTTTGTATTCTTTCATATAATCAGCATTACTATGGCATTTGGCACAAGTACGAGGCAGATTTATTGGATAAACTTTTGAATTAACATCTTTAACGGAAAGAATATCATGGGATCCATGACAATTCACACATTCAGCAGTTTTTGAATCTCCTTTAGCGTTTCTTAATCCATGACGACTTGTCCTATATCTATCAAGCTGGTCTACAGCTAAGGATGGATTATAAGTCCGCATTAACAATGCATTGCTATGGCATTTTGCACACGTTTGCGGAATATTTAAAGAATATACCGGCGAATTTGAATTTTTAACGGGTACGATTCCATGGGTATTATGGCAAGTTGTGCACTGTACAATCCGTTCTCTTCCATTTACAGATAACTTTCCATGAACACTATTTGTAAGCAGGTTCATCTGGTTGACAGGCAGATGAGAATTATTTTTTTTCATAAACTCAGTATCAGAATGACAAGCTGAACACCTTTCCGAAATTTCATTTCCTTTTGGTACTCCTAAGAATCCTGCATTTTTACTCATTGCTATATCCATATCATCAGTTTTATTATCTCCTCCATGGCAGCTGGTGCAGGAAATTCCTTTCTGAAAATGAATATCATTTTTATATAACCGAGAAGGTTCATCACCTAAGGCATCATGACAGGTAAAACATTCATCATTATCTAAAGGAGTATAACCGGAAAGAGAAATACTACAAATTAATAGCAGAATTACCGTAGTTTTTTTCATAATGTCCATCCAAGTATTGTAAATACAATTATGTATATAACAGCAAAAATTCCTAAATAAGTAATTGTTCGGTTTCGTTTACCCTGAGAACTTTTAACATCCCAAAAAGGTACGAGAAGCCATAAAATTCCGGCCATGCCGAATAACAAAATTCCCAAAACTTCGCCTTCGACAAACCACAGGTGAGCAGGAAAATACTTTAAGGTTTGAAACATAAACAGGAAGTACCATTCAGGTTTAATACCTGCAGGAGCCGAGGAAAAAGGATCTGCTTTTGAACCGAGTTCAGCAGGGAAAAAAACTGCAAGTATGGCTAATAAATTCAAAACGATTAGCCATAATAATAAATCACGCAGCATAAAATTTGGAAAAAAGGGCATTCTTTTCATTTTAGCTTTTTGTTCAATCTCTAATTCGAAAGGTTCACTCATACCCTGTCGTTGAACAAGGAGTAAATGAATTCCAAGAAGTATTGTAAAGATGCCGGGCAAAAGGGCTACATGAAAACCAAAAAGCCGTGATAGTGTAGCTCCGGTTACATCACTACCGCCACGCATAAAAATTTTTAATGGTTCTCCTATTAACGGTACTGCACCAACCATATCTGAGCCGACTTTAGTAGCAAAAAAAGCCAATTCATTCCATGGCAGCAGGTATCCGCTGAATCCGAATCCTAATGTCATGAAAAACATTATTACACCTGTCACCCATGTAATTTCACGGGGCTTGCGGTATGCTTTTTCAAAATATACACTGAACATATGTATGAAAATTGAGAGGATAAAAAGATTCGCTGCCCAACCATGAATTGAGCGGATAAGCCAGCCAAATTCTACTTTTGACATAATGTACTGGATACTTTCAAAAGCAAGATCTGCACTGGCTTTATAATAAAAGAGTAATAATATTCCTGTAACAACCTGGATAATAAATAAGAACAACGACACTCCGCCAAAATAATACCATACCGAATACCTGTGAATAGGTACATATTTTTTGCCGAGAAAGTTTACCAGATCCTCCAGCTTTACTCTGTCATCAAACCAGAGATAAATTTTCTGTAAAAAATTTTTCATGTTTTACTCAGGCTTTTTTTGAAACGTAAATTTCTTCCCCTTTGATAATCACTCTGAATTCTTCAAGGGGTTTTGGTGGCGGACCGGAAATATTCCTACCATTGAGATCATATTTACCATTATGGCAGGCGCACCAAATTACGCCCATATCTTTTCTATATTGTACAGTACAATCAAGATGGGTGCAGGTAGCAGAAAAAGCTCTAATATTATTTTCTGTAGTATTGATAACAATAACAGGTTTACTTCCAAACCTGATTATTTTACCACTACCCTTTTCAAAGTCTGAAATCTTGCCTGCAAGAACACTTGATACCTCCACTTCCCGCTGTTTGGGTGGTTTGAGATATGCAATTAAAGGATAGAGAATTATACCGGTAAATCCTATTAAACCACCAGAGATCAGGTATTTTAAAAAATCCCGTCTCTTGTAACTACCTGAATGATTGACATTCATTTTAATGGCTCCTTAATTGTTACTGTGACAATCGCTGCAGTTCATTTCTTTCCAGGAATTTCCGATATCCACAGGATGCTCATATTCGATACCCCCCAGAGATACTCTCACGGTATCACGTTCATATTGCTGTGCAAGTATGGTATGGCAGACATTGCAATCTTTTGATAAAACTTTACCGTCATCAGAAACATGATTTCCATCATGACATCTGAAGCATCCGGGGGAATACATATGCCCTATATGATTTGGGAATTTTTTCCAGCTTACCTTCATCTCAGGAAAATAATTTCTCGAGTAAATATTTTGGATTTCCTTTATCGATTTTTCGATTGACTCCTTTTTTCTCTTTGCTATTTCAGGATAATTATCCTGATAGAAATCATTTATAATTAATTTTATACTATCAAGAGCAATTTCCTTTTTCGTATATGATTTTTCCAGAGCTGTAATTCCTATACTTTTTATGTAAGGAAGATCGCTGTCAATTGCATCAATAGACATAAACCGATTCATGGACTTGCCGGAAGGATGATATATATGTGAAGGTCTGTTATGGCAATCAATGCAATCCATCTTTTTTACAAAACCTTTTAATAATTGCTGGTCAGATAGTTTATTATTTTTCTCTCTGTAAATTCTTTCCTTTCCATCCCTTGATTTAACTTTAACCCAGGGTATTTCCAAACGACTGGAATCCAAAGTTGCATAAGTTATTTCATTCGCAATATTCATATGCCAGTGTATTCCTGAGGTAACTCCCGATTCATCATTGCCCCCTCCAATCTTCATTAAGAGATTAAGAGACCACTTAGTATTTTTTTCGTCAGAAATATAATATGTGTTCAATATTTTTTTCTCAAAATAAAAATGCTGAGGCCAGTGACATTGTTCGCAGGTTTCCTGAGCGGGGCGTAAATTTTCAATTGGAGTAGGTATAGGTCTTGGATAAACATCCGCTAACACAGCATATACCTGGTAAGCTCCGGAAAGCTTTGAACGAACAAACCATGTTGCCCCGGGACCAATATGACATTTTACGCAGCCTACCTTTGCATGCGGTGAAAACTTATAAGCCGTATATTCAGGCTCCATTACTTTATGACAAATTGTTCCGCAAAATTCATCAGTTTCTGTGTATTCATATGCTTTAAAACTACCGAATGCTGTAAATACAAGAAGCAGAATTGCTCCAACTGAAAAAATTGTAAAAACTAATCTATGGCGGGGATCATTTAAGTCTATTTTAGGGAAACGATGTTTATGAGCTATCCCCAATCTTTCCCTTCTTTGTTCCCGGAATATACCAAACATTGCTAACGCTAATCCTATTAATAAGAACGCAGGTAAAATCACAAAGGCAATAATACCCATATAAGGTTTATGCTCATCACTAAATGTTTCAACGATAGTTAAAAAAAGAATTAATCCGAAACAAACTATAGCAATTGCTGTCCCAGTGAGAGTAATGGGGTTGTAAAATGAGGATGGGAGTTTTTGCTTTTTCATATTTGTACTCCCTTTAATATTCCCTAATTAAATTTTGATTTCTGTAATTATTAAACGTACCATTTTGTTAAATCTATTCTTTTTCGTCAGAAGAATTTTCTTCTCGCTCTGAATGTTCTTTTTTAATTTCCTTCAGTTCACGGGAATGCCCATGATGCATCTCTTCTTCCGTAATTTTACCGCTTAGCCAGCCTGTGCTCATTGGATAAACATCAGGATTAAAAATTACGAAATAAAAATGCCATACTACTATTGCAAGGAAAGCAAGCCAGGCTTCATAATAATGAATTGTTCTTGCAACATCCCATCCAAGCTTTGTAAGAAGACCGATGAAAGTATTATCGAACCATAATATTAACCCGGTGATAGTCATAATCATTGTACCCCAGATCAGAGCCCAATACTCTGCTTTTTCAACGTAGCTGAATCGGCCTAGTTCAGGTTTAACTTTGGAGATTCCAAGGTTATATTTTGCAACTCCAATAGCTTCTTTAACATCCTGGTAAACAGGAAGAAGATCTTTAACTAATTCTCTTCCTCTCTTTGTAAAAGCAATGTAATAAATGTGATAAAAACTGATTGTTATCATTGCTACAGCAGCTATCCTGTGGATCAGGCTGCGGTAATCAAATGCATCTTCACTTAAACTCCTGAGATGCTCAACCCACCATGCTTCAGGGTAGCGAAGCATAAAACCTGTAATCACAAGAAGAATGAAACTCAATGCCATAGTTCCATGCTGAATTCTTTCACCCAATGTCATTCGCAAATAGAGAGAATGTCCGACCGGTTCCTCCTTTATAAATCCTCTTAGCTTAAGTTTTTTAACTTTGCTTTTTTTAATGAAGTCTAACAGGTTATGAAGGAACATTCCACCTATAACTGTAAAAATAAGCGTAATATAAATTGTGGATATCCAGTAAAGAAGCGGTTCGTCTTCTTTTTCAAAGGTTACATGAATTTTTCCTTTTGCAAAATTTTCATTTGCACCCGGATGACACGAGCCGCAGGTTTTTACAAGATTTGCTTTATTAACCATCGAAGTTGGATCACCCGATGATTTAATATTATGAATTCCATGACAGCTTGCACAATTTGCTACTGCTAAAGATCCTCCTTTTAAAGCAAGCCCATGATAGCTGGCTGCAAAAGTTTTGAAGCGGTCAGAATTTATTCCATATTTTTCAGAAAGTTTTACAGAACTATGACAAGGAGAACAAACCTGTTCTGAAACATTTCTAAAAGCAACAGGTGACTGTGGATCAGTATGTTTTAAAATATCATGTTCGCCATGGCAATCCGTACAAACAGGAACATCTTTACTCCCTTTCATTGCTGAAACGCCATGAATACTTTCATTATACTCTTTTGTTATTTCTGCATGGCAGTTACCACAAGTCGAAGGAATTTTCATCCTGAATACTGTTGATGAAGTATCAAAACCATCCTTTACATTGTGGCTTGTATGGCAATCAACACAGCCTGCAGCATTTGGATTTCCATTTGATAATGCCACCCTGTGTATGCTCGATTCATAAGAAGCAATAAAACCTGCAGAAGGAATTGTGCGTTCCTTTACTTCAGGTTTATCGAGATGACATGAAAGACAAAGTTTTTCCTGTGCAAGCTTCAGCTCAATTGTATCCCTCCCTGCAGAAATACTTACCACCTGGCTTTTATGACAGGTTAAACAATTCGGTGCATCTTTAAATCCTTTTTGAAGCGCTACAGAGTGCTGGGAATTCTTATAAATATTTACAACATTTTTATGACAGCTTCCACAAGAAGTACTAAGATTTAATGAATTCCATTTACTTGTAGGTACTATCGGTGAAATAACATCGTGCTTGCCATGACAATTCTTACATAAAATATCCGGAGTACCATTTCTTCCACCGACTTTCATCATCTGCGGATGGAATTGGTGTTTTGTAGGTGCATCTTTATGACAAAGTTTGCAGTCTATCGGTAGAATATTTTCTTTATGTGGTAAATCATCCGGATTAAAACCAACATGGCAGGAAACACAGGAAAGTTTATTATGCGTAGAGTTTTTTAATACAACAGGACTAACAAAAAGGGAGATTTCTCTCCCTTCTTTTTCCATAGTAAGGCTTTCATCTTCGTGACACACAAGGCAGTCATCATTACTCTGTGCAAATAAACCACTATGTAAATTCAAAGTGAGAAACGCAATTAGAAAGGAGAGAAAAACTAATCTACTTACATTCCTATCTTTTCCTGACTGCCTAGTGTAATCAAACAACATTATTCGGTAACCGTTTCACAAAAAGTTAATAACACTCAATTACTTTGTTTCCAGAGATTTTAATGAAGCGAGCCATTCAGCAACTGCTTTTATTTCTTCATCAGATCCTTTCATAGCAACCTTATGTTCTTTATCCTCAATTTTTTCTTTTTTAGTAATATATTTTGCAATAAATTCTGCATCATATTTATCACCCACCTTTGAAAGATCAACAGCATCTTTCTTTTTGCATTCTATTTCAGCGCTTCAATTGAATGACATTTCCGCCTTCGGGATTATAAGGAATAAGCGAAACCGAATAAAAGAACTATTGTGAATACAAAAGTAAAATATATAAAAATGTTTTTCATAATTTTTCCTCAATATTTTTATAACTGCAATTTCAACAATAAGTATTGAAAACCTCTACAACAATCTCAAAGCTTATGCCGTTAAAATAGTTTATAAAATATACATTCCGAGGCTTTATTTATCAACAATATCTCTTAAATCAGAGAAAATTCAAAGTGTTTTTTCAGTTTCGAGAAAGATAAAAATCACACAAAATTAGAAATACAAGTTCTTAAGAATATCAAACTGATGAATTAACCAATCCAGTTTTCAGCCAGAGTTGTATCAATTATAATATCATGATTTTTAAGAATCGAAGCATCTGTTCTTAAACAAATAACAGGAATCTTAGATAGTTCAATTACTTTTGCTGCAACACTTCCTGTAACTAAATTATATTCTGCAGTCCATCCGTGAGAGCCTATAATTATTAAATCAATTTTATGCTGCTGTGAATAATTTAATATTTCCTTATATGGTTTTCCTATTCTTAGGTTTTCAATTATTTCCAATTCGGGATGAGGAATCTCGTTAACAAATTTTTTCAATTCTTCATTTGCATTGCGCAATCTTTCCATCGAAATATATTCATCATTAAAAACCGGAATTCTCTTCATTAAAAGTGGATCAATTACATGCAATAAATGAAGAGTAGCTTTGTGCTGTTGTGAATACCGAACTGCGAAGTCGAATGCCTGAACTGAATTAACTGAAAAATCAACCGGGGTTAGAATATTTTTGTTACTCATAACTCCCTCGTTTATTTTTATTAGTGGTTAACTTGTAAGCATAGATAGCTGTCGTGTTACATTATCGAGATCGAAAGGTTTGTAAAAGACCGAGTTAACGTATTTCCTGATATTTTCATCAAGAATTTTTAATTTATTATCAAATACATACAATAAAATTATTGGTGTTTTAGAATTATAATCTTTCAGCTGTTTACAAAGAGTTTCTACATCCAATGAAGGAGGAGTATCTAATATGATTAAATCGCAGCTAAAACTGGAACTAATCGCTTTTAAATCCTCAATGTCTGTTGTAGTTGTAATACTGTAATTAGACTGCAGGTACATCAGCAGGCTGAGGTTTAAAGTAAAATCGGGACTATAAAAAACTATTTTTTTCATTTCATTATTATCAAAGATGCAATGCACCCGCTTATCTTTTCCCCATTTGCGTGCCATATCATTTAAGAAATGATGTATAAAATTTCAACTATCAAATGAGGGGAATTCTCTTTTATTTAAGGCAAGTGATTAACTTTTGCAAAATTTATATTCAGCAAGTATTCTCAGTAATGAAAATATAAAATCTTGATTTTAAGAAAGAAGGGGAAGGTTGAGTTCAAGTTCAAGGTCAAGTTCAAGGAGAAAACTTGAAACTTCTTGAACTTGATCTTACACTTGAACTTGCTAAGTATTTGCTTAGGATTTTATATCAAGTTCTTTCAGCTTTCTGTAAAGAGTAGATAATCCAACCTGCATAGCTTCTGCTGTTTTTTCTTTATTGAATTCATTACTCTCAAGTGCTTTCATAATCAGGTCTTTTTCATAATTCCTGACAGCTTCTTCAAGGGAACCTGTAGTTAAAGCACCTGTAATATCCCCCTGCTGCTGAAAGTTTGGCGGCAGATCTTTAAGTGAAATAAAATCACTTCCCGAAAAAATAACTGCACGTTCAATAACATTTTCAAGCTCACGCACTTCACCTTTCCATTTATGTGTCATCAAAGCACGTATAGCCTGGTTATCTATTCCCTTAATATTTTTATTCATTTCAGTTCTGTACTTGTTAAGGAAATGATCTGCAAGAAGAGGAACATCTTCAACCCTGTCCTGAAGACCGGGAAGATTAATCTCTACAACATTCAAACGATAGTAAAGATCTTCTCTGAATTTTTCTGCTTTAATTTCCTCTTTAAGTTCGCGGTTAGTTGATGCTAAAAATCTTACGTTAACAGGTAAAACAACCGTAGTTCCAACAGGAGTGTATTCCTTCTCCTGGAGAACTCTTAAAAACTTTACCTGCATTAGCAAAGGCAATTCACTTATTTCATCAAGGAATAAAGTTCCACCTTCAGCAGCTTTAAAGTAACCTTCCTTATCGGAAACAGCACCAGTGAAAGCACCTTTCTTATGTCCGAACAATTCACTCTCAATCAGGTTTTCGGTTATGGCGCCGCAGTTAACAACAATAAAAGGTTTGTTCTTTCTTTTACTATGAAAATGAAGAGCACGGGCTACAAGCTCTTTTCCGGTTCCGCTCTTGCCGGTTATCAAAACAGTGCTGTCTGTTTCTGCAACTGTTTTTATCATCTGGTAAACAGATTTCATTGCCGGGCTTTTACCAATGATATTTTCAAAATCAAAATTCCTTTGGATTTCACTGCGAAGGATCCTATTCTCAAGCAGAATATTCTTTGTATCAAACAATCTTCTTATTTTTATAAGAAGCTCATCGAACTCGACAGGCTTAAGAATATAATCACTCGCTCCGCTTCTTAAAGCTTTAATTGCAGTATCAAGTGAGCCGAATGCAGTTATAATAATTACTGAAGTTTTGATATCAAGCTTTTTAATTTCCTCAAGAAGTTCAGGCCCTTTCATAACGGGCATTTCAAGATCGCTTATAACAAGATCGAATGAATTTTCTTTTATCTTATCAAAAGCTTCTTTCCCGTTTACAGCTTCTTCAACAGAATAACCTTCTTTCTTTAAAATGAATGAGAGTGATTCTCTTATTATATCTTCATCATCTACAACTAAAATTTTTTCCTGCATAACAACCTCTATTTAGGATTAGTCGGTAAAGAAATTACAAATGTCGTCCCTTCACCCAATTTACTTCTTACTATAATATCCCCCTGGAAACTTTTTACAATTCCGTAGCTTACCCAAAGGCCAAGACCTGTTCCTTTCCCTTCTATTTTAGTAGTAAAGAAAGGTTCAAAAATTTTAATAAGATGCTCATCTTTAATTCCGCTGCCGTTATCGGAAAAAACAATGTTAACAAAGTCATCTTTAACTTCGGTTGCAATAGTAATTTTTTTTTCTTTTTTAACTTTGGCATATGGTTCGGCAAAAGAATCAACAGCATTAAGTAAAATATTAATAAAAACCTGTTCAATCTGGTCAGCAACCAAAGGAAGAAGAGGAATATTTTCATTCTTCTTAAATTCAAAATTAACATCTTTAGCTTTAGCGCCAACGCGTGTTATGTTAACAGCTTCACTAATGTTCTGATTTATATCAGTCAGCCTCAGTTCATAATTTGAAGGACGGGAGAAATCAACAAGGTCTCTTATAATTTTTGAAATTCGTGTTACCTGGCTTTTAATCAAATCAATCTTTTCCTTAACAAAAGAATCTTCAGTTGTTCTTTGTACAACCTGAACAATGGCAGATATTGATGCAAGAGGATTTCCCACTTCGTGTGCAATACCTGCAGCAAGGGTTCCGATACTTTCCATTTTTTGTGAATGCACAAGTTGTTTTTCCAGAAGTTTTTTTTCGGAAAGATCTCTGTGCACGCCGAAGAATCCAAATACCTTTCCTTTACTGTTTAGAATTGGTGAAATAAGAAGCTGCTCATAAAACGGTGAACCATCTTTTCTCTTGTTCTCTACTTCACCAACCCAGGCTTTACCGTTTTTTATTGTCTCCCACATTTTATTCCAGAAACTTTTTGGATGTTTTTTACTGCTGAATATATTTGGATTTTTTCCCAGCAGCTCTTCCCTGGTATAACCGCTTGCGGCTTCAAAAGCCGGATTAACATAAAGCATCTTTCCTTCAAGACTTGTTATCTGAAGAGGAAAAACTGTTTTCTCTGCAATGTTATAAAACCGCAAGAGGTCCAGTTCTTTTTTCCTGCTCTCTGTAATATCTCTTGCGAGAATAATTAAATGCTCATTTCTTCCACTGTCAAGCTGATTTGTATATGGTGCAATTAATAGCTCCACATCAAAATTATTTTTTCCAACGGATAATTTTGATTCTGTTATCTTGCTCTTAAATTCATTCTTACATTTTTCAATTTCATTTTGAGTTGATTCTTTCCACGCATCATCAATCAAATCAAGAAAATTATGATCTTTCTCCCCTCTCCACTGTATGTCAAGCTTTATTCTTGCTGAAATATTCACATCCTCAACAACTCCATTATTATCAAGAATAAAGCACATATCCGGGAAACTATCAAATAGTCTGAAATCAAGATTATAAATAGTTTGCATAAATAAAGCTTATCTATTTTGAAATACGAATCCTTAATGATTAACAAAAATTATTAAAAATTAAGGTTTAACAGAAATGAGCTGTTAAAATATGGGCTGAGGCAAAGTCACGATGTATCAGGGCGAGAAAAGTATAAAAAATTCATCTCAGCTTAGTTTTTTTATCTAACCGAATGTAAAACCTTCATATAATTTGCTCGCTCAAACTTAGAGGGATCATCAACATTCATATAACTCATACTTCCTCTCATCTGGTCAAGAGATTCATATTCATTCGCTTCCATCCAATATTTGAGTTTTGTAATAACATCAGCTATTTGACCGATACCGAACTTTAGAAGACAAGAAAGCATTTGAGTTACTTTAGCTCCTGCCATAATCATTTTAATAACATCTTTTTCATTATATATCCCGCTTGTTGCAGCAAGATCAGCTTTTACCTTCCCATAAAGAATTCCAATCCATCTTAATGGCAACCTCATAGAAGCCGATGAGCTGAGAATAACATTCGGAACAACTTCAAGTGTTTCAAGATCAATATCGGGCTGATAAAACCTGTTGAAAAGAACCAACCCATCTGCTCCTGCTTTATCAAGCTCAGAAGCAATATTGGCAACGGAACTAAAATATGGATGCATCTTAACTGCAACAGGAATTGATAAATTACTTTTTACTTCCTTAACTATATCAATGTAATTTTTTTCAATTTCACTTCCCGTTTTTTTAATATTCGTTGCAAGAAAATAAATGTTTAGTTCAAGAGCATTAGCTCCTGCTTGTTCAATCTTCTTTGCATAATCAATCCACCCACCGAGAGATTTACCATTAAGACTAGCAATAACAGGAATATCAACACTCTCTTTTGCTTTTCTTATATGTTCAAGATAATCCTCCGGTCCCATCCGGTACTCAAATGGCTCAGGAAAATAATTGAGAGCTTCAGCATAACTTTCCGTATGGTACATCGTACGATGATAAAGCTCAAGAGATTCATTTTCGATCTGTTCTTCAAATAAAGAATAGAGAACAACAGCAGCAGCTCCCGCATCTTCCATCATTTTTATTTTATCTATGTCTTCAGACAAAGGACCTGCTGAAGGGACAATCGGGTTCTGAAGATCAATACCAAGATAGTTTGTTGAAATGTTCACTTTTTCACCTTTTGAAATTCTAATTCAGAAGTTCTCCCTCTCCTTGGGGATCGTCTAAAAATTTAATTGTATTTTCTTTTACGATTTTTCTTCTTCTTTTACAGATTTCGATTCGTCTTTTCCGTTCCCTGAAGAAGCAAGCTGTTCATACATCTTCCATCTTTCTTCAACATCTTTCTGTGCTTCTTCCATTAATTTCTTTGCACGATCTGGATGAGTTTTTGTTAACATCTTATATCTTGTTTCCATATAAGCATAATCTTTAAATGGCATCTTTAATCCTTTGGAATCAAGCTTAAAGGGATTCTCACCTTTTGCAGCAAGATCAGGGTTGTACCTGTAAAGCTGCCAGTAACCTGTATCAACAGCAGCCTTCTGGTTTCTCATTCCAGTTCCCATATCTATTCCATGAGCAATGCAATGGCTGTATGCAATTATGAGAGAAGGTCCATTGTAAGCCTCTGCTTCAAGAAATGCTTTTACAGTATGTGCATCATTTGAACCCATTGCAACTTTAGCTACATAAACATTTCCATAAGTTATTGCCATCATACCAAGATCCTTCTTTGCCATTGGTTTACCGGCAGCAGCAAACTTTGCAACTGCACCACGCGGAGTTGCTTTGGACATTTGCCCGCCAGTATTGGAATAGACTTCAGTATCAAGAACAAGAACGTTCACATTCTTACCTGATGCGAGAACATGATCTAATCCGCCAAAACCTATATCGTAAGCCCAGCCATCACCACCAATTATCCAGACAGATTTTTTTACAAGATAATCTGCCAGGCTTAAGAGATGATTAAAATCTTTCTTAGCTTCTTCACCATAACCATTGTTTATGAATTGGTTCAATCTCATCTTTAACTGAGTAACTCTTTCTCTCTGTTCATAGATTCCGGCTTCATCATTCTGTTGTGCATTGATCAAACTATCCGCTAATTGTTCACCTAACTCAGTTTTGTATTTTTCAAGAAGATGTTTTGCCTGGATATTATGCTTATCGATTGCAAGCCTGAAACCAAAACCAAATTCGGCATTATCTTCAAAGAGAGAATTAGACCATGCAGGACCTCTTCCATCTTTATTAACAGTCCATGGGGTGGTTGGTAAATTTCCACCATAAATTGAAGAACAGCCAGTAGCATTAGCAACAATGGTTCTGTCTCCAAATAACTGGCTTACAAGTTTTACATAAGGAGTTTCACCACAACCTGAACATGCACCGGAGAACTCAAACAGCGGTTCAAGAAATTGGGAATCTTTAATTTTTGAAACACTTACTTTTGTTCTGTCAAGCTCAGGCAGAGTGAGGAAGAAATTCCAGTTTGCTCTTTCCTTTTCTCTTAAAGGAAGCTGCTCAACCATATTGATAGCTTTGAGTTTTGTTTCCTTCTTATTCTTAACAGGACAAAAGTCAACACACAATCCGCAGCCTGTGCAATCTTCTACAGCAACCTGTAAAGAGTAAAATAGATTATCTCCATAATCCTTTGCTTTGAACTTTGTGGATTTAAATGTTTCAGGTGCATTGGCAAGTTCTTTCTCTTCAAATAATTTTGCTCTTATTGTAGCATGAGGACAAACTATTACACATTTGTTACATTGTATGCATATTTCTTTATCCCAAATAGGAACTTCAAGAGCAATATTTCTTTTCTCCCATTTTGCCGTTCCCATCGGAAATGTTCCATCAAATGGCATCTTACTTACAGGAACATTATCCCCAAAACCTGCAATAATTTTTGCAGTAACATCCATAACAAATTCAGGAGCATTTCCGGCAACTGCTGGCTGCAATTGTACTTTACTTGTAACTTCTTTAGGAACTTCAACTTCAAAAAGATTTGCAAGAGTTTTATCAACAGCATTGAAGTTCATTTCAACAATCTTATCACCTTTAGCTCCATAAGTTTTTTTAATGGAATTCTTGATCATTTGTATTGCTTCATCTTTCGGAAAGATCTTGGAGATTGCAAAGAAGCAGGTCTGCATAATTGTATTTATTCTTACGCCCATTCCTGTTTCATCACCAACTTTATAAGCATCAATGATAAAGAACTTCATTTTCTTTTCTATAAGATCTCTCTGAACTTTTTCAGGAAGAGAATCCCATACTTGTTCTTTAGGTACTTTAGTATTTAAAAGAAATGTTGCACCTTCACTTGCATCTTTAAGCATATCCATCTTCTCAAGAAAAACCTGCTGATGGCATGCAATGAAGTTTGCTTTATCTATAAGATAAGTTGATTTAATTTCTTTAGGTCCGAATCTTAAATGAGAAATAGTAGTTGAACCGGATTTCTTTGAATCATAAACAAAATATCCCTGGGCAAAATAATTTGTACTTTCTCCAATTATCTTTATAGAATTTTTATTTGCACCAACTGTTCCATCAGCACCTAAGCCATAAAATTTACCTCTGAAAGTTTCATTCGGTTCAACTGAGAAAGAAGGATTGTAATCAAGACTTGTATTTGTAACGTCATCAATTATCCCAATTGTAAAATGATTTTTGGGCTTATCCTTTTTCTCCGGATGGAGTCCTTTGGACATATCATCAAAAACAGATTTGATCATTGCGGGAGTAAACTCTTTTGAAGAGAGTCCATATCGTCCGCCAACAATTTTAGGATAAGCAAACTTTAATTCACCATTGCTATACTTTTCAGAAATTGCATTAACAATATCAAGGTAAAGAGGCTCGCCTGCAGAGCCGGGTTCTTTTGTTCTGTCAAGAACAGAAATAACTTTTGTTGTTGAAGGAAGTTTGTCAATGAAATGATCAATCGAGAAAGGTCTGTATAATCTTACTTTTAAAACACCGACTTTCTCTTCTTTATTCACAAGATAGTTTATTGTTTCTTCAACAGCCTCAGCACCTGAACCCATAATAATTACAATTCGTTCTGCATCTGGTGCACCCGCATACTCAAAAAGCTGGTATTGTCTTCCGGTTAACTTTGCAAATTTATCCATCTGCTTCTGAACAAGACCGGGACATCTTGAATAAAAAGGATTGACAGTCTCTCTTCCCTGGAAATAAACATCAGGATTCTGTGCAGTTCCTCTCATAACAGGATGATCAGGACTTAAAGCTCTTGCTCTATGTGCAAGAACAAGTTTATCATCAATCATCGCTTTAATATCATCGCTGTTTAATTGTTCTATCTTCATTACTTCATGAGAAGTTCTGAAGCCATCAAAGAAATGGAGGAAAGGAATTCGTGTTTCAAGAGTTGAGGCTTGAGCAATTAAAGCAAAGTCCATTACCTCTTGTACCGAGTTTGAAGCAAGGAGTGCAAAACCTGTTGAACGTGTTGCCATTACATCACTATGATCACCAAATATGGAAAGCGCCTGTGCTGCAATTGATCTTGCTGAAACATGAAAAACGGTAGAAGTTAATTCACCGGCTATCTTAAACATATTTGGAATCATTAATAACAAACCCTGCGAAGCGGTGAAAGTTGTAGCTAATGCACCAGTCTGCAAAGCACCATGAATTGCACCTGAAGCCCCGCCTTCACTCTGAAGTTCACTTACACTTGGAACAATTCCCCAAATATTTTTCTTTCCTTCTGATGACCAGGCATCGCACCATTCTCCCATATTTGAAGAAGGTGTAATTGGATAAATAGCTATTACTTCATTGGTTTGATATGCTACATAAGCTGCAGCTTCATTACCATCAATTGTAACTTTTTTACGTTCCATAACTCCTAACCGATTAATGATATGAAAATTAAATTCACCTATTTGAAGCCAACATTTATACCATTTGAAATATTATGTTTTCTAACCACTTTAAGGTTTTATTTTTTCAAAACAGATAAAATGAAAGGATTTGAACTTGTTCTTTTCTTGAATGTGAGAATTGATTTTTATATGAAATTGGTAATTAACAGCCTTTGAAGTTTTAAACTTCGAAGGTTAAAAATAAATTAAAGATGTGTTTGCTTTTTTATAAAACTATAACTGCAAAAATCATATAGAGAAGATAAAGTATGAGCCAACCCAGACCTATAAAAATCATGAACCAAACAACATCATAAGCTAAAAATTTTTCTTTCAATTCATGGAGTGTCATTTCCTCAACTCCTTTTTTTGTTGAATATTTTTACATTAAAAAGACAATTAGCATACCATCATTTATTCATCATATTTTCATCAATTCAATAAATGGCTGAATCTTTCATTTCTCAAAAACGATAATCAAACTGTTATTTTATCGAATTTAAGAAACAAATCTCTGAGATTAACTGAAATTCATATCCGAATAAAGCTGCAAAATTGGAATAAAGATTGCATTTACTATAAACGAACTGTTATAAAGAGGAATGAAATGGAACTCTTAAAAGATATTATAAAGCATGAGTCAAATGATAAAACAGATATTTACGAAATTATATTTTCCAAAAAGAATCATGAGTATGGGGCTTACAGGCTGCGGAAATCTTACAAGACTTATGTAGCAATTGCTATGTGGACTGCAATATTTTTCTTTATTCTTGTTACAACAGGTCCAACTATTTATACAATGATTCTTCCTGAAGAAGATATTTCAATTAAAACAAGAAAAATAGTTTTAACTGAACTCGCACCACCTCCCTCAATTGATGAGCAAAAAGAAATAGAACCTCTTGAAGTACCACCGCCGTTGAAGTCAACTATAAAATTTACTCCTCCGGTTGTAAAACCAGATGAGCAGGTGAAGAATGAATATATCCCAACAGTTGATGAATTAAAAGATGTTGACCCAGGCATTAAAACAGAAGAAGGTGTTAAAGGCGGTATTGATTATAGCCTTATTGAAGTGGTTCAGCAGCAAGTTGTAAAAGAGACTAAGAAAGTGGAAGAACAATATTTTGTAGCGGTTGAAGAAATGCCTCAGCCCATTGGAGGTATTCAAGCTATCCCAGGAAAAAATTAAGTATCCCGAAATTGCTATAAAAGCTAATGTTTATGGTACCGTTTATGTTCTCGCTTATCTTACGGAAGAAGGTATTGTAGTTAAGGCAGAGGTTATGAAAGGAATAGGCGCTGGGTGTGATTAGGCTGCTGAGTTCGCTGTAAAAAATACGAAATTTACTCCTGGCAAGCAGAATGGTCATCCAGTAAGAGTAAAAGTTATGATCCCTGTTAAATTTCAACTAACAGAAAATACACCCATATAGTTATCTCTTTAAAGTTGAGAATAAGATATTCTCTTGTAAAAAGTAAACGAAAGGAAAATTATGGCACTTTTAATTAATGAAGATTGCATTAACTGTAATGCGTGCATTGAAGAATGTCCTAACGATGCAATATCTGTAGGGGAAACAGTTTATGTAATTGATTCAAAACTTTGTACTGAATGTGTTGGATTTTATGATGAACCACAGTGCATAGAAGTTTGTCCGATTGAAGGAACCATAATTCCTGATCCCAACCAATTAGGGAACTAAGGAAGAATTATTAGTAAGGAAGGAAAACAAATAGGATAATATTTTCCTTTCTCCTTTGATAAAATAAAGAGAAGAGAATTAAATGAACTACATTGATTCTGCTGCAAAGGGAATCAAAACTCTCTGGATTTCACTCGTAGTCTTACTTCTTACAGCTTTCTTCCAGGTAGTAATAGTTGTAATAAGTGGAAGTACGGCCTTACTTGCTGATACAATTCACAACTTTGCAGATGCACTAACTTCAATACCACTTTTAATTGCGTTTGCATACAGCAGAAGAAAACCTACTCGCTCTTTAACTTATGGTTATGGCAGGCTTGAAGATCTTGGAGGAATAATTATCATAATAATTATTTTATTCAGTGCTTTAGTTGCTTTAAATGAATCTATTCAGAAATTTATTAATCCAACCGAAATAAAATCAGCCGGCTGGGTTATGGCTGCGTCTGTAATTGGATTCCTGGGAAATGAAATCGTTGCTCATTACAGAATCAACACAGGGAAAGAAATAGGAAGTGCTGCTCTTGCTGCAGATGGAAAACATTCCAGGATAGATGGATTAACTTCGCTTGCTGTTTTCTTTGCTGCTGCAGGTGTTATGCTTGGTTATCCTGTATTGGATCCAATTGCAGGTATTGTCATAAGCATCTTTATTTTTGGAATTGTTGTTAATACAACAAGAGAAATCTTAAAAAGATTGCTTGATATTGTTGAGCCCTCTTTAATTGATAATATTGAAAGTACAGCATTATCTGTTAAAGATGTAAGGAGTGTTCACGATGTAAAAGCAAGATGGATTGGGCACAGGATTAGAGTTGATATAAGTATTGCAGTTGATGAAAACTTAGCTGTAAAGGAAGGTCATAGTGTTGCGGTAGGCGTCCACCAGAGGCTGATTGAAAAAATTCCACATCTAAATGATATTACAATTCATGTTGATCCTGAGCATGAAATTGGGGAGATAAAGCATTTTTATAAATTTAAGCAAAAACTTTCTTAAAAAAATTTTCTGGAAATAAGTTCCGGATCCCAGCTTTCTGAAAACTAAAGAAGAATTACTGGCAAAGAAGGTTATGTAGTAAAGATGATAAAAAAATTATAACTATTAAACGTTCATGGAGAACAATAATGGAAAGAATTAAAATAGAAAACTCAGGTACAGCCGGAATGATTTGGCTTATCGGTTGGTTATTTACAATTGGTTTTCTTAAGCTTGCCTTCTGGAAGGGAGTTTTAGCAATATTACTTTGGCCATATTATCTGGGTGAATTGTTAAGTAAATATATTAAATGAAAAAAGTTTTTTTAGAGCAGAGGCATTGGGGCAATAAGATAATTGATTGGGGAAATTGCCAAAGCCCTTGGTTTTTCAATATAGGATTTATTAGAAGTAAATTTATGACAGCAAAAATTCCGATCAAACAAGAACTTTTAGCAAAGAAAGAAAAAAGGTAGTTTAAATTTTATTCTGATAAATAACCTTCGGGAATATGATTTTGTAATTAATCCCGAAGGTTTCAAGAACGCAGGCAACACGTGCATGAGATGAATTTTGATATGCTTTAAATTCCGGTTTCATGGTTTCATAGCAAATCTGTCCGCAGAACTCTACGGATTCTGTAAAATGAAAAGCCTCATAACTCCCAAGGGCAAATGCTAAAAGAAATATTGATGTTCCAATAGCAAAAATTGTAAAGGCATTCCGTTGGCGGAGAATATTAAGATTGAGGATCGGCCACCCTTTCTTTACTACATCCAGATGTTTCTTTTCCCTTCTTAATTTTAAATACATTCCAATAGGGATAAGAAGTAGTCCGATAATCATTACCGCCGGTAATGCAATGTATATAATCAGACCAAGATAAGAATTAGTGCTTTCGAAAATTACGCTTACAACAAACAAAAATACAATCATAAAAAAACTGACTAGAGCTACTGTTGCGCCTATTAAAGAAAGCCAGTTTTGTGTAGAAAGGGGTAATTTCAATTTCATTTTTTTACCCTGTTAATGATTTCTGTTTGGGAGTTAAAATTCGATTCAATTTAATTTAGGTTATTATCTCATAATCCGCAAAACAGAGAGATGACATCTTTAAAAAAAATAAATATTTCAATCCTCACAGGTCTGGATGTTGTTAATATTTGGAATTCTATTCTCCGAAAGGATTCCCGACAAGTCGGGACAAAAAGAAAGATTTCATCTCTTTACTATTACTTAGCTTTGCTTGTTTTAAGAGATTGAAGCCATTTGGAAAGAGTTTGCAAATCTTCATCCGAACCTTTAAAAGCTACAGCATGCTGAGCATCATTCAGCTTTTCCTGTTTTGTAATAAATTTAGAAATAAAATCAGCTTTGTGTTTGGTGCCAACATCCGAAAGATCGGGAATATTCTTCTTTTTGGATTTTGTTTTTAATCCTTCGGCTTCAATAGAATGACAGCTTCCACATTTACTGTTTACAAAAATCTTTTTGCCAGCAGGTTCTTCAGTCTGGGTCGAGAAATTTGCAAAACCATATATAAAACCTAAGAAGATTATCAAAGATAGATATGATATTATGTTTTTCATCTTTGCACCTTATTAATTTAGAAAGAAGGGATGATTCAACTCATCCCTTCAAAATATGAATTAAAACATAGTCCTAATATTTAAATATGCCTTATTTACTTTTGTATCAGATGGTATATCAGTCAAATCAGCTTCATAATAAATAGTAAATCTGATATTCTCATTTATGATATACGTCAAAGCAGGAACCACTTTCTGGAAATCAAAAACCTTTACACCAGCAATTTCATCTGAACTAAAATTATCATAATGAACAGCAAAATGCAAAGTTGGGTTTATAAAATAACCAGCTTCTAAAGCAAACCCATTAAACTTAAAATCCCCGGTAGGATTTTGAATGAGCAGCCAGTTATCATCTGTTCCCATTACATAAGCAGCCTGTAGATCAAGATCTCTCCATCTTAAATTAATCTGAGGACTTATCCTTGAAAATTGATTTTCAATCTGAAGAGGTGTGCCGGTACCTTTTGTATCTGTTCCTCTGTAATAATGGATTGTTGCACTGCTTCCACCTAAATCTCTGCTTAAGCTTTCAGGCAATTTAAGAACAAGCCCACCCCACAAATTAACAAACTGGTTTATCTCTCTAGCTGATGTCCCGGGAGAGACACCCGCATATAATGTTGCCCATTCATTTCTGCCATAGTATTGAATTCCTGGTCTTGCAGAAGACATATCAACAGATTCTTCTCCTTTACCATTTGATGATTTAACAAGCATTACCTGTCCCTTAAGTGCCGGTAAAGTAGGAAGCCTGTTAGGATATGAGGCAAATTCAAGAGGTGAAATAAATCCTACCTGGAAGTTTAATGCTTCTGATCCCATCAAATTTGTAAAATTGAAATAAAACCAATTGAATTTAAAACTGCTTTTTGAATATTCAAGCTCTGAGAAAAATGAAATATCCTTATAGATTGAACCTGCAACGAACAGTTGAGCCCATATTGCTTCACCTAAAGTTATCCTTGTAGTTTTGTCAGATAAAGAATCTTTCTGCAAAGAATTGGTTTCGAGCATTATTGGAGTCATATTTAATCTAACTCCAAAAAGATTTGTTACATCATCTAATAAAACTCCGCCTGCATCAACCGGGTAAGCATCTTCCCAATTCTTTTTATATGTGCTCATAAGTTGATAACCATTCTTTAAGAATTCTTCACCAAAAGAATTTAACCTTGGAAAAATTGTATGGCAACTGCTGCAGGACATCCCGAATTTTCGTGCCCATTGACTCGTGGCATTTGCATCTTCACTAAATAAAACAAATGAAAAAATAAAAATGAAAGGAACGAGACTGAACCTTTTAATGACTTCGAAAAATGCTTTCATAAATAAACCCTTGTTTTACTTTAGTTAATTATAACTATTATTCAATTATTTATAAATAGCGATTATTAACTTGGCAGCTATAATCCAAGTAATATGCCGTTGGGTAGGTTTATAATTCTGATGATTTTCAAATATTTTATATGCTGAAATTCTCTATGTTAAGAATTTCAACAATAAGAGTTTATCAGTTTTGGGAATAGTGTGATTTGTACTCTACTAGTAATTAAAATTTA
This sequence comes from uncultured Ignavibacteriaceae bacterium, assembly GCA_964515875.1. Taxonomy (GTDB): domain Bacteria; phylum Bacteroidota; class Ignavibacteria; order Ignavibacteriales; family Ignavibacteriaceae; genus RBG-16-34-14. The sequence continues at coordinate 70,681 of CAZEWJ010000014.1, read as the reverse complement.
TTCAGACTTACTTGCGAATGAATAAAAATTTTGTGCTGTTTTTTATATCTAATTAATCTGTTTTCAATACTACAATTATAGTATTGGTTGTAGAGGAAATAAATTTATAACTCTGATCAAACAAGAACTTTCCTAAAGTATCTTTCAGTAACAAACCTGTCTAATTCTTCTCTGAAATCAGGATGAGCAATATCTATAAGTGCTTTTGCTCTTTGTATAAGAGTTTTACCATAGAGATCTGCAATTCCATATTCTGTTACAACATAGTGAACATCGCCTTTAGTTGTAGTAACTCCGGCACCCTGTGAAAGATAAGGAACTATTCTGGAAACTTTACCGTTTCTTGCAGTTGAAGGAATTGCAATTATTGGTTTTCCTCCTTTACTTCTCGATGCACCTCTTATGAAATCCAATTGTCCGCCAAAGCCGCTGTAAAACATTGGGCCAATAGAATCCGCACAAACTTGTCCTGTAAGATCAATTTCAATAGCAGAATTTATTGCAACCATTTTTTCATTCTGTGCAATGACGAAAGGATCATTCGTGTAATTTGAAGGATGGAATTCAAGAAAAGGATCATTATCAACAAAATCAAAAAGCTTCTTTGTACCAAGAACGAAAGAAACAATTATTTTTCCAGGATGAAGTGTTTTCTTTTCATTATTAATAACTCCACTTTCAACAAGCTTAATTACACCATCGGAAAACATTTCTGTATGAATACCAAGATCTTTCTTATCAAAAAGATATTTGAGCACTGCTTCCGGAATTGCACCGATTCCAAGCTGAAGAGTAGAGCCATCTTCAATTAAAGTAGAAATATTCTTACCTATTTGCTGAAATATTTCCCGGACTTCCGGCGTTTTGAGCTTTTCTTCATATTTTAATTCATTAAGAGGGGCATCAACTTCAACGCAGTAATCTATTTTATCTATATGAATGAAAGAATCTCCAAGCGTTCTCGGCTGATTGGGATTTATTTGAGCAATTACAATTTTGGCAGCTTCAGTTGCAGCTTTTGTGGTTTCAACACCTACTCCATAACTGCAAAAGCCGTACTTATCCGGAGAAGAAACATTTATTAAAGAAACATCAATTGGAAGAATTCCTTTATAAAAAAGATTTGGAATTTCATAAAGGAAAACAGGAGTGTAATCTGCTCTTCCTTCGTTAACTGCTTTTCTAACATTAGCCCCGATAAAAAGTGCATTGTGCCGGAATCTTCCTTCCATTTTAGGATCAGAATAAGGAGTTATTCCTAAAGTTAAAAGGTGAATGACCTCCACATCGGTAAGATGTTCAGAGTTTTCGCACATTGCATTTAATAAAACCTCAGGTGTTGCACAGCCGGGATGCACATATACTCTCATACCTGATTTTATAGTCTTAACGGCTTCTTCAGGTGTAGATAATTTTGAATTATAAGAATCCATCCATTTCATTTTTCTTTTTCCTTATCCAAAGGCAGATAAATTTTATTCACGGGCAAGATGCCAGTGCTCTGCTGATCTCCATAAACTTGAAAGAATCAGTTCCCGCATAAAGAAAAATTCTTTAGGGATCTTATCATAAAGTTTTGCAAAGAGTTCTTCATGAGATAATATTTCTTCTTTCCATGCCTCTCTGTCAATTGACATAATTTTGGTGAACCGTTCAGGAGTAAATTGATTCAGCCCTTCCCAGTTTATATCTTCATATCTCGGAACCCATCCTAAGGGGCTTTCAACTGAATAAGCTCTTCCTTTAACCCTTTCAACTATCCACTTAAGAACTCTCATGTTCTCACCGAATCCGGGCCAGATAAATTTTCCATTCTCATCTTTTCTAAACCAGTTAACTCCAAAAATTCTTGGTGGATTTTGAATATCTCTTCCAAACTGGAGCCAATGATTAAAATAATCAGCCATATGATATCCGCAGAAAGGAAGCATAGCAAACGGATCCCTCCTGACTTTTCCAACAACCCCTGTAGCTGCAGCAGTCGTTTCAGAACCCATAGTTGCAGCAAGATAAACACCATAATTCCAATTAAAAGATTGATAAACCAGAGGAACAGTTGTGCCTCTTCTTCCTCCAAATATAAATGCACTAATCGGAACACCGTTAGGATTTTCAAACTCAGAATCAACGCATGGACATTGGGTTATTGGCGCTGTAAATCGGGCATTTGGATGAGCAGCAGGTTTACCAGAATTAGGAGTCCATGGTTTCCCCTGCCAGTCCGTAAGCTTTGCCGGAGCTGTTGATGTCATTCCTTCCCACCAAACATCTCCATCTTCTGTTAATGCAACATTTGTAAAAATTGTATTTTCTTTAATTGATGCCATTGCATTCGGATTGGATTTTTCTGAAGTACCGGGTGCAACACCAAATAATCCTGCTTCAGGATTAATGGCATATAATCTTCCATCTTCACCTTCTTTTATCCAGGCAATATCATCACCAACTGTTGTAACTTTCCATCCTTTAAAAGCTTTTGGTGGAATAAGCATTGCAAAATTTGTTTTACCGCAGGCACTTGGAAATGCTGCTGCAACATAGGTTTTTTCTTTATCCGGGGATTCAACTCCAAGAATGAGCATATGTTCTGCAAGCCATCCCTCATCTCTTGCCATATTTGAAGCTATCCTTAATGCAAAACATTTTTTTCCAAGTAAAGCATTACCACCATATCCGCTGCCAAAAGAGATTATAGATCTTTCTTCTGGAAAATGAACAATATATTTATTGTCTTTGTTGCATGGCCAGGGTACATCCTTCACTCCTTTCTTCAGCGGCATGCCAACAGAATGAAGGCAATGAACAAAATCTCCATTACCTAAAATATCAAGTGCTTTCTTTCCCATCCTGGTCATTATTTTCATATTAACAGCAACGTAAGCCGAGTCAGTAATTTCAACACCAATATGAGAAATAGGTGAGCCTAAAGGACCCATACTGAAGGGAATAATATACATCGTTCTTCCCTCCATACAGCCGTCTAAAAGATTATTGAGAGTAGTTTTCATTTCTGCGGGTGCTACCCAGTTATTAGTCGGACCGGCATCCTGTTTTCTTAAGCTGCAAATAAAAGTTCTGTCTTCAACACGAGCCACATCCGAAGGATCGGATAATGCAAGGTAACTGTTAGGGCGTTTCTTTTCATTCAGTTTAATAAATGTACCTGACTTAACAAGCAAGCTGCACAAATCATTATATTCTTTATCTGTTCCTTCACACCAATGAATATCTTTTGGTTTGCAAATTGCAATACGATCATTAACCCAGCCTATAAGTTTCTGATTTTTTATATATGAAGGATGTTTCATTTTTTACATTATAATTTTTTATGGATTTTTAATTCAGCATACAACTATTGACAAATCTTATGCCCTTAACTAAATATTATTTTATAGTTTTAGTAACATTAACAAATAAAAATTAATATTAAAATCCTCTCATTTCCGAGAATAATATATTACTTTTCTTATTACTGAGAAGATAAAGATTTAAGCAGATCCCGTATTGTTAATTAAATAATTTTTCTCGTAGTATAATCTGCCAATCTCTGCTCCAACAATAAATACAACAGAAGAATAATAAATCCAGAAAGCTACTACAACTATCAAAGCATAAGCTCCATAAATTTTTCCGTAAGATGCATAATTGGTTATATAAAATCCAAACAACTGTTTTGCTGCTTCCCATAAAACTGCAGCCCAAAGTGCACTTATAAAAACAGTTTTTCTTCCAACTCTCTTTACAGGAACAGCAAGATAGAGAAGAGCAAACACTATATAAATTAAGGAAAGTGAAATAAGCGTAAGAAGAATATGTTCAAAAAATCCTGTCCGCAGGAATCCGAGGAATTCAAATGTATTAGCAGCCTGAAAAATAAAATTTATAAAAGGCATTGAGACAGTAGTTGCAAAAAAGATTAATAATACCATCAGCACCAAAGCGAAGTCGCGAAGCTTTCCCATTATAACATTCACATCGGTTTCAACACCAAATACTTTATTAAGAATTGTCCGCATACTGCTGAATAGGCCGCTTGATGCAAAGAGCAAACCAAAACCACCGACTATTCCCGCAATAGTTTTGTATTCTACAAACTCTTCTATTCTTTTAAATATTATTGCTTTAACAAAATCCGAATACAATCCATAAGGAATTATTGTATCAATCAAAGTGCTTATCTGGAACTGTACTGCTTCCGAATCAAGAAAATTACCGAGGACAGCAAAAATTATTAATACGAATGGAATTATGCAGACAAAAAGTGAAAAGGCTAACCCGCCGGCAAGCAAAAAGACATGATGAGTATCAACCCTGTTATAAATTCCACCAAAATAATGTTTTGAGAATTCTTTTAATTTCTTATAAGATGGAATTAGATGAAGTGTGAACCTGATTTTCCTGAAAGTTTTATACAACCCCAATGTTTTTATTTTTTCTTTCAGCTTAAACATTCATAATTCTTGGAATAGCTTTATAATAGAGATCAATAAGTTTATCCAGTGAGATATTAATCTTCTTATTAACTGATAAACTTTTCCCACCTGTTTTTCCCAAAAATTCAAATTTCTGCTTTTGTTCTTTAAGGTAATCCTCAAACTCTTTTTTATTTTTTGAATCAATTGAAACAATTACTCTTGACTGACTTTCTGAAAAGAGAGAGAAGTCTTCCCTGCTTCTAACAGGAATATTTACTTCGGCACCAATAGGATTTTCATCATTAATAATGCAGCATTCAGCAAGTGCACAGATTATTCCTCCTTCAGAAATATCGTGTGCTGAGTTAATTAATTTTTTCTCTATTAATCCTAATAAAGAATCGTGCAGTTTCTTTTCAACATCAAGATTAATTATTGGAGAATCTCCTGCAACTTTGTTGTGAATTATTTTTAAATATTCACTGCCGCCCATTTCTTCAAAGTCTTCTCCAAGCAAGTAAATCAAATCATCTTCATTTTTAAAATATGAAGTGGTTATTTTATCAAGTCCTTCAATTAGTCCAACCATTCCTATTGTTGGTGTAGGATAAACTGCTGTATTTGGTGATTCATTATAAAAACTAACGTTGCCCCCTGTAACAGGAGTATTAAAAAATCTGCACGCTTCTCCCATTCCTTCAATCGCCTCGCTGAACTGCCAGTAAATTTCAGGCTTATATGGATTACCGAAGTTTAAACAGTTGGTTATGCCAAGAGGAACACCACCAGAACAAACTATATTTCTTGCCGCTTCAGCAACTGCAATCTTTGTTCCTTCTTTAGGATTAAGATAAACGTATCTTGCGTTGCAATCGGTTTTCATAACCAAAGCTTTGTTTGTGTCTTTAACATAAACAACAGCAGCATCACAGCCGGGTCCAACAACTGTATTTGTCCTTACCATTGAATCATATTGTTCATAAACCCATCTCTTTGAAGCAATGTTGGGAGATGAAAATATTTTTTTGAAAGTTTCCGTTAGATCTTCTGTTTTAGGGAGAGAAGAAAAATCAAATGCTCTTGTTGTTTTTAGATAAGATGGTTCTCTTGTTTCGCGTTTATAAACAGGTGCTCCACCTCCAAGAACTAATTCATAAGGAGGGATTTCAGCTTTTAGTTCACCATCCTGATAAATTTTAAGCAAAGGTTCATCTGTAACATCACCAATAATTTCACAGTGAAGATCCCACTTTTCAAAAACTTCTTTTACTTCATCTTCATATCCTGCTTTAACAACACAAAGCATTCTTTCCTGGCTTTCAGAAAGCATAATCTCATACGCTGTCATGTGTTCTTCTCTTAGAGGAACCTTATCCAGGTCAACTATCATTCCTGATTTTCCTTTAGCACTCATCTCACTTGTTGAGCATGCAATACCTGCAGCACCCATATCCTGAATTCCGATAAGCCAGCCGTTTTTAATTATTTCAAGTGAAGCTTCGAGCAAAAGCTTTTCTGTAAAAGGATCTCCAACCTGAACTGAAGGACGTTTTGATTCAGACTTTTCTGAAATTTCCTCAGAAGCAAAAGTAGCTCCATGAATTCCATCTCGTCCGGTTGATGAACCAACAATCATAACTTTATTACCTGAACCTTTTGCAACAGCACTTGCAACATTTTCTTTCTTAACAATACCAACAGCCATTGCATTTACAAGCGGGTTATCCTGGTATGATTCATCAAAGTAAACTTCTCCGGCAACAGTTGGAACACCAAAGCTGTTTCCATAATCTCCAATCCCTTTTACAACCCCTTCAAAAAGATATCTTGTTCTTGCATTTTTAAGAGAACCAAAGCGAAGCGAATTAAGAGAAGCAATTGGTCTGGCGCCCATTGTAAAAACATCTCTCATTATTCCGCCAACACCTGTAGCGGCACCCTGGTACGGTTCAACCGCTGAAGGATGATTGTGGCTTTCAATTTTAAATGCAACTGCAAGTCCATCACCGATATCAATAAGCCCGGCATTCTCTTCACCAGCACCGACTAAAAGTTTGCTGCCGCTTCGTGGTAAAGTTTTTAGCAAAGCAATTGAGTTTTTATAGCTGCAATGCTCGCTCCACATAACGCTAAAAATGCCAAGTTCAGTGAAAGTTGGAACTCTTCCGAGAATCTTTTTTATTTTTTCAAATTCTTCTTCAGTTAAACCATGTTCGAGAGCTGATTGTAAAGTTACATCAGGTTCTTGTTTAGTTAATATCTCTTGCATTGATTATTCTTTTTATTAAAAATAAGATGAATGAATACTTTTTAAAATCATCTCATCTGTCTTTCAGATTCAATCCTTCTTTTCTCAGTAAATTTAATATTACATTTTTAACTTTGGCTGCTATCTTTATTGTTCTTAATGCTTCATTTTTACTTATTATAAGATACTCGGTTGGATATCTGACAGCAACAGCATATTTACTCAATTCTTTCGCTGATTTTAATTCACTATTAAGATCAACAATCGGTAAACAAAGTTCAATGAGTGTGGATATATTATGTGTATAAGGAAAATCTATGGAATGAAAAACAAGAAAAGCTTTTAAATATTTCTCAGCACACTGTTGCGAATGAAATGCAATAATTCTATAAGGAATATTACTTGAAACCGAAGAAGTTATTTCTGCCGCCCGAAAATCTTCATCTGCATATTCAATCCATTTTACGACCTTTTTAAAAATATTTTTGTTATCATTTTTCATATAAAGTTTGGCCTTCTTTATATGCATAACGAGCTATCGTGCCCGGAATCATTTTGTCAGAATTAAATTCTTTTTCTGATAATACAATTATATCTCTAGCTAATTTTAATCCTTCAAGTGAACTATCCACTTTGTCAATTAACTTAAGTCTGTTCTTCACGTTATTAATTATAATAAGCAAATCAACATCACTTTTTTGGTTTGCGGATCCTCTTGCCTGGGAACCAAAAAGAATAATCTTCTCAATATCGAATTTTGAAAGAAGCCTTTTTTTAATTTCAGAAATTAATTCTTTGGATAACATAAAATTTAATCATTTACTAAAAGTTATTAGCAAATATAATGATTTAATTTTAGGGAGAGAAGGGAAGGTTATGCTCTTAAACTTCAGGTTCAATATTTATAGTTATCTCCATTTTTCAATTCAATTTTAATTAAATTATTTTTGTTAATATAATAATTATTCTAATTCTAATAAGAACAGATATTTTATATGCTAAAGCATCCAATGTTAGAAAAAATTTGGGAATGGATTCTTAATCACAAAATTCTCTCAATAATATCTTCAATTTTAATAATAATATTCTTTTTTGTTGTTCTTACTGGACAATTTTTATCCGCAATTGATATAATTTCTAATTTCTTCGAAAAGAAATTTATGAGTGATGAAACAACTTCAAATAATTTTGTAGTTCCCTCCGATTCGACTTTTAGTGTAATAATACTCCCATTTAATGATTTCAGATATGATACTTTAAAAGCTCAAAAAATTGAAAAAGCATTAGAAGGAAGACTAAATGATATAATGAATCAAGAATCTCTGGAAATATCCGTTCTAAAGTTTTAATAAGGTTTAAATTGGAAATCCCAAGAGATTTATCAAGATTCAATAATCTCCATTGGGGAGTATTTTAATGCGGACATAATTATTTACGGTGATATTTATGATGTACTTGATCAATCAAAAAATCGAGCAAATATAAAATATATTATTCTTCAGCAAGATAAACTACCATTTTCAAAAATTGGAGAAACAGGCTTAGTAGAATTTAAAAGCCTTTCAGAAATAAGAGAAGGAATTATAATAAAAGATGTTGATTATTTAATTTATTGGATTTTATGTAATGAGCAATTATTGAATAATAGTATTAGAAATGCAAAAATCATAATTGATATAATTGAAAAAGAATTTAAAGGTAACGTATATATATTTAGTTTTGCATATATAATTGCAAGGGTTGCAGAAGAATTATTTTTTAATAATGAACCCCTCTTAGCAAAATATTATTATTTGAAGTCTCTAGAGTATTATGAGATACCAATCCTTTATACAAACCTTGGATTAATTTATAGTGATTTTAATGAATTTGATTCTGCATATTATTATTATAAAAAATCAATTGACTTAATGCCAAACGATGAAACTGCTAATAATAATTTTGGTACATTTTATTATTACAATAAAGATTACATAAAGGCAAAATTTTTTTATGAAAAAGCTATAAAAATTAATTCAAAGTATCCTGCACCGTACTTTAACCTAGCCTTAATATTTGAAAGAATTGACAAAAATTATTCTTTAGCAAAAGAATATTATTTGATGGTTACAAAATTAAATGTTAACGAAGCAGATTGTTTTAATAATTTGAGGTATTTATATCAACACAAATTCAACCAACCAGATTCGGCAATATTTTATTACAATAAAGCCATTGAAACAGATTCTGAATTTGTCATGAGCTATGTTAATCTTGGTGACGTTTATAGATTGGTAAAAAAAAATTATGGATATTCTAAATTCTATTATAAAGAAGCAATAAAAATTAATCCAAGTTTTTCTAATGCTTTTAACCACCTTGGTAATCTTTATATGAATAATTTAAATAATTATGATTCTGCAGCTATATGTTATAGATTATCAATTAATGCTGATAGTAGTAATGCAGTAGTCTGGTGCAATTTGGGAATTTTATATTTAGATCACCTGAAAGATTTGGATCTATCGTTGTATTACCTTAATAGATCTATCGAAATAAAATCCGATTATGCAATGGCTTACTGTAAAATGGGCGATTTTTATCGAGAGAAAAAGGATTGTGATTCATCAATTTACTTTTATAAAAAAGCAATTTTTTATGATGATAATTTTTTTGAAGCGCATCATAATTTAGCGGCGGTAGAATTAATGGTCTGTTTTCCAGAAAGAAAAATTGAATCGGAACAAAATCTTTTAAAAGCCTTAGAATTGAAACCAAACTCAGCACAAACACTCTTGATGTATGCAGAATTGTTGAAAAAGAGATTTAAAGGATGATACTAAGGCTGGGCAATTTTATTTAAAAGCTATTCAAAACGATAGGAATCTAAAGACAACTGAAAATGATAAATTGTTCGGTGTGAGTTTAGATTAATTCATAAAAGGCGTATCGGGTGATAAACTTTTTAGAAAGGAGAGTTAAAAACAAAAGTTTATCTTATTAAAACAGGAGTTGCCCACTCGCTGCTCTAATATAACCCGATACTTTTTGCCCAATGGAACATCCCTTGTGGGGAAAAATCGTGCTCTTAATCCCACCAAAACGATAGCCCTCGGACAATAAGGATTAAGAGCGAATGGGAACTTTTTTCTAAAATTGTGCTGCCTCTGTTGATTGTTCAAATGCTGCTGTGGAAGCATTTCCCTGCATAATTATTTTTTGAACTAAATCATAATAACCAACTCCAACAAAGGATTGATGCTTAACTGCACGGTATCCTTCTGATTCAGCAATAAATTCTTTCTGCTGGAATTTTGAATAAGCCAGCATACCTTCTTTCATATATCCCTGGGATAGCTTAAACATACTTAAGTTTAATGCATGCCACCCTGCGAGAGTTATGAATTGGTATTTATAACCCATCTCAGCAAGTTTCTCGCGGAATGAAAGCATCTGATTATCATCAAGCTTCTTTTTCCAGTTGAAAGATGGAGAACAATTGTATGCTAAAAATTTACCAGGAAATTTTTCATGAATAGTATCTGCAAATTCTTTAGCTTCTGCAAGATCAGGTGTGGAAGTCTCACACCACAACATATCTGCATAAGGTGCATAAGATAAACCTCTGTTTATTGCCTGATCGAGATTTGCCTTTACAGTAAAGAACCCTTCATCAGTTCTGCCGCCTGTAAAGAATTTCCGGTCACGTGGATCTATATCGCTTGTAATTAATCCTGCAGAATCAGCATCTGTTCTTGCAATAAGAATAGTTGGAACATCAAGAACATCTGCAGCAAGACGGGCAGCAATAAGTTTATTTATTGCTTCCTGTGTAGGGACTAAAACTTTTCCTCCAAGATGGCCACATTTTTTTGCAGAGGAAAGCTGATCTTCAAAATGAACACCCGAAGCTCCTGCTTCGATCATAAATTTCATTAATTCATAAGCATTTAAATTTCCTCCGAAGCCGGCTTCTGCATCTGCAACAATTGGCGCGAGCCAGTCAACTCCGTTTTTATTTTCACTCCAATAAATTTGATCTGTACGCAGCAGAGCGTTATTAATTCTTTTTACAAGATTAGGTACACTGTCAACAGGATAAAGACTTTGATCAGGATACATTTCGCCGGATGTATTATTGTCACCGGCAACCTGCCATCCGCTGCAATAGATTGATTTCAATCCTGCCTGCACTTCTTCAATTGCCTGGTTTCCTGTTAAAGCGCCTAAACCACAAACTACGGATTCCTGGTTAAGAAGTTTCCAGAGTTTCAGAGCACCGCGTTTTGCAAGAGTGTAATCAATCTTTACTGAACCGCGAAGTTTAATTACATCTTCTGCGGAATAAGGACGATAAATTCCTTTCCACCGGGAATTTAAAATCCAGGAATTATATAAGTCTTTTATTTGATCTTCTCTTGATATCATAACATCCCTCTGACTGTTAAACAAATTTTTTTATGAGCTTAAAAACTTTTCACTTCTTGATCTTACACTTGAACTTGAACTTCCTCAGATGTATTCGTATGCTTTAAGTGTCAGGAACTCAGTAAACTTTTTTTCCCTTACAAGTGAATCAAAAATTTCAGCAGCAAGTCTGTATGCACCTCTGTTAAATCTTTCTTCACCAACCATTTCTTTTATTTTTTCTATTTGTTCTGAAAGCAGTGAAGAATAAAGCTCATCACTTATTCTTGTTCCATCTTCAAGAGCACTGTTATTATTATTTAACCATTGCCAGACCTGTGTTCTTGAGATTTCTGCTGTTGCTGCATCTTCCATAAGATTATAAATCGGAACACAGCCATTACCTCTTAACCATGCTTCGATGTATTGAATACCTACATCAATGTTTGTTTTCAAACCTTCAATTGTAATTGTTCCTACCGGAAGAGCAAGAAGATCTTCTTCAGAAACATTTACATCTTCTCTTTTATTTTTTATCTGGTTTGGTCCAGCCATATATTCATCAAATATTTTTTTCGCTACAGAAACCAAACCTGGATGTGCTACCCAAGTGCCATCATGTCCATCTTTAGCTTCTCTTTCTTTGTCTAACTTTACTTTTTCCATTGCAATATCATTTGCTTCAATATTATCTTTTATAGGAATTTGTGCAGCCATTCCACCCATTGCATGAACATTTCGTTTGTGACAAGTTTTAATAAGCAGTAAAGAATATGAATGCATACACTGAGAAGTCATCGTTACCTGTGCACGATCAGGGAAAATGAACATTGGATGATTTTTAAATTTCTTGATAAAGCTGAAAATATAATCCCATCTTCCGCAATTTAATCCTGCTGAGTGATCTCTTAATTCATAGAGTATCTCATCCATTTCAAAAGCAGCAAGGATTGTCTCAATTAAAACAGTGGCTTTAATTGTTCCATTAGGAATTCCAAGTTCCTGTTGTGCAAAAATAAAAACATCATTCCATAATCTTGCCTCAAGATGACTTTCCATCTTTGGAAGATAGAAATATGGTCCGGTTCCTTTATCAATTAAATTTTGTGCATTGTGAAAAAAGAAGAGACCAAAATCAAATAATGAAGCTGAGGCGGGCTCTTCATCAATAAGAATATTTTTTTCTTCAAGATGCCAGCCTCTTGGTCTTACCATAAGTACTGCTGTTTTTCCATTCAGTTTATAAAATTTCCCTGTTTCAGGATTGATATATGATATTGTTCCATCAGCTGCGTCTTTAAGATTAACCTGTCCTTCTATCACATTATTCCAGGTAGGTGAATTTGAATCCTCAAAATCTGCCATAAAAACATTTGCACCGGAATTAAGAGCATTGATAATCATCTTACGATCAACTGGTCCTGTAATTTCAACTCGTCTGTCAAGCAAATCTTCAGGAAGAGGTGCAACAGTCCATTGGCCTTCTCTAATTGCTCTTGTTTCTTCAAGAAAGTTTGGCATTAAACCAGAATCAATTTCCTGCTGACGCTTTTCTCTTTTCTTTAATAATTCAATTCGTCTTTGGTTGAACAATTGGTGAAGTTTAGATATGAATTGTACTGCTTCGGGAGTTAAAACCTCTTGAGCTTCAGGAGTAATTCTTCCTTTAACTTCAATACCGGAAACAAACTGATCAATAGCAGTCGCCATAAAAAATTTAAATTCCTTTTATAAAATTGGATTATTGCCTCAGGAGGGAATTTCCTAAAATTGTGCCAGTAGTAAAATAAACTCTAATGCTAAAACTGAATGAAAATTTCTTCTTTGAGTTTTTAAAATGAGATTTGACTCATCTTATTACATAAGTATAAAATATTTTTATTTAGCAATAAATTCGAAAACAATGAGTAAACCCGATTTTATATTTCCCCTCCTAAGATGATTCCGGTTTTTAATTTATTAATATGAATTTTCAATTTGATCTGAGACTGTAGGTATCTTTTCAGTTCTTTCTATTTTGTTTTCAAATTCATTTTAAGGATTGTCACAATTGATTATAGTTGTTACATAGATGAGATGGAGATCCAGGTTAGAAAAATATAAAGAGCATATGCAGGAATTGGAAAAAGAAGAAAACGAAAACTGAAAATTTTATCTTACACAATCAGGATAGTTAAAACCAATTTTTTATCTTCTCAAAAATACTTAATTCAAATACTCCAATTTTAATAAAAACCGAATCACTTCTATCAGTAAACCATAAAAAATAACCATTTGCCATTAACCAATTGTTGATTTCTGTAAGATAAGGATTAACATAATGCTTTGATTTAAGTTCAAGTGAAATAATATCGGGTCTCGATTTCAGATGCTTTAATACAAACCACTCACTTCCTTCAACATCGATACTAATTAAATCTATAGTTCCATCATCTATTTCATCGAACCTTTTTGCCTGAACAATTAACCGCTTGCCTTTATTTTTATCATATCTGTCATTTTTTAGTGCAGGGGATGAATCCAAAGCAGAAGCAAATGAGGATGATTCTGCACTAAGCAGTTCAATTTCTCCTGTCTTATCTGCAATTGCGTAAGGATAAACATGTACATTATTGTGATCCGAAAAATACAGATTTATTGCTTCAACGCATTCCGGTAAGGGTTCAACTAGAGTGGTTTTAATCCCCTCGTTTATGAAACCAAGAATGTTAGAGGTTTCGGGATAATAGACTCCAACCTCGCATACATGCGTAAGGTTATATCTTTTCTTCCTGCATTTGTGATAGAGAGTTTCGTTCATTTAAAAATTAAAAGTTAATCCTTCCTTAAAGAAAGTATTTTTTATTACTCCTGAAGATATATGGCTATCCATAATCCCTAATGATTCTTCAAATCCTTTTATTTTATATGTAACGTCGAGTGTCAGGAAAATTTGATTATAATTATCCTGTGGATTCACCGAGTTTTCTTTTAAGCTCTATGATCAATAACCTTTCCAAAACTCAATATCATACTTCAATCCGATATAACTGAAGATGAACTACTTGACTTTATACATTTAAAAATTCATTCCAGATTTTATATAATTGGAAAGTAGCATAAATATCATCCGCACAGTAAACAGCAATGTCTTTAATTCTTCCTGCTTCATAAAGAGTCTTCACTTCCATACCAGAGATTCCTTTTGTCTTTGGTGAATCTACTCCAAAAGCCTGGCAGTAAAAATCAAGATTAAATTTTCTCGTTAATCCGAAGTAGGTAAATTGTTCAAGAAGATCAATATGGAAAGTTGAATCAAATCTTTTAGTGACAAGATTTTTACTCGGTTTAATTCTGTTCATCGCAGAACGTATCATCAAAAAAGGAGCATCAAAATTTCTTCCGTTAAAAGTTATTACCTGGTCGGTCAAATCAATAATTCTCCAGAAAGAATTAAGCATTTCAATTTCATTTAAACCTTTATAATGAACATTCTTTTCAGAAACCCATTCTTCGGTCTGTTCGCTTTCATAATAAACATAAGATTTTTCCTTATCTACATCATAAATACCAATTGAAATAAGTTTAGCCGTGAAAGGATAGAGACTTGTATATCTTACAGCTTCATCAACTTTCAATACTTTTACTTTGTCATCAATTTCTTTTTCTGCATAGCGAAGAATATATTCCTGCTGGCTTTCGGAAAATGATTCGAATGGAAAAGAACAGGTTTCAATATCGAAGACAATACGACGCATTTTTTGTTTCCTTATTAAATTTAATTTTTACTTTAACTTCTTGAACTTACACTTGAACTTGAACAGGTAAAGCACGAGTTGGTTCAAGAGCAAGTTCAAGAAATCAGGAAAAGACATCTTCTAATATTTTTATTGCTCTATTAACATCTTCAAAACTAAAATCAAGATGCGTTACTGCTCTTAAAGAATCAATCCTTCCTACAGATAAAAGTAAACCTTTTTCTTTACATCGCTTTATAGCTGCTTCAACATTGATTTTTAATGGTTTGAATATAAGAATATTGGTTTGAACAGAATTGATATCAATTTCAAGAGAAGGATTTTCATTAATTGCGTTTGCAAGAATTTTTGATTTTTCATGATCTTCTGAAAGCCTTGCAATATTATTTTTAAGTGCGTACAAAGCAGCAGCCGCTAAAACGCCGGCTTGTCTCATTCCTCCGCCCCATCCTTTGCGAACACGGTAAGCTTCCTTAATAAAATCTTTAGTTCCTGCTATTATGGAACCAACCGGCGCTCCAAGCCCTTTTGAAAAGCAGCAGGAAATAGAATCAAAATGAACTGCATAATCTTTTACAGGTATTCCAGTTGCAGCAGAAGCATTCCAGATTCTTGCGCCATCAAGATGAAAAAGGAGATTATATTTTTCTACAAGCTGTTTCATTTCAATAATTTTTTCCATTGGATAAATCGCACCACTCGCACGGTTATGGGTGTTCTCAAGAGCAATAACTTTTGTGCGAGGCATATAATAAGCACTTGAAGGACGAATCAAAGGTTCAACCTGTTCAGCAGTTATAACTCCATTCTTTCCATCAACAGGATGAAGCTGAATACCACTTAATGCCGCAGGTGAGCCGGATTCATAATTAAAAATATGAGCATCTCTTTCACATATAACTTCATCACCGGGATTTGTTAACACATTAAGACAAAGCTGGTTTCCCATAACTCCACTTGTAACAAACAAAGCTGCTTCTTTTCCAAGTAAATCAGCAGTATATTCTTCAAGCTTATTTACAGTTGGGTCTTCTTTAAAAACATCATCACCAACTTCTGCTTCATAAATTGCTTTACGCATTGCTTCGGAAGGTTTGGTAACAGTATCGCTGCGGAGATCAATTATGTTTTTCATAATAACTATAACTTAAACTTATCTTTTATTTTCTTCAAACTAAAGATTCCAAATATCCATATAGAAAAAGCTGATGATAGAATTGGGATAATCAAAGGATTATTTGTAAAGAAAGTTTTTTCATCTTCAATAACAACATCTCCAACAACAAAAGTTTTTTTAAACATTTCACTTTCAATTTCGGTTATTCCTAAAGGATTTATTATACAGCTTACTCCTCCATTTGCTGCTCTTACAACAGAACGCCTGTTTTCAATTGCACGAAGTGCAGCATATTCTTTATGCTGAAAAGGTCCGCTTAATTTCCCGTACCAGCTATCATTTGTAACAACAGCAATAAGCTCTGCGCCTTTATCAACAAACTGAGCTACTAAATCAGGATAAATGGATTCGTAACAGACAAGCCCGTTTATATGTAAAGAATCTTTTTCGGAATATGTAATCGAATTATTTTTTGTTTCCGGAAAAGGTATTGAGAAAACAGTTGTATCACGTCCAACATTCCACCCTGTTAATCCTACTCCCCATTTAAATATATTCGCTAAAAATTTAAGTTTATCGGCATACGGAACTTTTTCTCCAAAAGGGACGAGTTTCATCTTCCCATACCTTTGCAACTCTCTTGTATGGGGAGAGAAAAGTAAAATTGCATTGTAAGTTGTATAATAAAAATCTCCACTTTCATTATACTTTGCATCATCAGGATGATTGTCTTTACTATGATACAGAAGATCTGGCATTCCTGTGAGAAGGTAAACATTATTTTGCTCAAGAAACCTGTATATGGAATCTACAATTGATTGGTGCCCTCCACTCATTAAGTAAACGGGCATCGCTGTCTCCGGCCAGATAAGAAGTTCGGCTCCCTCGTCAGCTGCATTTTTCGAAAGCCCAAGATAAAGTTGAAGAATTGAATTTAAATCTCCAGTTGACCATTTATCCCATGGGTTAATATTTGGTTGAATAAGTCCCACGCGAATTTTTTTCTCCGGCATATCATAAGATGATTTTCGGACAAAACCATATATGATAACAATAGCAAAAATTAAAGCAGCAGTTGAAAGATTAAGATAAAATTTCTTGTTAGAGATTTTATAATAAATATAAGCTTTGTACAAAAAAATATTTATATAAATAACAATAAGTGACAAACCAAGAGAACCAACAATATCCGCAGCCTGTATAAACCCATTAAAGAAAGCCAGTCCGCTTCCGAGAGTAATCCAAGGAAATCTAAAATCCGTTATCATTGTTAAATATTCATAGGTGACCCAGAAAATAGGAAAAACATACAGTGCAATATTTCTTTTAAATATTCTTTTTGCGAAGTAGTATAAAGTAGAAGAAATTAAAAAAAAAGCCGGGTTCACAAAGAAAAGTAATATGCCCGATATCATCAGGAACGTATCAGCTTCTTCCTGCCAGCTTCCTACCCAGTAAATTGTAATTGCACTAAAGATAAAAGCCATCAGATATGTTGAGCGGTTAATATCAAGAAGCCTTTCCTTTGATTCAATAATTTTAAGATATGGAATTAATCCAGCAAACATTAAAAGGGTAAATGGAAAAGAAACCGGTGGGAAAGAAACTCCTAACAAAGTTCCTGAAAGGATAAGAAGAAGTCTCTCTTTATTCTTTGCTTTTCTTTCTTCAGGCGTTTTTAACTCTTTATTTGATTTGAATATCAAGTTGAACTCTTCTTTTTACTAAAGAAGAAATGCCTGATAACAAAAAATAAAATTACCACTCCTGTAAGAATAAGTACAGCGGTTTGGTATCTGGATAAATAAAAATCAACACGTTCAATATTATTTCCGAAGAGGATTCCTAAGTAAATGATTATTGTATTCCAAACCAGTGCACTTATAGTTGCAAGTATAACAGTCTTAAAAAATTTTAATTCACTTAAGCCTGCAAAGAAAGAGATAACAGATCTTGTCCCGGGCAAAAAACGATTTGCTAAGATAACTGTGTATCCCCATTTATTAAACCACTTTTCAGCAGTGTCAATGGCTTGTGCGGAAATGAATTTCATTTTTCCTGCTCTGATTACTTTTTTATCAACTTGTGAACCAATATAATAAAGTGTCATAAACCCCAGGACGCTACCAATCGTTGTAAAGATTAATGTGGGAATAAAATTAATTGCTTCGGTTGCAATCAGGGAGCCGCCGATAACAACAACAAGATCGCTTGGTGAGGGAGGGAAAACATTCTCCACATAAGAAAAAAGGAAAAGAACAAGATAGATAAGAAAAGGGCTAAGGTCAGAGATATAATTGAGAATGCTTTCGATCATTCACTAAACCTTTATAAGTAAAACAGAAGCCATTGCTGCCACACCTTCTTCTCTGCCTGTAAATCCCAATCTTTCTGTTGTTGTTGCTTTTATTGAAATTCTGTCAATACTTACTTTAAACAAATCGGCAATTTTTTTTCTCATTTCATCAACATAAGGTGAAATCTTTGGTCTCTGCAGCATAATTATTGCATCAACATTATTGGTTACATATCCTTTCCCCTCAACTAATTTGTAAACTTCAGAAAGAAGAAATCCGCTATCGGCATCTTTAAATTTAGGATCATCATCGGGAAAATATTTTCCAATATCGCCGAGTGCAAGTGCACCCAGCAAAGCATCAGAGATTGCATGAAGGAGAACGTCTGCATCGGAATGTCCGGCGAGACCTTTCTCAAAAGGAATTTCCACTCCGCCAATTATAAGTTTACGGTTTCCTGCAAAAGCATGAACATCGAACCCGATACCTGTTCTGAATTCTTGATTCAATGTCTTATCTCAAAATTTTCAAATTCGTTTTTAGGTTCCTGCCACATAATATTATGTTTCCTAACGGAGGAGTGTGAAGGTCCTACAACTATTTTTTTATAAAGTTCTTCAACAAGAGGTTTTTTTCCTTCAACAACAGTTAACACTTCACCGCTGAAAAGATTTTCTGTAAAACCTTTCAAACCAAGATTAACTGCACTCCTGTAAATATAATATCTGAATCCTACGCCTTGCACCAAGCCTTTTATAACTATTTCTGCTCTTGTTAAATCCTTATCCATTTTTCTTTTTATAAATCTCTGAGATTATTAGTCCGCAAAAAATAAGCAGGCATCCAATTAATCCAAAGTTAGATATTTTTTCATTCAACATAAAGAAGGCAAATACTGCTGCAAATATTGGTTCGAACGAAAGTATTATTCCAGCAAAAGAGATATCAGTTAAGGCAGATTTTACAATAACAAAAGTAGCGCCCCAAATTATTGTATTTAGCATCAGAAGAGTTTCAGGGAGATACTTTTTCATTAGGAAATTTAATCAGTCTTTTGGTTTTATATATCCAAATGATTTCAACTGCCTCTCATCAGTACGCCATTTACTTTTTACCTTTACTCTTAATTCCAGATATACTTCCTTTTGAAGAAAATCCTCAATTGCTTTTCGTGCCTCAAGACCAAGATTTTTTATTGCTGCACCCTGCTTGCCGATTATTATTCCTTTCTGACTCTCCTTCTCAACTATTATTTCTGCAAGAATATAATCTTTGTTATCCTCTCTTTCTTTAAAGTCAGTTACAATAACTTCGGTGCTGTAAGGAATTTCTTCTTTATAAAGTTCAAAAATCTTTTCTCTCACGATTTCCGAGACAAAAAATCTTTCATTCTCTTCTGCAATAATATCTTCAGGGTAATATTTTGGGCCTTCCGGTAAAAGTTCTGTTATTGAATTCAGTACTTCTTCAATGTTAAAATTTAAAAGAGCAGAAACAGGAATTACTTTCATAAACTTTTTAAGCGATTCATATTTTGAAATGAGCTTTTTAACTTTCTCTTGTTCACTTAAATCAACTTTGTTTAACAAAAGTAAAAGTGGCTTTTTTATCCTTAACAGATTATTACTAATGAATTCGTTATTTAAAATATTATGTTTTTCGGAATCGTAAGAAATATCAACTATCAGAATAATAATATCAGCATCGTTAAGTGAATTATTTACAGCTTCCATCATTTTTTCCTGTAAAAGATATTCAGGTTTGATAATACCAGGTGTATCAAGAAAAATGACCTGGTAATTTTCTGATGAAAGGATTCCAAGAATGCGCTTCCTTGTTGTTTGCGGTTTTTTTGTAACTATTGAAAGCTTCTGTCCAAGAAGTGCATTCATTAAAGTTGATTTGCCAGCGTTAGGCAAACCGAGGATTGCTACGTAACCGGATTTTGTATTCATACTCGTTGGAGTTCAAGTTCAAGAGCAAGTTCAAGAAGAGGAAAAACTTTTAACTTCTTACACTTGAACATGAACTTGAACTTATTCAACTGTTACCGCTGTTCCGCTTGCACTAACCATCAGCATATTGCCGCCTCCTCCGCCGATAGTTTCATAATCAAGGTCAACACCTATAACAGCATTTGCACCTTGAGCTGAAGCAGAAGCAATCATTTCATTAATTGCTATATCTTTTGCTTTACGCAGCTCTTTTTCATATGCAGCAGAACGTCCGCCGACTATATCTCTTATTCCTGCAAAGAAATCTTTAAATATATTTGCACCAAGTATTGCTTCCCCGCTTACAAGTCCATAATATTTTACAACTTTTTTTCCTTCAACTGTGTTTGTGGTTATAACAAGCATTCTTTCTCCTTAATATTAAACGAATAATGCAAATATAGTAAAGATTAATCCTTTCGAGGAGATTGGTATAATCTCTTTGTAAAAGAAAACAAAACTAATGGATTGTTAATAATATTGAACCTTTCAGAGTTCCGGCGGGTGGTGTGATATTTTTTTCTACAAACATTTAACTCCTAACGGAGTTTGAAACATCTCTCACAAGGCAGACAAAAAAATATTGACAACTCCAGAGGAGTTGAATGTTTGTAGAAGAAGGCTAAGAAAAAAAATCCAGTACTCCGTTAGGAGTACAATGCAGATAATAATAAAATTAATTCCTATACCTTATACCCTATACCTTTATACCTATATGCCACTACTACTGCTTTGATTGCTTCAGGCTGTCGTAGAAAAAGTATCCGCTTATCAGCAGTACAAATGAAAAGATTGAACCAATAATTGAAATATTCCCTTTTGAAAAGAAATTTTTAAGAAGTGTTACAAAATCTTCTGAATATTCTGTAAACTGCGTAACAACATCAGATGAATTTGGTTCTGCAGTAAAAATAAAATTGGCAAGTAAGTAGCCGATGATCCCAATACAGATAAGAAAAAATAAAGATAAAACAGACACAATAAAAAAATTCTGTTCTCTTTTTGATTTCAAGCCTCTCTGCACTTTCAACATCAGGTTTGCAGTAAAATTTGATGAGACCTCTTCAACAGGCATTCTCATTAATTCATTGTGAATTGAAAGGAGAGCTTTATACTTCAGCATATCCTGGGAAGATGATTCAAGTTTGGTTTTTATCTTCAGCATTGTTTCTTTGTCGAGTTCGCCATCAATATATTTATTCAGCAAATCATCATTTAGTTCAATCATAATAGTTCCTCTGAATAATTATTTTTTATCATAATATCTCTCAAAGCAGATCTTGAACGGTGCAGCATAACTTTTACATTATTAACACTTGTTCTCATTACTTCGCTTATCTCTTCACAGGATAAATCTTCAAGATAAAACATTGAAATGACCGAAGCATAATTTGCCGGAAGCTTATCTACCATTTCTTTTATATATAAAGATAAATCTTTCTGCTCGGTAAGATTATAATCATAATCGCTTAAAAGATTAAAATGATCTTCAACAGAAGACATTTCCATTTCTGTTTTTCTTTTTTGAACAGACAACCTGCTTAAGGCAGAATTATAAACTATCTTATAAAACCACGTTGAAAATTTTGAATCACCCTTGAAATTATTCAAACCTTTAAATGTTTTAAGAAAACAATCCTGAAGAACCTCTTCAGCTTCCATCCTGTTTTTTAACATCCTTGTTAACATAGAAAAAGCTTTATTCTTATATCTATCAATAAGTATAGCATAATCAGAATGGTTACCCTTCTTAACCGATTCTATAATTTCCTGATCATTTACACCTTTCATCTAAATAATTTGACCTTTCGTCAAGGAAAAAGGTTACAAAACTAAACTGATGTGAAACGGCAAATGGTAAACGTAAAATGGAAAATCATTCAGCCAATCAATCATTCAGCCAATCTTTTTATTAACATTTTCAAATATTCACAAAAAGTAAAAACATTATTTAGAAACTTTGTCCGGAGATTAACCTATATATTTTTAGGAATAAAAACCTGAATTTTAAATTAAATTTTCTGTAACCTTCAAAGTAAGTCCATAGTCTCAACCATCAGAATAGTTAAGAGTATAACCTTAAATAAAGATTTTAAATCATAAATAAAAAAGGAGATTAAAATGGATGAAAATGTAGTTGCAGTTTTTATTCCTATTGTTGGAACATTAGTAATAGGAATAATCCTTGTTTCATATTTCTTTTTCAGATCGAGAGAGAGACAAATGTTGATTGAAAAAGGGATGGATGCTCAATCAATAAAAGAATTTTTCCAGAGTAAAAAAGATCCATTCAGGATGCTTAAGATTGGTATTGTTACTATTGGTTTTGGTTTGGGATTAGGGTTAGGTATTATGCTTAATGAATCTACACATCAGGATCATTGGGTTCCGCTTTTCTTGTTCACAATAACAGGAGTTGGTTTTGTAGCTGCTAATATTGTATCAAGAATGCTTGAGAAAAAGTAATAGCAGTTAAAAAATTGTAGCATAGAATATTATTCTGTGCTGCGAAATTTATTTACTCTCCGCATTCTCCATCTGAACTTTATGTTCAAATTCTCCCAGCCATTTTTCAGCATCAATTGCAGCCATACAGCCCATGCCTGCAGCAGTAACTGCCTGGCGGTAAACTTTATCAGTAACATCACCAGCAGCAAAAACACCTTCAATATTTGTATAAGTTGAACCTTGTTTAACTTTCAGATAACCTGTTTCATCCATATCAAGTATTCCTTTAAAAAGATCTGTGTTTGGTTTATGTCCTATAGCAATAAATAAACCATCAGCCTGCAGTTCTTCTTTTGAATAATCCTTTGTGTCTTCAAGAACAACTCCCATCATTACTTTTCTTCCATTCTCCTCTTTACCTAAAACCTGAATTACAACTTTATTCATTAAAAATTTTATTTTAGGATTATTCAATGCCCTGTCAAGCATTATTTTAGACGCACGGAATTCTTCACGCCTGTGAACAACAATAACTTCAGAAGCAAACTTGGTTAAAAATGTTGCCTCTTCCATTGCAGTATCTCCACCGCCAACAACAAGCACCCTTTGGTTCTTAAAGAAAAAACCATCGCAGGTTGCACAAGCAGAAACTCCATAACCCATAAATTTCTTTTCACTCTCAAGATTGAGCAGCCGGGCAGAAGCACCTGTTGCAATGATTACAGTTTCTGCAGAATAAGTATCTTCATAAGTTTTCAGAACGAAAGGTCGTTTTGAAAAATCAATCTCAGTTACTTCATGGTAAATTGATTTAGCTCCAAACCTATGAGCCTGTTTTCTCATTATATCCATTAATTCAGGACCCATAATTCCATCTTCAAAACCGGGATAGTTTTCAACTTCAGTGGTAATAGTTAATTGTCCACCTGGCTGTAATCCTTCAAATATAACAGGATTAAGATTTGCTCTTGCTGAGTATAAAGCAGCAGTAAATCCAGCGGCACCTCCTCCAACAATTATTACTTTATGATGATTTTTTCGTTCAATTTCAGACATTATTTCTCCAATATTTTCATAAACAACTGCCTATAAGATAATCTAATTATTAAAAAGGTTCAGACTAGAAAATTGTAATTTTGGCATTCCGAACTTGTTTCGGAATCCTTCCCTATATAAAGATGCTGAAACAAGTTAAGCATGACAATTAAGCAAATTAACTAATTATAAATTCCGCATTCCTCTTCAGCCCTTTCAGCTTGGTTCTTTTAACAGGGCTTTCAGAAAATCTTTCTCGAAACTCTTCTTCATTCATGTTTGTAACATCAGCAAGATTGATTTCTTTATTCTTAGGAAAGAACTCCAGGTTCTGAGTAACTTCAGCAAACTTAATATTCCAGGGACAAACATCCTGGCAGATATCGCATCCAAATATCCAGTTATCAAATTTATTTTTAAATTCATCAGGGATTTTTTTCTTGTTTTCTATTGTAAGATAGGAAATACATTTTGTTGCATCTAAAAGATATTCGTCTACAATTGCATTTGTAGGACAAGCTTCAATACACGCTGTACAGCTACCGCAATAATCAAGAATAGCGGATGAATATTCAAACTCATAATTAGTTATAAGATTTGCAATGAAGAACCAGCTTCCTTTCTCTTTATTAATAACATTAGTATGTTTTCCCAGCCAGCCGAGTCCTGCTCTTACAGCCCATACTTTATCCATTACTGGTCCGGTATCAATGTAAGACTTTGATTCAAAGGCAGGATCAATTTCCTTCAAAGCATTTTCAAGCTGCTCAAGTTTTTCCCAGATAACCAAATGATAATCTTTCCCCCATGCATAACGGGAAATTTTTCCTCTATCTTTTTGATTGCTGTATTGTTCATCAGTATAATAGTTCATTCCAAGTGAGATAATACTTTTAGCACCAGCAAGAATTTTAGAAACATCTTTTCTCTTCTCAAGATTTTTTTCCATATACTCCATATCTCCATGGTATTTCATATCAAGCCACTTTTCAAGATTTTTAATTTCTTTTGTGAGCTCTTCAGCCTTAGCAAAACCAACTAAATCAAAGCCAAGTTCTTTTACCTTCGCTATTACTATTTCATTAGTGATTTTCATAGTATATTAAAAACTTAGTGACCCTTTGTGTCCTTAGTGTCTTAGTGGTAGACTTATTTTTTACCACTAAGACACGAAGAGCACTAAGAAACACAAAGAAAGCTCACCAATTCATTTCTTTCTTAAAAACTTTAACATAAACTTCATTTTCAAAAATAATTACAGGAAAGCTGTCCAATCCTTTTTGTCCTGTTGGCTGCACTCCTGTTTTCAAATCAAACTTCCAGCCATGAACAGGACAAACAATACATTCATCTTCAATAAAACCATCATAAATTAACGACGTATGCTGATGAGGACAGATATTGCTGAGAGCATAAATTGTATTATTGATTTTGAAAACAGCAACTTCAGTTTCATCAACAATAAATCTTCTGCCTTCTCTTTCTTTAATCTCATCGAATCTGCATAACTTTTTATAGCCATCTTCATTCAGGTTCATAATTCTATAAATTTTTCCTTTGCCTTAAAACCTTTTTCATCTTTCATTATCGTTGCCAGTGCTGTTTCAGGATCATGCTCAAAAAAGATTTTCCAGTTTTCATCAATTGCTTTAGTAAGTATCTTTTTCTTCTCTTCAACAGTTACGAGCGGCTGAAGGTCGTAACCCATAACATAAGGCAAAGGAATATGAGAAGTAGTCGGAAATAAATCACCGCAATAAAAAATCGTATTTGATGAATCGGAAATCTTTATTAATTGCTGGGCAAATGTGTGTCCGTTTATTATTACAAATTCTATTTCATCATCAAATTTTTCTTCACCATCAATGAAATTAAGAACTCCTTCTTGCATTAATGGCTGGAAACTATCTTTCAAATAACTTCCTTTGTCTCTTTCAGAAGGTTTAATTGCCCATTCATAATTTTTCTTCTGTACATAAAATTTTGCATTTGGAAAAGTTGGAATGAGTTTTTTCCCGCCTTTGGTGGGATCCCGCTGTGGCGGGACAATTTTTGTTGAACCACCTGTATGATCAAAATGAAGATGAGTTAACAAAACATCCGTAATATCTTCAGGCTTTAGGTTAAGTTCATTTAAGCTTCCTTCGAGAGAATTAGTCTGAACAACAGCATAAATGTTTTTTAATTTCTCATCCCACTTATCACCCATTCCTGTATCAATAAGAATTTTCCTGTTTCCATTTGTAAGAAGAAGATTTCTTGTTGCAAGCTTAATCCTGTTTGCTTCATCGGGTGGATTGGTTTTTTGCCAGAGAGGTTTGGGAATTATTCCAAACATTGCGCCGCCATCAAGTGCAAAATAGCCCGAGTTTATTATATGCAAAGTGTATTTACCTATTTTCATTTTTGATTTATAAGTATTTTCTGAAAATTTTTTTGGCTTTTGTCATCCTGAACGAAGTGAAGGATTTCCTGCGATTCTTCGTCGCTTTCGCTCCTCAGAATGACATTGCTTTTAGATGTTTCTATTTAGTAATGTAAAGAACCCTACCTCACCTCCCCTTTCTGAAAGGGGAGGACGGGAGGGGTTTTAAATTAAAGAAGTTTAAAGTGAGGTGAAAGGGATATTTCTAAAGTGAAACTTAGGTAAATAAATTCCAGTAAATATTAAAAAACTATTGACACCCACATTTCATTTACTTAATTTCTATCTTAGATAACGGAGGGTATCTTTCCTAATTTAGTTTCTGAGATGCCGCTGGAATTTAACTAATTAAATAACATCAATCCCAAACACAATAAAGGAGGATTATTATGAAGAAACTTTTTTTGTTCTCAGCATTCGTCTTCATCGCACTGATAGTTGTTGGAGCGACAGACATTTACGCGCAAGAGAAGATGACGAAAGAACAAGTGATATGGCCTGCTGATAAAGTCAAGTGGGTGGAAATGCCAAATACTGGCGGTGTAATGCGAGCTGTATTGTGGGGAGACCCTGACAAAGGCGCCTCCGGCGTTTTTATTAAGTTCCCCGCTGGTTTGAAGCTCCCAACTCATTACCATACCAATGCGATGAAAATTGTTGTTCTTTCCGGAACATTGGTCTATACACCGGAAGGTGGTTCTGAAAATAAGCTTGGACCCGGATCATACCTTTCGTTTGGTCCAGAGGATCGACACTTCTCCGGTCCTGGTGAAGGTTCCGGGTGCACATTCTTTATTGAGCAATCAGGAAAGTTCGATATGGTTCCAATTGAAGTAACGAAGAAATAATTCCTCGCATTTGGCACAATCTTTTCGATTGACTAGAGCAGGTAGCCCGCAGCGCCTAACACTACGACGCTCGCTCATTTGATATGGCTATGTGTTCGAAGTTTGGTTCAAGAATCAGTTGTGCCAACTCCATAGCGTTTGCTGAATCGAATAGGATTATTCGGCAAACGCTAGGTTGTAATTTGTGATAACTGGGTTAACTACTTTAAGATAAGCTTTTAGAGAGGATTTAGAATTTAACGGCTTACACGGCCAATATTATCTAAATATTCTTTCCTTGCGAAAAGTGTTTCTTTATCCTCAACATGTTTTGGATCAGGGATGCAGCAATCGACGGGGCAAACTGCAGCACATTGAGGTTCATCGTGGAAACCAACACACTCGGTACATTTATCAGGAACAATATAAAAAAAATCATTTGAGAAGAATCCTTCAGCTCCGGAAGGTGGAGTATCTTTTTCTCCATAATTTTTACCAACAAGTTCCCATTTAGCACCGCCTTCATAAATTGCGGTGTTCGGACATTCAGGCTCGCAGGCTCCGCAATTAATACATTCCTCAGTTATCATTATAGCCAATTATTATCTCCTGTCTTTTCAGCCAAAGGCTGATCAGCCTATGGCTGAAAAAAATTTTTCATAAAGCCATTGCAATTTTAACAAAACATATTCCCAATTCAAAAATTCATCCCGAATTTATTTTTGGATTAAAAATTAATTCCTTACTCCATACTCTTTACTCTTTGCCCCTCTTCAAACTACCAGCTTCCACTCGAACCACCACCACCGAAAGAACCACCACCGCCACTAAATCCTCCAAAGGCACCTGAACTGAAACCACCTCTTCCTCCTCCAAGTCCACCAAAATAAATTAAACCTCCTCTTCGCCCTCTCCCTCTTCCTCTGAATATAAACATCAGGATTCCAAATATTATCATTATAATTATTGAGATAAATGGAGTTTTTTCATCATCATCGGAAATATCTTTTTCTGTTTTGTATTCACCTGCAATAGCAGAAATTATCGCATCAATGCCTGCAGTTATTCCGGAATAAAAATCATTCTTCTTAAAATAAGGAACAATTACATTTCTTATAATTGAGCTTGCGAGTGCATCAGGTAAAGCACCTTCAAGTCCGTAACCAACTTCTATTCTCAGCTTCTTATCATTCTTTACAATAACAAGAACTGCGCCATTATTATTTTCTCCAGTGCCAATTTTATTTTTTTGAGCAACTTCATGTGAATAATATTCTATAGGATAGTCATTAAGTGTAGCGATCATCAGCATAACAAGCTGGTTTGTGGTGCTGTCTTCAAAAGTCTTAAGGCGATAATTGAGAGTTTCAAGTTGATTACCGCTCAAAGTATTTGTGTAATCATTTGCCCATTGCTTTAGTAATGGAACTTCAGGTTGTGCAAATAAAAATGAGGTTAAAGCAAGTATAAAAAAGAGAAACTTCATCAGGAATTAAAACTCAACTTTGGGCGGAGTTTCAGATCCGGGTGTAGATTTAAAATATTGCTTCTCACCAAAGCCAAACAATCCGGCAAAAATTGAATTTGGAAATCTTTTTATAGTTGTATTATATGTCTGAACTGTCTGATTAAAGTTTCTTCTTTCAACAGATATCCTGTTTTCGGTTCCTTCAAGCTGAGCCTGAAGCTGAAGAAAATTTTCATTCGCTTTTAAAATGGGGTAATTCTCAACCGTTACAAGAAGACGGGACAGAGCATTACTCAGTTCTCCCTGCAGCTGCTGAAATCTCTGGAATGCCTGCGGGTCATTTAAAACTTCAGGCGTTACATTAAACTGGCTTACCCTTGATCTTGCCTCTGTTACATCTGTTAATACTCCCCTTTCAAATTCAGCAAATCCTTTTACAGTATTAACAAGATTAGGTATAAGGTCTGCTCTTCTCTGGTATTGATTTTCAACCTGACTCCAGTTCTGGTTAACTGATTCATTTAGCGTCACTAAGTTATTATAAGAACCAATTCCCCAAACAACTAAGATTATTACGAATAAAACAATTACACCAATAATTGAGAGAGTTATTAACAACCCTTTATTTTTCATTATTCCTCCTGAAAGGTTGAGAGAACATGAATTTTAAATTAAAGCTTATTTCAATAGCTTAAATTAAATCGAATTTTAATCAATATGCAATACTTTAGGTACAAGGTATAGGGTATAAAGGTATAAGGAAATTTCATGTACCATATACCATATGTCTTTATACACATGTTATGGTTTTAATCCGGTATATTCATTCTGCAAGTAATAAAGAGATTCATTTGAAATCTGAATATTTTTTTCAACTGCAAACTTTTCAGCATTCTGTAAGTTTCCCTGGTAAAACCTGAACCATAAAAAATTTGCAACAGCAAGACCATCAAATATTCTATCCTCAATAAAAGCATCAACTGCAATGTAACCCCACAAAGCGCACCACCCTAATGAAAGCAACCCGCTTAAATAATTTCCTGTATAAAACTGTCCGGCTCCCGGCAAGATAACAGAAGCAACTTTTGCAAAAGTAACTGAGTATTTTTTTTCATGAGTTTCTTCGCATAAAATTTTTAGTTTATGATCGGAAGAGAATTCTTCTACTGCTTTATCCCATTCATCAGCAAAGATGTAAGCCCAGCCACGCCAGTAATTTACTTCATCTTTTTTATCGTTCCACCTTCTATCTATTTCTAATTCATCAAGAAGTTTGAGCGCATTATCAGTTGTTCTTCTTAAAATATTTACACGAATAATTTCTGTTTTTATTCTATAAATATCTTCCGGGTTCTTCGCATTTATTTCTGCAAGAGCAAAATATTGAATAGCTTCATTAAACTTTCCTCCATGTTTATAGCATTGGGCTATGTATTCATTTGAAAGAGAGCTATAAGAATTATTTGTATCAAAAAATTTTAAACGTTTAAACTCAGTTATTGCATCAAAATAATTTTCTTCTTCTAACAGTTTTTTAGCAAACTCAAACTGATCTTGCAAATATTCCTGAGCAAAAGAAAGATTTGCAAATAATAAAAAGATTAGAAGTAAATATTTATTTAATAAATTCATTTTCAGGTAAGAAATAATTTTTATTTTGAAGATACACTTTCAGGTTAGCATTGTATTCATAATCAACTTTGGCATTATAGATTTGTGCTGCTGCAACCGAGCCATAAATATTTCCGGTATAAAAGAAAAACCCTAATCCTGCAAACAACCATCCTCTGAAATTATGATCGTGAGAAAAATTATCATAAGATAAAAATGTAAAGAGAGATGTTGCAAGGAAGGCTGCTATTCCATCTCCAAATTCACCAAGATAAATTTTTCCGCTTCCCGGAATAAAAGCAGACATTAATCCTGAGAGCCATGAACTTTTATATGTAGGATCTTTCTTTTGATTATAGAAGTAAAGAATTTTTTCTTGTTCTGCTGAAGGGAAAGGTTCTAAAAAGTTTTGTTGATATAGCAGCTTATTTGATGTAAAGAGATATGATAGATAAAGTAATCTCTGGAAATCTTTTTCATCTTTATTAATTAAATTGCTCTGTAAATCTTCATATCTCCCTGATTGAAGAAGTGTTTTATAATATTCTTTTTCAGATTCATCATGAAAAACTGATTCCGGTTTTATATTAGAAAATTTTCCCAAAGCTATTTCATATTTCTCCATAGATTGATATGCAAATGCAATTTTAAATTGAATCGTATCATTAAACTCCAATCCTGAGAGTCTTTCATATTCAGAAACTGAACGAAGATAATCTTTTTCTGAAAATAAATGATCCGCAAACATTCTTATGTTTTCAGGAGAGTGAAGTTCATTTAATGTTTGGGGCTGAGAAGTTGCGAAGAAGAGAAGTAACAATAAAAATATTTTCTTTAGAAAATTGTCATGCTGAACTTGTCCACGCCTTTGGCGGGATCCCGTTTTTGGCTGCGATTTCAGCATCTTTTTCGTTGTGCAGGATTCCGATCCCGACAAGGTCGGGACGGAATGACACCATTGCAACAGAATCTTCATTCAGAAGTTAAAATTTCATTTGGTTGAATGAAATGAATTTTATCTTTGGAAAGTGTATAAAGTTTTGGAGGATCATAATAATGTCCTGTTTGAACTTTTGGATAATTTCCTTTCTTAAAAATATTAAGATCCCTTGTAAACCTGTCAAAGAACATCAATGATCCCTGAAAAATATTTGTTTCTTTCACAGCATCAAGAAAAAAAGCTGAGCAGGAAGGTCTGAAAGGACAGTTATCACCATCAACATCTGAAATAAAAAACCAGTAGCCATTAGCAAAAGATTTTAAAATGAATTCTCCGGGATTGTCAGATTCAAAACTATAATCTCTGTTTCTGGAATTATCTTTTATAGTATAATCAAATTCTGTTTTATCCCATTTCTCCCAATCAGTCTGTGCATAAAGATTTAATGATAAAAGAACAAGTAAAAAAATATTTACTGATAGGAATCTCATAAAAATTTAACAACTTCAGAATTATTCTTGCTCTTGAACTTACTCTTGAACTATTTTACTTCGCATCAAGCAATGATCTGGCAATAACCAATTTCTGAATTTCAGAAGTACCTTCATAAATCTCTGTAATCTTTGCATCACGTAAATATCTTTCAACAAGATATTCCCGTACATAACCATATCCGCCATGAACCTGTATTGCATCAAGTGCGTTCTCAACAGCAATTTTTGAAGAATATAGTTTTGCCATTGCTGCTTCTGTATAATAAGGTTTCCCTGCATCTTTTAATGCAGCAGCTTTAAAAGTCAGCATCTTTGCACAATCAACTTTAACTGCCATATCGGACAGTTTAAACTGAATAGCCTGTAAATGTGCAATAGGGCTGCCAAAAGCTTTTCTCTCTTTTGAATATTTTACTGCAGCATCAAAAGATGCTTCTGCAATTCCTATTGCCTGAGCTGCAATCCCAATTCTTCCGCCGTTAAGCGTGTTCATTGCAAAGTTAAAACCTTTACCTTCTTCCCAAACAAGATTTTCAACAGGGACTTTACAATTTTCAAATGTAAGTGAGCAGGTATCTGAACTTCTGATTCCCAGCTTATCCTCTTTCTTCCCTTGCCCAAAACCTTCAAAACCTTTTTCAACAAGAAGAGTAGAAATACCTTTGTGGCCTTTCGATTTATCGGTAGTTGCCATAACAAGATAATAATCGGCATTCTTTCCATTTGTAATCCAGTTTTTTATCCCATTAAGGATATAATAATTATCTTTTTTATCGGCAGTTGTTCTTTGATTAGTCGCATCACTTCCTGCTTCAGGCTCGGAAAGGCAAAACGCACCAAGCTTCTCACCCTTTGCAAGCGGAATAAGATAATTTTGTTTTATATAATCTGTACCATATTTCTCAAGTCCAAAACAAACGAGAGAATTATTAACAGACATAATTACACCAACACTTGCATCAACTTTAGAGATCTCAATCATTGCATGAACATAACTTAAAGTGTCAAGCCCTGCTCCTCCAAAATCAGTTGAAACCATCATACCCATAAAACCAAGCTCACCCATCTGCTTTACTATTTCGGCTGGAAACTCGGCATTTATATCACGTTCAATAGAAGAAGGTGCAATTACTTCCTGTGCAAATTCTCTGGCTGACTGCTGAATCATTAAATGATCTTCTGTAAAATCAAAATTCATTTTAGTCCTTTAATTATTATTTATTTTCAGGATTTAAACTTAGTTCAAAAATAAATGATATAGCCTTAGTTTGCAATTAAAGATTTAATTTGATTTTATAATTCAGCTTATTTTAACACATCATATTCCGCATCGGCTAAGACATTTTCTAAATTTAAGAGATTCTTTATATTTGCATTATGCAAAAAGAAAATTTAATTGAAGAAAAAGAAACAGATGTATCCAGTGAGAATAAATCTAATGGTAAAAAAGACCTGCTGAAAGGTTTGACTTTTCCTGAACTTAAAAATTATTTTGTAGGAAAAGGACATCGTGGTTTCAGAGGTGCCCAGATTTTTCACTGGATGTACAATCGTCTTGTTGATGATTTTTTCTTAATGAATAATCTTCCTAAGGAAATCCGTCAGGAACTTGCTGATAGCTGCGAGCTAAAAACTTTAAAATATGTTACTTCTGAAGTTTCACCAGCAAGCGGCACGAAAAAATATATTTTTGAAACTTCAGAAGGAAATCTTATTGAGTCTGTTATTATTCCTGAAGAAACCAGTCTCTCCCTTGTCGAACCGGAACGGAAGCGAATAACACTTTGCATCTCAACTCAGGTTGGCTGTCCGCTCGATTGTCAATTCTGTGCTACAGGTTTAATGGGCTATAAGAAAAACCTTACCCCTGGAGAAATTTTTGATCAGTATTCACTTGCTGCAAATGATTATGGTAAAGATAAAATTACAAATATAGTTTATATGGGGATGGGCGAACCTCTTCTGAATTTTGATGCAACTGTAAAATCTCTGCAAATTTTTGCAGATGAATTAACAAAAGGAATAAGCCTGAAAAAAATAACAGTTTCGACTGCTGGAATAGCACCAAGGATTATTGATCTTGCAGATACAGGTTTAAAAGTAAAAATAGCTTTATCACTACATTCCTGTTTTGATGAAATAAGAGACGTGATTATGCCTATAAACAAGAAATATTCTGTAAAACAAAATATTGATGCTGTAAGATATTATGCAAGAAAAACCGGCACAAGAATTACATTTGAATACATAATGCTTAAAGATATTAATGACAGAGAAGAAGATTTAAATGCGCTTAAAAGACTATGCAGTGAAATTCCTTCAAAAGTAAATGTTATTCCTTTCAACTCACTTGAGCATATGAATCCAACTGGATTTTCCGCACAATTGAAATCGAGTCCGAAGGAAAGAATTGATAAGTTTGTAGAAGAGTTGAGAAACAGGAATGTGACGGTTACAGTAAGGTTCACACAAGGTGATGATATTGCAGCCGCCTGTGGACAATTAGCTTTGCCTTTAACGAAGAAACGTAGCACAGATTAATAAATCTGTGCTACAAATGTTTTATGAAAAAACTCACCCATGATGAAATCTCCAAAAACAGAAGCACACTTGAAACTCTGCATAAAGTAAAAAAGCTTCCTGTGTATGTTGTTCTCAACAGCATAAGAAGTAATTATAATGTTGGTTCAATCTTCCGCACTTCTGATGGAGCAATGATTGAGAAACTTTATCTATGCGGCTACACACCTTATCCTCCCAGAAAAGAAATTCTAAAAACTGCTCTTGGGTCAACAGAAAGTGTAGAGTGGGAATATGTTAAAGACCCTAATGAAGTAATATTAAAGTTGAAGGATGAAGGAATTAAAATCTGTGCACTTGAAATGACAGATAAAAGTATTCCTTATTATGAAATTAAGAAAAAAGATTTTCCTCTTTGTGTTGTTGTAGGAAATGAAATCACTGGTGTTTCTCAAGAGTTGATTGATCTTTGTGATTTCTCAATAGAAATTCCGCAGTATGGAATTAAGCAGTCTCTTAATGTTGCTGTTGCTTATGGAATAGCCGTGTTTGAACTTAGAAAAATACTTACTTGATTTTACAGAAAATAAAATATAGCTTAACAAAAAAAGGTTTAATGTAAATGAACAGATTCATTTTAAGTGAATATATTTCAGCGTCTCTTTCTGAAGCAGAATATGAAAAACTGGAGGATAATACTTATTCGGGAAGAATACCCTCCTGTAAAGGTGTAATTGCATTCGGAAACAATTTAGAAAAGTGCAGAGAGGAATTGAGATCAACTTTGGAAGATTGGATTTTGTTAGGACTAAAATTAAAACATTACTTACCCGTCATAGCAGACATTAATTTAAATTTGGATCCTAAGCTTGAGCAATTGGAATCCAATTAAAAGACGAGAATTCATCAGGCGTCTTAAAAAGCTTAATTTCATTGGACCATTCATAGGCTCAAAGCATCAGTTTATGATATTCGAAAACCACAGACTTACAATTCCATCGAACGAAGAATATTCCATACCCCAATTAAGAATGATGATAAGAGAAGTCCAGGAAATTTTGGAAAGAGAAATTACATCTGAAGAGTGGCATAGTTTATAATTTGTATTAAATACTAATTAAGAATCCTGTTTGATCTTTGTGATTTCTCAATAGAAATTCCGCAGTACGGAATTAAGCAGTCTCTGAATGTTGCGGTAGCTTATGGTGTAATGGTATTTGAGTTGTGGAAAGTATTTGATACAACAGAAACAAGAAGAAACAGAAGAATTAAGCCGTCGTAAAAAACTCTTCACCATTATCCTTTGTATGTATTGCCAATAACTTTGCTCTTACAAGCTTAACCAAAGTTCTTGATGCTCTTCTTTCAGAAATATTAACAAGATCGCTTAATTCCTTAACAGAAATAGTTTTATTTCCGGAAAGGTAATCAAACACTCTCTTCTCATTAGGACCGATTGAATATTTTCTGAGTGAAAGATCATTTGCATTAGCTTTTATTATCCTAACCATTTCTTTACTTGCCTGCATACTTTTATCATTAACCCTTATCATTACAACTGCTTTGTTGATATCAAAGTTCTTCAGGTAATCCTGAAGACGATGAGGTTTATTGCTTGATTCAGAAACTTCTGCTACTACAATTTCCTTTTCTTCAATATCTATATAGCTCAATTGGTAATTAACCGGAGGTTCACAGAAAGTTGTGGCTGCGTCTTTAATCAGCTCGGCTTCAGATTTTTCACTCTCAACTCCAACAATTTTCTTATCATCATCAACTCCAAAAATAATAAAACCCCCTTTTGTGTTTGCAAAAGCCATCATACTTTTGGCAATTTTTTCTGGAGATGAAAATTTTCTCTTAAATTCACAATGAAGGTTTTCTCCTTCTTCAATTAATTCAAGCAGCTCTCTTCTTTTCATAATTTTTTTTTAGGATACAATACAACATGATCTATTCTGCCGTGGATTATGGATGATCTTCTTAAAACATAAGCTGAATTTGTATTTGGTTTGTGTTCCCGCGGTGAAGGAATAACAGCAGCCAAACGTGAACATTCACCTTTAGTAAGCTTAACCGGCTCTTTCTTAAAATATTCTTTTGATGCTTCTTTTATTCCGAAAATTCCATCGCCCCATTCTACAGCATTAATATAGTTTTCAAGTATTGCCCTCTTGGAAAGCTCCTTCTCCATTCTTACTGAAATAATAAACTCTTTCACTTTACGAAGAAATGATTTTTCTGTTGTAAGAAAAAGATTTTTTGCGAGCTGCATTGTAATTGTACTTCCGCCTCTTGCTGAACGTCCTCTTCTCCTGTTTGTTCTTATAGAAGTTTCTAATTCTTTCCAGTCAACTCCTCTGTGAGTAAAGAAACTTCCATCCTCCATTGCTATAATTGCTTTGAGAAGATTAGGAGTAACATTATCAATATCAATCCAGGATTGCTTAGGATAAAAAATTAAACTATTCTCAATTGCTCTCTGTTCCATAAGAGATGTAACTCTGAAACTATTGTATTCAAGAACAGGAATGCTGAAGGAAGGTATGGAGAAATAAGAAATAAAAATTGAATAAAGGAAAATACTTTTCATTTTATTTCTTTTAACTAAAGAAATAAATTTTTCACAAGATTGTGATATTTCGAGATGAGGAAACTGGGGATCCATCTTCAACCTGAATAAATTTACCGGTAAAATAATAAAAAAGGGATTACTTTTTTCGCGGGTTTCTTCGCTGGTTATCTAAGATAATTGTACGGGTTGTATCGGCAGGTAAATTAATATCAGGTGCTTCGATTTTATTAATTTTTTCATCCTCAACATTTGGATTAAAAGCTTCATCCAGATTAGGATCTACCTGCGTCTGCGTTGAATCAGAAATAACTCCCAGAGAATCTTCTGCAAGCAACTGAAGCTTTTCCTCCTCAATTCTTCTTAATGAATCCTCAATTGCTTTTTTCATCTCAGTCTGATATTGCTTATATGCCAAAAGTTTTGGGCGAACTCTTAAAGTATACTCAGATTGAGGATAACGGATTGCCAAAGTATCATATACTACTGCTGCTGAATCATTAAGCTTAAGTTCATTTTCAAGTATCCATCCGGAAGTGTATAATGCCTTTGGTGCAACAGATGATTTGGGATATGCTTTATAAATACTATAAAACTGGTCGAGAGATGATTCATAATTTTCACTCATCAGTTCACGTTCGGCTTCAGCATAAATATCCTTTGCCGGATCAAATTCCAGATCAATCAAAGGTTTATTTAACATATTAGCCGCTGCATTAACAATACTTTCACTCTTGTAGTTTTCATAAATCATGTTAAACAAACTATCAGCTTTCTCTTTTTGATTTACATTAAGATAATAGCTTCCAAGTGCATACAAAGCATTTGCCTGGTGAATTGTATTTGGAAAATATGTAAGCACATAATCATAATAATAATATGCTGAGTCAAACCTCTCCATTTCTGTAAGGAAAAGATTACCAAGTTCAATTTGATTTTTTGCTATTAATGATTTTAAGGAGTCATCACTTAAAGTTGACTTAATTGGCTTTATAGGAAATTTTCTTTCATCATCCCATTTTTCTGCAAAGAGAGAATCAATATTAATTCCCTGCCTGGCTATTTCATTTTTAATAGCAAGCTCTCTCTCTTTTTGTTTGATTGAATCAATCCTGGCCGAATCCAAAACCATTGTTGAATCTTTTAAAGAATCTGCAGATAATGAATCTGCCGCTAATAGAGAATCTTTAATAGTTGTAGTATCTAAATCCAAGCCTGCAAGAGATTTAAGATGCTCGGAAAAAAGAGTCAGCTCCTCAAGTACCTGGAGAGAATCTTGTACATAAACAGCCGAATCCTGCACAAAAGTTAATGAGTCTTTTGTGTACTCTTCAGGGTTTTCAACATAAAACAACTGGCTGCTGTAATTATTTATCTGAGATTTAACATGCTGATACTTTTTGAAAGTACGGATCTTCTGACTTGCATCAACAGTGTATTCTTTGGGTAAAGATGAAGTCAGAGATTTCTGATAATAAGAACCTGCACTATCAAAATTCTGGTAATCGTATTCGTAAATCTCACCTAATTTATATTTAGCCATGCCGGAGGAGGGAGTATTAACATAAGAAGTATCAACAAAAGTTAATTTCTCAACAGCTTCATCCAGCCGGCCTAATTCTTTAAGCGTAATTCCTATCTGCAGATCAACCTCGCTGTAAGCATCGCTGAATTTTGCTTCCTCTTTCATATCATTAAAAACTTCCAGAGCTTCCTCTAATTTACCAACGATTCTCAAAGTTTTTCCAAGCTCATGCTTTGCACCTAATTCTATTTCGTAAAGAGGATTATAATCCAGCACTTTTTTAAAAGCTGATATAGCATTTTCAGGTTCTTCAATTTTGATATAGAGTTTTCCTATTTCGTAAAGAACTTCTGCTTTAATATCCTCATCATCAGTAATCTCAAGATACTGGTTTGATAAACTTACCGCCTGCTGATAATCTTCCTGGGAAATCCTGTAAACAATTTCTTCAACATAAGAATCTTTTGATATATCTTCTCTCCCTTCTTCGGCTGCCTGTTCTCTTACTTCACCAAGTACAGTTAGAGCACTTTCATAATTCTTAAGCTGCATTTGAGTTTTTCCAATCCAGAGTTTTGTCTCAAGAATAAGATCGCTCTCCTTCTGTGTTGCAAGTAATTCTTCAAATTTACGGAGTGCTTTCTGATGATTTTTCTGGTAGTAAAAAGCTTTTCCAATTATCAGGAGTGCATCATCAACATAACCACTTTCAGAATGAAACTGAAGTATCTCAGAACATTTTTCAACAACTTTTATTAACTGAGTATTAACTGTTCCAGGTAAAGGAATATCTTCTGTAGAAAAAAGATCTTTCTTCTGTTCTTTTATCTGGTTCTCAGCTTCTTCAAAAATATCCGTGGTGTTATAGTAAAGATTATAATATGTGGTGAAGTTATTCCAGACATTGCAGCCCGGTAATAGAAGAGCAGTTATTAAGAAAAGAATAGAATATTTTTTTCGAAAAAGTAACATACAGGAAACTATTAAAGAATTAAAAAATGTAAAAGGTAAAAATTCTCTACAAAGCCTCTTTTCCGGATTCTTCGGTTCTGATCCTTATTACTTCCTGTATATCGCTAATGAAAATTTTACCATCCCCAACCTGACCTGTTTTTGCACTTCTTAAGATGGCATCAACAACATTATCAGCTTTACCCTCTTCAACCACAACTTCTATTTTTATTTTAGGAATAAACTCGATCTGGTACTCACTCCCCCTGTAAGTTTCGGTGTGTCCTTTCTGTCTTCCGTAGCCGCGAACTTCAGTAATAGTAAGGCCTCTGATTCCCTCTTCAACAAGAGCTTCTTTTACTTCATCAAGTTTAAAAGGACGTATGATTGCAGTGATCTTTTTCAAATCCGCTCCTATCTGCCGTGGCAGTTTTTATATTTTTTGCCACTTCCACATGGGCAGGGATCATTCCTTCCTACTTTTTCTTCAACATGTACAGGCTGTGGTCTCCCTGCTTGATGATCCATCGCTTTAGCTTTGGGCACTGCTAAACCAATATTTGTAGCACTTTGTTTCGTTTCGGTAATCCTTGCTGCAGGCTGGCGTCTTCTTCTCTGAACTTCTTCAGGTGCCTGTGGAAAAAATTTAAAGCTAAAGGAAACAACATCATTCCTTATCTGATCAAGGAGGATTACAAATAATTTGAATGCTTCACCTTTATATTCAACAAGAGGATCTTTCTGGCCATAAGCTCTAAGGCCTATTCCTTCTTTAAGATCATCCATTTCACGAAGATGCTCTTTCCATTTATGATCTATTACACTTAATACTGCATATCTTTCAAGTCTTGCCATTAAATCCGAGCCAAGCATCTCTTCTTTCTTCTTATAGAATTCCTTTGCAGCATTCAGAACTTTTTCCTTTACACCATCATTTCCAAGACTTTCAAATTCTTCAGCTTTAAGCTGTACATCAACCAAGAGGCTTAGTCTTAATTCTTCTTTAAGATTATCAACAAGTACATCA
This sequence comes from uncultured Ignavibacteriaceae bacterium, assembly GCA_964515875.1. Classification (GTDB taxonomy): domain Bacteria; phylum Bacteroidota; class Ignavibacteria; order Ignavibacteriales; family Ignavibacteriaceae; genus RBG-16-34-14. The sequence continues at coordinate 30,644 of CAZEWJ010000014.1, read as the reverse complement.
TCAAAATTCCGGTTAACAACATCAGTTACATATTCTTCAAGAAGATCAAATATTTCGCTCTTCAGCCTGTCGCCTTCAAGAGCTTTCTGTCTTCTTGTATAGATGACCTCACGCTGCTGGTTCATTGTGTTATCATATTCAAGAAGTCTTTTTCTTATTGCAAAATTATTCTCTTCAACTTTCTTTTGGGCTCTTTCAACTGATCTTGTAATTAAAGGATGTTGAATTACCTCACCCTCTTTAAGTCCCATTCTCTGCATTACAGAAGAAGCACGGTCTGAACCAAAAAGCCTCATCAAATCATCTTCAAGCGAGAGATAAAATTTTGATGTTCCCCGATCGCCTTGTCTTCCCGATCTTCCGCGAAGCTGCCTGTCTATCCTTCTTGATTCATGTCTTTCTGTTCCAAGAATGAACAAACCGCCTTTATCCACGACTCCTGCACCAAGCTTAATATCGGTACCACGACCAGCCATATTAGTTGCAATTGTAACAGCGCTGATTTCACCGGCATGAGCAATAACTTCAGCCTCCCTCTGATGTTGTTTTGCATTAAGAACATTATGTACAACACCTTTTCTCTTTAACATCCTGCTAATTGTTTCGGAAACTTCAACAGAAGTTGTACCAACAAGAATAGGCCTTCCTTCTTTTTTCAGCTCTTCAATTTTTTCTATTACTGAATTCAATTTTTCTCTTTTAGTTCTATAAACGGCATCATCCTGGTCATCACGGACAACAGGTTTGTTGGTAGGAATAACTACAACTTCCAGCTTGTAAATTTCGAAGAATTCACCTTCTTCAGTTTCAGCAGTACCAGTCATGCCGGCAAGCTTATCATACATCCTGAAATAATTCTGGAGAGTGATTGTTGCAAGTGTCTGTGAATCTCTTTCAACCTTAACATTTTCTTTTGCTTCAATAGCCTGGTGAAGCCCATCAGAGTAACGCCTTCCGGGAAGAACGCGACCTGTAAACTCATCGACTATTGCAATTTTTCCTTCTTCAGTAATAACATACTCAACATCTTTTTCAAAAAGAGTATAAGCTTTTAGTAACTGATGGATTGTATGAATCCTGTCGCTGCTTTCCGAATATTTTTTATACAAAACATCTTTACGCTGAATTTTTTCTTCATCGCTTATGCTAGGATCATTTTCAAATTTGCTTACTTCAGTTCCAAGATCGGGAAGAACAAAGAAGTCTTTTTCTATTCCGCTTCCTTTGGCAAGTTCCTCTCTTCCTTTTTCTGTCAGATCAATTGTGTTATTCTTTTCATCTATTACAAAATAAAGTTCATCATCAATGACATGCATATTCTTTGCTTTTTCACGGAGAAATTCAAGCTCAGTAACCTGCATTAATTTTTTATAAGAAGGTTCAGACAAAACTTTTTGAAGCCTGTTGCTTTTAGGAAGACCTCTGTAAGCTCTTAATAACAAAATACCAGCTTCTCTGTCGGTTTCTCCGTTTTTCTTCAACATTTCATCAGAGTCTTGAACGAGCTTAGCTACAAAATTGGTTTGAGTTCTGTAAAGTTTTTCAACCTTGGGTTTCATCTCATTGAATCTTTGGTCATCGGTTTCAACAGGTCCGGATATTATTAGCGGAGTTCTTGCTTCATCAATTAAAACAGAATCAACTTCATCAACAATCGCAAAATTATGTCCTCTTTGAACCTGGTTCTCTTTATCAACAGTCATATTATCACGAAGAAAATCGAAACCAAATTCATTATTGGTCCCATAAGTTATATCATTATTGTACTGCACTTTTCTCTGTTCGGGAGTCATTGTGTTCAGAATGCAGCCAATTGTAAGACCATGAAATTTAAATATCTCACCCATCCATTCGCTGTCTCGTTGAGCGAGGTAATCATTGACTGTAATAAGATGAACTCCCCTTCCTGTTAAAGAATTGAGATAGAGAGGTAATGTAGCAACAAGGGTTTTTCCCTCACCTGTACCCATCTCAGCAATTTTTCCCTGGTGAAGAACAACACCGCCCATAAGCTGTACATCATAAGGCACCATATCCCATGTAGTTTTGTGGCCGCTTACAGTCCAGCTTTTCCCAACTAACCGTTGACAGGTAACCTTAACAACAGCAAAGGCTTCAGGAAGAAGTTCATCAAGAATTTCTTCATACTTTTCATGGAGTTCATCTTCCAGATTATCCAGTTCGTCGTATGAAGCATTTCGGTCAAACTCCTCATCGGAATGAAGCCGTGCTTTTAAATCATCAATTTTTTGCCTTGTTTCAGCAGTATGCTGTTGAATTCTCTCCTTAAATTCTAAAGTTTTAGCTTTTAATTCATCATCGGATAGGTTTTTTATCTTTTCATATTCAGCATTAATTTCTTCAACAACAGGCCAAAGGACTTTCCAATCTTTTGCGTGTTTATCGCCAAAAATTTTCTTAAGAATTCCTAACATTTATAATGGTTCCATATTGAATAAATGGGTAGTAAAGTTAATTATACGGGGTTTGAAATGCAATTAAGGAATGACTAAGCAAATAATAAAGCCAGAATCATTAGACTCTGGCTTTCTTAAATTGTTAGATCATTTGTGTGGTGTAGAACATTACTTTAGCATCATAAGCTTAGATGTCTTTACAAATACTTCATTATTCTCAAGAGATTTACTACTTATTCTGTACAAGTAAATTCCACTTGCAACAGAATTGCCATTTTCATTTGTTCCATTCCAAATTATATTTTGATAACCTGAAGATTGAGAAGGGATACTAAATGATTTGATTTCTCTTCCCATTATATCATATATAATCAACTCCACGGATGATTGAAAAGGAAGGGCATAGCTTATAGTTGTGCTTGGGTTGAATGGGTTAGGATAGTTCCCTAATAGTGTGTATTCCTTCGGTGAATTAGTTTCATTATTTTTTGAATTAGCGACTCTGCCTTTAAATAATCCATTTGACGAAGCTTCATTTAACATAGATTCTGCAATTCCTAATCTCATTAAGAAATCTTCATCAGTTATATTCAGAGATTGAAGTTGAGAAAGAAGTTGTGAGGCTAAATTTAAATCGTTTGCATAATGCAAAGCAGCAAAGAATTTTTCAAATAGTGCATTTATCGCATCATAGCTGTTAGGATATCCGTTAATAATAAGATTATAAAGCTGCATGGCCTCCTCATATCTGTCATCGTTAAGATATATTCCCGCAATCAAATTTAGAATAGTGGGTTTATAAGCTGTATTCCCAATTAATAAAGTTTCCAGGTAATTTTGAATATTATTAACAGAGTATCTATTCTTTATTCCAACCAATCTTACTAAAGCAAATTTGGGGTGAGAAATATTTCTTAACATTTTTTTATAATGACTTACCGCTTCAGTAATTCTTTCCTCGGATTCTAAATTGAGACCTGTTAAAATATCGGCTAAATTAATTGTGTCTCCTTCGATAGGCATATCTGAGAGAATCTCTTCTTCAACAGGACGAAGAGGGATTCCTGACCAAGGATCTGATGTTAATGGATTGGAAACATTTATATACCCGTTAGTTTGAATTTTTACTTGTATTCCGTCTGTTCCCCACCAATTATATCTGGCTTGAACATTTCCGCTTTGATATACCCATGCATCATAATATGTATTTCCAAAAATGCTGTTTTTATGACCGGTATAAGTTGGTATAGGATTATCCTGCTCATAATTATCAGTTCCGGCAATTAAATAGCTGCCCCAGGCTACTGTAAATCCATAACGATTATAAGTTAAACGATTATTTTTTACAGGAGTATTATAAGAATTATCCGTAAAGATACCACTTCCGCCACCGCCATAATAAATACCATGTAGAAATTCTTTAATATCATTCGCCGTTATGAAAGGATTGGTATAGTTTTGTAAATATATCCCCTGATAATTATAAAGATTTGTGGTTATTTTCTTAATAATATTTCCTTTTATTACAGGAGATTTTCCATTAGCTTCTCCATAAATTCCATTTCCATAAGGGTCTATAATACTATTATCTCTTATTGTTGGTGCAGAATTATAAATATAAATACCATAAGTACAATGATCTATTAAAGAATTTCTAATAATTACATTAGCTCCATTCAAACATCGAATTCCCGCGCCATATTTTACTTGAACATTATCCAGAATAGAGTTTGTTGCAGAAGATCCATCAAGCGAAATTGAACCCCAATTGCCAGAAGAAGGAACAGAAGCATTTGAGGAAAATAGTATTGGACCTAGAGCAATTCCAGCCGCACTTAAATTTCCATTAATTGTTAAATTGTAATTATAACCTGAATTAAATATTATTTTTGTATTAGCCCCTATTGTTAAATTAGCTGATGATGAAACATTAACATTAGAATTGACATAAATAACTCTTGTCCACAATGTGTATGAATTGATTGCTGAAGGACTAACAATAACATTTATTGGACCCGTGATAGTTTCTCCGTTAATATTATAACCGCCTAATTTAAATGCTGCTGGTAAAGAATTAACGGCACCTACATATGTATATGAAGTTTGATTATTTGGCAAGGTTATATATTGACCATTCTTATAAACTTTAAAACCAATTACATAATAATCATATGCCTCCCATGTTAATACAACATTTTGTCCCACAATTGTAGCATTGAAGTTTTTAGGTACTTCTGGTGGGCAAGGATCACAAATAGGAGTAGCAGTATTAAGTATATATAGTCCATCCAAATCAGATTGAGAAAGGGTAAAAAAATCTGATCCTGGATGTATTACCGCATACATAACTGCTTCGGAACGAGTACATTCAGCTAAACCGATAAGATGTCCTAATTCATGTAAAGCTACTTGCTTAAAGCAAAGCTCATTAGGTAGTAAATCCTCAGTGTAATTAACCCAATTAAATTGACCAGTAAAACCTGGAGTGCTGTTAAAGAGAATCTCTGTGTCATTAATTCCCTGATTTAATGGGAATGGGGTACTGACCACATATTTTTCTCCTATATCAAAATCATATTCTACTGCAAGGGCCGTAACTCCCCCATCACTCATAGGATTCGGAAAAGATGAAATGTTTGATGAGAAAGATATTTTAACACCCTCCCCAATATACTGTGTTTCGATAAAATTAAAAACTCCACTGCTTCCATACCAGATTGCCCAATCCTCTGCCATTTGAGTTTTGCTTAAAGTTGCATCCAAAGAAATGGGCAAATAAGTGCTTGTCCAATTTTTATAATAAATTGGGATTGAACCAGCTTGATCGGATTCCCAAACTGCAATATTATCCCAATCATTATCAGGATCATATGGATCAAATTGAAATGCTGTTAATACTCCACTTACTATTTTCTTAAATTCATCATGTGGTTTGATGAAGTTTATTGGCAAACACAAAAAAATAATAGTAATTAGAATTAATTTTTTATTAATAGTCATTTTTGTTACCATGACTTCACCTCTCTTATTTTATCTCTCAATTTTTGATTAAAAGTGTCATATGGAACTTTCTCGCCAAAGCCAAAATAATTGTATTTATCAATTAAGTAATTACTTATAATTGGATAAAAACCATTAGAATCATCTAAATAAGGTACTAATGCAATGAGTTTTTCAAATGCGAGATATTCTCCCCGGGGTTCAAGAGGAACTAAATATTCTCTACCAACTTCAAAACTATTATTTTCTTTCATCCAAAATTTGTAGTAGTAAAATTGAACATGATCACCGATTTTAAATTTCCCAGTTCCTTTATAAACCTCTTTAACAATAGCATTTATAACTGGTGTTTCCGCATGAATTACTCCCTCTTCTTGTGGAATTACACTTTTTACACGCTCAACCCGCACATGCAGAAAATACGCTACCCTTGTTAATGCATACACTGTAGGAGATATTAAAAATTCCATCTCTTTTTGAAGTTTATATTCAGTAGAGATTCTATTAATGGTATTTAATTCCTGACTATTTGATTCTTTATTTCTAAAATATTGGGCATGGGATGAGTCCATTAGAGCAATATGATCTAAGTCTGAGGCGTTAAACATAAGTGCTGCAATATGTTTTAAATCATCTAAATTCATTTCTTGGGCTAAGTCCTTTAATGGCTCTGATTTGTAGCTGGTTTTTTGAATATTAACTAGGGCAATGTTATTAAGACTATCAATTTTATTAATGTAATCAATAATAACAGATGACTTAATTTTTTGTTGAGAATAAATAATTGGACAGATTAAAGGACATAAAAATATTCCAATAATTATTAGCTTATATATTATCATAGAACCTTTCATATAAACCTCCAGTAGATAATAAAAAAGAATCATTTTTTATAGTATAGTTTGAATGTGTTTCAGAGAGCAGAAGAAGAGAAAATATTTTAAGATCTATAACTTCCCTCGTAAAACCAAAACAACTTAGTCATAGTTATGAAACAACAAACTATTAATAAATATAAACATCAATTTCTTTATAACTAAATCTTCACGCTCAACCAATCAAAAGCATCAACAATCTTTTTTGCTTTCTGCAGTTGGCAGCTAATAGGAGAACCTTGATACTTTCTTTTCACCTTCTTTATTGTCGTCAAAAAATGTCAATATATCCGCTATCATTAAACTTCAATTTGCGATTAGGAAATAGTAGATTATCAATTATAATTTTCAAAAATCATACAGATAAAAAAATAAAAGCTCAGAAAAAAAATATTTTTTCTAAAGATTTCATAAACAAGCTTGCCGGTTTTTCTGCAGGATATTTAAATGAAGATGATTTTGAAAAGCTCATAAATCTTTTTGAAAGTGAAGCTGCAAACCGGTACTTCAGTCATTCTTCAGAATCAAACCTCCTTAGAATCATCAGCAATATGTTTGATAAAGCATCTTTGCTTCATGATTGCATTAAGTATCCTCACTATGCTGAATTCCTGACGGCGATTTCTGTAAACAGCAATTACCTTACTGATATTCTTGTAAGAAATCCTGAATTCTTTTACAGGTTTGTAAATCCCAGCAATTTAAATGTAAAACTTGATGAGGATAGCTTCTCCAAAACTGTTGATGATACAATCTCAGTTTATAAAAGTTTCCCGGCAAAAGTAAATTCCTTAAGATCATTAAAAAGAAGAGAAATACTTAGAATAGGACTAAAAGATATTTTAGGAATAAGTGGTTTGAATAAGGTTACTTCTGAACTTTCTCTTCTTGCAAAAGTTATTTCTGACAGGCTTTTTAGATTGTGTTATCAGGAAATTTTACAAAAGTATGAGATAAAAAATATTAAGAATGAATACTGCATTATTGCTTTAGGAAAACTTGGTGGCAATGAACTCAATTACAGTTCGGATATAGATCTTATTATTATTTATGATGAAGATTCAATTATAAAAGGGAAAAATTATTCTGAAATATTAACCGAAGCGGTTTATCTTTTTATTGAAGCTTCTACTTCTATAACGGGTGCAGGGTTTATTTACAGAATTGATTTCAGGTTAAGGCCTGATGGAAGAAATTCTTCTTTGTGCAAATCATATAATGAATTTATCAGCTATTATGAGAGTAGAGGTGAAGATTGGGAAAGACAGATGCTTATAAAAGCTTCTCAACTTTCAGGAAGTGAAAATTTTTATGACAAGTTGATGAATTACTTAAATCATTTCATTTATCCTTCAATTTTTTCTGTACCTCCAACTGAACAGATAAAGAAATTAAAAAGAAATATTGAAGGACAGTTAGGAAAAGATGAGAATATTAAACTGATTCCGGGAGGAATTAGAGATATAGAATTTTCAGTTCAGGCATTGCAATTAATAAATGGCGGTAGAAATCATAAAATAAGAACCGGGAATACTTTTGAAGCTATAACTAAACTTACGGAAGAAAAGCTTTTAACAGATATAGAAGCTGAAACTTTAAAAGATGCTTATATCTTTTACAGGCGAATTGAACATTTTCTTCAACTGATGAATGATACACAAACTCACACTATTCCCGAACAAGGAGAAATGCTTGAGAAGCTTTCTTCTTTTCTTGGATATAAAAATAGTCTGGAATTTAAAGATGTTGTGAAAAGTAACCGTTCAAAAGTTCAAAAAATTTTTAATTCAATTACGGGTGTTGAAAGCCAAGCCATTAAAGAAAAGAGAGAAATAAAATTTGAAAATGAAAATAAAGCTTTGCAGAATCTGAGATTTCTTAGAGAAGGTACCGGACTTCTTGGACAAAAAAGTTCAGATAAAAAATCCATCGAGGCCTTCCGGGAAATTGAACCTGATCTTATGAAATATCTTAAAGATTCAGTATCACCTGATTTAGTCCTTCAAAATTTTGTAAGAATAATTAAGGAAGCTAAATTTCCTTCAATCTGGTATACCTCTTTCACAGACAAAAAATTCATTAAAAACTTTTTAACTATACTTGAGTTCTCCCAGAAGTCTGTTGATCTTTTTGCAGAAGATAAACAATTGCGCGAGGATTTTCTTTCAAAAAAAGTTTTTGAGAAATTAAACAATAAGTCATTAAGCAATTTTTCTACTAAGAAAATTACATTTACTCTTTCTGTTCAGCTCGCACTCGAGAAAATTTCTTATGAAAAACTTTCATCATCATTAAGTGATTACTTCAGAATAAAAATTGAAGAAGCTTTTAGTAACCATTCTAATAAAGAATTAAAAGCGGTAGATTTTTTTGCAGCAGGACTTGGGAGTTTCTCAACAAGGGAAATGACCTTTGCTTCCGATATTGATTTGGTTTTTGTTGTTAATAAACTTGATAAGGAAGGAAAGCTTCAGAAGACATTCCAGGAAATTCTTTTAACACTTAAGAAAGAATTCAATCCTTTTAATGTTGATTGCAGGCTTAGGCCTGAAGGGAAAAGCAGTCAGCTTGTTTGGGAATTGAACAGCTATTCAAATTACTTAAAAGAGCGCGCAAGAGTCTGGGAATTGCAGGCTTTTACCAAATTGAATTTTATTTATGGGAATAAAAACCTTTTTTCATTATTTAAGAAAGCGTTAATCGAAAGAGTAAAAACAGAGAAAGAAGAAAAAATTAAAAGAGATTTAGTTGAGATGAGGAAAAAATTTTATCCAAAAACTGTAAGTTTGGATAGATATACTTTTAACATTAAAAAAAGCCGCGGCGGATTAACTGATATTGAATTTGTTCTTCAATACTTAATACTTTGTAACCCTGATTTGTATAAAAAATGTACAGGCAATAGCATTATAAAAAATATAAAAGTATTAGCAGAAAGTAATTCTAAACTAAAAGAACTTAATAAACTAACGAACAATTTTTCTTTCCTCAAAAAGATTGAACTACTTAACCAGAATATTTTTAATAATACTTTACCAAACATAGTTGAGGATGAAAAAAAAATTTTAATAATTGCTGGCAAACTTGGATTAAAAAATAAGGAAGGGTTTCTCAGAAAAATAAAATCAACTGCATTATTTAATCAAAACCTTTTCGATAAATACCTTGGTTAAAATGGAATTCTTAAAAAAATATTACTACATAATAACAGGTTTATTTGTATTCATAGTTTATCTTACCACACTAGCGCCAACAGTTGTAAAGATTGATTCAGGCGAACTTTCAGCGGTTCAATCCACTCTTGGAATAGCTCACCCGACAGGTTATCCACTTTTCACAATTGTTGGTTACCTTTTTTCTTTAATTCCTCTTCCCTTTAGAGATATTTATAAAATGAATCTGCTCGCAGCAATCTGGTGCGCAATGGGAACATCAGTATTTGTTTATACAGCTAAATATGTTTTAGATAATATTAATTCTTTTAACATTTTCAAAAAAGAACCGCAGCAAAAATTAAAAAGGAAGAAAAAGGTTAAAGAAACTACAACCACAGTAAAGGCATTTTCTATTCCTGATAGTAAAAAATATTTTGCAGCAATTGCCGGCGGATTAATCCTTGCATTCAGCAGAACATATTGGATGCAAAGCACCTCTGTAGAAGTTTATTCTCTTCATATACTCTTGATGTCATTAATAATTCTCTTTTTAGTTAAAGGATTTACTGAGGAGAATTCTTCCAAAAAATTATCTAAGAATTGGATTCTGTTTGCTGTTTTTCTTGCTCTTGGTTTTTCAAACCATATGACTTCCTTACTTATTCTTCCGGGTGCTGCTTATTTGTTTTTTATAAAATATAGATTCAAAAAAGAAAGTTTTACTAAAATCGGTATTATGCTGCTATTTTTTTCCCCCATTTTAATTTTATTGTATTCTTTCCTGCCAATAAGAGCATCTCAAAATCCGTTACTTAATTGGGGAAATCCCTTAGATCTTGAAAGAATTATAAGACATATTTCCGGAAAGCAGTACCAGGTTTGGTTATTCTCATCAACAGAATCCGCAAAAAAACAATTGGAATATTTTTTCAATACTCTGCCTGTAGAATTTTCAGTAAATCTTTTCATTGCATTCATTGGTATAATTTATTCTTTTGCTTCTGCAAGAAGGTTTGGGATATTCATCCTTATCTCTTTCATCGCGACTGTTCTCTATTCAATCAATTATGATATTACAGATATAGATTCTTATTTTCTTCTTGCATACATATCAATTGGATTCTTTTCTGTATTTGGTATTGTAAAGCTTCTGTCTTTTCTGAAAATTAAAAACTCATACAATATAAGTGCTGCATTAATTTTTCTTTTCATTTTAGTTCATGTCTTTATTACTTATGCTAAAGTTGATGAGAGCAATACATTTATTTATGAAGATTATACAAAAGAAATTTTAGGAAGTGTTTCAAAGAATGCGATAGTATTCAGTTATCAATGGGATTATTTTCTTTCTGCTTCTTATTACTTTCAATTAGTTGAGAAGTACAGGAAAGATATTGTGGTAGTTGACAAAGAGTTGCTTAGAAGATCATGGTATTTCAATCAATTAGAGAAAAATTATCCGGGAGTTCTTGATGGAGTGAAAAATGAGAAGGAATTATTTCTTAATGCTCTGAAACCTTTTGAGAGAGATGAAAACTTTGATTCAAAACTTCTTGAAAATCTTTACAGAAGAATTATGACAAATCTTGTAAGTACAAATATTAATGAACGTGACTTTTTTATTGGCCCTGAGCTTTTTGAAAATGAAATGCAGAGAGGTGAATTTAATTTACCGGAAGGTTATATATTAATTCCTGATGCATTTTTATTTAAGGTAGTAAAGAACACAAAGGATTATATACCTGCTGATTTACCTGATTTTAAAATCAGAGTTCCTGAAAGAAAAGACAAGTACATTGAGAATATTATCAATATGTTTATTTGTCCAATGCTGGTTAGAAGAGCTTTATATGAAATTCAGTTTGATAAAGTTGATAAAGCAAAATTATATATTGAAAGGATTCGGAAGGATTTTCCTGATTTCAAAATTCCTGAGGGTATAAGACAAGCGGTTGGAATGTAATCAATCTTCGATAGCAGCTTCTAATAACTCTTCCTTTCTCTCCTTACTTAATTCATCCTCTGTCATAAAAGATTGAAGAGTAACATCCAACTGGTGAATTAAATTACGCTTGTAATATTTTGGTGCAAAAACAGAACCATCAAGCATGTAAAGTCTTTTACTTTTTTCATCATAAAAAGTATAGTTGATAAAAGGACCATCCATTTCTTTAATATTTAAGTTCCACAAACCCTGAGTGAAAATTGCATAACGTCCCTTAAAATTAATTTCACTCGTTGTGTAATAATCTTTTGCAATTACAACATAAGCTCCATCTTCTGGTGGATAATATCTTTTTGTTATCCTGTTCCTTATGGCTTTGATTGAATCGGGATTCAGAAGCTCCGGAGAAGCATTTTCAATCCAGTGAATGAAGATCCATTTTTCCATTTCATTATTTAATGTTCGCTTTATCCAGACAAAATTATCTTCCGGTTTGTTAAGCTCAAGCTGGAAATCAGCGTGAATATAAATAAGCCAGCCGTAATCTTTAAGCAGCTTTCCTTCAATACCCTCCTGTTCATTTTCTGCGTTATAAAGAGAGGAATACAATCTTTTATCCGATATCTGCTGGAAAGAATAAAGCAAATCATTTTTACTCCGGAGAATATTTAGTTTAAGTTCCCGCATTTCCGGTGAAGTTAAAACCATAACAAGTTGATCTTTCGCCCAGAGATCATATTTCTTAATTAAGAATTCATCCTTCTCAACTAAATTCATTCGTGCTGCAGAATCAATTATGGCTCTTATAAATTGAGATGTTGTTGAATTCGAATTAAGAGGTGCGGCAATTATCAGGTTTTTTTTGTTTTGATATTTCTCAATTTCATTGACAGAAATTCTGTTAAGTTTAAAAAGTTTTTCAGGCTGGGGTGTATAAATTATTTTTTCAAAGGTGGTTTCAAGAGCGGTTCTCAACTCTTCAAATTCTGCTAAATCAGCAACTACATATATCTCATCTTCCAAACCACTTGCCGGTTCTGTTGATGGATCACAACCTGTGATGACTAAAAGAGGGAATAAAAATATATAAGGAATTAAACTCTTCATCTTAATTAGGAACACCGGTCAGAATTAGCTCAGTATTTGGAAGTAAAATGATATATAAAAACCACATTGTTAAACCGATCGAAATCGGGATGGAAAGATTATCATCTGCAAACCCGAATGAGATGTTTTCAATAATTCCTCCGACAAAACCTGCGATAAAACCAATTACATATTCCATCATTCCATAATTTACTTTAGGTGTAAAAAAAATAACGATACTTGCACTTATAAAAAATGCCAAAGTTCCTTCAAAACTTTTAGCAAGGAATTTCGTTCTGCCAAATTTTCTTCCAATTAAAGCAGCAAGGCTGTCGCTTACTATCAGGATACTGAATGCAGTTATGAAAAGTACCTTTGGTAAAATTATCACACAGATTAGTGCTGACATAAGAACATAGGTAGCACCATTAAGATTTTTTTTGGCATGATTTACTTCATGCTTCCTTAATAAAAATCCAAAAATCTTATAAAAAATTTTCCCAAAAGATGGATGGAAAAAACGACTAAGATCAATAAACAGCGCAACAGAAGTCAATATCCCAAGGATTAGAATTGCTGTTTCTCTTGAAATGAAATAATAAACTATAGGAATGGATAATGAACAGAGATGAATCAGCTTTCTTACTAATTCATCTCTGTAATTAATAGTCTCACGATCAATTGGAATCATCTTTAGGGGAAGTTTCTTTCGGTTTTCTCTGATCTATAAGCTTCTTTACATGTTCAGGTACATCTTCCTGCTTTTCATCTTCAGGGCTACCGTTTTTCTTAAATGGCGGTAGTTCTTCCCCTTTAATAATTTTTTCTATCTCAAAGGAATCCAGAATTTCTCTTTCAAGTAATTCTTCAGAAAGCTTATGAAGGAGATCAAGATTTTGGTTAAGAATATCTTCTGATCTCTGCATACCTGCGATTACAATTCTTCTGATCTCTTCATCAATTTCGATTGCAGTTTTTTCACTATAGTCTCTATGTTTTTGTATTTCTCTTCCAAGAAAAATTTCTTCCTCTTTTGCACCATAGCTTAAAGGACCAAGTATCTCGCTCATTCCCCATTCACAAACCATTTTACGAGCAATGTTGGTTGCCTTTTCAATATCATTTCCTGCACCGGTAGTATAATGGTTAAAGACAATTTTTTCTGCTGCTCTTCCGCCAAGTGCATAGGTTATAACTGCTTCAAGATAGTCTTTGGAATAAGTATGCTTTTCATCAATAGGAAGATAGCTTGTAACACCAAGCGCTCTGCCACGTGGTATTATAGTTACTTTATGAACCGGATCTGCTTCAGGAAGCATTCTTGCAACAAGAACATGACCAATTTCATGATAAGCAGTTATCTTTTTTTCCTTTTCAGAAATGATCATACTTTTTCTTTCCATTCCCATCATCACTTTATCCTTAGCTTCCTCGAAATCAATCATTTCAACTTTAGGTTTATTTTTTCTTGCAGCAAGCAAAGCAGCTTCATTAACAAGGTTAGCAAGATCTGCACCTGCCAAACCCGGAGTTCCCTTTGCAAGAACATCAAGTTTTACAGTTGGAGCTAAAGGAATATCTCTTGTATGGACTTTAAGAATTCCTTCACGTCCTTTAACGTCAGGTCTATCCACTACAATCTGCCGGTCAAATCTTCCAGGTCTTAACAAAGCTGGATCAAGAATATCAGGACGATTTGTTGCGGCAATTATTATAACACCTGTATTCTGCTCAAACCCATCCATTTCAACCAGAAGCTGGTTAAGAGTTTGTTCGCGTTCATCATGTCCACCGCCTAAACCGGCACCTCTGTGTCGTCCAACAGCATCAATCTCATCTATAAAGATAATGCAAGGCGCATTCTTCTTTCCTTGTTCAAAAAGATCTCTTACACGGCTTGCCCCAACTCCCACAAACATCTCAACAAAATCAGCACCGCTAATGGAAAAGAAAGGTACACCTGCTTCACCGGCAACTGCTCTTGCTAAAAGAGTTTTACCTGTTCCGGGAGGTCCTAAAAGAAGAACTCCTTTGGGAATTTTACCACCAAGCTTTTGAAATTTAGTTGGCTCTTTTAAAAATTCTATTACTTCCTGAAGCTCAACTTTAGCTTCATCGGTACCGGCAACATCTTTAAAAGTTATTCTTGTACCGGCTTGTGTAATTAATTTTGCTTTACTTTTTCCGAATGAGAAAATTCCCCGTGTTCCACCTCCGGTTCCCTGCATTCTCCTCATAATAAAAATCCAGACTGCAATTATTATAATCCAGGGGACAAAACTGACAAGCACATTCAACCATTCATTCGATTCTTTATCAAATGAATAATTAATTCCTTTTGCTTTCCAAATAGCTTCCTGGTCTCTGATTATCGGTTCCGGCAGGTAAACAGAAAATTGTTCAATTGTTTGTTCGGTATTGTTAATGCGAACAATTTCTTTGCTTCTTAGTTCTGCCTTAAAAGAATAATCATTTACATCTGATTTAGTAATTGTTGCTTTTGAAATCTTATCCTCATTAAGAAATTTTTCATATTGGTTGTAAGGAATTTCCACATAATTAGCAGATCCCGTTCTAAAAACCTGCATAACAATTACTGCTGCAACAATTACAGCTCCCCAGCCAAAAACCAGCCTGATAACTTTTGACCAATCAAAATTATCATCAGGTTTATTTGATCCAAACCCTTTGGAGGGCTTTTTATTTCCTTCTTTTTTTTCGTTTTTATTATCAGCCATATTAAAATTATATATTTCCTTTTGCATTAGTTAAGTCATTCCTCTAAAACATATATTGATCGTAAATTCCTGAATTTCTGTGCATAATCCAAGCCAAAACCAATTACAAACCGGCTTGGAACCTCGAACCCAATATAATCAATTTTAATATTATATTTAAGACTTTCCCGCTTCACTAAAAGCGATACAACCTTCATACTTGCAGGTTTAAATTTGGAGAATAATTCCTCGATATACTTAATTGATAAACCTGAATCAACTATATCTTCAACAATAATTATATCTCTTTCGTTTACATCGCAGTTTAATTCTTTAATCAGCGTTACATTGCCGGAAGAAATTTTCTCATCACCATAACTTGAGAGCTTAAAAAAATCAATTTCGCAGTCAACGTAAATATTCTTTAATAAATCTGCAAGGAAGAGAAATGCTCCATTCAAGACTCCTATAAAAACTGGGGTTTTGCCTTCGTAATCTTTTGAAATTTGAATTCCCAGTTCTTTAATTCTCTCCTGAATTTTTTCTGCACTGATTAATGGAACAAAAATTTCCTGACCCACAACTATTTTATCATCTTTGTTTACAACAGGCATAACTGATAAACCTTTTTTGTTTCGGAAATTACTCTGAAACGCTCATCAAGCCTTAAACCTATTACCCAAACTATTCTGTTTTGATTAAGTAAAATCATCTGTTCTTTCTTTTTTAAAGAAGAAATTTTTTGCTCATTGAGAAAATCAGATACCTTTTTTGAACCTCTCATTCCAAAAGGGAAGAACCTGTCGCCGGGCATCCATCTTCTTACAAAAAAATCATTACTTATTTTATCCCCGCTTATGAATTCGAGGTTCTTGTTAAGACTATATTTTGGTTTAATTGTTGCAATTTCTTTTATAGAAAGTTCTTTATCATTTATTCTGATAGTATCTCCGGCATTAACAGTAAAAGTTTTAATTTCTTTTTCAATTTTTGTTTTATGAATAATTAATTCTGTTCTTTCTTTAGCGACCTTTATATTCTCAAATATTTGTATGCTTTTACCTGTTTGCTTATTCAGTAATGAGAGTATTTTATTGCAATCATCAAATGATATTTGTATATCAAATTCCTTCTTAAATATATAGCGAAGAACTTCACTCCTGTATTCAGTTTCAATTTTATTCAGCTCAGGTAATGATATGCTTATATAATTTTCCTTTTTAGAAACCAGTTTGTCAGCTGCTTCATCTGTTTTCTTCTTTATAATATTATTAATATTTCTGAAAACTTCTGAAGATTTTAATATTGTACTTGAAAAAGAAGGATTCAATCTTTCCTTAATTAATGGTATAACCTTGTTGCGAAGGAAATTCCTTTCTGCATCATCCGTAAAATTGGTAAGATCAGTTCTGTATTTTAGTTTATTATATTCCAGGTAATTAATTATTTCTTGTTTAGTTAAAACTAAAAGTGGCCTTACAATATTATCTCTTAAAGGAGGAATTCCTGATAACCCTTGAAGTCCTGAACCCTTAATAAGATTTAGCAGAACTGTTTCGGAATTTTCATCTGAATTATGTGCTGTTGTTATTTTAGTGTATCCTCCCTTTACTAAAAATTTTTCAAATTCTTTATAACGAACTTTTCTTCCTGCTTCTTCAGTAGAAATTTTTTCTTTTGAAGCGACCGCTTTTATATTTTTCCTTACTGAATAAAATTGAACAGACAATTCTTTACAAAGTTCCTTGCAAAACTTCTCATCCATATCAGCTTCTTTCCCCCTTAAGAGATGATTTATATGTAAAGCACCAAGAAATATTTTCAGTTTTTTAGAATATTTTTTTAGAAGGTGAAGTAAAAAAACCGAATCTGGACCACCGCTTAAACCTATAAGCACTTTGTCATTTTTTTCTATAAGATTCTTTTCATCAATAAATTTAAGAACTTTTTGTTCAATCTTTTTCATTACATTCAGACAGGAATATCGTCCTTCTTTCCTTCCATAATTCTTTCAACATATTTTCCCAGAACATCAAATTCAAGATTAACTTTATCACTAACTTTTTTATCAGAAAGAATAGTTTCCTGCCAGGTAAAAGGAATTATACCAACTCCAAACCAGTTTTCACCAAGCTCTGCTACAGTCATACTAACACCATCAATTGATATTGAACCAACATAGATAAGAAATTTTTTAAAATTATCCGGAAACCTGATTTTCATAAAATGGCTGTTAGAAAGTTCTTCAATATCTATAACAGTTCCTGTTGTATCAACATGTCCTAAAACAAAATGCCCGCCAAGCCTTGCATCGGCTTTCAATGGTCTTTCAAGATTAACCCTGCTATTCAATTCAAGAGCACCCAAGTTTGTTTTTTTAAGCGTCTCTTCAATTGTATCAACAGAAAAAGTATTCTCATCTCGTTTTACAACTGTAAGACAGCAGCCATTTATACTTATGCTGCTTCCGGTTTCAAGATCATCCAAAACTTTTTCAGCAGTGAATGTAAGCTGAAAACCATTCCCGGTCTTTAACTTATTTTTTAATTTACCTGTTTCTTCAACTAATCCTGTAAACATTTTCCCCTTTCATTTATAAAACTCAACCATAACATCATCACCAATTTTTTCCACATTATTAATCTTTATTTTCAAAGATTTTTTAAGCTGCTTAATTCCAAGATTACCAACAACCGGAACTCCGCATCCAAGAATTTTAGGACTAATAAAGGTTATCATATCATCAAATAGATTTTCTTTAATAAAAGAAGTGAAAACCTGGCTTCCTCCTTCAACTAAAACCGATGCAATTCCTATTTTTTGAAGTTCTCGCAAAGCACTCTTTAAATTTATTCTATCTTCCTTTTCTTCTTTTGCGAAAAGAAGTGTGACTCCAAGTGAATTTAATTTATTAATTCTTCTTTTCTTTCCCATACTTTTCTTTGATGTAATTACAATAAGATTCTTATCTGAATTCCTTGTAAAAATTTTATGATTCAGCTTTAATCTGAGATCAGGATCAAGAATAATTCTTTTAGGATTTCTTCCTTCTGTAAGTCTTACGGTTAATTTTGGGTCATCTTTTTCAACAGTTCCTGCACCAACTAAAACAGCATCATATCTTGCTCTAAGACCATGAACAAATTTTCTTGAAGGGACTGATGAAATCCAGGATGATTCGCCTGATTTATCTGCAATTTTTCCATCAATAGTTTGAGCAGCTTTTAAAGTAACATAAGGTAATTTTTTTGTAATATATTTAAAGAAAAATTTATTCAGAGCGATGCACTCATTTTCGAGAATGCCAACTTTAACTTCTATTCCGGCAGCTTTTAATTTTTTTACTCCTTTTCCACTTACCTGCGGATTCATATCAAGAGTACCAATAACGATTTTTTTTATCTTGCTGGATATTATTAAATCAACGCAAGGAGGTGTTTTCCCATAATGACTGCAAGGCTCAAGGTTTGAATAAAGTGTGGCTCCTTCTACATTATTCCCTGCTTTTTCAATAGCATTAACTTCTGCATGTTTGCTGCCAAATTTTTCGTGAAAACCGGCTCCTAATATTCTATCATTCTTAACCATAATACAGCCAACTAAAGGGTTTGGGCTTACCTTGCCATAACCTTTTTTTGCTATCTCTATAGCTAATTTTATGTATGATTCGTCTGTCAATTTTTATAAAATCTTTACTGCTATTTTATTTCGAGAATTTCAAAATCTAAAATACCTGCCGGAGCTTTTACTTTAACTTTATCACCAACCTTTTTTCCCATTAAACCGTGCCCAACAGGTGAAGTAACAGAAATCTTTCCTGACTGGAAATCCGCTTCTTCAGAAGAGACCAGAATATAATTAAATACTTTATTTGTTTTTAGATTTTTAATTTTAACTCCTGAAAGAATATGAACCTCGCCTTCAGTAAACTGGGAAGCATCAATTATTCTTGCACGGGATAGAATATTTTCCATCTTGCTGATCTTTAATTCAAACAAACCCTGCTCTTCTTTCGCCGCATCATATTCAGCATTTTCGGAAAGATCACCATGGGCTCTTGCCTCGGCAATCTTATTTGCAATCTCTTTTCTGCCATTTATTTTTAAATCCTGAAGCTCTTTCTCTAATTCAATGAGTCTCTCTCTCGTTAAATAAACAAATCCCTGTTCAGACATGTGTTACCTGATTATTTATGAATAATAAAAGTATAAAAAAATTATCCCGACAAGTCGGGACTATGAAAAATTATAAATTTTAGTTTACGTTGTCAAGAAGTATTTATAATAAAAGAAAAACCCCGCACGTAAAACGGGGTCTTTCATTTCATAATTTTATTGAACAAACCAATTCCTTAAATGAACTGGATTTCTTGATTTAGCAAATTATTTCAGCAGAAGCATTTTGTTTGTTTTAACAAAATTTCCAGAATGTAAAGTATAGAAATACACACCTGTTGTTAATGAAGAAGCATCAAAAGAAATTTCATGAATTCCTACTCCTTTCTCTTCATTAATTAAGGTTGCCACTTCAACTCCAATTGCATCATAAACATTTAATATTACAAATCCCTTTTCAGGAAGCTGGTATTGAATAAGTGTATTTGGGTTAAACGGATTAGGGAAATTCTGTGCAAGTGAATATACAGCTGGCGGTTTAACTTCAACATTAATTTCGTTGCTGTATTCAAATGAACCATCAATATCAATTATTTTTAATCTGTACAAATAATTACCCGGCTGTAACCCTGCATCTGAGTATGAATAAAAGCTGGATTCTGTAGTTGTACCTTTTCCATTTATAAAACCGATTGGCTTCCATTTAGTTGTTAAGTCATTTTCCAGCCCTTCTGTTCTCTGAATCTCAAAACCATCATTATTTACTTCTGTTGCAGTAATCCAATTCAGGGTTACAGTATTAGCATCAATAAAGTAATTGAACGTAGCAAGCTCAACAGGAACAGCTTCGCTTATTACAAAATTTGCATTTGACATATCAAAGAAAATATTATCTGCTGCCTGAATTTTTATTCTTGCAGTGCTTGTTTGGTTATTTGGTATTAATACATCTTGCGAACCATCATTGGCAGTATTAGATACTATTGTAATTGAAAAAGTTTGACCACCATCCGTTGAAAGAAGAATATTTACTAATGCACAATTGACTGGTGCAGTATTGGTACTTGCAACATTCCATGTTATAGTTTGATTAGATAATGCCGGCCAATTAACAGTTGTATTTGGCGAAGTAACGATGAATGGCCCCGCAGTATTTGTAACAGTAAATACAAGATTAGAACTTTTTCCTACTCCACCGCCACCGGTTCTGTTATCTCTTGCCGTTAATCTAAAGGTAAGATTCCTTGAATAACCCGGAAGTATCTCGCCGATGGTTTGTGAGTTATTAATGATATTAGATAGTTTGGGAAAAGTTCTTGTTGTTGATGAAACAGGATCAAAACTTCTGAATATAGGTGCATTACCTGAAGGTGTATTTGGATGTCCTGCAGGTCCAAGATCAAATTCTTCCCAGCAATAAGTTAGTGGATCACCATTAGGATCAGTAGCTGATCCAGTCATTGTAAAAGGAGTATTAATAGGAATATTAAATCCCCCTGTGGGGATCGTTACAACCGGTGCATTGTTGCCTGTTGATATAACTACAGGACAGGAATTTCCAAAACTTGAAGTTGTATATGCAACAATTTCATCCTGGCTTATACCATGAAAATAATCATCACTGAAATTTTGAAGATTATGAGTACCGCAAATACCTGCATAAGCCATAATAGTAGCTCCGCTTCCGGGTTCAAAAGCAGTAGAAGGATTTCTGTTACCTCCTCCGCAAGCATCGGCATTTCCATTAAATGAATGATTGGCTCCATACTGATGACCCATTTCGTGTGCTACATAATCAACATAAAAGGGATCTCCGATAGGCTGTGAATGGCCTGTTACTCCTCTTGCTTTAAGACCAGTTCTGCAGATCACCGCTAAACTTGCAACACCTCCTCCTCCTGTGCTAAATACATGTCCTACATCATAATTAGCATTCCCAATAATTAAGTCTAAATTATTTTGATTCTGACCCAGCATTGTAGATCCATTATTATTTGAATAAGGATCTGTTGCTGAATTAGTATATATAAGAGTATCATTGTTGGCAATTAAAATCATTCTAACTGCTACTTCATTTTCATAGATTTGATTAACTCTGTTCACAGCAATTACAATTGCATTCATTCCTGCTATTACTGTTCCGCCGTGAAAAGCAGTATACTCTCCGGTTGCAGCCAGAGCAAGCCGGTAAGTTCTCAATTGCTCACCAATTCTATAGTCAATTCCATTGGAAATAAGATTTCTAATTTCTTCAGATATTCCTGTTTCATCTTCAGGACCTTCGCAAATAAAAGGATTATCTTCTGACGGTAAATAATCTTTTTTATAATAACTTATATAACTAATGATATTTCCATAACTATAAGGATCAATATAAATTGTTCCATCTATTGTGCGTATCATAGCATGAAAACCTAAAGGTGTAAAATCAAATCTTACATTGAAAATGTTTTCTGTTATTCCATACCCTATATATGTTTTTAGTTCAGGGAATTTAGCTGCAAGAGCTGGGTCCATTATTGGAGATTCGAGAATATTAAAAATTCCGAATCCACCATTTGGAAGCGGAAGTTCAAGGTTGACTGTTAATGTTCCTGCTTCAGGGCTAAACTCAAGAGGTGCCTGATTTAGAATATTTTTTAACTCGGTAATATTTAATGAAACTGTTCTATACACTTGTGGAATAATCTGCCTGTTTTGGTTATCAATAATTGAGCTTTCATTAACATCCTGCCAAATGCTGCTTGTATTAGTTTGTGCATTGGAATTCAAAATTCCAATTACAAAAAACATTAAAGAAAAAAAACAGAGAAAAAATTTGGAGGAGAAATAAATAGTAGCGATTCTTTTTTTCATGAATATCCCTTACGTTAATTATTTGTGAAAGATTTTAATAGCAAAATAAATCCTTTTCTTAAAATGAACAACTAAAAAAATTAATTAATATATCCCGGATATTCGGAATAATGGAATTTTGGAATAGGGTTAATTGTTCTCTTCAATCCTGCAAATAGACCTAAAGCCGCAAAACCTGCAAACTTTATTTTCGCGGTCATTCAATTGTGTAAGATGAAATTTGCCTGCACTAATTGAAGCTACATATTTTTCTATAGAATCGAGACATATCTCAATTAAATTTTCTGTCGTTGTCTTATTTAAAGACAGGTTCTTAACTGATAATCTTCCAAAACTATTTTCTTTAAATTTTAAAGAATAAATATCTGCACCAGCTGCTTCATAATCTTTATTTAACTGAGCTTTAATTAATTTTTTTGCAGCATAAATATATAATGGAAGCTGCAATGAAATTCCCGTTTCAAGATCTGCAGGTGATGGTTTTGCGCCACCAAGCTTATAATCTACCACTCTGAACTGCTTCTTATTCGAATTCAGATCAACCCTGTCGATTTTTCCTCTTATTAAAACTCCTTTTGCTTTTAAATTTTTAATTGAATCGGGTAAATCTTCTTTATCAATTCTTCCAAAGCTTACTTCTAAAAATTCCGGCACAAATCCATCGCTGTTCATTCTTTCCTGTTTAAGAAATTCAAAAAGAATAGAGTTTTCTTTTTTATTATTTAACCCGAGAATTTTTTCTCTCTCATAAAAGCTTAAAGGTGATTTAAAATTTGCTTCATCAATTTTTTTCTCAGCAATAGAAAAAAGAAGCTCTCTTGCAAAACTAAATTCATCATCCGAACATTTATAAAGAATTACTCCTTTATCTTTTAATCTTTTATAAAACTCATAGAAAATATTATGAAGCAAGCTTCCCATTTCAAGCGCTTCAACTTCTTCAGTTGGTTCTTCAATCTCCTCAAGTTTTAAAATTCTTTCGGCAAAATATTTGTAAGGACATTTAGCATAAGTCTCAAGCTGCGAAATTGAATACTGCCTGAACTTTAAATCCTTTAGCCAATCTTTATCTTCATTATTCAACGATTCATAAATATCTCCCACAAAAGGAGAATCTCCAAGCATCTCATCTCTTCTTAAGATGCTAATCCTTTTTGCATTTTCAATTTCATCAGCACTCACAGCAATTTTTTCTTTGCCATATTTTTCAATCAATAGAGAAGTGTCAACAGTCCCCGCAAGCTTTAAGAGCTCTTCTTTAGAGTAAAGAGTATTTTTATAATCATTTTCAGATTTCTCAGTAAGGCTAAAAAGATTTTTAAACTCGGTTAAGAAGTTTGATTGGACAAGCTCTTTTCTTTCTTCACTTAAAGGATAAGTCAGATATAAACCTTTTTTCCAGCAGCAAAGAGCTTGATAAAAATGATACCTCTCTTCAGTCTGATGATTATCTTCTAACCTCAAATAAGAACCAGAAAGAAAAATTTCCGGATTATAACGGGTTGGCAAATCACCATCGCACATTCCGCAGATAAAAAGATAATCAAACTCAAGTCCGCGTATTTCATTCAAAGTGGTTATTTGGATTCCGTATCCAGGTTTTTCTTTAATGTTATATCTTGCGGAAACAACGGCAGTTCTTACCTGGTTAAGGAAAAATTTTAAATTGAATTTTTCTGACTCTCCATATTCTTCTTCAAGCAGATTCAGAACTTCATTAATTATTTCTATAAAAGTATTTACCGCTTTTATATTTTTTTCAACCATGTCTACCGGCAGGCAGGCTTCACCGCTTTCATCATTTATTAAGCTGGCAGGAATTTCAAGCATAAATATTAAATCAATAAGCTTTTCCCGGAACTCTTTTATCCTTTGCTTTCCCTTGAAATGTTTTAAATAATTGTTGAGTGTTTGAAGTGAGCTTAATGCTTTAGTAAAGGATTCTTTTTTATCGGAAAACCTGTCAAACGGATCTTCATTAATTCCAAGAGTTAAAGCATCATTCAATGCTGTCGTCCATCTTTCATAACCGGAAAGAATTTTTAATTCCTTTGAACCTTTTAGAAGGCTTGAAAGATCAACTCCTTTAATATTTATATAACCGCTGCTTAATGCACGGAA
This sequence comes from uncultured Ignavibacteriaceae bacterium, assembly GCA_964515875.1. Taxonomy (GTDB): domain Bacteria; phylum Bacteroidota; class Ignavibacteria; order Ignavibacteriales; family Ignavibacteriaceae; genus RBG-16-34-14. The sequence continues at coordinate 6,357 of CAZEWJ010000014.1, read as the reverse complement.
AATATTTTTGTAGAAATAATCATTCTCAAGAATTTCAAGAAAATTTATCAATGCAGTTACAGGAGAAGAATTGCTTAGAGAAAATCTGTCTGTAAGATTAAAAGGCAAGCCATACAAAGAAAAAATATCTCTTATAACAGGGGAATATTTTTGTATAAGATTAAAAGCTACACAAATTTTATGAGGCTCAACTTTCTTTTTAGTTATAAGATCTTTAATCTCTTTTGCAGTTAGTTCTATTTCAGCTTCACGATTTCTTGCCGGGATAAAAGTAAGTCTATCGGTAAAAGAAGTTTGTTTTTCTGGTCTTTTCAGAAATAAATTTTCTCTTACTGAAAGCCTGAATTTATTGAAACTTGCCGGAGAGAGATCCTTGATTTCTCCGAATCCTTTCTTAATAAGCTTTGAATAACATTTTTCAAGATGTGAAAAAATGAGAGGATTTTTGTAATAATCAAAAGTTAGGAAGAGCCTGCTGTTGCTGATTAAAGAGACCAGATCAATTATTTCAATTTCAGGGGTTGTGAATTCATCAAATCCATTAATAATAATCAAATCAGCTTTAGGGTAAAGACTTCTGAATTTATCTGTAAATTCTATAGGAGAATTTTGGATGATCTCAGAATAAATATCTCCAATCTCATTAACATTAAGCTGCTTAATTTTTCCCTGGTAATTAGCATATATCTCAGAAATATCTTCGGCTTTATTTTTTTCAGAAGATTTAAGGTTTTTACTTTCGGCTTTCAAAATTTCCGGAGTTATTCCCTGCTTTTTATATTCAGATATTACATTTCTTATTCTCTCCAAAGTTCCGGAAGGAATTTCTCCTGAATAATTTGAAAAGTATTTAGTCTTAACTTCCTGGAAACTTTGTCTTAACAACACTGCGGAAGCAGATTCACTTAAAACATTTGATGTACTTTTCTGATCACCAAAAAAAATTTTTGTAGAAAAGGTTCCAATCGTTTCAACGTTAATTGTGGAAACAGCATTTGAAGATGAAAGAGAAATAATTTCTTTTTTTAAATACCTGCTCTTCCTGTTGGTAGGAACTATGAGAAGAAGTCTTTCAAGATGGTTTGATTTTATAATCCTGTCAATTTCAAAATCAAGGTCAATTGATTTTTCAAGGCTTTTGGTTAATATCATCTTAGCGGATAAAAATAATTTACAAAAATATTTTGCATCATAATTACATAAGATTATCAAAGAATGTTAATAGTTAATCGTTAAACGTTAATCGTGTTCTAGTTTCCGATTAACAATTAACTATTAACGTTTAACTACGTTAGGTTTAAAATAAATCTGTAAAATTTCTTTCCCCTTACGAGGCTCAATTGAATTAACTTGCTTAGTTGATAATTCAAGATGAAGATATTCTGAAAAATTTTTGTAAAACTCCTGCACATCAACACTGAACGGAGGTCCTGTCTCGCTGAAATCCTGCCGGGGTAAGCCGTCTTCTTTTTTATCTACAGGGAATAAAATAGTAATTAATCTTCCGCCTTTTTTAATTAGTGAAGAAATCTTTTTAGCAAATTCTTTTCTTCGTTCAGGGTTGATGGCACAATAAGTTGTGTATTCATAAACCAAATCGAAGCTTTCAGTATAATAATCACTAAGCGTAAAAATATCCTCAATCAAAAATTCAATATTAACTCCGCTTTGAACTGCTAATGGTTTTGCATAATCAATTGCAGTTGAAGAAAAATCTATAGCAGTTACTTTATATCCTTTTTCTGCTGCAATTACAGCGTCATAACCTTTGCCACAACCAACAATAAGCAACTTTCCGGGTTTAATAATTTCTGAATCATCTAATAGTTCTGTAAAAACAGGATTTGCATTCTTTGTATCCCAGTTAGTTTGGTTTGTTTTATATTTTTCTTCCCAGAAAGCGGGTTTGTCAACTGAAGCATACATAAAATATGACGACGTAAAAAGTTCTTGAATTTATATTTATGTTGATTATATTAAAAACAACAAATAAGTTATTTTTTATGAAAAAGCTGTTATTAACCACAATATTACTAATTCCTTTCTTAATAGTAAATGCACAGGAAATCGGTGAGCTGGCACCTGAGAAGGAACCTGAGGTTTTTCCAGACAATGCTTTAGGGCTTGATATTATGTTCGGTGAAGGCGGCGTTGGCTTTGGAGGTTTTTACAGACGGCAGTTCACCAATAATCTTACTGGCTTTGTTGATTTTTCATTTTCAGAAATAAAAGAAGATAATGAATTTCAATATTATGACTATTTTGGAAATCCATTACCTGTTGCAGGCAAAAAGAACAGAATTTTTATGATTCCTTTTAACGTTGGACTTCAATACAGGTTATTTGAAAAATTAATTCATGATAATTTGCGTCCCTATGTAAATGCCGGTGTTGGTCCATCAATAGCAGTTACTACTCCTTACGAAAGAGAATTCTTCAATGCTTTTGGATATGCCAGGGCAAAATTTGCTGCAGGTGGTTATGTAGGTTTTGGAGCTAATTTTGGAATAGACAAATCAAGCCTGCTCGGAATTAATTTAAGATATTATGTTGTTCACTTCTTTGACGAAGGAGTTGAAAGTTTAGAAGGAAGATTTAGAAAAGATATTGGCGGGTTTTATCTTACAATAAATCTTGGACTTATGTATTGATTTCAGATTCATCTTCTTTTACGGGATTCAGCAAAGAGAGTTTTCAGTTCTTTGGTGAACTTTCAGAAAATAACTCATTACAATGGTTCGCACAAAACAGAGAAAGATACGCTAATTATATTATCCTTCCTGCAAAAACTTTAATCAACAGTCTTGCGCCATTCTTTAAACAGCTTGAACCAAAGATAAACACCGAGCCAAAATTTGATAAAACTATGTTAAGGATTAATAAGGATGCCCGTTTTTCAGACAAAGTTCCTTACCGCACTTATTTCCTCATTCACTTCAGAAGGCTTAAGAAAGACAGTGAGTTTTATATTTACATTGATCAAAAAGGAATTGAGTATGGTTTGTTTATAAATAATACTATAGGGAACGAGTTATACTTCAAAAAAAATTTGCCGGGAAATAAAGATGAACTTGTCGAAACTTTCAGAAGATTTGAACTAAATGGCAAGTTTGATTTTTATGAAATGAATAAAGAGCCTGAATTAATTTCCAAGGGTTTTGATATTGAAAGAGATTTTAACACAATGGCTCGCACTAAATTTTTTCTGCTGCAGAAAGAGCTGAGTAAAGATTCTGAAATCATATATTCATCAGATATACTTCTCGAAATTTTAAAGACTTTCTCACAGCTTTATCCGGTTTACTGTTTCAGCATTTCACACAATCCCTTATTTATAATTAATAAGTTTGAAGAAGAAATAGGCATTCCAAGGTAATTTAGTCATTTGTCATTAGTTTTTAGTCATTCGTTTCGCTGTCATTAAGGCTTCGCCGTCATTCATTGTAATTTAGTTTTATTATTATAATTATGATATTGATCATAATTGAATGACTATTTTAATGACTTGTTACTTGCCTACTGCGAACTGCTTACAGCTTACTGATTTTCCCATCTTCCATCTTCCATCTTCCATTTTCCATCTTCCATCCTTAAGCCTTCCACTTAATGGTACACCCAATGGAATAAGTTTCCGGAACTGAGATTTCTTTTCCTTTCAGAAGTTCATCTATAGCATTTTTTAAATATTGATTTCTTACCTTCTCGGGTTCCTGCCAGTTATCATCTATCTTTCCGGTATAAACCAGCCTACGTTCTTTGTTGAAAAGAAATATTTCCGGAGTATGGATTGCACCATAAGCAGTTGCAGCAGTTTGTTCTTCATCCCGCAAGTAAGGAAAATTAAATCCTTTCTTCTTAGCCCGGTCAACCATATGATCAAAAGAATCATCGGGATAGTTTGTTATATCATTAGCATTTATTGCAACAACGGTTACACTTTTATCTTTATAATCTTTCTGCAGTTTAATTATCCTCTCTTCATAAGCCTGGACATAAGGACAATGATTACAGCTAAAAATAACAACAAGTGCTTTACTGTCTTTAAATGAAGATAACGAATAATTATTACCATCAACAGCAGGAAGATTAAAATCAGGTGCCGGTGAACCAATCTTTAATGCTGATATTACCAATTTATTTCCTCCTTTGCATTCAAAAACTTAAGTAAATAAATTAAGATTCAAATAATTTTAATAAATGTTATGCTTAAATTTATTCTAAAACTAATATTAATTTTTCCTATGATAACTTTCGCACAAGACCTCGATTTTCTAAAATCACTTGATCAACAATATAACAGCTATCATGAAAAATCCATCAACCACAGAAGGTTTAAACATTCAGATATCAAACCGCTTATAACTTCTTTGGAAGATAAAAATTTTTTTACGGTTAAGAAAGCCGGTATGTCAGCAGAGAAAAGAGAAATTTACTTAATACGCTGGGGAGAAGGATCTGTAAAAGTTTTTTTATGGTCTCAAATGCATGGCGATGAGCCAACAGCTACAATGGCTCTGTTGGATATTTTCAATTTCCTTAAAGCTGATGATTCATTTAATGATTTTAGAAATTTAATTCGTAATAAGCTTACTATATATTTTATGCCGTTGGTAAATCCCGATGGAGCTGAGATTTACCAGAGAAGAAATATTTTTGAGATTGATATAAACCGTGATGCTGTCCGTCAGCAAACACCCGAAGGCGAACTTTTAATGAGTGTTTTTGACAGCCTTAAAGCAGATTTTGGATTTAATCTTCACGACCAGAGTACAAGATATTCAGTTGGTAATAGTTCAAAACCTGCGACTTTATCTTTTCTTGCGCCAACAATTGATTATGAAAAAAGTGTTTCGACTGTAAGAGAAGATGCAATAAAATTAATCTCGGGGATTTACAACAACCTTTCTAACTTCATTCCCGGACATATTGCCAAATATTCGGATGACTTTGAGCCAAGAGCTTTTGGTGATAATTTTCAGAAATTGGGAACAAGAACTATTCTTATTGAATCAGGTGGTTATAAAGATGATCCTGAAAAACAGCTCATTCGCAAAATGAACTTCCTTTCCCTTCTTTATGCATTTAAAAGTATAGCAGAAGAAACTTATAAGAAAGAAGATCCTTCTGTTTATAATAAGATTCCATTTAATGAAAAATTTATTATGAATCTTATCTTAAGAAATCTTAAATACAAAAATGCCGGACATGAATATACAATTGATATCGGCATAAACAGAGAAGAAGAAAATTATAATGATGCAAAAGATTTTTATTATAAATCTGCTGTTGAAGATGTTGGTGATCTCTCAGTCTTTTATGGATATGATGAATATGACCTTAAAGGCATGGAAATAATCGTCGGAAAAACTTATCCTCAGTTGTTTAATTCCTTATCGGAAATTAAGGAACTGGATTTCCCAGAACTTTATAAAGAAGGCTACACAAATGTGGTATCAACGGAGATGATTTTACCAGGTTTTACCAAGCTGCCTGTAAATATTTTTTATAAAACTGCAGAAGATGAACCTTTAAATATTATGCCTGGAGAGAAAGCGAATTTCATTATTAAAAAAGATAATGAAATTAAATTTGTTGTGATTAATGGATTTATATTAGACCCATTGAAGCCTGAATTTAAAACAGGCAATGGTTTGATAGTTAAATGAAAAATTGAGATATAATGTTTCTCCCGGTTATTTTAGCTGCGTTGGATGAAAAGATAAAATTATATTCTGAGTTTGATCAGCAAGCTATTCCTCATATGGATCCACTCTATAATTTTGCTTTGAGAATGACCGGCAATAAAAATGATGCAAGCAAACTTTTAAAGGAAACCTACAGTAAAGCTTTTTGGTTCTTTGAAAAGTTAGAAAAAGGAACCAACTATAAAATGTGGTTGTTCCGGGTAACGAGGAATGCCTATCTGAATTCATATAGCAAGAAATCTGAATTAACCAAAGCCGATTATGAAAAGACTGAAAATTTTTATGAAAATATAAAATCCTCATCAACAGATAATTCAATTTTAGAAAAAGAAATTTATAATAATCTGCCTGATGATGAGCTTTCTGAAGCATTATTTTCCCTACCTGAAGATTTCAGAATTCTAATTATTCTTTGCGATATAGAAAAATTTAATTATGAAGAAATAGCTGATTTTGTCGATATCCCTATAGGAGTTGTTATATCAAGACTTCACCGGGCAAGAAAAATATTTTTCACTAAGCTTTATAAAGCTGCTGAGAAAAAAGTGTAAATAATTAATAAGGCACTTTTTATGTAAAATGAAATTGCCACGACTATTAGAGACTGTGTAAAAAAGATTTCTAATTAATATAAACAATTAATAAATTGCTA
>CAZEWJ010000013.1:0-97611 GCA_964515875.1 uncultured Ignavibacteriaceae bacterium | reverse complement strand
CTGAAATGTCAGTCTTCGACTCCGCTCAGACTGACGAATTAATGTTTTCACACAGCCTGTTATAAGGAGAGGGATAAAGCCTGCCTGTACGAAGCCGTTTCGGCATAGGCAGGGGTGAGGTAAAAACACATAGTTAAATGCCCAAAAAATTCATCTTCCTTCTCAGCCACCCGATACAATATTTTTCTCCACTCTTCCAGAAGATGGCTAAAGAGGATAGCATTGACCTCCTCGTTCTCTACAGCTCTGATGAAAATTTGAAAAGACTTGTTGAAAAAATTTATTATGTCTATTAGATCATATTCTCCTAAAAAAGTTAAATGGAGTCTCAGGAAAATCAGACTTCCTATTACTAATAATGATTTGGTTTTGGATGTCGGTTCTGGTGGCAATCCCCATCCGGCGGCTGATATATTATTAGAAAAATATAGTGATGATATACATCGTTTTACTCCCCTTGTCTTTGACCGCCCCATGGTATTAGCTGATGCATGCAAAATGCCATTTAAAAATAAAGCTTTTGATTATGTTATTGCATTTCATGTTTTAGAACATATAGATACTCCTGAATTGTTTCTTGAAGAAATTCAAAGAGTTGGCAAAGCGGGTTATATCGAAACACCAAATGCAATTTTTGAGAGATTAGTACCCTATAATGTGCATGTTCTCGAGATTATGGATTTGGAGGGAGAGTTAATAATAAATAAAAAAATATCTGAAAAGCCTGACAAATATTTTGGTGAAATGGAAATTATTAGACACTCAAAAAAATGGAATAAATTTTTTTATAATAATCCGGAGTATTTTCATGTAAGATACTTTTGGAGAGACAAAATTAAATTCAGGATAATAAATCCTGAAGCAGATGTAGGCTGGATTAACAATCTAAAAACAAGTTTAATAATCGATACAAATACATCATATCAAATAATTAATTTTAGAAGGTACGGTATGAAATTAGTAAGACGTTATTATAAGATGAAAAAGAAAAGAAAGATTAATCTATTAGATATTCTCGCCTGTCCTCAATGTCTTGGTGAATTTATTAATGAAAAAGATTTCCTGATATGTTTAAACTGCAAAATAAAATTTCAAAAATCACCTATACCCGATTTTAACAGGACCCTTCAATTATAATTGATCGATTCTATTTTGAAATCCGGATTTAAATGAAAAACAGAATACTGTTGAATGTAGGCTGCGGTGCCTGCCGTCCATCAGACTGGATTAATACGGATATATCTCTGAATGCTTTTGTTCAAAGGATTCCTGTGTTTGGAAACTTTATTGCCAGAAATCTGATAAAATCTACTTACTATGAATCTTCGAATGTAAGGTATATGAACCTGAATAAGAGATGGAATTTCACCTCGCAAAGTGTTGATGTTGTTTATGCTTCTCATGTATTCGAACATCTTTCCGGTAAAACAGCCGAATTGTTTTTAAATGAGTCTCTTAGGGTTTTAAAAAACGGTGGTGTTTTAAGATTAGTTGTTCCTGATTTATATCAGCTTTCAAAACAGTATGTAACAGAATATGAGAATGGGCAAACCGATGCCAGTCATAAATTTCTTCATACTGTAAACTTACATAGGAGAAGGAACAGTCCTGCTTTCTTAAAAAATTTTATTAAAGAAATAATTTATTTAATGCAGGGTTACCCTCATTTACATAAATATATGTATGACAGGTATAGCCTCGAAAGCAAATTAGCAGAGGAAGGTTTTAAGGAAATAGCTGTTATGAATCGCGGTAGCAGCAGGATTACCGAAATTAAAGATGTTGAGAGTAATCTTATAGAAAGTAATCCCTCGCTGCATGTTGAGTGCATAAAATAAAAAGGTGATGAAAATTCTGCATGCAGTATTTGGGATATCGTTGTGTATTATAATATGAATCAGTTATTCTAAAATCATGAATATATTAATAATCGGTAAATTCGGATCGGAATCTTTTGGGCTGCATATTGCAGAAACACTGACTCAGTTAGGTCATCAAACATTCAGATTTGAGGCTGGTGTTAAATCTACAAGCTATAACCATCCTGTATTTGACCGGTGGTTCCATGTCAAGAATTCATTATTCGAATTTGCTTCCAAAATTCCGGCTGTAAGAAAAATTGAATACAGTAAACTTTTTAAAATTATTGAAGAAAATAAGATTGATTTAATAATTATAACGCATGATTTTTTACTCCCTGAAATTATTGATAGGATAAAAAGCAAAACAAAAGCACCAATAGCTTTATGGTTTCCGGATCATGTCGGGGGTTTCGGAAAGGCAATGTTTCTTAATGCAGCTTTTGATTATTTATTCTTTAAAGATCCATACATAGTAAGCTATGTAAGTAAAATGCTTTTAAAGCAGGCATTTTATTTACCTGAATGCTGTAACCCTGTATATCACAAACCTGTTGAATTAACTGCCGATGAATTGAAAACTTATAGTTGTGAAATAACAACCGCCGGTAATTTATATTCTAACCGGGAAGCCTTTTTTAAAAACCTTAAGTCCTATGATGTGAAAATATGGGGAAGCCAGCCGCCTTTATGGATGAATACAAAAGAAATCAAGAGAATGATAATGAACCGTTATGTTTATAATGAGGAGAAAGCTAAAGCATTTAAAGCAGCAAAAATTGTTCTTAATAATTTAAACACAGCAGAAATTTTTGGAATTAATGTACGGGCATTTGAAATTCCGGCTTGTGAGGGATTTCAGTTAATAAACTGGAAACCCGGGATAGAGCAATTGTTTACGGAGGGAGAAGAAATAATTTCTTTCAGTGATTTTGCTGATTTAAAAGAAAAAATTGATTTCTACCTAAAACAAGAAGAACTAAGAAAAAGAATAGCAAAGGCCGGCTGCAAAAGAGCTCATAATGAGCATACCTATGAATTAAGAATCAGGTTAATGCTGGATACAATTTTTGGGGAAGAAAAAGGATTTCCCTTACCTGAGATTAAGCTTAACAATATGAATATTACTATTTAATGAGCATCTTCCAAAAAAATAATTCTTAAACACTTTAAAAAGATATTAATCAATATAATATTATCAGGCCCTTAAATGCACTTTCCATATCTTTATGATTAAAGTCTCTGTCTGCATCCCGCAGCATAACCGCATAAAATATTTATTAAAGAACCTCGATATTATTTCCGAACAAACATATCCCAATATTGAAATAGCAATAAGTGATGATGGCTCAACCGATGATACTGAAAGTGTGATAAGGAAAATTATTGGTAAGCATAAGTACCCGGTTGTTTATTCAAGGAGCAGTGAAAACATGGGATATGACAGGAATACAAGAAAATCAATGGAGATAGCAAGCGGCGATTACTGTATTGTGTTAGGGAATGATGATTCATTTGCGGATAAAAATGCTGTGCAGAAGATAGTGGATTTTCTTGAAAACAACGGATTACCTGATATTGGTTTTTGTAATTTTTTTGAAGAAGCTAATCCATCGGAAATTATTGAGCGTGCAACTATTACAGGTATTGCAGGAACAGGTTTTGAAACTGCTTTAAGATATTACAGGTCATTTAGTTTCATTGGTGGTGTAATAATAAAGAAAGAAACATTTGAAAAGTATAATTCAGCTAAGCATGACGGCAGCGTTTATTTCCAGATGTATCTTGCAATCTCTGTAATATTGAATAAAGGAGTTCTTTTCTTTATTAAGGATGCATTGGTCGTTAAGGATATAAGGATTGATAATGAAATATCAAATTCATACCGTGATTTTATACCAAGGAAATGGAAAGAATTTAAACCGCTGCATGGCGGTCTTCCATTTGTTATAAACGTTGTGGTATCTGCGTTTAATGACTTTGTAAACAACAAAAAATATATAACATTTAGAATATTAAAAGATATTTACCTTACAACATTCCCTTACTGGCTGATTAATTACAGGAGCAATGATGCATTTGTTGCTGCTGCAGGTTTGATTAAAGGTTTATATCCGCCTCAGGTTAAACAGTTCAAAGAACTTACCTTTTTTCGGAGACTGAATATCCTGTTAATATATTTTACAAGCAGCGTGATAGGTATTTTACTCCCGGTTAGTGTGTTTAACAAACTACGGGGACATGTTTATAGATTCCTTAAAAAGTAATAAGAAATATGCCTGCGACCGTTAATATTAAAATCATTTCACCATACAGCGGCAACGAGCTGACATTTTATCCTGAAGAAAGTGCTTATAAAGCTTCTGACAGCAGAGAAACTTATTCAATAAAAAATAATATCATTGATTTTCTGAAAGAAGAGGATGCCTTTTACGAAGGTGCATATCTAATGCCAATTCCCTTCATACCAAAGAGTGAAAAGCTTGTTCATATCTGGGTGCTCTTCTTCTTTCATCTTGGGTATATAAGAGTATTAAAAAAATATATACCCAAAGGTAGCGATGTTTTAGAACTTGGATGTGCAGGAGGAATAAAGTATCTAAGCAGACTGTTTAATCTGTATGGGCTGGATATTTCATACAAATCACTTCTGGATATTTGCGGTGATTATAAACTCTGCATCCGGTCGGATGCTTCTTTATTGCTGCCTTTTGCCGATAACTCACTGGATGCTGTTGTAAGCAGTTTCTTCTGGGAACATATCCTCGGTGAGGAAAAAGAAAAAATTCTTAAGGAATGTTACAGGGTGCTGAAGCCGGATGGTAAACTGATTTTTATGTATGACCTGGAAACGAATAATTCATTTATCAGGATATTAAAAAAGAAGGACCTTGATTTATATAACAAAACTTTCAAAGAAAAAGACGGGCATATCGGCTACCAGTCCCTTGAAGAGAATAGAAATCTTTTTCAAAAAAACAAATTTTCCATTATTTACCAGGAAGGAATAGACAAAACTTTTTTTCAGTCGACTTCTGTTTTAGAAAAAGCAAGACATTGGAAAGGATTTATTGGATTCTATAGCAGAACTTTATATCCAATTCTGAATAAAAGAGCAATTAACCTGGTAAACCAGTTTTTGTTAAAAGTTTTAGATAAAACAATTGGAAAATTTATTAATGATAAAAATTCCAGAAGTGTGATTACTGTTTGTGAAAAATCTTTGAATTAATAATGAATCTGAATTCAAAAAAATATCTGAACATTGCTTCTTCCGTTTACTTTATAGAAGGTTTTATAAATTTAGATAAAAGTATTTTTATAAAGCTTGCAAAGATATACCCCGTTGTAAAACCTTTTCTTAAAAAAGACCATCTTGAAATGGTGGAGAAATACAGAACCGCCTTGCAGAGAGGAATACTGATGGAGCATGACTGCAGGAAAAAATTAAAGTTTGAAAATGAATCTGTTGATCATATACTCTGCTCTCATTTTCTTGAGCATGTTTATCCAGATGAAGCTTTAGTGATTTTAAAAGATTTCAGAAGAGCGCTGAAACCCGGAGGTACGTTACATTTAATATTGCCTGATTTGAAAAAATTAGTTAATGATTATCAGAATAATAATTTTAGTGATGCAGATGATTTTGTTAGGAATACATTACTAACTAAAGAAAAGAGACCGACATTAAAATACAGGATCCTTGAATTGCTGGGCAGCTTTGGACTGCAGCATTATTGGATGTATGATAAAAACTCGATGAGCAATAAATTAGTTGAAGCCGGTTTTACAATAACAGAGTTTGAAAATAATCCCAGTGAATCTGTTAGAAAAAACGATGGGATATCTTTTCATATTTTTGCTAAAAAATATAGTATTAAATAATGAAAAAAATTTTAATTACCGGTGGTTTTGGTTTTCTTGGTACAACTTTAACGCAGGAGCTGGTTAAAGATAAAAATAACCATGTTCATGTAGTCGATGATCTTTCAACAAGCCCTGTAATGCTTGAAGATTATTTAGAGCAGATCGGAAATCCAACAAACCTCACTTACGATATCTCTACGGTTGATGATTATTTTAATAAAAAAAATCCAACAGATATTAATGAAATATATCATCTTGCTTCACCTGTAGGGCCGGCGGGCGTATTAAAGCATGCAGGAAAAATGGTTTATGATGTAGTGAGGGATTGTTATACAATAATTAATTATTGCACAGAGAATAAAGTGAAACTGCTCGATGTTTCAACGAGCGAGATTTATGGCGGTGGTGTTGAAGGATACTGCTCTGAGGAAACAAGCAAGGTTGTGCCTCCCAAAACAACTGTGCGGCTGGAATACGCAGTTGCAAAGCTTGCTGCTGAAACCGGTCTTATAAATACCTGCAGGGTAACTGATCTTAAAGCAGTAATAGTAAGACCTTTTAATATTTCAGGCCCAAGACAATCGCCTCTCGGCGGATTTGTTCTTCCCCGGTTCATTCAGCTTGCAGATGCAGGTAAGCCCATAACTGTTTTCGGCACCGGCGGACAGGTAAGAGCATTTACTCATGTTAATGATATGGTAACCGGAATAATTTTAGCTATGGAGAAAGGAATTACAGGTCACGCTTATAATCTCGGCAATGTTAAAAATAAAACCACAGTGCTTGATCTTGCAAACCGTGTAAAGAGGATATTAAACAGCAGCAGCGAGATTATTTTTGTAGATCCGAAAGAGATTTACGGACCTTTATATGAAGAAGCAAATGATAAATATCCCGATGCAACAAAAGCTGAACTGGAGCTGGAATGGAAACCGAAGTTTGATATTGATACCACAATCAAAGATGCTTACAGAGAATATAAAAGACAAAAAGAAAAAGGTGTTGTGAAAGATTTCGTTAGAGAACTTTCCTGATGAGTTATCCAAATAAGCCGAAAATTACAGTTGGCATGCCCACTTACAACAGGGCAGAATATCTTAAGACTTCAATCCCGCTTGTGCTTAATCAGACTTTCTCTAATTTTGAATTTATTATCTGTGATGACTGTTCAACTGATAATACATCTGAAGTTGTTAAATCCTTTTCCGACTCAAGAATAAGATACTACAGGAATGAAAAGAACCTGAATATTCCCGGCATTTTAAATAAAATACTTGAACTCTCTAATGGTGAGTATATAGTAATACTTCATGACCATGATATATTTGATCCGAAGCTGATAGAGAAGATGTATGATCTGCTTGAAAAGAATCCTGATGTTGGTTTTGTTCATCCCGGTGTTGCCTGGGTTAACAGCAATGGAACAAACAGGAAAGAGCTGCTGATGGATTTTCCTGAAATAATGGATGGAAAGGAACTCCTGGATAAAATGCTTTTGAGCGATAGCTTTGCAAGCCCGATTTGTGCCTGTGGTTTAGTCAGGAGAAGTACACTTAAAGAAGCAGGGTTGTGTTATGATCCCTCATTCGGTTTTGTAAGCGATATTGATCTCTGGTTCAGGCTCTCAATGAAATATAAAGTAGGTTATATAAGGGAAGCAATATTAACCTGCCGTGAACGGGAGGAAGATCATCAATTCTATAATGTAAGCTGGCAGATGCATAAATGGCTTATAGAATTATTCCGGGAAAATATAAAACGGAGATTCGGAGAAGACAAGAAAGCTTTTGATAATGCGATGGCTATATGGAAAAGAAAAAAAGATAGACTTTACCGTAATACCATGATCAAGTTATTGATTGACGGAAATTACCAGTCTTTCAGGGATGGAATGACCGAATCAAAAATACTGAGAAGCAAAGTAGCTTCATATTTAATATCACCTGCTCTATTTTCATTTGCATCGAAATTATTCTACTCAATAAATAAGTTCAGGAAAATTTTAAAAAATATAGTTAATTATCGTAATGCTCAAAAGAATTCTTAAAATCACTCTTAGGAGTCGTTTTAAATAACCAGAATAAAATATAAGTAATTCCCTTGCTTGCCCAATCTTTAAGGTATTTCTTTGAAAGATAATATAGATAACAATTCTTATAAAAGTATCATTAAGTCTACTGCTTTTGTTGGTGGTTCACAGGTAATAAAAATAATTTTTGGAATTATTAGAAATAAAATTTTTGCTGTTTCAATAGGGCCAATAGGGATTGGAACTATAGGTCTTTACCAATCAGTTATAGGTTTTGCTTCTCAAATTTCTGGGTTAGGAATTAACTTCTCATCAGTTAAATGTATTGCTGGAGATATTGATAATCCCAATAAAACTATAAAAACAGTAAATGTTTTATTATTTATTCTTGGTATAGTGGGAACCTTTTTAACTGTAATTTTTAGTTCAGAATTAAGTCAATTTACATTTGGAAGCAAAGATTACAAGAATGAAATAATATTTCTTTCCTCGCTAATATTTTTAACCGTTATTGCTGATGGTAAAGTCTCAATAATTCAGGCTAAAAGGAAAATAAATGATTTAGTAAAAATTAGTATTCTTGTTTCAATACTATCCACTATACTCGGAGTTATACTTATTATTTTTTACAAAATTGAAGGAATAATTTGGTTTTTAATTATAACTGGTCTGATAAATTTTTTAATAGCATGGTTGTTTTATTTAAAAATAGATTATAAGAAAGTAAAAATTAATTTTCGGGAATTTATAAATGAATCGAAGCCATTATTAAAATTAGGTTTAACTTTTTTAAGTAGCGGTTTTATGATCAATGGAGTTACTTATTTAACAAGAATTATTATTGTCAGGGAAATTAATTTAGAAGCAGTTGGATATTATATAACAGCGATTACTTTATCATCTCTTTATCTAAACTTTATATTAGATGCTATGGGCAAGGATTTCTATCCCAGATTATCAGCAGTTGTTGGAAATAATTCTCAAATGAGTAGATTATTAAATGAACAAATTGAAATTGGAGTTTTAGTTGGTACACCAGGAATAATAATAACACTTTCTTTTGCCCCTTATATAATTAGTCTTTTATATTCAGCCGAATTTCTTTCATCATTTGATATTCTCCGTTGGCAAATATTAGGCGTCTTTCTGAGAATCTTTGCCTGGCCTTTAGGTTATGTAGTAATACTTAAATCAAAGACAAGATTATATTTATTTACAGAATTAATAACCAATGTAATTCATTTATTGCTTGTATGGTTTGGTATAAAAACATTTGGCTTAGAGGGAATTGGTGTCGCTTTCTTTTTAAATTATTTTTTTTATTTGCTCATTGTTTTTTTTATTGCAAGAAAGGAAATAAAATATTACTGGAGTGAGACGAATAAAAAATATTTATTACTTTCCTTAAATATTATTTCTTTAGTTTTTATAAGTTCTTACGTTTTTGAACAGATAATAGCTACACTTATAGGTTCAATCATTTTTATTGGTTCACTTTCCTTTAGTTATTATAAAATCAAAAAAATACTTGATATAACTACCTTAAAAGATATAACAAGGATTTTTAAATGAATCCGGGCATAAATTTTTTATTTGTTTATACACAATTAGGCCTGGGGGGAATAGAATCTTTAATAATAAAATTCAGTGACTGGTTTATTAATCATGGACATTATGTTAATTTAATTTTATTAAATAAAAGTGAAGTTGATAAAGAGCTTAATAATAGTGTAAAAGTTAAGTATGTAGATAATACTTGGAAATTTTTTAATCCTCTTCATAAGGATTATAAAAAAACAATATTAAAAAATGTAAAAGTAGATATTGTTATTTCATTTGACCCTTTATCCCTTTGGATGACTGCCTTGATTGCCAATCTGATAAAAGATAATCCTAAATTCATTACTGGCGTTTATCATCCCAATATTTACTTCTTTAGTAAAAAAAGGAGAATATATAACAATTTGACTTCTAAGCTTTTTCTCAATTATGTAAATGATAATTCTAAAATCTGGATGAATAAAGCAGTTCAAACTTCCCACGAAAAATTTTTTAATAAAAAATTTGATGAATCTAAAATCTTTCCATTTCCAATAAAATTTAATAATAAAGAATTTATTCATACTCCTAAGAAGTACAAAATTGTTTCCGTTGGAAGATTAACCATCTTTAAAACTTATAACCTTTACCTTATTGATATTATAAAAGAAATAGGAGACAACATCCCAAATATAGAATGGCATGTGTATGGGGAAGGTGAGTTAAAAGATGAAATGTTGAGAAAGATAAGAGAAAAAAAATTAGATGACAAAATATTTTTACATGGAAAGATTGAAAACGAAATGGTTCCAAATATACTTGAGGATTGTTACCTTTTTATTGGTATGGGTGCAACGATCATTGAAGCAGGATACTTTGGTATTCCTAGCATTCCTGCTATTGTATATTCTGATAAATGGACCTATGGATATATTTATGATTTACCGGAATATACAGTTGGTGAAATAATTGAGAATAAGGAAAAGGTATCAGTTAAGGATTTAATTTATAAGCTTTGTCAAATGAGTGAAGATGAGTATCACTTAGAATCTGAGAAAACGAAATCTTATTGTAAAAAATTCGATATTGATAAAGTTAGTAACTTATTTTTTCGGGAAATATTCCCTAATGTTGGATTAATTAACAAGTTAAGAAATGTGCCTTTTTATGTTCTAAGTATTTTATTCCTGGATTTTTTGAAATTTGAAGTCATAAATAAATTTAAAAATAAAGTCTTTGAAATCTTAAAAAAAATTTTACCAACAAATATATATATATACTTTAGAGATTTTAGAAGAAAAAGAATTATATCCTTGAGATTTAAGGAAGAAGAAAGAATAGGATTTTAATGTATAATATCAGAGATACTAAATAAATTTTATGATTTCAGTCATTATTCCCACTTATAATAGAAACCAAGTTCTGCGTGATATAATTAAACAAATATTAAACCAAGATTATTTGAATTTTGAATTAATTGTGATAGATCAAAGTAAGAATCATGACAAAGAAACAACTGAGTATCTTTCTTCAGTTTTAAATAAAATAAAATATTTTCAAATTGAACCTCCAAATTTGCCTGCTGCCCGGAATTTTGGAATAAAAAAAGCCAAAGGAGAAATAATTGTTTTTTTTGATGATGATATGATAATTACGGAAGATACCTTAATTAAAATTGGTGATGCATTTGGTAACGATTTTATTAATGCTTTAACTGGGTTTGTACTTTATCCGTCTCAATTGGAAAAAACAAAATGGTTGATTGTCAGGAAGAAAAAATGCATTAATGGAAGATATTATGAGATTAAAGCCTTTGGCGGGTATTTTATGTGCTTTAGAAAATTGGTGTTTGAGACTGTTGGTTATTTTGATGAATGGATTGGAACACAGCCTTTAGCTGCTGCTGAAGATTATGAATTCAGCAGAAGAGTAAGAGTGAATGACATAAAACTTTTTTTAGATTCTTCTATTACATTAGTGCATTTAGGGGAAAAAGCAGGAGGTTGCGGTAGAAGGAATTTAAACTCAGATGTTATTGAAATTGAGCATATGAAAATGTTTTGCTATTCAGTACTTAAGAACAGAAAATTTAGAAATTTTATAGGGAAGGTTATTTCAATAATTGAATGCTATAAACCATTTTTATTTAGTAAAAGTATAAAGGGCAGTATTTTTAATAGAATTTTCAGTTTGAATAAAATTATTCAAATAAATCTGAAACAAATAGAACAAAGAATAGATTAAGCTAAATTAAATTTGAACCTTTTTGAACACAATAAGTTATATCTCAAAAGTTTTTCCTCTTTCAATTGAAAGAAATAGTAATAGATGGTTAGGTATTAAAATACATTTTTTATCTATCCTGTTAATTATTTCTATTGCATATCTGGCTAAATCGCCCGTTTTAACATTATCAAGTGGTGGAATCATTTCATTCATAACATATTTATATATCGGATTTTTAGAAACTAAAAGAACACCTGTCTGGTTCAGTCCTTTATCATTCTATTTCTTTTGGCATTCTGTAACCCTTGGACTTAGTGCAATTTATTTTGGCATTTTATTATCCGCAGAAGAAAGGATCATTTTTTCAACTGCCACTGTAAATTATGAATCACTTATGAAAGGTTACCTTATCTTTCTTCTCGGTTCATTTTTTTTGCATGCAGGTCTTCAGAAATTCAGACCGGATTATAAAAAAAGGGAAAGCAATTCTGAACCCCAGATCAGGTTTAGTTTCAAAACAATTTTTGTGCTTATAATAATAAGCCTTCTATACCTGAACTATAATCAATACTTTTCAGTTTTTGGCGGATTGATAAATTTTTTGAATTACGGTCTTATAGCTGCTGTATCAATATTTGCCCTAACACCTCCGGCAAAACTTCGTATATCCGGGGATCTTCATAAGATATTAATTGTGGCAGGCTGCATAGGAATTTTTCTGCTTAACATTTCCACTACATCCAAAGCTTTTATGATGTTCTCTTTCCTGCCGTTGTTCTGGTACCTGATTATGGATAGAAAAAAACTTAAATATCTTATTATGTTAGTCCTGCTGGCAATTCCCTTCTACCTGTTTATTATTTACCCGGTTAGTTTTGAATTAAGGGGACAATACTGGAGCGGTGAAGGAATTGATAAGACTAAGGCTTTCAGCAGAGTTCTTCAGGAAGATAAAGGATCTTTGCGCCGCTACGGAATGGAAGACGATCCGGTAACCGCATATCTCTCCCGTTCATTCGATCCTATAGCAGTTGCTTATCTTAACCAGCAGGTTGAATTATATGGATATCTCGGGGGCGAAACTTTAGAGTATATATCCTATGCATTTATTCCAAGGATTTTCTGGCCGGATAAGCCCACAGTGACACAAGGAGCGTGGTTTGCTTATTACACAGGGTTTGCTTCAAGCCCTGAGAAATCAACCGTATCACTTGGTATAACAGCAACCGGCGAACTCTTCTGGAATTTCGGGATAGCAGGGGTAGCTGTTGGTATGTTCATAATTGGTTCTTTGTTTGGCGGGCTCTGGCGTATGGCTGGTAATGACCCGAGAAAAAGTGTTATCTCAATGCTTCTCTATATCAGCATAATTTTCTTCATGCCAGCAATGTCTGAGGCAGTAACGGTACTTGTAGGTACAGTTATTTACTTCCTTGCATTTAAAACTCTATTTAAGCTTCGCGAACTCTTTTTTAAAAAGAGATTTTTTTAACATTATTACGTTTTTTAATATTGGTATTACTTTTTGTTTCTCCTTCTTTCTATCCCGCAACATATTACGGCGGTCCTATCTACTCAACTTATAACACCGCAAAGGCACTTGCATCTGAAGAGATAAAAGTTTTTGTATCAACCACAAATGCAAACGGTAATAAAAGGCTCGATGTTCCTGTAAACAAATTTATTGAAATAAAAAAAAACCTCTTTGTTAAATATTACGGTCTTGCAGGCAGAGGAGGTTTTTCTCCTATTATGTTTTTCCTTCTCTGGAATGATATAAGAAAAGCTGAAATAGTTTATTTAATTTCAATTTTTTCTCCTTCTACACCTTTAACGCTTTTTTTATCCCTGCTTTTCCATAAGAAAGTAATATTATCCCCAAGAGGTCAGCTTGGAGGCTGGTGTTTAAGACAGGGGAATAATTTTAAGAAGCTCTGGCTCTCTCTTTTCATTAAGCCATTTAAAAAAATTACCTGGGATGCAACATCAGAACAGGAAAAGGAGATGATCTTAAAAGTCTTTCCTTCTGCAAAGGTTGTTATAATTCCCGGTGCTATTGACATTTCTGAATTTGAAAATAAAGGAGAAGAAAGAAACTTTACAATTTACAATAAGCTGGCAGGGAAAGATCTTTCCGGGAGTAAGATCATTGTATCACTCGGAAGGCTTCACAAAGTTAAAGGCTTTGATATTCTTATAAATTCTTTTGAGAGTATCAAAGAAAGGTTCCCCGGACTTTTTCTTCTTATTGCAGGCGAGGATTTTGGAGAGAGGAAAAATCTTGAAAAGCTGATCAGTTCTTTAAATCTTAAAGAGAGAGTCTTTCTTACCCGGAATATTGAAGGAAAAGAGAAAGTTGATTTTCTAGTAAATGCTGATCTCTTTGCATTAGCTTCACATCATGAAAACTTTGGAGTTGTTTATGCAGAAGCAATGGCAGCGGAGCTTCCTGTAATTGCAAGCAAAAATACTCCCTGGCAGGATGTAGAAAAATATAACTGCGGCAGATGGGTTGATAATACTCCCGAAGCTTTTGCAGATGCAATTCAGCAAATCCTCAATTCAGATTTCAAACAGATGGGTGAAAGAGGAAGAGATTATGTTGCAAGCAAATTCAACTCTAAGCTTATAGCTGAAGAGTATATCAGGCTCTTTAACTCTTTATGAAAATACAAACCCCTCCTAACCTCCCCTTTACCAAAGGGGAGGGATATATTTTCACTTCATTCCCCATTCCAAATTGGAGGATATTTTGCACTTTCACTTCAACTTTACAAAAAAGGAATCATTTTCTCCTCCCCTTAACCAAAGGGGAGGGATATATTTTCACTTTCACCCCATTACAAAAAATGGAATGGTAATATTTAACTTTCTCCTCCCCTTTACCAAAGGGGAATATACTTTTCCGATTTCCCCTCCCCTTTACCAAAGGGGAATATACTTTTCCAATTTCATCTCCCCATTACAAATTGGAGGATATTTTTCACTTTCACCTCAACTTTACAAAAAAGGAATCATTTTCCCCTCCCCTTAACCAAAGGGGAGGTCGGGTAGGGTTCCCGAATGATAACATTTCACTTTAATAAAAAAGAGGAGGATATTTTTTATTTCACCTTTTCAAAAAAACTTTCTCCTCCCCTTTACCAAAGGGGAATATACTTTTCCAATTTCACCTCAACTTTACAAAAAAGGAATCATTTTCCCCTCCCCTTTAATAAAGGGGAGGACGGGTGGGGTTCTCTTAATATGACGAAACACTACAATAAAAAATCTGAACAGGAAAAGCGCAGATTTCTCAGGAACGAAATGACATACTGTGAGGAGATTGTCTGGATACATTTAAGGAAAAAACAGTTAGGTTATAGATTTCTGAGACAATATTCGGTAGATCATTTTGTTATTGATTTTTACTGCCCCAAATTAAAGCTTGCTGTTGAAATTGATGGTGATGTTCACAATCAAACTGAGCAAAGGATTTATGATGCCAAGAGAGAAGAATATCTTAAAAGTTTTAATATAACTTTTGTACGCTTAACAAATGAAGAATTACTTGGAAATCCTGATAAAGCATTTAAAAAGATTGAAGAGACAATTAGGGAGATTGAAGACCTAGCAGAAAAAAAAGTGAGGTAAACTAACCCCTTTTTAACCTCACCCTTGCCCTCTCCTTATTAAGGAGAGGGTTTGATTGCTTTTTAGTTTCCCTCTCCTTAATAGAGGTTGTGTGAAAAGTAATTTTCCGTCACACTGAGCGAAGTCGAAGTGTGAATTTCCCACGAAATAACAGTCTTCGACTCCGCTCAGACCGACGAATTTAAATATTCACACAGGCTCTAATAAGGAGAGGGATAAAGGGAGAGGTCAACTTACGTTAAGTAAACACTAAAATAAAAAGACAGAACCCTGAAGAATGATGAGTAATTTTAATTGCCTTATCTGCCAAGGAAATCTTTCAAAAGAAGTAAAAAGCAATGGTTATACTTATTATAAATGTAATGAATGTTTTACATCCCAGGTTCTTCCTCAACCAGGCAGGAATGAGCTTGATGATTACTACCAAAAATTTCATCTGAAAGAAAACGAAGGCGGTTCTTATGATTGGATTGAAGAAAGAATGAAAGATGATTTTGGAGCAAAAATTAATTTATTGAAAAAATTTAAAAAGGGAAGAGATAGCTTACTTCTGGATGTTGGCTGCGGTAAAGGATACTTCGCCGCAAAATGCAGTGAATCAGGTTTTAAAGCAAAAGGGATAGATGTTTCATCTTCGGGTATAGAGTTCGCTAAAAACAGATTAGGCATTGATGCGGTTGTTGGAAGCATTGAAGAATATTCAAATCTTCCGGACTATAAAGAGAGTTTTGATTTTGTTACTCTGCTTGCAACAATAGAACATTTACCAAATCCATTGATTGTTCTTCATTCCATACATAATTGTTTAAAACCCGGAGGAATATTCCTTTTAGATACAGGGTTAGGGAATGATAAGTTTGAGAAATATCTTGCAGGACATTCACAGTGGTATGATGCACTTCAGCATCTTTTTGTTTATAGTGAAGAAGGTTTGAGAATTCTTTTAGAGAAAAGCGGATTTAAAATACTTTCTGTCAACAGGAATTTTGAAAGGAATTTTATGAGAAGATATATCAGGTGGATACGTCATGCTTTAATTGCTCTTCTCACTTTCATTTTTATTCGTCCGCTCTTAGGTAAGAATGGTTTTGAATCAATGAAAATGGAATCCAAATGGCCGGTTGGTAAGTTAATTCAGATTGTAGCACAAAAGAATAATTAATGTTTCCATTAAAAGTTTCTGCAATAGTTCTTACTTATAATGAAGAGAAAAACCTTAGGGCCTGTTTAGCTTCTATTAAAGATTATGCGGAAGAAATCATAATCATAGATTCCTTTTCAAAAGACGACACTTTAGGGATTGCGAAGAAATATTCACATAAAATTTATCAGCACAATTTTGTTAACCAGTCTAAACAGTTCATCTGGGCTTTGGAAAATGCAGTAATAAAAAATGAGTGGGTTCTTAGAATTGATGCAGATGAACGCTGGACGCCGGAAGGATTTCAGGAGCTTAAAAAAATAATTGAGAATGATGAAACAGACGGCGTTTATGTAAAGATGAAAATATTTTTTATGGGTAGATGGATAAAGCATGGCGGCTTCTATCCGAATTACTTCCTGCGGATTTTTAAAAAGTCTAAAGGAAAAATGGAAGAGAGATGGATGGATGAGCATATATCTGTTAATGGTAAAACAATTATCTCCGATATTGATGTGCTTGAAATGAATTATGACAGGCAGGAGAATATTTCACTCTGGACCGAGAAGCACAATAAGTACTCAACACGTGAAGCAATTGAGTTTTTAATTTATAAGCATAAGCTTAAAGAGATTAGTTCCATCGCTGATCTTTCAGGAGGAAAGACAGAAAGAAAGAGATGGATGAAGGAGAAATTTTATTCAAAGCTTCCTTTCTTTATAAGGCCTTTTCTTTATTACCTGTACCGTTACATATTTAAGCTTGGCTTCCTTGATGGGAAACGAGGGTTGATATACCATTTTCTTCAAGGCTTCTGGTACCGCTTTCTTGTTGATGCAAAAATTTACCAGATAGAATCTCTTGCTAAAAAAAATAAGAAGACAATCACGGAAATAATTAAAGAACATTACGGGATTGAAATTTAGTAAGCAGTAAGCAGTAGGCAGTGAATCGCAAAGAGCAAAGGGATTAAATGGAAAATGGAAGACGGAAAATTTATCCGGTGAAGTCTTTGCGTAGACGGATGGAAACAAGACTCTGCACTTTGCTCTATGCACCATGCGGTAGCCAGCGAGATTAGCGAGAAACAAATTTTTCACGCAGATAACGCAGATGATCGCAGAAAAATATCAGCCACTTTAATTTTTAATTTATAATTTTTAATTACTCATGTTCATCCTCGGACTTAATGCTTACCACGGTGATTCTGCAGCCGCTCTTCTAAAAGATGGCAAAGTTATTTGTGCAATTGAAGAGGAGAGAATAAGAAGAATAAAGCACTGGGCAGGATTTCCTTCAGAGGCAATTAAATTCTGTCTTAAAGATGCGGGCATTACAATAAACGATGTTGATTATATAACTATTGGAAGAAATCCTTCAGCTCATCTTTTTAAAAAGGCTGCCGGTTCAATTAAGAAAATTTTAAATCCAAAGTTTCTGAAAGACAGGGCAACCAACATCAGGAAAGTAATGAAT
Organism: uncultured Ignavibacteriaceae bacterium; assembly: GCA_964515875.1. Taxonomy (GTDB): domain Bacteria; phylum Bacteroidota; class Ignavibacteria; order Ignavibacteriales; family Ignavibacteriaceae; genus RBG-16-34-14. The sequence goes on along the minus strand of CAZEWJ010000013.1, from coordinate 79,841 downwards.
ATTAAATCTGAACTTGCACTTGCTCTTGAACCCGTCTACGCTGAAGCTTCGCCGGGCAAGCTTGATCCTTCTCAAATCCGTGCAGAGATAAAACATATCGAGCATCACCGTTCACACATGGCTTCGGCTTTCTTTGCTTCACCTTTTGATGATTCAGCCATTCTTTCTATTGATGGTTTTGGTGATTTTTCTTCCACTATGATTGGTACCGGTGAAGGAAATAAGATTAATGTTATTGAATCGGTAACCTATCCTCATTCACTTGGAATATTTTATACAGCATTAACGCAGTTCCTTGGTTTTCCATGGTATGGAGATGAATACAAAGTGATGGGACTGGCACCTTACGGCAAGCCGAAATATCTCGATAAGCTTAAAGATGTTGTGAGAATAAAAACCAACGGACTCTTTGAACTTAACGAAAAGTATTTTATTCATTCAACTGTGGGCGTTGCAATGACATGGGAAAATGGAGCTCCATTTATAGATAAGCTTTATTCGGATAAGCTTGTCCTGGAGTTTGGAAAACCGCGTGATAAAGAGGGACCTTTAACGGAATATCATAAAGACCTTGCAGCCTCTGTCCAGCAGTTATGCGAAGAAGTGATCTTTCATATACTCAATCACCTCCATCGAAAAACAGGAATGAAGAATATCTGTATTGCAGGGGGGGTTGCGCAGAACTCAGTTGCAAATGGTAAAGTTCTGCAGAAAACCCCTTTTGAAAAAGTTTACATCCCTTCTGCGGGATATGATGCTGGTACAGCAATAGGTTCGGCTTTATGGTTGTATAATCAAATTCTTGGTAATGGAAGAAAAGAGTTTGTAAGATCAACTTTTTATGGTGCTTCTTTTTCGAATGATGAGATTGAGGAAGTGTTGAAGAAGAATAATGTTTCTTATAAAAGGTATAAAGATGAATCTGAAATAGTTGAACAGGCAGCAGAGCTTCTTGCAAATGGTGCAGTAATCGGCTGGTTCCAGGGAAGAACCGAATTTGGTCCCCGTGCATTAGGAAACCGCTCTGTGCTTGCTCATCCAGGCAGACCCGATGCAAAGGATCTTATTAATTCAAAGATAAAAAGAAGAGAATCATTCCGCCCTTTTGCACCATCAATCCTGCGGGAATATGTAAGTGAATATTTTGAATCTGATGATGATGCTTTTTTTATGGAAAAAGTTTTTATGATAAAGGAAGATAAGAGAGAAAAGCTTCCTGCGGTTACTCATGTTGATGGTTCAGGCAGGCTGCAAACAGTTCATAAAGATGTATCGCCTCTCTATTACAAACTTATAGACCGCTTCAGGGAAAAAACAGGTTTGCCCATTCTTCTCAATACATCATTCAATGAGAATGAGCCGATTGTAAACACACCTCAGGAAGCGCTCGATTGTTACCTCCGCACTGAACTTGATGCTTTGATTTTGGGAAATTGCATAGTTGAAAGGAATTCTAATTATTAATTGTAAGGACAACAAACCTTGTTGTCCCCGCAGGACAGAATCATATTCTGTCCCTGAAATAAATTCTTTTTTTTATAATGAACTCATTGAACATTAAAATAAATTACAAAAAACTTTTTTACTTGATTCTCTTCCTGGGCCTGCTGGCAAGGATATACGTAGCATTCTTTTCAGGTTTGGGCTGGTATGGCTACGATACTCAAATATACCTTAATATGGCTAAGGGAATAGTAAACGGAAATCCAATTTCTGGTTTCCCAAATGGCTTCCCGCTTTTTCTTGCAGGGATAATGCTTTTGGCTGACGGCAGTACAACGGTAATTGTCGTGTTAAACATTGTTATGCAAATTCTTGTTATTCTAATGATAGAAAAAATCCTCACCCGTTATAATGTTGAGGAGAAAGTAAGATTGCTGGTAGTTTTAATAATAGCTTTTTATCCTCATATGGTAGGCAATGTAAGATTTATCTATACAGAATCCTCTGCTTTGTTTTTAATTGTTCTAAGTATTTTGCTATACACCTGGCAAAAATATCCGGCATCCGGATTTATTGGCTATTTGTCTTTTACATTCAGACCATCACTATTATTAGTTTTACCCTTTATAATTATTTATGATTTCTTCAGGAAGAAAAAAACTCACGCATTAAAAACAGCTCTTGGTTTTATTGCAGGATTATTACTCTTCTTTTCCTTAGAGTGGTCCGGAGTTGTAGCTCCTCCCGATAATCAAAACTATAATACCCTGGTTGCTGTTAGCGGTTACGGCTATAATGTAGATTTTAAATTAAAGAACTTTACCGAAGCCGAGAAAAAGACGCCGTTTAAAACATATTTTAATTTCATCTTAAATCATCCTGTTGAATATAGCTTTCAGAGAATCTCATCTCTATGGTGCTTATGGGGTCCTATAGTACCCCCTAAAAACTTTGGTATTGCGAGTATGATATTACATGGTTTAAGATTCCCGGTTTTTATTCTGGCAGTATTTGCTTTCTTATTCAGGAAAAAAATGAAATACGATAAAGATTTTATTCTGTTGATGTCTTTTCCAATTATCTCCGTTACGGCTATTCATTTCTTCACCTTTTCTTCACAGCGTCATCAATTTACAGCGGAGCCTTTCGCAATTGTTCTGAGTGTTTTGTTCCTGGATTACTTAATTAAGTCCAGGAAGAAATCAAAAAAGATTTTATTAGAAAAGATGGATAGCTCCGGTCTTTAGACCGGAGAAAATAAATGCGTAAAAAATATTTGGGTTTTAACCCCCGTTGAAATTTTAATCTGCGGCTGAAGCCAAAACATTTTTTCATAATTCTATTCTCCTCCCTGAAGGGTGGAGCTAAATAGTCCAAAACCGATTTGAAATTTAATTTGGTAAAATTTTGGTAAACTTTCAGTAAAATTTTTTATAAAAATTTCTAAATGCTAAAATTCTACTTCCTTCTTTTTATTTTCTACGTGCTCTTCCTTTCCTTCAAAGCAGATGGCGGTTTTCCAACATCAATGAACCATGCGAATTTCTTTCCTTATATTATTGATAAGCCGTTTACTGAAGATGGCTTTTACATGATGACAGTTGCCTGGAATATTGCAGAAGGTAATGGAATAAAATATAATTTGAACCGCCCGACTACAGGGATACAGCCCTTAGTTACTTTTATACAAGCCGGTGTTGCTAAATTAGTTTTAATGTTTGGTGGCGATAAAATAGATTTTCTACGATTAATGATAATTTTTTCTGCTCTTCTTCTTTTTCTTTTCAGTCTTATTACCGGCAGTATAATTCAAAAACTTATTCCTTCTTTATATTCTCAAACTATCATCATCCTGTTGGTTCTCTTCAGTTTTGATCTTTTAGAATACTTTACCAACGGGCTTGAAACAGGTTTTTATTTATTGATGATCGCCGTTTGTATCAATTACTCTTTTCAATTTCTGAAGAACCCGAACAATAAATCTGTATTCATTTTTGGTGCACTTGCCGGAATTACAGCTTTAACAAGAGTAGATTTTTTACTCCCATTGTTTTTCTACTTACTGTTTCTTTTCCTATTTAAAAAGATCAATCCCGGCAAATTAATTTTAATATTAGCGATTGCAGTTATTTTACTTCTCCCCTGGCTGATTTATGTATATAATATTTCGGGTTCAGTTTTTCCCAGTTCGGTTTCAAACCAGACTAATATTGTAGATTCTTTAACTTTTGGAGAGAGACTATCATACATCCGAGTATCTCTTTTTCATCATTTAACTCCTTTTCTTTATACTAATAATTTATACATCTCCACTGCAGTAACAGTTTTAAATGGAATTATTTTCTATTACCTGATAAAGAGATTTAAATTCTTAGATACTTTTGATAAACCTGTATTTAATAATTTACTTGGCTGGGGATTTTCATTTTGCCTTCTTGGGTTAACGTATTTTATTTATTCAAACGCACCCTATTTCTATATAAGATACTTAACTCCTTTTTATCTCTTTGTATTCCTTATTGCGGTTTGCTGCCTGCTTTTCTTTTTAAATAAAATCCCGGGTTTATATAAAAAATTAATTCTCACTTCATTTGTTTTATTCTTCTTTGCACAATCTTATTATTACCAGTTTAATGGAACTCTTGCTAATCATTTAACTCTTAGAATTGCATATATACAAAATAATTTTACTGAATCTGAAAGGATAGGGTTATTTCAAAGCGGTGTAACAGGTTTCTTTTTACATAATGTAATTAATCTTGATGGTAAAGTTGATCATATAGTAAGGCAATATGCTTTAAACAAAAACTTTGAAGGTTTTCTGGATAGTATGAATGTTAATGTTATTATTGAATGGAAAAAAGATTTCAATGTTATTATGGACGATAATTATTTTTTAAAAAACTGGAAGATGCTTGAAGAAGATATTGGTGATGGAACAACAGCTTGTTTTGTAAGGATTAAATAAATAACCTAACCTAAATTCCCGAATCAGGCCTGCCCCGACATTGTCGGGGTTCGGGACAGGATTTCTCCTTATAGAGGTTGTGTTAAAATAAAAATATTAATGGTAGCCGCCCCGCTATAGGCGGGGCGAAAACAATTTAATTCCGCAACCTGATGGTTGCGGCTACCGACCAATGAAGAGTTTTAACACAGGCTCTATTAAGGAGAGGATTTTAATACTTTCCTTCTACTTTATAAGAGCCTGTCCCGAATTCATTTCAGAAAGATTGAGGTGAGGTTGTCTTTATTTGTATTTGAAACTAAGTTTTAATTTTGAACCCAACCATATCAATAATCACTGTAGTCAAAAACAACAAAGAATTTGTTGAGGATGCAATCAACAGCGTACTCACACAGTCTTATCCCTATATTGAGTATATTGTTGTTGACGGCGGCTCAACAGACAGTACACTTGATATAATAAAAAAATATGATGCAAAAATTTCTAAGTGGATAAGTGAGTCTGACAGTGGAATCTATGATGCATTGAATAAAGGAATAAACCTTTCTACAGGTGATATAATTGGTTTTCTTCACTCGGATGATATATTTGCTGATGATAAAGTGATTGAAAAAATTGCCGACAGATTCACTTTAGCAAATGTAGATGCTGTTTATTCGGACCTCGTTTATGTAAGTAAAAGAAATATCAATAAAATAATCAGGTACTGGAAGGCGGGAAAATTCTCTGAAAACTCTTTGAAATACGGCTGGATGCCTCCTCATCCGACTCTGTTTATCAGGCGTTCTTTGTATGAAAAATTTGGTTTATTTGATACTGGTCTGAAAATTGCGTCGGATTATGATATGGTTCTCAGATTGTTGAAAAATTCCCCGGGCTCAGTCTTTTATATTGATGATGTTCTTATAAAAATGAGGCTTGGCGGCAGAAGCAACCGGAGCCTGAAAAATATTTTTAGGAAAAGCAGTGAAGATTATAGAGCTTTAAAGAAAAATAATTTCTCATTTCCTGCTTTTACACTGTTTTTGAAGAATATCAGGAAACTAAACCAGTTTTTAAAAATTAACTAACAGGATACTTGAAAATCTTTATTACAAAATATAACTTCATTAAGAATTTTAATTCATTTTGTAAAATAGAAAGAATATAGATGCTTCTAATAATGGGGGCTGAATGATATACCTTATAATCTTTTTTACGAGCCTTGTCCTCACAATTTTTTTCACACCGGTGATGATTGATTTCTTCACAAGAATAAAAGTTGTTGATATACCCGGCGAGCCAAGAAGAATAAATAAATCCATCATTCCAAGGATGGGAGGAATTCTCATTTATTTTATAGTGATGGTTTCAACTATAAGCTTTTATGGGGATCTTAATTCTATCAGGTTCTTTGTTATTGCATCAGCAATAATAGTTCTTCTTGGGATGACTGATGATATGATCGGGGTAAAATGGAACCACAAATTTATTATCCAGTTTTCAATGTCTTTCTTCCTTGTTTATTTTCTCGCGCAGGATTTTGATGTAATACATTTCTTCGGTTTTGAACTTCCTTATCCTCTTAATTACATACTAATTATTCTTTTTATAGTTGGTGTTATTAATTCAGTTAACCTTCTGGATGGACTTGACGGTCTTGTAAGTGGTTTTTCATTGATGGTTATTTTTGTCACTTTTCTTGTTGGGTTTAATTCCGGCAATAAATTTCTCCTTGTTCTCTCTGCAAGCTTAATGGGTGCTCTTATAGGTTTCCTGCAATTCAATGCGTACCCTGCCAGAATTTTTCTCGGTGATACAGGCTCTTATGCTATTGGATTTTTTCTTGTAACCGCAACAATCATGGCATCAACAAATGCAGGCAGCCGGGTTCTTGATTTAACATTCCCGGTTATTCTAATGGCGGTTCCTATTGTAGATACAGTTAAAATTATGGTTCTGCGGTTTGTTGACGGGCGTAATCCCTTTATTGCCGATACGTCTCACATTCATCATGTTATTATAAGTAAGATTCAAAGTCATAAAATAACTGTATTTATTATAGAAAGTATTGCACTCCTTTTTGCTGCCATTTCACTTTACTACCTGCAGGGAGATAAAAGTATTGCAATGATTTTGTTTGGGATCCTTTCCGTGCCTCTTCTTTTAATTCATTTTGTTGTTAAGTTTTACAGTAAGCCTGTTTATCCAAAAGCAGTAATAAAAATTTATCATCAGTTTCCCCAGATTTTTATTAATGTTTATACAAAATATATAATTCCTTTAATTGCAATTTTTTCATTTGCTTTGCTTATTGGTCTTGCACCTCTAAGATCAGATACAAGCAGCCTGATTATTTTCTTATCCATACTTTTTGTAATTCTTCTTTTTGTATACAGCCTTATCAATTACCAGAAGAATAAACATTTTAATGATATACTTGTTTTTTTCAATCTTATGCTTTTCCTTCTTTACAGCAATTATTCCGAACAGATAAATTATCTGTTCGATGTGTCCGGAATTTTTGAAGTCAGTTCCATCAACCTGATGATATTTATGCTTCTTCCCAGCGTTGTATTTTTTTTCTTTTTCAGGGAGAAGATTCTGCAAAAAAGAGTTACACTTTTTTCAGGGATTGATTTGATAATACTTGTTTTTATTATGCTGCTTTCAGTATCATCAAACCTTTTGCCCACAAAACATTTTGCAAATGCTAACCTTGTTCTGTTCCATAGTTTTCTTATATATATTTTTTATAAAGTTTTTGTTATTCTCCGCACAAAATATCAGCCGGCAATTTTCTTCCTCTCTTTTATTATTCCTATTGTTTTGCTGATTCATTTGCTCTTCACACAATAAATTTTAATGCATAAAGCTTTACTGTTTTTATTAATATTCCCGGGATTACTTTTTTCACAGGTTGTTTTTGAACCCTCATCATCTTCAGTTTATAATTTTCTTAACAGGATTTCAGTAAAAGGCATAATCGTTTTTAATGATGAGCTTCGCCCGGTTTCAAGAAAACTTATTGCAGAAAAACTTCTCGAAGCCGAATGCAATATTGAAGACCTTACTTCAACAGAAAGAGAAGAGATGTTGTATTACAAAAAAGATTTTTATCCGGAGATACTGATTATCCGCAGTTCAGAAAAACAAGAAACAATTTTTTTTAAAGATGATATTGATGCAGGATTTAGATCATTCTTTTACAGGGATAAGAACTTTTCAATATCAGCAGATCCTGTTCTGGGGTTTTCATACAGAAGGCAGTATAGTGACAACTTCAGGCAGAGGTTTAATGGGTTTATGTTTTCAGGATATTATCAGAATGTAGGTTTTAATTTTTATTTTAGAGATAATGAAGAGATCGGCAGCACAATTGACTTTGAAAAGAAAGTTTCGCATGAACCTGGTATCGTAAGACATTCATTTGATGGGGAGAGTCTTCAATATAGTTTTGTCAGAGGTATGATCTCATATTCATGGACATGGGGAAGTTTTGATTTTGGTAAAGAGTATATTGAATGGGGAAGCGGCAGAAGAGGACAGCTTATTTTAAGTGATAAAGCTCCTTCTTTTCCTTTTATTAGATTAATACTTAAACCTGTTGAATGGCTTCAGTTCCAGTATATTCATGGCTGGCTCCAGTCAGGAGTAATTGATAGCAGTTCTGTAAGAGAAACTCTTGTTCCGGGCAGGAAAAGCTATTACCAGGTAGGTAAATATATTGCTTCTCATATTATCTCCCTTTATCCATTTAATAACTTAAGTTTTTCTATTGGGGAATCAATAATTTACAGCGATAAACTTGAGCCATTTTATTTTATTCCGGTTCTTTTTTTCAGGCTGGCAGACCATTATAATTCAGATTCAGGAGATAATGCCCAGCTTTTTGCAAATGCTTCTTATAAATATTATCCTCTCAATGCAAAGCTGTACGGTACTTTTTTTATTGATGAATTATCATTGACCGATGTATTAGAAGGAGGAAATTTATCTTCCATTGGTTTTACAGCAGGATTAAATTTTGTTGATCCGGTTATTAAAAATTCTGAGGTTATCATAGAGTACACTCGCATTGATCCTTTTGTTTATATGAACTCGGATAATGCTCAACTTTATACAAGCCACAACTACCAGCTTGGGCATTGGATTGGGAGTAATGCAGATCAGTTTTATGTTTCTTACAAACAATGGATAATTAGAGGATTGATGGCTGACCTTTGGGGAGAGTATGTAAGAAGAGGTCAGACTGAATTGCCGGCTCAGCAATATCAGCTTCCTTATCCTTCCCTTCTCTATGGTTCTCGGTTCATTATGGCTAATGCGGGTATCGAAGTAGAATATGAAATTTTTCTCCGGATGTTTGCCCGGCTTTCTTATCAATATTCTGATATAACAGATGAAGAGCAATTCAGGACCCCCGAATTCAAATTGAGGGTTAATCATTCTTTTGGAATATCTTTCGCATACGGAATGTAGTTGTCTGGAATGTTATGAAGAAATATCTATTTGCAGCGGTGATTTTTTTGTTTATAAATCCTGTTTTTGGTCAGATTGTTTTTGAACCTTTACACAAAGAAATGTATGACTACTTAAGCAGGTTAAGCCAGAAAGGGATAATAGAACTTAATGATTTGATAAAGCCTCTCCCGAGAAAATACATTTCCGAAAAACTGCAGGAAATAAAAAGTAAAGTATCTGAGCTGACTGAACTTGAAAAGGAAGAGCTGGAATTTTACCTGAAAGATTATTATCAGGAACTTGAGGGATTTGGAGAAAAGATGAATGGTAAAAGCAGCATTAGTTATTTTGGTAAAGATGAAGGGCAAAGATTTAGATTGTTTTCTTACAGCCGGGGGATATTTAAGCTGAATTTAAATCCGATACTGGGATATGAAATGTCGTTCCCGGGAAAGGATAGAAATATTCATTCCTGGAATGGTTTGTATTTTTATGGATATCTCACCGACAAGCTCGGCTTTAGTTTTGATTTCCGATCGAATAATGAAAATGGTCCAAGCGTAGATGCTGAAAAGAGATTTACTCCTGTTACAGGTATAGTTCCGGGCAATAATAAAAATAATTTTAATTACAGTGAGATTAAAACTATGCTGACATACGATTGGTCCTGGGGAAGTATTTCGGCAGGAAAAGATTTTATTGAGTATGGATATGGAGAAAGCGGCAAGCTTGTTTTATCCTCAAAAGCGCCTTCATTCCCTTTTATAAGATTGGAATTAAAACCTGCCGATTGGCTTACATTCAATTATTTTCATGCCTGGTTATCTTCAAATGTAGTCGATTCATTAAAAATTAGTGAGTACAGAAGGAATATTTACAGAAATAAATTCTTTGCCTGGCACAGCTTGATAATATCTCCTCTTAAGGGGTTGGATATTTCGATAGGAGAATCAGTGGTTTACAGCGATCAGCTTGAAATTATTTATTTAATGCCCCTTATGTTTTTTTATCTTGCCGATGATTTTGTCAGGAACAGGGAAGATAAACCCGGTGATGCTAATCTCCAGATATTTGCCTCCATTAGTTCACGGGACCATATTAAAAATACTCACTTATATGGAACTTTATTTATTGATGAGTTAACTGTTCCCGGGGTAAGCGGAACTATATTTTTGGATGGAACTTTAATTGAAAATATATCTAATGCGGAAAAATTCAGAACACAGCTGGGTTATACTTTGGGATTTTCGGTAACCGGTTTGCCTTTTGATAATTTAACGCTTACCTCGGAATATACAAAGATAAATCCCTTTGTATATGGTCATCACACTCCTGCACAAACATATACCAGTTCCTCTTATTTAATGGGGCACTGGATCGGGCATAATGCAGACCTGATTTATTTAAAATTAAATTATAGATTTTTGCGGGGACTTCAGGCAAATGCCTGGTGGGAATATATACGAAAAGGCAGTGCGGATTACAGCGGGCAATATAAAAAACCTCAGCCTGAGTTTTTATTCGGATTAAAAAATTATTTTACTTATTACGGTGTTGATGTTAAATATGAATTTATTCACGATTTCTATTTTCAGGCAAAATACCGGTTAAGCAAGATAAAAGAAGAACTGGAAAGCGGATCATTCAATGAGTTTAACATAAATGAGTTTTCATTTGCAGTTTATTATGACTTGTAAAATTAGTTCCCAGTTATATATCGTATCCCGCTCACCCCTTTCTCAAATTATTCTTCAAAGTCTTCTTTTCTCAAAGCCTCATTTTCTAATTATTACTATATTTACTCCTTAAAATTAAATCAGTAACAAAATATTATTGGTAATGAAAGGTATAATTCTCGCAGGAGGGTCAGGTTCGCGCCTGTATCCGATCACTAAAGTTTACAGCAAACAGCTTACACTTATTTATGATAAACCGCTTATCTATTACCCGCTATCAATTCTGATGCTTGGAGGAATAAGAGATATATTAATAATTTCAAACGAACAGACCATTCCGCTTTATCAAAACCTGTTTAATAATGGAAGCCACCTTGGATTGAATATATCTTACAAAGTTCAAGAAGCTCCAAGAGGAATAGCAGAGGCGTTTATTCTTGGGGAAGAATTTATCGGTGCTGATGATGTTACTTTGATCCTTGGTGATAACATTTTTTATGGCTATTTGGATTTCTTTTACCAGGCTTTGAAAAAAAATAAAGGCGCTACAATATTCGGTTACCGTGTGCAGGATCCTGAGCGGTATGGTATAATTGAGTTTGATGAAAATGGAAAAGCACTTTCAATAGAAGAAAAGCCCCGGAAACCTAAATCGCAATATGCTGTTCCGGGTTTATATATTTACAATAATGATGTTTGTGAGATTGCAAAAAATTTAGAACCGTCTGTCCGTGGTGAACTTGAAATAACCGACGTTAACAGAGTTTATTTAAAGAATGGTAAATTGCAGGTAGTTCGAATTGGCCGTGGTGTGGCATGGCTTGATACAGGAACCCCCGAAGCACTTTTAAAAGCATCAAACTTTTTTGGAGTAATAGAAGACAGGCAGGGTTTGAAGGTTGCCTGCATTGAAGAGATCGCTTATAAAATGGGATTTATAAATAAAGATAATTTTGAAAAATTAATTAATTCTATCCCCTCATGCTTATATAAGGAATACCTAGAAAAATTATTAAAAGAATCTGATGGATATTATTAAAACTGATCTGGAAGGATTGCTTGTAATTCACCCAAGAGTATTTTCCGATAGCAGGGGATATTTTTTTGAATCATACAAAAAAGAAGTTTTAACAGGATATGGAATTAATACTGAATTCGTTCAAGATAATATTTCTAAATCAAAAAAGAATACTATAAGAGGTCTTCATTATCAGGTGGGAAATTATGCTCAGGGTAAATTATGTCAGGTTATTTCGGGAAAAATCCTGGATGTTGCAGTTGATATAAGATTTAACTCCCCTACTTTTGGAAAGCATTTTTCGCAGGAATTATCCGAAGATAATCATACTATGGTCTGGATCCCTCCCGGGTTTGCTCATGGTTTCTCAGTCTTAACTGATGAAGCTGTATTTATGTATAAATGCACTGCTTATTACAGTAAAGAAAACGAGAGAGCAATCTTATACAATGATCCCGATTTAAATATTGATTGGAAAATAGAAAAATCGGTTGTTTCAGAAAAAGATATTAATGCAAAATTATTTAAAGATATTGAAAGAGACTTTTTTTTGTGAAATTCCTAATCGATCCTATACAGTTTTGTTCATGGGGAAATAAATGAAAGTCCCCCTTCTTGATCTTAAACTTCAGTATAATTCTTTAAAGAAAGAACTTGACGAAGCAGTTCTCAGAGTTGCAGAATCTCAGTACTTTATACTTGGTCCTGAAGTTGAAAAAATGGAGAAAAATCTTTGTGAATATTTGAAATGCGGGTATTCTCTTGGTGTATCTTCAGGGACTGATGCTTTACTGGTTGCGCTTATGGCTATTGATATAAAACCTGGCGACGAAGTAGTTGTTCCCACTTATTCATTCTTTGCAACTGCAGGTGTTATTGCAAGGCTTAATGCCAGACCTGTTTTTACGGATGTAGATCCTGTAACTTTTAATATTGACCCATTGGACTTTGAAAATAAAATCACTTCAAGAACGAAAGCAATCATACCTGTACATTTGTTTGGTCAAAGCAGTGATATGAAGCCGATAATGCAAATAGCATCAAAGTACAAAATAAAAGTTATTGAAGATGCTGCACAGGCTATTGGCGTTCAGTATAAAGATAAAAGATTTGTAGGAACTATAGGTGATATCGGATGCTTCTCTTTTTTCCCGAGTAAAAATCTTGGTTGTTTTGGTGATGGCGGGCTTGTTACAACAAATAATGAAGAGTTGGCATATAAGATGAAAATTCTCCGGGTTCACGGCGGAGAATCAAAATATTATCATAAAATTATCGGTGGTAATTTCAGGCTCGATGCTCTTCAGGCTGCTATTATAAATGTTAAGCTTCCACATCTTGATTCATGGTCTGAAGCAAGAAGAAGAAATGCTCAGCTTTATTCAAGATTATTTATTGAAGCTGGTTTATCGGAAGAAGGAAAAACAATCTTTGATGGTAAATATAGAGTATTGCTTCCTAAAGCAGTTTACAAATCCAAAACCAGAAATCCTAAATCTGGAATCATTAATTATCATATTTATAATCAGTATATAATCAGGATAGAAAACAGGAATGAACTGAAAGAGTTTTTAACTCAGAACAATATTGGGAATGAGATTTATTACCCCCTTCCTTTTCATCTGCAGGAATGTTTTGCTTACCACGGTTATAATAAGGGAGATTTTCCTGTTGCTGAAGATTTAGCAAATACAACTCTTGCTCTTCCTATTTATCCCGAGCTGGTTGAAGAACAAATAGAATATGTAGTTAAAAAAATTAATGAATTTATAAAGAGATAAATTGTTTTCAATTCATAAATCAACGTCTTCCTTCTAATATGAAATTTATATTTTCTTTCATCCTGATAGTCTTTTACTATAATATAAATGCACAAGTTGTGTTTGAACCCTTACACAGAGATATATATGGTTTTCTCAGCAGGCTTGCTCAGAAAGGAATTATAGAATTAAATGACCAGGTTAAGCCTTTGCCCAGAATTTATCTCGCAGAAAAACTTTTAGAAGCAGAATGTGATAAATGTTTAACTCCTCTTGAGCAGGAAGAACTTGAATTCTATAAAGAAGATTTTGCAAATGAATTTAATTTTTTAAACGGATATTTACTTTCAAAAAAAAGCGGTATAGCTGAAAAAGATAGTAAAGAAAGATTAAGGTTGTTTTTCTATAATGATGACTTATTTAAAATTAACCTTAGTCCCATTCTTGGTGTAAAAGCAGGAATTAGAGATGAGGAAAGATTAACTCATTTCTGGAACGGAATTTATCTTTATGGATATCTTGGAGATTATATTGGCTTCAGCTTTGATTTCAGAGATAATACCGAAAGCGGAAAAACAATAGATAAGTTTAAGAACTTTACGCCAATTACTGGCGTTAACGCAAGGACTAACCTAAATATTTATCCTTATAGTGAAAATAAGATGGAGTATAGTGAAGTTAAAACCACTATATCCGCAGATTGGGCATGGGGAACCTTTACTCTCGGAAAAGAATTTTTTGAATGGGGATACGGCGAAGGGGGTAAGCTAGTTTTATCAAGAAAAGCACCTTCTTTTCCTTTCATAAGACTTGACATTAAACCCACAAAATGGTTAAGCTTTAACTACATACATGCCTGGCTTTCTTCAGATATAATTGATTCAAGTGATATTTATTTTACAGAAGTCGGTACTGACCGATTTAGTTTCAGGGAAAAATATCTCGCTTCTCATACTATTACAGTATTTCCATTGAAAGGGTTAAGCTTTTCTATAGGTGAATCAATTGTATATAGTGATAAGATCCAGGTTCTCTATCTTATGCCTTTAATGTTTTTTCGTCTGGCAGATCATTATTTGAGCAGGCAATACAATGCTGCCGGTTCCAATGCACAATTATTTGCTTCAATAAGCTCAAGAAATAATTTAAAGAACACTCATTTGTATGGAACATTGTTTATAGATGAAATCACGCTGAATGGTTTGTTTGATGCGGCGAAACAAAGAAATCAGTTTGGCTTTTCGCTTGGCAGTTCGGTAGTTGACTTACCTGTTAATAATTTAAAGCTTACTCTGGAATACACAAAAATTTACCCTTTTGTTTATGCTCATTATATTCCAACAACAACTTATGAAAATGCCGGAGCCATTGCATCATATACTTTGGGGCACTGGATGGGGAATAATGCAGATCAAGTATATGCTTCATTGAACTACAGATTTATAAGAGGATTGCAGGCAACTTTGTGGGGGCAGTATATCCGCAAGGGTGAAGCAGGAACTGCTGAGCAGCAGCAGCGTCAACAGCCGCAGCCGCCGTTCCTGTTTGGTTTACAAACGGACTATACTTATTTAGGTTTATCGGCAAGCTATGAATTTATTCACGAATTTTTTGCTAAAGGAGAATTTCAGTATATGAAAACTTCTGCCGAACAAAGTGATAATAGTTTTATAGATACTGACCTGACAGAATTTTATTTTTCAATTTATTACGGTTTGTAATCAAAGAGATGATGAACAAGAAAATATTTGTAGCGGGGCATAACGGAATGGTTGGTTCTGCCATTTATAGGCAATTAGATAAAACAGGTTATAAAAATCTTTTACTCAAATCATCCGGAGAACTTGACTTAAGAAAGCAGGGTGATGTTGAAAAATTTTTTATTAAAGAAGAACCTGAAATAATAATTGTTGCAGCAGCTAAAGTTGGAGGTATTCTGGCAAACAATACCTATCGTGCAGAGTTCCTCTACGATAACCTGATGATACAAACAAATATTATTCATTCATCATATCTTGTAAATGCTGAGAAATTAATTTTCCTTGGAAGCTCGTGCATTTATCCCAAACTTGCACCGCAGCCTCTTAAGGAAGAATATTTGCTTTCTGGTTATCTTGAATATACAAACGAGCCTTATGCTATTGCTAAAATTGCCGGAATTAAAATGTGTGAAAATTATTATAAGCAATATGGGTGTAATTTTTATTCAGTAATGCCGACAAATTTATATGGCATAAATGATAATTTTGATCTTAAAACATCTCACGTTCTTCCGGCATTAATAAGAAAATTTCATGAAGCAAAGCAAGAAGGGAAAAATAAAGTAACTCTTTGGGGAACAGGAAAACCATTAAGAGAATTTCTTTATGTAGATGACCTTGCTGAAGCAGTTCTTTTTCTAATGGAAAAGGTTGATGCAAAAGGTCTTTACGAAAAAGAAATTACTCATCTTAATATTGGTACAGGGAAAGATCTTACAATATTGGAGCTTGCTTCACTCATCTCAGATGTTGTTGGATTTAAAGGTGAGGTTGAGTATGATACATCCAAACCCGATGGGACTCCAAGAAAACTAATGGATGTTTCAAGAATAAATCAGCTTGGCTGGAAATATAAAACTGAGTTAAGAGAGGGAATTGAAAAAACATACGAGTGGTTCAAAAAACATAATTAAAAGATAAAATGAAAAAAGCTTTAATCACCGGGATAACCGGACAGGATGGAAGTTATTTAACTGAAATACTTCTCGAAAAAGGTTATGAAGTTCATGGTATAATCCGGAGAAGCAGTTCTTTTAATACCGGCAGGATTGATCATCTCTATAATGATAAAGGAATTCTTGATAAAAAAATGTTCCTTCATTATGGAGATCTTGTTGATACAAGTAATCTCAACAGGCTTCTTGAAAAAATAGAACCTGATGAAATTTATAACCTTGCTGCACAAAGCCATGTAAAAGTTTCATTTGAAATCCCCGATTATACTGCACAGGTTGATGCACTCGGTACTCTTCGTTTTCTTGATGCTATAAGAGAAGTTGGTTTGAGGAAAGTTAAATTTTACCAGGCATCAACAAGCGAGTTGTTTGGAAAGGTTCAGGAAGTTCCGCAGACTGAAAAAACTCCTTTTTACCCCCGCTCTCCTTATGGTGTTGCAAAACTTTATGGTTATTGGATAATTGTAAATTATAGAGAAGCTTATAACATATTTGCTTCAAACGGAATTTTATTTAACCATGAATCTCCAAGAAGAGGTGAAACTTTTGTCTCCAGGAAAATAACTCGTGCGGTTACAAGAATTGCAGCAGGAATTCAGGATACTCTTTTGCTGGGAAATCTCGATGCAAAAAGAGACTGGGGCTTTGCACCCGAATATTGTTTGGCAATGTGGATGATTCTTCAATATGATAAAGCCGAAGATTTTGTTATTGCAACAGGCGAAACCCGCATGGTGAGAGAGTTTACTGAATTGTCCTTCAAAGAAATTGGCATTGATATTAAGTGGGAAGGTAAGGAAGAAAAAGAGACAGCAAAAATTAAAAGTATTAATTGGGATATTGCAAGGAATTTAATTGGTAAGGATGTTTACGATAAATCCAGGTTTAAATTAAATGATAAGCTCAAAGCAGGAACCACAGTTGTAGCAGTTGATCCAAATTATTACAGACCAACAGAAGTTGATCTTTTGATTGGTGATGCATCAAAAGCTGAAAAGCTTCTTGGCTGGAAAGCAAAAACAAAATTTACTGATCTTGTTAAGCTGATGGTTAAATCCGATCTTGAAAAAGTTCTTGCAAGAGGTTATTGATTAAAAACAGTTTTTGATCTTCTTCTTGTAAACAGAATTACTGCGAAAATAATAATCAGTGATAACCCCGCAGCATAAGGATAAATATCAAGCTTTGTTTTTATTTCAATCGCATCTGTATTCCCGCTTAAAATAAATGCACTCCAGAAATATGGATTGGGAGAATAACTTTTTATAAAATCAATTTTAGCCAGCCTCATTGCTTCATCTTTATCATATCCTTCACTAAGCTTTTTATAAAGAAGCATCATCAGCTTCGATGTATACTTATCATTTACTTCCCACAAAGAAACAACCACACTTTTAGTTCCTGCTTCAAAAAAAGCTTTAGTCATACCAATAATTCCTTCAGATGCATCAACATTACCCAAACCGGAATTGCATGAACTTAATACAACAAGATCACTATTGAGCTTTAACTGAACAATTTCTCCTGCTTCAAGAAAACCATCATTTTCCGGATCATTATAATTTGAAAAGAAAATAACAGGCTGCTTATTAAACAAAAAAGAATGAGTCGAGAGATGAATGATCTTTGAGAGCTCAGCGTTTTCTTTAAAACCTGTTTCAGTAGCTCGATTATCGGTTAAAACCTGGTCGGCATTAATAAGATTACTTACCTCTGTTATTTCTTCTCCCGAATATTTTAAAGGAAGCATCGCAACATTTCTTGGCAACCCGCCTGTTTCCTCAAGAAGCCCTCTTCTTTCAGCAAACTGGTTACTACTGCTGTTTATTTCAGGATTTCCCGCTATGAGTATTTTATCACTTGTTTTAAGATTATTCTTTTTTTGATGAACAAAAACTGAAGAAGATGGTGCATAAGAAAAACTGTAATGATAAATAAGATAATCCTTATCTCCATAATTATATGAACTCTGATTTTCATCAAATGAAACAACGAGAAAATCGAATGGCAAAGAAACCAATTCTCCCGGTGGCGAAACAATTATTTTATCACCTTCCGGGATTTCTGAAAATACTTTCTTCAGAACAACATCATAAAATTTGTAAGCAGCTTTTGCATTAAACGAAAACAAATCCTGGTTGTAAAAAGTATTTTGATTTTTATTATCAGCATTGAAGTAAGGAGAGATATTGTTTCTAAGTTTTAATATTTCATCTCTGCCGGAATTAATTTCAAAGTGGTTAAAGTCATCTTTTGTTATCAGGAAAATGAAAGTTTTTTCTTCAGTTAAATAAAAGGAAAGGAAATGTTCTTCATCATTTAAATTTTTTTGTATATCGGAAACCGAAAAATGATTTTGCTTGCTAAGATATCTTTCGAGCTGCGGATTTTCAGTGATCAGTTCATCTTTAAGTAATGCATATTCTCTTTTAACCCTATTAACTTTATCTTCACCATATATTCCTGAATGAATAATCCATTCATATTCATAAATTTTATCGAGTTTGGATTTATCATTTAATAAGACTTGAAGCTTAAGATTGCTAAGGTTCTGAACCATATTTCTTGAGCGGGACTTATCAATTAATTCAAATGCTTCTTTAAATTTATTCTGCTGCAGATAGAATGATGCAAAAGAATCATAAACATCCTTTTGCCCGGAGAAGTACGAAATCTGAACTTCACTCTCCTCGAAAAGAGGACGGGAGACTTCTTCAATTAATCCGGCAGCAGAATTATAATATGATTCAGCAGCGTCAGTAAAACCATTTATTTCAAAAAGTTTTGCAAGTGAATAGGTGGCTTCAACCTGTAAATTAAATTCATTTAACCGGCGGGATATTTCCAAAGCCTCTTTAAATAAATTCTCTGCTTTTTTGAAATTACCAAGTTCATTTTCAATTTCTCCTTCGACTACTTTTGCTCTTGCTAATAAGTAGTCAAAGGAATTTTCTTTTGCGATTCTTTCCGCTAAATGAATATTCTCTAAAGCTGTTTTAAAATCTTTCCCCGACTTAAGTCGGGGTCTTTCCGACTTTTCTTTTTGTAAAGCTCCAAGATCAATTGAGATTAATGATTGAATATATGGAATTGAATTCTTCTTAGATAATTCTAACGCCTCGTTAAAATACTTTTCGGAAATATCCAGGCTGTCAAGCTCAAAATATGAGAGAGCAATTTTGTGGTTCATTTCAGCTAAGAGATATGGATTGCCGGATTCATTTGCAAATTCTCTTGCTGATGAATAATATTGAATCGCATTATTGTATCTATTGAGATTGTAATTTAAAGTCCCAAGACCGGAATTAACTTCAGCGCTTAAAGAAATTTCTTTTATTTCTAAAGAAATTTCCTGTGCTTTCCTGTAATACTGAATTGCTTTTGTAAAATTGGAAAGGTTAGCATACACATCAGCAAGGCCTGTAAGATTAAGAGCCTGTGATCTTTTATTATCGCCTGCATATTCTAAACCTTTTTCATAATGATCAAGTGCGGATTCATAATCAAAAAGATTCATATAAATTTTACCAAGATTATTCAGCAGAAGTGATAACCTGCTGCGGTTATTCATCTTTTCAAAAAGCTCAAGACATTTTAAGTAATTATTTTTGGCTTCTATAAGTTCATTGGTAAAAGTGTAAGATACTCCAAGTTCAGAATTCGCAGTTGCAAGATTTTCATAATCTTTTATTGATGATGTAATGCTGATTGCTTTATTAAAGTATTCGTGAGCATTAGTAACACTACCGGAAATATCTTCAATTATTCCAAGGTTAATGTAAGATTTAGCTTCATTCTGCTTATCTGAGTTTTCAAGTGAAAACTTTAATCCCTCTTTATAAAATTTTAAAGCATTGTCGTAATCTCCGGAAAGAAAAAAAAGTGATCCTTGTGCAAGCTGAACTTTAGTGGTAAACCATTTATCATTTGAAAATAACTCTACTCCATTTTTCAATATCCTAATGGCATTATCATAATCGCCAATGTTTCTGTATGCATAAGAAAGCTGGTAAAATATATTTTTGTCTGATGAATCTTCCTTCAAAGCTTCATTGAAGAACTTTAAAGCATTTTCATTTTTCCCCTTGGAGCTGCTAATTAATCCAAGCAAGAAATTTTTGTAAGAGAAGTTTTCTTTTTTTGTTTTCTCTTCAATCAAATTAATTTTATTAACTGCTGAAGCTGAAAAAACAAATTCTTCATAATAAGGAAGATATTTTATTTTACCTGAAAAAGATTTATAAAGAGTATCGAACATTGCTTCGTACTTTTGTTGTTTTTTAAGCAGAAGAGAATTAAGAAAAGGAATCTGATAACCATAAGGAAGATTATTTAAATCTTTACTAAATATGTTCTCAGAATTAATTATAAAGAAGTGATATTTGCTTAAAAGATTTTCATTCCAGCCGGACTTTTTTATTTCATCATTGAGCGAATCAATTTTGAAAGTATAGTTAAGCGGATTTCCGGAAATTTGATTTTGGTTTGATTCAGTATTGTTTGGTTTAAACAGGGAAAGAAGAAGAACCAAAAATAATATGGATATTTTTCCTGCCTGCCGGCAGGCAGGTGTAAAAGCATCTAACACAACTTATTCCAGTTCATTTAATATACTTTGAGCTTCCGACATTTTGCTTCCCTTTTCTTCAACAACTAATTTCAGATAATTTTTTGCTGACCCGTTATCTCCAAGCATCAAATTTGCTTTTGCCGAATAGAAGTAAGCATTGTAAGTTATATCAGGAAACTTGCCGAAAGAATTTTTTTCAATGCAAAGCTGTAAGTTTTTTAATCCTTTCTCAACATCTTCTTTATTGAATGATCTGAACAAACCAATAAAGCTGTTATCGGCTCTTTCTAAATAAGCAAGTCCAAGTATATAATGTGAATAAAAAATAGTTTCATCTTCAGGATTTTTATTTATATCGCTTTGTAAAAAATCTATTGCTTTATCAAAGTTATTCTCTTCAAGCGCTTTTAAACTTTCCTGGAACTCATCTGTAGCTCTTCCTCTTGTAACATAATATTCAGATTTATCTGAGACGGAGGCTAACTGATAACTATCCGGAGTAGTAATATTTGAAACAAGAAATAAAGACAGATAAACAAACCCTATAACAATAACAGAAACAAATGCATATAAAGGAGTTCGTTTTATGAGCGGCAGAACATATGAAGAAGGAACCTTTTTTATTTCGTTTGAGGCAGAAAATTTATCAGCAACAAATAAATCAAGCCCGGAATATTCTTCATTAAGAACTTTAAACTCGTTAGTGCACTTTTCACAATTCTTCAGGTGTAATTCAATTTCAGGTATTCTGCCGATTATATATTTATTCTCAGGATCAATATTATTTTTATAAAGGATATAATCTCTCAATTCATCCAAAGAAATATGCTTTGATTTAAGCAGCGAACCCAGCTTCATATAGGTTTCGTAAATCTTTTTAGCTTCAGAGTCGCTCTCAATTAATGCCTTAAGATTTGCCTTCTCTTCAGCGGACAAATTCTTCTTTTCCAGAAGCTCTAATATTTTCTCAGTATTATTCATATTTTAATTTGTTATTTCAATCACTATAGTAAAAACATATTTGGGAAAGTGACAACTATAGTCTTCCTTTAAGCTCTTCTATCGTACGATAAAACATCTTTTTAACAGCATCTTCTGATTTATGAAGAATCTCAGCAATTTCACCAAATTTTAAATCTTCATAGAAACGAAGTTTTATTATCTTCTGCTTATCTTCACTCAGCATATCAAGAACAGATAATATCTTACCTGCATCTATCGAATCGCCCGGATTGGGTGTGCTCTCTTTAAGGTAATAAACATCATCAATATCTATCATCCTGCGGGCTTTATTTTTTTTATACCAGTTAACGAAATTCAGAAACAGTACCCGTCTCAACCAGAATTCGAGATTTTCTATTTTATGATACTGTTCGGCAAAAGATAAATAAACATTATTTGCCAGGTCATCTACATCATCCTTATTAATAATTTTACCTTGTCTTAGCTTTGAATTGAAGTAGCTGAAGGAAATATTTCTTACGTAAACTGATAATTCATTGAAGGCTTTTGAGTCCCCATTTCGGGCAGCGTTAAACAGAGAATCAAGCTCTTTTTGCGTAAAATTTATGTAATTTAATCTATCAGAGCTCAATTTTTAGGTGTCACTTTAAATGAAAATTACTTACTTATAGTTTAATGATTCTAAGATACTTTAACAATATGATTTTTACTCGTAAAGCTGTATTCCTTTTTGCATTTCTTACTTCAGTAATGCTTTACTCCCAGCCACGTTTAGAAATTACCCCGGACGATATGGAATTTGAAGATGTCTTTCACAGGCTGGAGAATGTTTATTTTATTAATGAAGGGAATGTTTTACTACAAATAGATTCAATAGTCTATAACAATAATTTGTACCATGTAAGATTTGATACCCAATATATACTCCCATTTTATATTCAACCCGGCGATAGTGTGAAAATGGATTGCATCCTTGCCGGATACTATTATGTTCCATCATACGATACTTTAGATACAATGTATGTTTACAGCAACAGCATAGATGGAGTTGAAAATATAAAAGTGAAAATAGATTATTATGATGATGATTATGGTGAAGGGACGATAAACGGATTTGTAACCGACAGCATTTTAACACCAATAGCGGGGGCAAATATTTATTTTTTTTATGAAGGGAATTATATAATTCATTCCATTACTACAGATGAGTATGGATATTATTCAGCAAATCTTCCCCCTGGCTCATATACATTAGCCGCAGAGAAAGATTTGTATTATGTTACTTTTTTTGGACAGCAATTTGATCCATTTAATGCAGAGTTTATTCCTCTTGAAGATGATTCAGTAAAAACAGCAAATATTATTCTGCCAAAGGAAGAAATAACTTCTAATTCTGTTTCCGGTAGAATTTTTGACTCTCTATCCGGTACACCTTTGTATAAAGGTATTGTAGTTGTAAGAAATGGGAATCACAATCCAACTAAAATGCTAAGCGGCTCAAGCTCAAACATAGCAGACAAAGGAATTTATACATCATTTATTAATCAAGCAGGTTTATACCAAATAGATAATATTATTGAATCCGGCTATTATTATGTTCAATCTTTCTCAGATTATTTCGTGCCTTCCTATTACAGCTTAGGTGGTACTTCACAAATTTTTTGGCAGAATGCAGATTCTGTTTATATAGATTCAGGAATTGGTAATAAGCACATTTTTATGCCGAGAGATTCTTCTTTGGGTGGCGGGAATGCTTTAGGTTCTATAAGTATAAATACAAGATCAGGTGATACGATTACGGATGTGATTATTTATGCTCAGCCTGTGAATAATGATACTTCAGTTTTTAATTATGCTTTCACATCTCAATCCGGAAATTTTAAGATCCCATTTCTTCCTTATGGAGATTACAGACTTATTGCGCAGAAAATAGGATATTATGATGGTTATAGTTCAACATTTACTATAGATTCGCTTAATACTACAATTAGCAATCTTGATATAACACTGAATCCGGTTGCAGTAGCTGAAAATCCATTCAGTCCTGAAAACCACTTTTTATTGTTTAATTATCCTAACCCTTTTAATCCTAAAACGATTATTGGTTTTACTTTACCGTTTTCTTCTGAGGTTGAACTAAAAGTATTTAATCTTTTAGGCGAAGAAGTTAGAACTTTGCTAATGGAACATCTTTCACCAGGAAAATATGAAATTGATTTTAATGCAGGAGGATTAACTTCGGGAACTTATTTTGTGATCTTAAAAACTAAAGAGAGCATTATAGCAAAAAAAATTCTTTTATTGAAATAATTTTAAGTTTAAAAGATTCAAATTCATTCTGATCTGTTAAATTGAACACATCCCCATTTCTTTGTAATTATCCTCACGTCAATACATTCCAATTATAGTTATTATATCACAGTTTAAGTAATAACTATAAAATCTAAGAGGAAAAAATGAGAAAAATATTTTACTTTTTTGTTATTATTCTTATAAGCACTTCATGTATTCAATCTCAGGTAAAATCCAATATTAAACATCATGCTTTTTCAGGCACTTTACTGTTTGGTGCAGATGTTGGTTTTGCCTGGGGTATTACAGATTATGGTGACCTAAAACCCCAAATAGAAGGACGGGGATTATTAGAATATTTTTTCCCTACAACATCAGCAGGAATTTTTGGCTTACGGGCATTTATGAATGCAGGGTATGTTGGCGGAAAAGATAATGAACTAGATCCAAAAGAATTCAGGACAAATATTGTTGATTTGGGAGGAGGATTCTCATATAATTTTTCAATAGGAGATGCAGTGTTCCCCTATATTTTTGTGGGAGCCTCGCATTTATGGTTTAATCCAAGGGATAATAATGATAATGCGCTTCCAGATACTGGAAGATTTTTCGAGGTTAAAGAAGTGAATTACCATTTGGAGGCTGGGTTACGCTTTTTACTTTCAAAATCAATAAATGCAAACATTAATTTTGGTGTTCAGTTCAGTCCGAATGATAATTGGGACGCTTTTACCCCAATCGGCAGCAATGATTATATGCTTCATACACGGGTAGGAATGGCATACTCTCTCTTTGCAGATGCTGATACTGATGGTGATGGAGTTGTTGATTCAAAAGATCAATGCCCGGAAACTCCAGCAGAAGTGTTAGTTGATGACTTTGGATGTCCTTTAGACGCAGATGGAGATGGTGTTCCGGATTATCTGGATAAATGCCCTAACTCTGAACCCGGTATGGAAGTGGATGAAAGCGGTTGTACCATTGATTCCGATGGAGATGGAGTTCCTGATAGAATAGATAAATGTCCTAATACAGCTAAGGGACAGAAAGTAAATGAATTAGGATGCCCTGATTCCGATGGTGATGGAGTATATGATAATAATGATAAATGTACTGATACTCCTAAAGGAGCCCCTGTAGATGCAGATGGATGTCCGAAAGATTCTGACGGTGATGGTGTTCCGGATTATAAAGATGAATGTCCCAATACTCCTGCTGGAACCCAGGTAGATGAAGTTGGTTGTGCAAAAGCCGACACTGTTACTATTGTAAAAGAGATACTACTTCAAGGTGATACAAACTTTGAATTCAATAAAGCAGAATTGTTACCTCAAGCTTATCCTGTACTAAATGAACTTGCAGAAAATATTAAGAAGAACCCTAAGACAAGATGGAGAATTGAAGGACATACAGACGCAGTCGGTTCCGACTCTTATAATATGGATCTTGCAAGAAGAAGAGCTGAATCTGTATTAAATTATCTGTTAAGCCAGGGAGTAGACAGAAGCAGGCTTGAAATAGTTCCTTTGGGAGAATCTCAACCTGTTGCAACAAATGATACACAGGAAGGAAGAGCAATGAACAGGAGAGTTGAGATAAAAATGATTGAATAGATAAATAGTCAATTCATCTCTTTTCCCACAAAGCCCGTCATATTTTGACGGGCTTTTTTTATATACTCTAATCATATCCGTTCAAAATAAATTTAGGCGATTAATATTATCCACTAAAACCCCCCTTCTTCCCCCCTTTCAGAAAGGGGGGATACAGGGGGGTTACTTGGTTTGTTGTTATAAAAATTAAATAAGTTTAATTTTAACCTGCTTGATATTGTTCTCTTAAATTATAGAGAGTTTAAAAATTTTTGATTATAAATTTTTAATCCTTTAGGAAAAGGAAACAAAGGAGAAGTGCAAGAAAAAAATAAATATGAAGCTATAGCAGAAATTTATTTTCAAGAGAAAGGTTATAAATTTAGTAAGATCCCGGAATTTCTAAATTGTAACAAACCTGA
Organism: uncultured Ignavibacteriaceae bacterium; assembly: GCA_964515875.1. Taxonomy (GTDB): domain Bacteria; phylum Bacteroidota; class Ignavibacteria; order Ignavibacteriales; family Ignavibacteriaceae; genus RBG-16-34-14. Next base: position 53,978 of record CAZEWJ010000013.1, on the reverse strand, counting down.
TTATTTTTTGCAAATAAAAAATTATACCATTCTCTGTGAAATAAAAGGTCTTAGTGAAAATGAAACTGAGAGAGAAGTAAAAGATTTTTTAATTACTTTTAAAAAAGATAAAACAAAAAATTTTGTTTATTATCCAAATACAATTAACACCATTAGAAATAAAATTGATGATGCAAATGATCAATTTAAACCTTTTTCTTCGATCAACTTTCCTACTTTTTTGCTCTTAATAAATGATAGAATTTCAGATCCAATTGATAAGGAAACTATGGACAAAGCATTATTTGGAGAAGATACTTTATGTGTTGACAAGGAAACAAAAGAAGATCTTGATTTAGTAAAAAGAAATGCAGCATTACTACATGATAAAAATAATCTTGTTAGTTCCGTCGGTTATTGTAATCTGAAAAACAACGTCATTAAAGAAATAAAAAATATAAAAAATCCTTTTGCAATAGTTCAATTTCCAGAAGATATAATAAATTTTGAGGTACTCATGTTAGACGAAAATTATAAATTTACCTGCGTTGAAAGATTTTTGCGGTATGTAAAATACGATACTCAATCCGATGAAAATTCTAAATCTTTTCCAAGCACAGAAAAACAAAAAATTTTATCTGCCGATCTTGCCAAAGAATTAAAAGAGATAGGACTTGAAGATGCACATCTGGATGAGTGGGGTTATGTCATGGCAACTCTTCCTTCAAATACAAACAAAAATGTTTCGCCCATTGCATTTATTGCTCATGTTGATACCTCTCCATCAGTAACAGGTAAAAATGTTAATCCGGTTATTAATAGAAATTATCAGGGTGGAGATATTAAACTTGCAACAGGAGGATGGATTATTAAAGAAAGTGAAAACCCTGATCTTAAAAATATGAAAGGATTTGACATCATAACTACAGATGGAACTACTTTACTTGGTGCAGATAATAAAGCCGGCGTTGCAGAGATTATTGATGCGGCTAATTACCTGATTACTCATCCGGAAGTAAAGCATGGTATTGTAAAAGTTTGTTTTACTCCTGATGAAGAAGTTGGAAGAGGAACCGAAAAGATTAACCTGGAAAAACTTGGGGCAGTATATGCTTACACAGTTGATGGTTCAAGCAGGGGAGAGATTGAGTCTGAAACTTTCTCCGCTGATGCTGTTGTAATAAAATTCTTCGGTAAAAATATTCATCCCGGTTATGCAAAAGGACAAATGATAAACTCAATAAAAATTGCATCGGCTTTTATTAATAGTTTGCCGAAAGATAAATTATCGCCTGAAACAACTGAAGGCAGGGAAGGTTATATGCATCCTCTTGCATTTAACGGGAATGAAGAGATGACACAGGTAAAATTTATAATCAGGAATTTTAAAACACCTAAATTAAAAGAGTATGAAATCTTTCTTAAAGATCTTGCAGAGAAAACCGCTGCAAAATTTCCGGGTGCACGGATTGAATTTGATGTGGATGAACAATATAGAAATATGAAAGAAGTTCTTGTTAATCACCCTAAAGTAATAGATTACGCTGCTGAAGCAATGAAGAGGCTTGGAATAAAACCTATAATGCATCCTATAAGAGGTGGAACAGATGGTTCAAGGTTAAGCTTTATGGGACTTCCTACTCCAAATATTTTTGCAGGAGAACATAGCTTTCACTCTCAGCTTGAGTGGGTTGCTGTGCAGGATATGGAAATGGCTGTTAAAACTATTGTAGAGATTTGTAAGGTTTGGGAAGAGAAAAGTTAGAAATGGATTATAAAAAATTAGAAACGTTTAAAATCTGATGGCTTAACTTTAGCTTTTGCTGAGAGTATGACCGCGGGATTACTTATTAAGGAATTTTCAAAAGTAAATGGTGCATCAGAGAACTTAAAAAGTATGTCAACGAAATTACTGTTGCCGCTAACGAGCAGGTATTGTCGAAGGCAGGATATTCATAGAACGTTCCGCCGGAACTGCCGCTGATTTATAATTTATAGTTGAAGATATGCACAAAAGATGATAAGAATTCCGGAAGCTCGAACAAAAGATGACCATAGAACTATAGACGAGGAAATGCACGTCAGCCCTGCTTTTGGCAATACCAAGTTAGCGGATGCCCTTCTTGTCTTGTCTAGTTTTTAATTAGATTCCGCTTTTCCAAAACCTACTGTTTCTCTATATACTTGGGGCGAGATATTTACATTCTTTTTAAAAAAGCGACTGAAATAGTATTCATCATCATAACCTAACTCATAAGCTACTTCTTTTATTGATTTGTTGGTTAGGTACAATTCTCTTTTGGCTTCAATGAGAATGCGTTCAGTAATTAAGTTTGTCAGCGTTTTATTAAAATGGGTTTTTGTGATTTTAGCTAATGCATTTGGCGAAATGTTAAGCAAAACTGCATAATCCTTTGGTGTGTGTTTTGATTTAAAATCCTTCTCAATAGCTTCTTTTAGATTTTGTAAGATAAAAGGTTCTTTATTGTCTTTTTTTGATGGTATGGCATGCGGTTGCTGTTGTATTTTTGAACGAGATGCAGAAATCAGGAAAATTTTCATGAACGAAATCAACAATTCATACTGTGCCAATCCCGGAGGGTTTTGCATTTCTGATTTGATCTGGTCAATTATTTTGTTGAGCGTATTTTTCAATGCTTCATCAACCAAGATAAACGGCGTTTGATAGATGTTGTTAAACAAAACACCATTGCAGGTAACTTCTGTTTGATGCTTATGAATGCAAAAAAAATCGGAGTGAAAGTAAATGGCAATCCCTTTTATAAGGTTTGATGAAAACATAAATGGCTGATAGGGAGTGAATGAAAACAAAGAATTTTGCTCAAACACGTATTCAGAAAAATCAGTTTTTAGCATTCCACTTCCTTCTGTAACCCAAATAAGCGAGTAATAATTATTCCTTTGCAAGTGGTCGAAATAGCTATTGTCCTCAAATGAAAATAGTTTGAAGGCAAGATTCCCATTTTGCTCATTGACTAAAGTGAATATGGTTTGATTTATCATTATGCAAAAAAACTGTTTTAATTTACGATTATTTCTTTAATACCTGCATCCTCATTTTTTATATATCCGAAGGCGGAGAGGAGGCAACAGCAGGGGCAATTATCCCGCAAAACAGTAAGAGCAACCCTTTTCTTGTGCACGATTGATAGCCCAAATACCTGCAGGCACTACCTTGATACCTGGCAGTATCCCACTCAACCAATCTTTTTTTACTTCGGCAGGGTCGAGTTGCATTGATTCTGCTACAACACCACTGTAAACTGTTAAAGCCATGTCGCATGCACAAAACAATACACCACTATCCTGCAATTCATTGATGCCAATCGGCACAACACCTACTCCTGGAATATTAAAATCAGCTTGCTTAGGTTTCCAGAAAGGATTACGTGTAGAGGGTTTTTTAGTTTTGGGATCATTAGCTTTAAAAACTTCACCAAAATTATATTTCGACCATAAACGATCTACACTGCAATCTTTTTCTGATGTGCCGGTGCTTGCATTGGTTACGAGAAATATCCTTGGCCAGGCAAAAGGAAAAATTTCATTAGGCTGGGGAACATCGAATACAATGCGATGTTTGCCTTTTATTTGTTTAAACCATTGCTCAGGATCATCGGAACCATTTAAAAAATTACTCTCCGCATGAACTGATAAAGGAGAAATAACAGAAGAAACACCGATAACGGCGACTCCGCTTGCGATGGTGCCGAGAAATTTCCAGCGTGTGTTATCAACATTGTTGCTTTTCATAAATAAACTTTTTAATTATTAATGGGATATTTTTATACATCATCTTAGGATAATTTGTTGCTTTGGTAAATTAGTAGTTTGAAATTGTGGTGGCCGGATTCTAATTTTTGGTAGTGGTACATTTTGATTAATAATAAAGACATAGAGAAATTTAGGGAAATAATAGAGAAAAGTTATACGTGTGATAAAACTTTCCCTTATGGTGGGTTCGATGAAATTATATGTTATGAATTACATTCACAACCTGTTAATCCAAGAATGGGGATGCCTACAAGTAGCGGGTATGAAACAGGATTAACATTTAAAGAACTCGCCCAAAAATGGGGTATTAGTATTTCTTTTTTAGGCGAGTTAATATCAAACCATTGCAAAAAATTAGAAGATTAAATTATTTTCCTGCATTGACCAGGTATATTCATATTTATCTCCTACTCTTTCACAGCCAGAACGCTCAAAATCTTTAAATTCGATTTTACTGCTCATCGAGAACAAATTAGATTTTTATTTTTCAATCTTTATACATAATATATTTTTCCTAAATTGCTTTTGATTTTAAGAGGGAAAGAAATTACTTCCCTCTTAAAATTTTATCTTGATACAATAACTGTATGAATAACCTTAACTCCTTTACGCACCGAGTTTGAAACCGGTGAAAATTCATATCCAAGGTTTGCTATTTTTTTCAGAGTTTCTTCATCAGCATCCCCGGCAATTGTAATTTTTGATCTTAATTCCAGAATTCCAGGTCTTACTTCAGGATCAAGAGCAAATAAGCCATGAAGATCGAGCTCGCTTTCCAGATCAACTTCAAACCTTGTTAGCTTTACACCCATTAAGGCTGCATTTGCATTACCTGCAGCAATTATGCAAGTGCCCAATGCATACATTAATTCTTCCACAGCTCCGGCTGCAGCATCAGTACCGCTTAATTCAACAGCTTCATCACCAAGCATAACAAATTTACGGTCAGTATGATACATTTTACCATCAATTTTATAACCGCCAACAGTGGTAAAACTTCTCATTCCATCTTGCCATTGGGAATTGGAAATAAAGGTAACCCTTCCGGCATCCGGATTTTCTTTAAGCATTTCAACAAGGCTATTCAATGCCGATGTATTCAGACCATTAACTGTACCTTCAACCATTACTTCTTTTTGTGCATGTAAATCGAATGTGCAGAATGAAATGAATAAAACAAATAATAAAAAGAAATTTCTCTGTTTCATTTTTTTTCTCCTTTCATTAAAAATAAATTATATAAATTATCTCTCTTATTTTATATCAGAAGAATTCTAAGCTAATGATGTTTTATTTAATACGCAATAGTTAATTTGGTAGTGGGCTAATTTCAAAATGTACCACTACCAAAAATTTCATTAGGCTGGGGAACATCGAATACAATGCGATGTTTGCCTTTTATTTGTTTAAACCATTGCTCAGGATCATCGGAACCATTTAAAAAATTACTCTCCGCATGAACTGATAAAGGAGAAATAACAGAAGAAACACCGATAACGGCGACTCCGCTTGCGATGGTGCCGAGAAATTTCCAGCGTGTGTTATCAACATTGTTGCTTTTCATAAATAAACTTTTTAATTATTAATGGGATATTTTTATACATCATCTTAGGATAATTTGTTGCTTTGGTAAATTAGTAGTTTGAAATTGTGGTGGCCGGATTCTAATTTTTAATTGCCATAAAATATATAGTTTTTTTAAAGAAATTATTTAATACCTTTTGTGAAGAGAAATGATTTGATTACTGAAGCTGCTTCAGCATGCTTTTCTTCCAATACAAAATGGCCACCATTTAATAAACTTATTTGTGCATCTTTTATATCGTTTTTAAATGCTTCAGCCCCCGCTGCTATAAAAAGTTTATCGTTTTTACCGGATATAACCAAGGTAGGCGGCTGGTATTTTCTGAAATAAGAGTGCCAGTCATCGTATAATGTAAGATTGGTTCCATAATTCCTGAATAAGGCTAATTGTATTTCATCATTGCCTGTCCGGTTTAAATAATATTGATCGGTAGTATAACTATCCGGGCTAATTTTCGCAATATCTTCGGCACCATCGGTGTATAGCCATTTGATAGCATCAAATGATAAAAAACCCCTTGCTCCTTTCTCCGTTTCTGCATTTTGATTTTGAATGTAGGCAACCAATGGTTTCAGGGCATCGCCCAGCCCTTCGTTAGAGGCATTTGCGTTTTGTACAATCAATGCCTGAATCAATTCAGGTCTTTGTGCAGCAATGCGAAAACCAATAGGGCCGCCATAATCCTGTACATATAAACTTAATTTCTTTAGTTCCAATGCATCAATAAAATGATTGATAGTTAGAGCCAGGTTATCAAAACTATAATTGTAAGCAGATGGCGATGGCGAACTGCTTTGCCCAAAGCCGGGATAATCCGGAGCAATCAAATGATAATCTGCAGAAATGTCATTTATCAAATCCCTGTACATGTGTGAGGATGAAGGGAACCCATGAAGCAGGAGGATGGTTGGTTTGTTTTTATCACCAGCTTCCCGGTAAAAAATATCCAGCCCGTTAACTTTTACCGTTTTAAAATTCAGCGTATTCATTTTTTCTATCTTTTTGTTAAGTCATTATTGACGGATCAAAGATGAAATAACTTAAAACAGATTAAAATGGATAATCTATGCTTTTTAATGGACAGTTTTTATTTGGTGTGGGTTTATATGTGAGTTTAGTTAGTCCGCCTGTAGAATGTTTGCAGGGTCGCTCATAGGGTTTCCGCTAACAAAATTCTTTACGCAATATTGCGTATAATCTTCTTTAAATACTATATTTGTTGCGGGATAACCTCTAAAAAAAAGTTATTGGGCTATAAAAAATGAAAAGATCAGAATTAATTGATAGCTATTAGTTATTACATATAAAGAATTATTCTTCCAGAACCGAAAAATTGTATCTGCATCATTTATCTGATTACTCTTTTAAATAAAAGTTAATTTTTACTAAACTTTCCTGTCATAAATCCAGCTAAAGCTTTCTTTTTCACCGGCAAATGAAAACCTGTTTGCCAGCGCGGTATATCTTTCAGATAGTGTACAGAGATAATCCTGTGCTTTTGCTGCAACATCTGATAATCCTTTAATCGCAGGGACATTCCATCCTTCCACAAGGTTTTTTATTATACCTGCATAATCTCTAATAGTATAAACTTCCATTCTCTGTGCAACATTAGAAAATTTTGTAAATAAATTTCTATCCTTACCGTCTGACATCATGTTTGCAGGCATAGTAACTTTCAGTCTCATCATTTTTGCAAATGAGAGAATAGCATGGACAGGATCAGTTTCAAAAATCTTTGTCATGAATAATTTGTAAGCTCTCTCATGTCTTGCTTCATCACCGGCAATTATTCCACATATTTTATGAAGCAAAGTTTCACCGGATTTTTTTGCAAGCCTTCCAACGTTTGAATGAGAAATTTTTGTTGCTCTCTCCTGGAAAGATGTATAGATCAAACCCAAATAGGGGTCGTTTCCTGTTTTGGGATCAAAACCATTATTAATTAAATGATGAACTGTAACTTCCACAGCACGCATATCTACTCTTCCGGTTAAAAAAAGATATTTATTTAAGAGATCACCATGCCGGTTTTCTTCAGCAGTCCAGCCCCTGCTCCATTTAGCCCATGCAGAATCACTGGTTCCGGTAGTATCAGTTATGCCTTCAAGCTTATTTAACCAGGTTTGGTATGATGGCAAGGCTTCTTCAGTAACCATATCTCCTACAAGCACAACAAGAAGTTCATCGGGTAATTCTTTGGCTCTTTCATGGATATCTTTAAGATCATCTATCCAGCTTTCTTTTGTCATATCGGGTAAAAAATCACTCGGCTGCCAGCTTTCATTCACAGGCTTTAATAGTGATGATAAATTTTCTTCAACAAATCCTTCAATAGATTTAACTACCTCAAATCTTGATAAATTTATTTTCTCTTCTGTCATTTTATTCCTTATGTATAGAATCTGATTATTTTTTATTTAAAAATAAGAAATAAAATCTGCTATCGCCACTTTTAAATATGAAAAAACTGGTGAGAAATTTAAGACCTTTAGACATCAAGGCGGTATTCATAGGGTTCTATCTGACTGTGCTCGAGGTATCGCTTGAGGAATATGCAGGTACATTGTCCAGCAGTATGATGAGATGCGAAAGGTTATTGTCAGTCTGAGCGGAGTCGAAGACTGCGTTTATGGTGAAGTCACGTCGGTATGAGTGCTTTCTCTCAAACTATTTCTTATTCTTAAGCTCAATTTAAAATCTTAAACTTCACCCTCAAACACATCATTTAAATACACCAGTTTCGCTTCTTCGTCCCGTTTGGATTCAATGAAGCGTACCCATGCATTGCGCTCATGCCATACAGCACCAAGTTCCCAAACGCAGTAAGTTGCTTTATGATCATCTTTGAATTTAATCGAGGAATAGCTTTCTGCCTGTGATGCTTTTTTCACATATATTGATTCCCACATCTCATTAGTTTTTCGCCAGGTTGTTACAAGGAGAAGCAGGTAATCGCCTGCCCTGTGAAGTATTACAAAGCCAAGCTCACCTTCAAGCTTCAGTCTGCCGGTTTCTGCTTCCGACTTTAGGAATGCTTTTGCTTCTTTAATCTGTTCCTGTGTAATCTCTGTATCAGGTGGATAAAGATCATACCATTTAAGAGAAGCTCCGGGCAGGTTAAGCAGCAATCCGGGAGTAAACTTTTTCTTATAGTAACTGTATTCCTCCGGAACAACATTTCCTAAACCAGCAATCCGCCAGTGGCGGACAGGGATTTTTTCTGCAGATAGTATTTCCTGCATGTTAATACTCCTTTTTAATAAGAGTAAGTTGAAAATTAGCTTTTTTCAACTTGTGTGTCGATGATTTGTCTCATCAAGATGAATGAGAATTTTATTCCTTCTTTTTCGGTTAAGAAATCCTTTAAATAAATTTTTGTGGTTGCTTTATATTGGCCAGGGAAATTAATACTTAAATAAGTCATTCTTTTTTTGTCTGCTTCCCAAAATCTATACTTAAATGTCTCATGTCCTTTATATTTTTCTAAAAATTTGTCAATTGTCTGTCCATCACGATACCAATTAACAAGTGATTTGTTAATCCATACTTCATTCCAATTGTTATAAAATGGGAAATGAATAATAACATTTCTAATAAATTTGAAAAGCTCACTTCCAATCTCTGCTTCTATTTCTGGTCTGGATGACTTAAGATTTCCAATCACCCATTTTATCGGTTCGTAATTCAGTAATACCGTATAAACTGCAAAAGCTTCTTTTATTTTTGAAAATCTATACCAATCATCTTTATCAAAGAAACTATCCTCCATTACCTCCTCAAAAATATCGTAGAACCTGTTATATGATAATGTGAGAAATTCAACTTCTTCTGGTGATGGTTTAATATCTGAATTCATTGTTTACTTGTAAATAGTTATGACTGTAATATTCTATATAATCTTTCTCAAAGGCAAGAATTCTATAACTATTAAAAGCTTTGATAAACTTTTCTTAATCTTTATTTTAATAACTCATTTTACATTTTAATTTATTCAAAAAGCTATGCGATTCAGTCCCGCCAAAGGGTGGGATACCTACACTTAAAGAAACACCGAGTGATGTCCCGCCAAAGACGGAATGATAAGCCACATTCTTATGCTTCGTGCCTGCCTCACGGTAGGCAGGCGGGAATGGTTAGTTTAAAGGACTTTCTTTGGAGAATAGTTTCTGCAGTATTGCTGGGTTGGAAAGGGAAAAGAATAAAATCATCTTATTTATCTGCCCGTTTTTGCCAAACATTTTTAGGATGGAGTTTTGACCTTTCTTCAACATACTTCTTCAATTGCTCAAATGACATGTCTTTGATCTCCAAGCCAATTTTATCCCGGATATTCCGCAATTGTTGAATTGCAGATTTCTCCTGTCTGCCAACAGGTCTAGCTTTCTTCTTTTTTGTTGTTTTCATAATTCCAATATTTCCCTTGGTGTTCGTATTTCTAAAACTTTGTAACCTAGTTTATAATTAACTCCATTGTAACCTCTAATACGACTAATATTGACAATATGTTTGGAAATTCCAGCTTACTAATATATCAGCGTTATTGAGTGTTGCAATAGCTATATGTAAGCAGTCAGGACGGTTTGTCTTACCTACAACATTTTCTTGTATGTAACGTTCAGCAAGATTATTTGCCTCATCCGTGATTGGAAAAAATTCAATATACTCATTAGGGATTTCTTTTACCAAACTCCTAATTTGTTGTGGGGCAACAGATAATTCAATTTCTGTCATTTGTGAATAGAGCATCTTGAATTCTCCCTTAATTATTTTGTTAAAAAGTAACTTTGTCCAGAATTCAAATTCTGGTTCAAAGTATCCACCGAAAACAGATGTATCTAAATACAATCTTTCCATACTTCAGAGTTACTTATAAAATCCCCATTCTCAATATCTTTATTCGCAAGCTTTGCTCTCTTAACAAGTTGGCGTTTTGTAAATCTTTTAAGCTTTGGTCTCGGGAGAGATTTATTAATAACCTCTTCTACTTTATTAATAACTTTCTCATCATTGATTATTATCAATTCGATGACATTAAGTTTCTTCTCTTGTATATTTGGCAATCTCATTGTCTTTCTTTTTTAACAAAGATAATGATTTTGCAAAACAAATACTGGTAAATGTCATATTGAGCTAAGCGAAATATCTCAAAATAAATATAGAGATTCTTTATCCCGATAAATCGGGATTCAGAATGACTACTTTTGTGTAACTCCTATTAATAAAAACTACTAATATTCAGAGAACAAAAAATATCTATGCGATTCAGTAAATCTTTTATACCTACACTTAAAGAAACATCGAGTGATGTCCCGCCAAAGGCGGGATAACAAGCCACATTCTAATGGTGCGTGTGGGAATGGTTAAAATAAAAACGATTAAAAGTTCAGAAAGTAAAAATATTTATGCGATTTAGTAAATCATTTATCCCAACTCTTAAAGAAACTCCTAGTGAAGCAGTAGTTAAAAGCCATATCCTATTGCTACGGGCAGGTATGATTCGTATGCTTTCCGCAGGAATTTATTCTTTTCTTCCAACCGGTTACCGTGTAATAAGAAAAATAAGCGAGATTATAAGAGAAGAGATGAATGCAATCGGCGGACAGGAATTTCATCTGCCTGCTCTTAATCCAAAAGAAATTTGGGAAGAAACCGGGCGTGTCGATGCATTCGGCGATATTCTTTTTCATGTTAAAAATAGGGATTATATACTTGCACCCACTCACGAAGAGATAATGACTTTCCACGCAAGGAATGTTTTAAAATCTTATAAAGACTTTCCGCAGATCTGGTACCAGATACAAACCAAGTTCAGGAATGAGCCAAGACCGAGAAGCGGAATTATAAGAGGAAGACAATTCCTTATGAAGGATGCTTACTCATTTGATATTTCCCCGGAAGGACTTGATAAATCTTATCAGCTTCACGACCAGGCATACAGGAAAATTTTCGACAGGTGCGGATTAAAATATTTTGTTGTCGGTGCTTCAAGCGGTGCAATGGGCGGAAGCGGTTCAGAGGAGTTTATGGTTAAATCAGAAGCCGGGGAAGATACGGTTGCCTATTGCGAGTCCGCCACAGGCGGATGCGGCTATGCTGCAAACCTTGAAGTTGCTGAATCAAAAGTTCCGCCAAGAGGAAGAGACGAAAAGAGCGAGGCTCTAAAAGAAATTCACACACCGAACATCAGGTCAATTGATGAGCTTTGTGAATTTCTGAATATAAAAGAATCACAATGTGCTAAGTCAAGGATTTATGTTCATTTTGGTAAGCCAATTCTAATTTTAATGCTTGGTAATAATGAAGTAAATGAATCTAAGCTTGTGAAATATCTTGGAGGGAATGTAAGACCAGCACATCCTGAAGAGCTTGTTGAGTTTACAGGTGCAGAAGCAGGTTCAATTGGTCCTGTTGGATTTAAAGAAAGAATTATTGCAGACTTAAGATTGAAAGATGCAAACAATCTTTACAGCGGAGCCAACAAAACAGATTATCACTTCGGCGGAATTGATTTAATGAGAGACGCAAAAAATATTGAATATACTGATCTGAGGAGAGTCGAATCAGGAGAAGCGTGTCCGAGATGCAGCTCAAAGCTTCAAGTCTTTGCAGCGATAGAGCTTGGTCATATATTTAAGCTGGGCACAAAATATTCTGAATCAATGGGTGCAATGTTCTTAGATGAAAAAGGAGAAGAGCATCCGATAATCATGGGAAGCTACGGCATTGGCGTTGAGAGAGTTATGGCTTGCTTTATAGAACAGTTTCATGATGAAAAAGGAATCATATGGGATACAGCACTCGCTCCTTTTCATATTCATTTAATGGGTCTGAATCTCAAGAATGAAGGAGTTGCAAAAGCTTGTGAAGAGATTTATAAAAATCTAACAGACAACAGCTACGAAGTTTTATATGATGACAGGATTGATTCACAAGCCGGAGTAAAGTTTAATGATGCGGATCTTCTTGGAATGCCTGTACAAATTATAGTTGGTGATAGGAAATTAAAAACAAACCAGGTTGAAGTTAAAGTCAGAAAAACCGGCGAACGATTTGATGTTGAGATAGATAAATTAGTGCCAAAGCTTAAAGAGATTTGGAGCGATACGGTGTTGAGGTAATAGTTATTTGTAAGTCTGAGCTTGTCGAAGACTGACATTTTTAATTTAATCACACTTCGACAGCTCAGTGTGACATTCCCTTTTAGATCGTCCACTATCAAAAATCCTATAACCTTTCAGAAATCTGATAACAACTCTTTTCGCTCAACAAATAAAAAGTTGATTTAATTCCTCTTTTCAATATTCCATTCCTAAAATTAAACGGCATTTAGTTTGTGGACTTGCTGGTACATAAGAGGAGTCGCTATGCAGGAAAATTATAATACCTCACTCTCTATCATTTCAATAATCCATTTAAATAAAAGGGGATAAAAATGAAAAAGATAATCTTATTTCTTGCATTTTCATTCAATATAACTTTTGCTCAATACTTTGGTGAAAGAACAACCGAACAAAGCTTTGAAAACTCTTCGCTTCATTTCAACAGCCATTTTCTAAATCCTTTTGGAATTGCAAACTTTAAAAATGTAACTCCGGGTTTAATAGATAATGCATTCTTAAATCTCTATATAAATCCAGCAAACGTACCTGATATTGAAGATAATGATTTCTTATTCTACCTTGAATTCAGGGGAGACAGAACTGAACCATTAATAATGGACATGTTCACTGCCCCAAGTTATTTCATGTCCGATATGATGTATTACCGCCCTTATTATGATCCAAGGTGGTTTACAATAACGCGCTCTGAGCCTGAACCAATTTTATCTGCTGGTATCATTACTTATCCTCTCAAAGGAATAATTGATAATCTTTTTATTGGAGGAACTTACCAACTGATCCACAAGGAAGAGAAATTTTATACAATGCCTTACTGGATTTATTACCCCAATTATTATTATGATGCTTTGGGAGTAAGAGCCGAAGGATTATCAAGTGTTCCTGTTCAGGATAGATACAGCGGTAAAGATGAAATGATTAATGAAGGACATCTATTCTCAGCATTTGCAGGTTATAAGATTAGTAATGAATGGAGTGCAGGTGCTTCAATCAATGGAGTAATACATTCACGGGATGGAGGATATTTAAATTCATATAATGATGAATATGGGAACCCAAATGATGATTGGTCTAATATGGAATCCCAGGGAAGAATACAGGATTATGATCATATTGATTTGAATGCCGGAATAAATTTTCAGCCTGCTTCGCAATTTAAAGTCGGAGTAAAAGCCGGAATGCTGAACGGGGAGGCGAAGCAGGATTATAATCTTGAAAATTCCTATTACTCCAGGCATAACACGCCTGAAGTTTCAACTGATTGGTATTATTACACATCCAGCTCATCAACGAACCAGAACTGGAAAAATGACGGCAGCTCAACATATATAGGAATTAATTTTACACGCGATATCAAAAAAGACAAATCTGTTTCCGGTTATTACAGGTTTACCAAATCAGATATTGATTTGAACAACAGTTCTGTTATTCACGATACTTCATTTAATTCATCAATGTATGCTTACAATAATAATTGGTACAGGTACGGAGGTTATTCATCTGCAAATGATGTAAGATCTTCAACCGGAAATAAGATCGCAAATAAAAATGAGGGAATGATAAACTTTAAATGGGCTTTAACTCAAAGCAGTTCAGTTTATTTAGGATTGTATTTCAATTCCACTAAAACAGAAATCTCAAGTAGAGAACCAGTTAATGCTGTAAGAACTTCAAGCTATACTCATACAAGCTCGGATACTCAGTATAATTATTATAACTATTATTATAAGCTGGTTGAAGATAAAGTACTTGAGTGGGAATATGAATCCGATTACTGGACTGTTCAAATTCCAATAATATTTGATTTCCGCTTTAATGAAAACTGGGGAATGATGCTTGGAATAAACAGGATACTCGAAAGTTGGGAGATTACTGATATAACAACTGCCTACTTTGATCTGAGGGAAAAGATACAGGATACTGTTTTAACGAGAGAAACTAATTTTGGTGAGCGGTATACGCAGCCTGCCAAAAAGATAACAGAAGACTTCACTAAAATTTTTGCAAGCTTCGATGTTTCAATCTCTCAGGCATTTAAAGTAAGATTGATTTTAGATCCGGAATTTGAATATGAATTCCGTATTGCACAATGGTGGTTAAGCTTTGAAGCAGGATTATGAGGTTAAGATGAAGATATTATTTGTTTTTGTAATGATTGGCTTATCACTTTATTACGTAAGCTGCGATAATAAAATTGATGATAAGGAAAGACTTAACAATTTACTATTCCCGGATTTAGAAATTCCTGTAGCTGTCGATTGTGGTAAAGTAATTCTTGCAAATGGTATAGATCCAAATTATCCGATTATGAATCCATACACAGTTAACTACACTGAATTTAATGATGATACTTTGAACATTGAAGTTTCATACAGCGGTGGTTGTAAAGAGCATGGGTTCTGTATGATTGCATGGAGTTACTTCCTTGAATCAAACCCTGTGCAGGCAAACCTTCTCTTATCTCATAATGCAAATGAAGATTACTGCGAAGCATGGATGACATCAAAATTAAGTTTTGATATGACTCCATTAAAGCAGGAATATTATAATCAATATGGAACTATAAGCGACTCAATGATAGTTAGAATATTAATAAGCTCAGGGGAGGAATTAAATCTTACATATAAATTTTAAAAGAGGATAATATGAACAAGAATTTGATGGCTGTAATTCTTTTCCCTATTGTTGTAAATGGGTGCATTACGGATCCGTTTGAATCTGAAAGAGATGTAGATATAATTACTGATAGCTCTGTCTACATGCTCACAGATGAATTATTGATTAAAGTAAGTTTTAAAAATCATTTATCAAGAGATATAAGAATTGTTTATGATGCATGTGCAATTCCTAATTTCATTCTTGAAAAGAAAAATGAGAATAGCTGGCAACAGGTTTATTCACCAATTTGCTATACATTTGTTGCCTCAAATGTTCAACCTATTACTTTAGAAAGCGGGAAATCTTTTTCTACTGAAATTAGTATTCATACATCTGATATTCAGGCTGGAAATCCAGAAGGTGAATACAGACTTGTTTTTGATTTGATTGAAAAGGATAATTACAATCATTTGCCTGAGAAATTTTTGTACTCGAATGTTTTTAGAATACTGGAGTGATTATGAAATATAAAAAATCGATCTTCACAGTTTTATATTTATGCTTATTATTTTTCATTGCCTGCGATGATAATAGCGTAGGAACTTTAACTGACGGTGTGTATAACTATGTTGCATATGACTCTCTCGGAGTAATTGTTGCGAAAGGTACATTAACCATTAAGTTCAAAGATTCAACAAATGTTACAGGCGAGTGGGAAATTAAAAAAGTTGGCGATCCGCAGAATATCGGACCACAAACCGGAAGTGGAGAGTTGGAAGGCACTTTCAACGATGGGGTTCTTGCGTTAGGATTAAATCCCGGTTATGTGGATAACAACGTTTTCCTGGAAGGTGAACCGGAGAATAATAAATATGAAGGTAAGTGGTCCTGGATAAGTTTTAGAGGATTTACCAATTGGGGAAGGTTCCAAGCTGAGAAGGAATAATTATGAAAACTTTTAAATACATTTTTCTATTTCTGTCAATGATTACTTTTATTTCTTGTGATGAAGAAAATGATGTTTAAGAAGCATTATTAAAATGGCAAGGTGATTATGCTGTTGATGGCTGTGGTTTCTTTTTAGAAATTGAGAACAAAGAATATAAACCTGAAAATGAAAATTTAATCGGTGACGAATTCAAAATTGTTGGAGGAATTTCAGTCATGGTAAATTTTAAGCATTTGGAAAAAAAGATTAACTATTTGTGTGGAGATATTAATCATCAACTACAGGCTGATGGAATAAAAATAATTTCAATTGAGAGAATTTCTATTGAAAGATTCTGAATTTGTGTAATCATTATTTACTAAATTATTATAAGCTTAATAACTCTTATTATGAGTTTAATAAAAAACATATCACGTTCATACTACAAATCCCGCATTATTTTAACTTTCGGTTTAATCACCATAATCCTGGTAATTGTTCTTTCCCGTGTTGGCTATCTTTTTATTAAGGATCTTTATTTGATTCAGCTTCAGGAACAGGTAAACATTGTTACGCAAATGATAGCAAAGCAAATTGAACCATCTTATCTGAACTTACTTGAGCTTGGTTATCCTTCGGGAACTTCTGAAACTTATTTCAGAGATTTGCTCAAAAGAAATCTTAACCCGGAACTACATTCCGAGATTTTTATTTTTAATAATGACCTTGATGTAATTATTCATTCCAATCATGATTTTATTCATGGACTTACAGGGCCCGGTCTTTTTTTAAATAAAAAAGAAATTTATGATCTTAAAATTAATTCGGGTATTGCATCTCTTCCGTTTAAAGGAGAAGATAACAACTGGTATCTCTGGGGATTCTTCAGGTTGAATAATAGTAATTGGATTGCAGTTCGTGAGAGTGCTGCTCGTTTTGAAAATCTCGATCAGCTTTCAACCTTGTTCTGGTTAATAGGCTTAGCTGGAGTTATTATTACTATTGCTGCAAGCTGGTTTATGGCTGATGCAATTATAAAACCGTTAAGCAGGCTGATAAAATTCAGCACTGAAATTGGTAAAGGTAATTTTAAAATAAGCGTACCTTCTGTTATGCATGGGGAGATAAAGCTTTTATCCGATTCAATGGACAAGATGAAAAATGGTCTTGCAGAGAATCAAAAAGAAAGAGAGAATCTTCTTGCACAGATTGCCCATGAGATTCGTAATCCTTTAGGCGGGATTGAATTGCTTGCTAATCTTGCTAAAGAAAATCAGGCTAATGATGAAAAAAACAAAGAATATCTTGATACAATCCTGATGGAAGTCCAAGGCTTGAAAAGGCTGATATCATCTTATTTAAATTACAGCAGACCTGTTCCTGCAAACCCTGGATGGATTGAACCGGGAAAATTATTCCTGGAAATTGAAAATATTTTCAGGAATCAATTAAAAGGAAATAATGTATCTTTTTTTATTGAAAATAAAATTAAAAAAATTTATTTCGATCCTTCTCATCTGAAAAATATTTTGTTGAATCTTGTAGCAAATAGCCTGGATGCAGTTTCCGAAAATGGGAATGTTTTTTTAAATTCGGAAAATAATAATGGACATTGGATGATATCAGTAAAAGATAATGGTCCCGGGATATCAAATGAAAATATTAATAAAATTTTTAATCCTTTCTTTACCACAAAAAAAGAAGGTACGGGTTTGGGATTAGCAATCAGCAAAAAATTGTGCCTGGAAAATAAAGCAGAGCTGAATGCAAAAAACAATAATAGCGGTGGAGCTGTCTTTATTATAAAGAAAGAAATTACTAATGAAGTCTGAAGAAATAATTGTAATTGAAGATAACGACACAATGCGTCTTGGAATAGCCGACAGCCTTAAGCGTGAAGGTTACACAGTTGCGGTATATGATAATGGTCCAGATGCATTAAAAAAATTCCAGGTTGTGCCTGCTGCTTTAGCTATTGTTGATTTAAAGATGGAACCGATGAACGGGATAGAAGTGTTAAGCAAGCTCAGGGAAATAAATCCATCCACAGAAATTTTAATGATCTCTGCTTACGGTACAGTTGAAGATGCAGTTAAAGCAATGAAACTGGGTGCTTCTGATTTTCTTTCAAAACCTTTCTCACCAGAGGAGCTTAGGATACGTGTTAATATCATCTGGCAAAAAATATTAAAGGACAGGAAGATTGAGGATTTGATTGACCAGAATAAACTTTTAAGTGATGAACTTTTTACAGGATATGAGGAGATCATTGGCAATTCACAAGCAATAAAAAAAGTTTTTTCTTTAATAGAACAGGTTGCCGATAAAGAAAGCACTATTCTTATCCAGGGAGAAAGCGGAACAGGAAAAGAATTAATAGCGAGAGCAGTTCACAGAAAGAGTAAGCGAGCCGAAAATCCTTTTATAAAAGTTAACTGCGGAGCGCTAAATGATAATCTCCTGGAAAGTGAATTGTTCGGACATGAAAAAGGAGCCTTTACCGGAGCCATAAAACAAAAGAAGGGGCGTTTTGAATTAGCGGATAAAGGAACTTTATTCTTAGATGAAATCGGAGATGTTTCAACGGCAATGCAGGTAAAACTTTTGCGGGTTCTACAGGAATATGAATTTGAGAGAGTCGGCGGGGAAGTTACTTTGAAGTCGGATGTGAGAATAATTGCAGCAAGTAATAAAAATCTTCAGAAATTAATTGCTGAAGGTAAATTCAGGGATGATCTTTTTTACAGGTTAAGTGTAATCCCGGTTTCTCTTCCTTCACTTCGCGAACGTAAGGAAGATATTCCGCTTCTTGTTAATTATTTTTTAAATATGCAGGCAGCAAAAAATCATTCTGAAAAAAAAGAAATTAGCAAAGAAGGAATGAAGCTATTAATTGAATATCATTGGCCGGGTAATATCCGCGAGCTTCAAAATTTAGTGGAGAGGTTATTTGTTATTTCTCCGGGAAAGGAAATTGATCCTTTATTAATTGCCGGACACTTAAATGGAAATGTAACAACCAACAATGGTTACACAAATCTTCCTCTTGAAGAAGCAGTTTATTCATTCGAAAAAAATTTAATTGTCCAGGCAATGAGAAAATCCGATGGAGTAAAAAACCGGGCTGCTAAATTGCTGGGAATTAGTACAAGCGTTTTATATTATAAATTAGAAAAGTATGGATTGATATGAGAAAAGATATTCTGAAAATATTAATTGTATTGTTTCTTTGTTTTATCGGGGTGGATTCTCTTAATGCTCAATCTTTAATTGATCTTGAAAAAAGATATGAGCAATTGAGCAATCAATCTGAAAAAGAAAGTAACATTCGTGATTCACTTAAAAATATTTTTTCAACTAAGATAGAACAGATTGATGCTGAAAAGAACAAGAAAAATCCTGACAACGATAAAATCGTTGATTTAATGGCAGGTTCTGTATCTGTTTCCAATAAAATTGAAGAGCAGAATAAAAAAATTAATCGTTTCGAAAAAGACCTTGAAAATGTGAAACAGCAATTGCATGAGCTATATTCCTCACAGATTGATTCTCTTGAATCTTTAAAGAAAACCGGGAAAGAAGATGAAGATAAATTAAATGAAGAGATATTATTAATTACGGGAAAAAATTTACTTGTTGCACCAAGAATTCCAAGCTTATCATTCAATCCTGAAAAGATTTTGAAAATTGATTTGAACAAAACGAAAGACCCCAAAGAAAAAGCTTTGTATAGAGAATATCTTAATAATGCATTGAATGAAGTTAATACGCTTTTGGAAAGTGTAAGTCAGCAGAGTACAGAAGTTGACCAGGTAGTTACACTTCAAACAAAGATGAAGAAATTTTTGGAAGAAGCAGAATTGGAAAGCAATGTAATACTTCAGAATCAGCGTAATAATGCATCTGAGAAAAACGTTGTACCAAATTTTAATGAAGGTACCGGCGTTTCCCAATCAAGGGATTTAGCTTCCAATGTTCAAACTTATCAATTTATCTTACGGCAGCTTGATATTGAGCAATTATCAAAAACTAATTTGAAATGGGAAATCTCGTCTGATGAAATATACAGGAACCTTGATGTGAAAGAATATCAAAAATTATTAAAGGAGGTGAAAAAGAGATTGCAGGAATTTAAATTAGTTCTTGCAAATAAAATCGGTTCTGCTAAATGACTTATAAGTTTCTTCCGGCGGTTTTCTTCTTTCACAGCTTTACTGTATTCTTACCTTCATTTACATTTCCCCAGATTGATTGGCGGGTTAATAGTGAAATCGGGTTGTTCAGATCTTCTGGCGATGGAGTACTAAAAAAAGAAGGGCTTCTGACACGGCTTGATGGTTCCCTTCGATATAAGTATGAGGCTGATACAAGAAATGCATCTGTGTCTCTTCGTGTTCGTCCTGAGTTTTACAGCTTTGATAACCCGGTTAACTCAATCAAATTAAAAGCTGAAGGCAGCTACTACCAGGTGGAAGAAAATTTTAACTGGGGATTAAACATATCAAGGCAAAGAAATTTCTTTAATGATGATGTTGTTGATCTTACTTATGATGTTTTTACACTTGTTGGCAGTGCATCCTGGTTTTATTTTGATGATATGCCTTTTAATATACTAACAGGATATGCATACCAGGTAATAAAAGGGAATGAAGAATATAACCTTGATCTTTTGTTTGTAGATTGCAAATTGCTAAGGACATTAAGTTCGGATATAAAACTTGGTTATGGTTTGTACTTAGAAAGATTTTTTGTAGAGAATGAAATCCGTTTAGTAAATGTATTATCCGGTAATGAAAACAAAGGCTGGAGAATCGGTCCCCAGATAAGTTTCAATTATCTTAAAAATATAATTTTAAATATTGATTATCGTCTGCTTATTCATGAATCCAATTATACAGAGTATTTTTCTTATGAACATTGGATTAGAGTAATTGCCGGGAAAATTTTCTTTTCGGATTGGTCTGCATTTCTGCTGGTTGATTATAATTCATTCTTTTTTAATAAGACAGAAAATTACGTTGAAGGCACTACTCCTCTTTATACTCCTTTAAATTTAGAGAACAGAATTTATCTGAAAATTGCTTATGAGCTTAGTGATAATATTGAGCTTTATACAAAGTCAGGTTATTTCAAGGATAATCTTTATGAAGATAAATTTTCTTTAGAAGGATGGAATGCAATGATTGGAATTGAATTGAATGGAGGAATGTAAAGTATTATGAACGGGAAATTATATTTAGTCTCAACCCCCATCGGCAATTACGAAGACATTACTCTACGTGCGCTTAGAATTCTTAAAGAAGTTGATTTTATAATCTGCGAAGAATTTAAAGAAGCCCGCAGATTACTTTCTCATTATCAGATTGAAAAAGAACTCTTTGAACTTAATGAGCATAATGAAAGTGAAGAAGCAAATGAAATTCTCTTAAAAATTTCAGAAGGAAAATCTGCTGCTTTAATTTCAGATGCGGGGACACCTCTTTTTTCTGATCCGGGGCATTTGCTTGTTGAACTTTGCATTTCACAAAAAATTGACGTTGTCCCGGTTCCAGGAGCTAATTCGCTGTTACCAGCTTTAATCTGTTCGGGATTTGATTTTGAAAAATTCTACTACTATGGTTGGCTTTCTCCAAAAAAAGATGAAAGAAGAAAAGAGCTTTTAAGAATAAAAGGAATAAAAGAAGTTATAGTTTTACTCGA
Organism: uncultured Ignavibacteriaceae bacterium; assembly: GCA_964515875.1. Taxonomy (GTDB): domain Bacteria; phylum Bacteroidota; class Ignavibacteria; order Ignavibacteriales; family Ignavibacteriaceae; genus RBG-16-34-14. Next base: position 32,272 of record CAZEWJ010000013.1, on the reverse strand, counting down.
CACACCTTATAGGTTAAAAAGTTTGTTAACAGATGTAGTAAAAATATTAAGAAAAAATACTAAGACAGTTTTAGCTTTTGATTTAACTATGAAGACAGAAAATATTTTTAGGGGAACTGCTGAAGAAATCCTTCAAATTACTGAGCAGAAAAACCTTAAGGGGGAGTTTGTTTTGATTTTGGATAATAAATGAAGAAATAATTAGAATGACTTTTTCTCACTTATTAAATATCTTATATGAATAAAATAAATATTTAATTATAGTATGGAAAAGAATCTAATAACTTCAGATCCTGAAATAATGATGGGAAAGCCTGTAATAGCCGGAACAAGAATAACTGTGGAATCAATTCTCGAGAAACTTTCTGCTGGTGAGACCATTGATCAAATCTTAGAATCTCATCCAAAATTAGAAAGAGAATCAATTTATGCTGCGCTTTCTTTTGCTGCTAAAGTATTAAAGTCAGACGTAGTATATCCTTTGAATTATACTAAGTAATGAATATTGTTGCTGACGAAGGAGTTGATAAAAAAATAATTGATTTACTTAGAAAAGACAACCACAATGTGATTTATATTGCAGAAATTTCTCCCAGTGTGAAAGATTCTAAAGTTTTGAATATTGCTAATAAAGAAAACGCTATTTTATTAACTAATGATAAAGATTTCGGTGAATTAGTTTTCAGGCAAAAATTACTCAATAATGGGGTTGTTTTAATTCGATTACAAGGCTTAAGTGAAAGTGTAAAAGCAGAAATTGTAAGTGATTTCTTTAATGAACATAGCAACGAGTTAGCTGGTTCATTTTCAGTTATTTCGCCAAATAATGTTAGAATAAGACCACAAAAGGATTAGCATTTTTTTAATAAAGCCACATTTTCTATATGGAAAGTATGCGGAAACATATCAACCGGTCTTATCTTAACTAATTTATAACCTGCTTCTGAAAATAATTTTATATCTCTTGCCTGTGTTGTGGGGTTGCAGCTAACATAAATAATTTTTCCGGGACCAATTTTAATAACATCATCAACAGTGTTTTTATGCAAGCCGCTTCTTGGAGGATCAAGAATTATTAGTGATGGCAGAGGAATTTTATTCTCTTCTACTACAGGAAGAAAAGTTTTGTAAAGATCCGCATTAAAGAAGTGAACATTTTTTATTTCATTCAATTCTGCATTTACTTTTGCGTCTTCAATTGCAGATACGACTGATTCAAATGCATAAACTTTTTTTACATTTTTAGCGATGTAAATTGCAATTGTTCCTGCACCGGAATAAAGATCATAAACTATTTCATCACCTTTTAACTCTGCAAAATCAAGCGCTGTTTGATAAAGATTCTCTGCCTGAAGTGTATTTGTCTGGAAAAATGAATTTGCACTAATCCGGAAAGTAAACCTGCCTTGCCGGTAGGCAGGTTCTCCAATCATATCTGTAATAAACCCATCGCCGAAAAAAATCTTTTCATAATCTCCAATAGCAACTGATGCTTTCTTTTTATTAATATTATTTATTACTGTTGTTATTTCAGGAAAGTTTTTCAAAAGATCATCAGTATAACTCTTCAATAAAGAATCATTCTCGTATGTTGATACAAGGTTAACCATTAAATCTTTTGTGTGATAAGCCTGCCTTATAACAAGGTTGCGAAGATATCCTGTATAAGTTTTTGTGGAGTAAGGCTGGATTTTTCTTTCTTTAAAAAATTCTCTTGTGAAGTTTAATATCTTATAACTTAATTCTGATTGAAGATAACATACATCTATATCGAGCACTTTGTCATAAATATTTGGAACATGAAGACCCAATGCAAAACTATTATCATGTTTTGATTCAGAATTAATCTCATTTTCCATAAGCCATCTCTTATCGCTGAAAGAGAATTCCATTTTATTCCTGTAAAAGAAAATATTTTCAGAAGGAATGATTGGAAGAATCTCAAAACCAGTAAAGCCACCAAGCTTCTTAAATATTTCTTCAACCTGTTGCTGTTTATATTTTATTTGTGCTTCATAAGAAAGATCCTGCTGCTTGCATCCGCCGCAGGTCCCAAAGTATTTACAACTTGCTTCAACTCTTTCATTTGAAGGAGAAATAATTTCTTCTGCTTTAGCTTCAGCATAAGATTTTTTTATCTTTATTACTTTTGCTTTAACCTTATCACCGGGATAAGAACCTTGAACAAAAACAACATAGTTCTTTTCAGATTCATCATCCTTCTTTACCCTGGAAATTCCTTTCCCTTCAAAAGCATAGCCTTCGATATCCAGTTCTAAGTAATCACCTTTCTTCATTGTAGTCTCTTTGTAGTTCAAGTTCCCGCCTTCGCTAAAACTTCGGTGGGCAAGCAAGAGCAAGTTCAAGAAGTTTCTTGAACTTGAACTTACACTTGAACTTTTCGTAGTATTAGGGTACAGTAACCAACATACTTATATCCCCCAAGCTTTAAATAAGCATTCGCTTCATGTTTGTATGTTCTTATAATCTTCCTAAAATATTTTTCTTCTTCAACTGAAGAAAAATCTTTTGAAGATTCTGCAAGAAGTTCCTTACTCTTTGAATAAAAATCTTTCAGAGTATCTGATAAATCTTTCTCAAGCATAAGCTCAAATCCTTTTGATAAATAAAATTCTTTTAACTCTTCGAAGTGCAGTGGCGCCAAATTACTCTTCTCCCATATATCTTTTACAAATTGTGGTGGAGTTTTTGTTAAACTTACAATCTCTCCGGCACAAAATTTTCCATCCGCTTTGAGAATCTTTTTTATCTCCTTAATTAACTTATTTCTTTTTTTTGTTCCCGTTGGTCCCTGGGAATAAACAATATCAAACTTATCCGCTTTGAAATCTGAATTATCATATTCCATCAGGCGAACATTTATTTCTTTAACTTTAGATAATGCGAAACGGGACTGAACAAGTGAATCCTCATCATCAACAATTAAATAAACCTCTGCTGCCTTATTCTGGTAAAAGATTTTTGCTATTTCTTCACTTCCGCTTCCAATAATCAGGACAGACTTATTTTCTGTATTTACTGAATTGAGAAACAGAGATATTTGTTTATCAGTTCCGGGGAGAAAAATTTTATTAGCCAGGCTCAACTTTCAAATTCTACTTTTGAATAAATTTCTTTCAAAGGAATTTGAAGGGAAACAGATGAGAATTTTATTGAGGAATCAGGATTTTTTTCATCGGTTAATACCCATAAATTATTTTCGTTTTTTGAATAAACTTCAACAAGATAATGGTCTGAAGAAATCATAACATATTCATTGAGTGAATGTATAGAACGGTAAAATTCAAATTTTTTTCCACGGTCATACGATTCTGTACTTTTAGATAAAACCTCAATGATAAGAATTGGTTTTAACACAGTATCTTTTTTTTCATCCAGAAATTTCATTTCCCCACAGATTACCATAATATCAGGATAAGTATAGAGTTTGTGGCTTATAACCGATAGTCGCATATCATTGTTAAAAACAAAACAATTTTTGTCTCTTAATTTGTTTAACAATAAAGATGCAATATTTAAAGAAATAATATTATGGCTAAGCCCTGCCCCTGCCAAAGCAAATATTTCCCCATTATAATATTCACTTTTAAATTCTGCTTCTCTTTCTATTTCCAGGTATTCTTCAGGAGTTAAATAAGATTTCTCTTTTTTCTCCATTTGAAAAGTTCCTTTTTTTCTTATCAATCTACATAAACTTAAACAAACTTGAAAAACAAATATTTATTCTCGATCTGCTGCATTGCCTTTAGTTACACCTTCTTTTATTTTTGAAACAATATTAAATAGAGATAGGTCAATTCTATTATCTTAAAAACAAAGAGGATTTAATGAAAAAGCTTTTTCTCACCTTTCTTCTTCTCCCTTGTTTTCTTACAGCTCAGGATAAAAGAGCAATGATAGTTGAAGACCTTTGGGCGATGAAAAGAATAAACAGCTTTGATGTTTCTGCAGACGGAAAAACTATTGTATTTGCAACAACTTCTTACAGTATTGAAGAGAACAAAGGAAACTCAGATATTTATTTAATTAATTCTGATGGAAGTAATCTTCGTACTTTAAAGAATTCAGAAAAGAATGAAACAGTTCCTTTGTTTGTTTCAAACTCAGATAAAATAAGCTACCTGCTCGATGGGCAAATCTGGACTTGCAATTCCGATGGTTCCGGTGAAAAAAAACTTACTGATGTTTACACAAAGATTACAGAATATGAATGGTCGCCTTCAGGAGGTAAAATAATTTTTACTTCTTCTGTTTATTCTGATTGCGAAACACAAGACTGCAACAAGCAAAAAGATGAAGAGAAAGAAGCAAGTAAAGTAAAAGCAAGTATCTTTACAGAATTAATGTACAGGCATTGGGATGAATGGAGAAAAGGTAAAGTAAGCCAGCTTTTCTTATTTGATGTTAAAGAAAAATCTTTTGTTGATGTTACCTTTAACAGTAATTATGATATTCCGCCTATTGCTTTAGGAAGTTCAAATGATTATAATTTTTCTACTGATGAAAAGGAGGTTGCTTTTACAATGAATACCTCAGACTTCCTTGCAGCAAATACGGATAATGATATTTTTATAATTGATTTAAATGATGTTAAGAAAGATTCTAAAACATCATCAAGAAAAATCTCCGAAGGTAAGGGTAATGATAATCAGCCTGTTTATTCCCCGGATGGAAAATATATTACATTCACTTCAATGAAGAGAGCTGGCTTTGAAGCAGACAAGCAGGATTTAATTTTATACAACAGGGAAGAAGAAACTTATGAATCAATGACCGATAATTTTAATTTATCTTCAGGAGAATTTATTTGGTCGAACGATTCAAAGACAATTTACTTTACCGCAGAAAATGAAATTCATAGTTCAATCTATAAGGTTAATATTGATGATGAAGTTGAATTGTTTTATAAAGATAATGTGAATACTCATATTAAACTATCAAAAGATGGAACAACCCTTTTCTTCCTTAAGCAAAGATCTGATTTGCCCGATGAAATTTTCTCAATAAGTACAGATGGGAAAAATACTCTTAAGCAAATCACGTTTATCAATAAAGATATGCTTTCAAAACTAGAATTTAATCCTTTAGAAACATTCTGGAGTGAAGGTGCAGAAGGGATTATGGTTCAGTCAATTTTAATTAAACCTCCATTTTTTGATCCTGATAAAAAATACCCGATGATATTTTTAATTCATGGTGGTCCGCAAGGACATTGGGGAGATGATTTTCATTACAGGTGGAACACACAATTATTTGCTTCGCAGGGTTATATTGTTGTTGCACCAAATCCAAGAGGCAGTTCTGGTTATGGACAAAGGTTTACAGATGAAATTTCGCAGGATTGGGGAGGAAAAGTTTATATTGATTTGATGAATGCTTATGATTACGCAGTTAAGAATTTTAATTTTATTGATGTACAAAATACTTTTGCTGCAGGTGCTTCTTATGGCGGCTATATGATTAACTGGATTGAAGGAAATACAGACCGGTTCAATGCTTTGGTTTCTCATGCCGGTGTTTTTAATTTAGAAAGTGAATATGGTACGACCGAAGAACTTTGGTTCCCTGAATGGGAATTCGGTGGAACACCCTGGGAGAATAGAGAAAATTATGAGAAATGGTCACCGCATAGGTTTATTCATAATGCAAAAACACCAATGCTTATAATCCATGGTGCAAATGATTTTCGCGTACCCGAAGAACAGGCATTTCAGCTTTTTACTTCCTTGCAAAGACTGGGAGTTAAAAGCAAGTTTCTTTATTTTCCTGATGAAACACACTGGATAGCGAAACCACAAAATTCAGTTCTTTGGTGGAATACAATTTTTAATTGGTTTGAAGAAAATAAAAAATCGGAGGATTTATGATAGACAAAGAAAGAGACTTAGACACAAATTATCTTGATGACCTGGATGATCTTGATTTTGGCGGAAGTAGTGAAGAAGATTCCTTTGAAAAAATAGAATATGTTGAAAGCAATATCTGGACAAAGCTTGAAGCCGTCGGGAAGAAAATTTCTTTCGCTAAAGATATTCTGGCACTTGTAAATTATATGCGGGATTCTTATGTATCCTGGCACCGCAAAGCAATTGTTGTGGGAGCTCTTATCTATTTTATTTCTCCAATAGATGCAATCCCTGATCTTGCACCTTTATTCGGATATCTTGATGATCTAGGTGTTATTACTGCATTATTAAAATTTCTTGGCAGTGAACTAATTCCTTACTACAAAACGGGGTATCGTGGATAAGCCGGTAATTAATTTTTCTGAATAAGAGTTTAAAATGAATTTTAAAATTGAAAAGAGTGAAACACTCTATAGGGGTAAAGTGTTTGATCTTCAGGTGGATGAGATTAAATATAGGAGCGGGAATAAAGGAATAAGAGAAATAGCGGTTCATCCGGGTGGTGCTGTTGTAGTTCCGGTAAAAGATGATGGGAAAATTATAATGATCACTCAATACAGATATCCTTTTAATAAGTTCATGCTTGAAATGCCGGCCGGAAAACTTGATAAAGGTGAGGATCCTTTAAAGTGTGCTGAAAGAGAATTGGAAGAAGAAACAGGATACAAATCAAAAAATATTATTAAGCTTGGAGAGATTTGTACAACTCCCGGTTTTTGCTCTGAAATTTTACATCTATATTTTGCAGAAGGTTTAACACCGGGAAACCATAATCGTGAAGAAGGTGAAGATGGGATGGAAGTTTTTGAATTTACAATTGAGGAGATTGAAGAAAAAATAAGGAGCGGTGAGATAAATGATGCAAAAACAATTTGTGCATTCCATCTTGCTAAAAATCTTCTTTAACCAGGATTTATATGATTTTGGGATTAACAGGATTAATAAAATCTTGACCTTGAACTTACTCTTGCACTTTTAAGACTATGTTAAAAACACTTCATATTAAAGATTACGCACTAATCGAGCAGGTCAATGTTGAATTCGGTTCCGGGTTAAATATTATAACCGGTGAAACAGGTGCAGGCAAAACAATTCTTATTGATGCGATGAGTCTTCTTCTTGGTGAGCGTGCTTCAACTGAAGTTATAAGGAAAGGTTCTGACAAATCTGTTGTAGAAGGAATATTTGAAGTTACCAATTATAAAAAAGTTCAATCACTTCTTGAACAGAATGAAATTGATTTTCATCCTGAATTAATAATCCGCAGAGAATTATCGCTTAAAGTCTCAAACCGTTGTTTTATTAATGATACTCCTGTTCAGCTTTCTTTTATAAAAGAACTTGGTGATTTACTTGTTGATCTTCATGGGCAGCATGAACATCAGTCTTTACTTAGAACAGAAACTCATATTGAATATCTTGATAACTGCGGTAATACAGAAGATCTTTTAAGAACTTACAGGTGGTTATATAAAACATTAAATAAACTTCAGAATGAATTAAAAGAACTAAAAGAAAAAGCATCATCATTAAAAGAAAAGAAAGATCTGTATGAATTCCAGATTAAAGAGATTGATGCAGTTTCTCCTGAAGAAGATGAGGAAGAAAAGCTTAGTGAACAACTTACAGTTCTTGAAAATTCAGAAAAGCTTCAGCAGTTAACTTTAGAAATATACCAGGGATTATATGAATCCGAAGGATCAGCTTATGATTCTCTTGTTAAGATGAAAAACTCAATAAATGAACTTTCAAGGATTGATAAATCATTTAATGAAACTAATAAAGAATATGAATCTGCAATTGCAATTATTAATGAAGTAGCAAATAATCTGAGAAACTACAGCAGCAAAATTGAATTTGATCCTGAAAAATTAGAAGCTATAAGAGAAAGACTTGGTGCAATTAGTCTGCTTAAAAAGAAATATGGGGGTTCAGTAAAATCTCTCCTTGATCATAGAAAAAGAATTGGCGAAGAATATGAAATTGCTGAAAACTATTCTGGAAAAATTTCTGAGCTTGAAACAAAAATAAAAACAGTCAGAGAGAATTGCGGCTCTAATGCAGAAAAATTATCAACGGAAAGAAAAGAAACAGCAAAGAAGGTTGAAAAGGATGTTGTTGAACTACTAAAACAGGTTGGTATTCCAAATTCTAAATTTGAAGTAAGGATATCTAATACACCCGCTGATGATTCAGAAGATTTTATTTTAATCAAAGGGAAACCGTTTAAGTTTAATCCATCCGGTTATAATGAAGTTCAGTTTTTTCTTTCGACTAATCTTGGTGAAGATGTTAAGCCTTTGGTTAAGGTTGCTTCGGGCGGAGAAATATCAAGAGTGATGTTAACTCTTAAATCAATTCTTGCAAAAAAAGATAAACTACCTCTTCTGATCTTTGATGAAATAGATACCGGGGTTAGCGGGAATATCGCACAAAAGGTTGGGCAGACTCTTAAATCACTTTCATCTCATCACCAGGTTATTGCAATTACTCATCTCCCTCAAATCTCTGGTTTAGCAGATCATCATTATGCAGTTGAAAAAATTGAAACCGATAAAAGAGCAGTTAGCAGAATAAGAAAATTAAATAATGAAGAAAGAGTTAATGAAGTTGCAAAACTTATGAGTGGTGAAAACATAACAGAAGCAAGTATTAAAGGTGCAAAGGAATTAATGGGTTTTAAGTAATGTTTTTATTCCAGGCCATATAGCGTAAATACGTTATGGGTTCTTTTGATACACTGAATTATATTAACTGTTGAACGAAAATATTTCGTTTTTATATGTGTTTCATATTGCTTTGTTGAATTTTAATTAACAAATTACCCAAGCGAAAATCACTATTATTTTACGAGAGGATATAATATGAAAAAGGGTTTATCATTATTGGTTATTTTCCTCTTCCTCGCATCCTCCGGATTTGCCCAGGTTGAGGATAGATTTGGCTTTTTCACCGAAGCTGAAATAACTGAATATGCCAGGCCTTTTGGAACTTCATTAGGAATGGCATTCAATTCTGCTTCTTACCATACTGCTAAAGTTGCAGATTTCTTTGGATTTGCTATCAGTTTCAGGGGAATGTATATATTTATTCCTGATGATGATCTGGCATTTACCCCGTCTTTACCCTCAGGATATAATGCAGATGAACCAACAGCAACAGTTTATGGTAATGAAGGTGCTTCTTATTATGGCCCTAATGGTTATATAGTTTATCCTCCCGGCATTGATAGATCCTCATTACCGGTTGTATTACCCCAAATATCAGGAAGTTTTATGGGGACCGAATTAATGCTGCGTTACTTGCCAAGCATTTCACTAAGTGATGAGGAAGAGCTAAGTATGTTTGGTATTGGTTTGAAACATAATATCAGCCGTTATATACCCTTGTCTCCTGTGGATATATCGGTACAGTTCTTGTATAATAACCTCGAAATTACCGGAGTAATGGATATTTCGGCAATCGCCTTTAATGCACATGCAAGCAGATCTTTAGGCTTATTTACTCTGTATGGCGGTTTACAATATGAATCAAGCACTTTCGATCTTCAATATATTTTTACTGACCCCAGTAATTTAGATCCTTTAAAAAAAGGACAGGAAATTAAAGTTAGTATTGATGGAGATAATAATTTCAGAGGAACATTAGGCGGTGCGTTAAAGCTGGCTGTGATAGTATTAAATATTGATTATAGCCTTGGAGCTCAATCTGTTCTGTCCGGCGGCTTAACATTTGAATTTTAACAGGAGAAAACAAAGATGAAAAAATTTATAAGATCATCATTATTAGCATTCACTTTAATAACAGCAATTGTTATGAATGGATGTAACGCATTTGAAAACTTTGTGTTTGGTCTCCCGATTTCATTCGTAATAACTGCAACTGATAATCCTCCGATAACTAATCCTTCAGGATCTATCTCATTTTGCCTTGATACTGTTGATACATATCAGGATTATGCTGATAAATTAAATAGTGTAACATTTGTTGAGGCTTATGCTGTCACTATTTTCATTTCGTCAGGAGACGAGGGTATTCAGGGAGATATTCAATTGCGCTTATTTGCAGGTAGCTCTCCTGTTGGTATCCCTCTGTTTACAGAGATAATTCCAAATGGAAAACCTGCCGATTATTTCAGCCCGAATGCATATAAATTACAATTAACACAACAGGAAATTGATGATGTAAATGCTTCTCTTGCTAATGACAATACGTGTTTTTATGCTGATTATCAGATTACTGTAAATCCCGGAAGTGCAACTCCGCCTTACACAGTAACAGTAAAGATCGATGCTCTTTATAATATTGATTCGGATCTGTAAAAATAATATTTGATTTTGATGATCCTTACGGAGTATTACTTCGTAAGGATTTTTTATTTTAAATAATTCTATTCTTTTGTATCTTTAGAAAAATATTCCGTAAACACAGATTTAATAATCTGTGTTACGAGAATCTAAAAGATTTTATGAAAAATTCAGCACTATATATTCATATTCCTTTTTGTGATCATAAATGTATCTATTGTGATTTCTACTCTATAATAACAACCGATAACATCAATCCGTTTCTTATCTCACTTAAGAAAGAAATTGATTTTTATTCTGAAATTTATTCTCCCGACAGGTATTTTACTTCCATATTTTTTGGAGGCGGTACACCTTCGCTTATGGAGCCGGGATATATTGAAGAGATAATTAATTATCTGAAGGGAAAATTTTCTGTAAGAGAAAATGCTGAAATAACTCTTGAAACAAACCCGGGAACAGTAAATGAGAAAAAGTTAAAATCTTTTCTTAAAGCAGGTATAAACAGGATAAGCATCGGCATTCAATCTTTTAATGATGATGAGTTAAAATTCTTAACGAGAATACACAATAGTGAAACTGCAATTAAAACAATTCTTAATGCAAACAGTGCAGGATTTGAAAATGTAAGCGCCGATCTCATCTTTAATCTTCCCGGACAATCAAAAGATAAATGGCTTCATAATCTGAAAACTTTATCCCAACTTCCGGTTAAACATATCTCTGCTTATAGTTTGATTCTTGAAAGGGGTACGATACTAAACAAAATGATTCTTGATGGAAAAATAAAAATGCAGGATGAAGATTATGATGCTGAACTTTATGAGCTGACAATTGATTTTATGGAATCGCTAGGTTTTGCTCAATATGAAGTTTCAAACTTTGCCAAAACAGGTTTTGAGTGTATTCATAATAAAGCTTACTGGGAATATAGGGACTATCTTAGTTTTGGTCCATCTGCTCATTCTTTTGCAGATCGAAAAAGATGGTGGAATTTCTCCAGCTTGAAGAAATATATAACTGAAATAGAAAATAACCATAGTGCAGCAGCTGGTTCTGAAATTGTAAACAAAGAGCAAATGTTTGATGAGTATATTATGCTTGCACTACGAAGCGGTGGACTAGATATTCCTGATTTGCAAACCAGGTTTGGAGATAAGTGGATTAAGAGCAAGCAAAAATATTTTTTCCGGCTTCAGGAAAACAATCTTATCAAATTGTACAAGAATAAAATTCAGCTTACAAAAAGCGGCTATGCTTTGTGTGATGAAATTTTATCTAACATTCTATAGTATCCAACCAAAATTGCTTGAAAGGTATTTTAAAATGAAAATCTTCTTTACTTTTTTATTCTTGCTTCTCTTTACAACAAACTACGCACAGAGTTATAAACAAGTTAAAATTTATATTCAGGATAGAAATAATGTAAAGTATCTTCAGGAACTTGGTTTGGAATTCGATCATGCTGAATACACAAAAGATAATGCAATAATTGTTTTCCTCAGTAATGCTGAATTCTCAATTCTTCAGACTTCGGGTTTTAATTATGATGTTATTATTGAAGACTGGTTTGAATATTATAATAGTCGCCGCCAGCTTACTGAACAGGAAAAGAATTCTTTTATTCAGCAAAGTACTGAGCAGTTTCGGGTTTCAGGATTCGGATTTGGTTCAATGGGGGGTTATTATACGCTGGCTGAAGTGATTGCAGAGCTTGATACTATGAGGATGCTTTTCCCAAATCTTATAACCGCAAAACAATCTATTGGGAATACAATTGAAAACCGCCCAATGTATATGGTTAAAATATCAGACAATCCTGATATTAGTGAAAGCGAACCAAGAGTTTCTTATACCGCACTTCATCATGCAAGAGAACCGGAAAGCATGATGCAGATGATTTATTTTATGTATTATCTGCTTGAGAACTATAATTCAGATCCATCGGTGCAATATCTTGTTAATAACAGGGAGTTATATTTTATTCCTGTTGTTAATCCTGACGGATATGAATACAACCGTCAAACTGATCCCAACGGCGGCGGATTCTGGAGAAAGAACAGGAGGAATAATGGAGGCGGAACTTTTGGTGTTGATCTCAACAGGAATTATGGTCCTATGAATTATTGGAATGCCCCTAATGGAGGATCAAGCACAAGTCCAGGCAGCGATACTTACAGGGGCACAGCTCCATTTTCAGAACCTGAGACAAATAACATCAGGAATTTTCTTGCGGGCAAAGGCATAAAAAATACTCTTAACTATCACACTTATGGTAATTACCTTATCTACCCTTATGGAGCATTAGAACATGAAACACCTGATTCTTTAATCTTCAGGGAGTTTGCTTCTGATATGACTTTTTATAATGGATACACTTCAGGAACAGATCAACAAACTGTTGGATATTCAACAAGAGGAAACAGCGATGATTATCATTATGACGGTGATATTTCTCTTAACGGTGGGAAAATATTTGCAATGACACCTGAAGTTGGAAATTCCTTTGATGGATTCTGGCCACCTCAGGAAAGGATTTTCCCGCTTGCTCAGGAGAATGTGCTTCCGAACTTATATTTTGCCTGGGTAGCCGGTGAATATGTCTCTCTTGAAAATGTAAACTTTCAGCAGCAATACTTTTTACCGGGAGACCTGGTTGAGTTCTTTCCTTCATTAAAGAATAAAGGATTATCTTCAGCATACAATGTTTCAGTTGAGCTAACTTCATTAAGCTCTTTTGCAACTGTCAATATGAATTCTGCAATTGTTGATTCGATCCCATCAAGAGAATCTATTTTGCTGCCGACACCATTATCTTTTTCTATTTCTTCAACTGCACCTGTAGAAGAAAGAATCAGATTACTTCTTACCACAAAGATTAACGGTATTAAAATGTCTGATGATACTGTAAGCATAATCATTGGGATTCCTAATTATGTTTTTGTTGACACAACTAATAATCCTTTGAACCTTTGGACAGTAACAAGTATACCTGCTAATCCAAAATGGGAAGCAACAACATCAACATTTTATTCTTCCCCAACATCATATACTGATAGTAAAACCGGCAATTACGCTAATAATGCAACAGTAACTATGACGCTGACAAATTCAATTAATCTTTCTTCTTTTCAAAATCCTATCTTAAAGTTTTGGACAAAATATGATATAGAGAGCAACTGGGATTATGGACAGGTTGAGATAAGTACAAATAAGGGATCAACATGGATTCCTCTTGCAGGTGAATATACTCAACCCGGTACTGGAAGTTTCCAGCCAAACGGGCAGCCTGTTTATGATGGTTCTCAATCTGATTGGGTACTTGAGGAGATAAGCCTTGCAAATTACACATCTAACCAGGTAAAAATAAGATTTGAACTTAAAACCGATGGAGGTTCCACACGCGACGGATGGTATGTTGATGATATTGGAATTGTTGTTTACAGTATTGTTCCTGTTGAGTTAACATCATTTACTGTAAATCTTTCAGATCATAAAGTTTTATTAAACTGGTCAACAGCATCAGAATTAAATAACTATGGATTTGAGATTGAGAAAGCTTCCGGAAAAAGTAATGATGAGCTTCGGTACATTACAATTGGTTTTGTAAATGGGAAGGGCAGCAGTGAAGAAACATCAAATTATTCTTTTGTTGATAAATCTCCTTTTATAGGAAAATCTTATTACAGGTTAAAACAGATTGATTTTGATGGCAGCTATAAATATTCTGGTCTTACCTCAGTTGAGTATTCCGGAGTTACTGAATATGAGCTTTCTCAGAATTATCCTAATCCTTTCAATCCATCAACGGTTATAAATTATTCGATACCCAAACCAGGTAATGTTTCATTAAAAGTTTATAATATACTTGGTGTCGAAGTTGCAGAACTCGTAAATGAATATCAGGAAGCTGGCAAACATTCAATTGAATTCTCTACCAAGCTATTAAAAGGAGATATAGGTTCCGGAGTTTATTTCTATACTTTGAAAGCAGGGGACTTCGTCCAAACGAGAAAGATGGTAGTAATAAAGTAACATTAGTGAATCCTTAATTTTAGAAGCCATTGCGATAAAATTAATTTGCAATGGCTTTTTTATTTAGAAGGGGGATAAGCTCACTTAAAGAATCTATATAAAAATCAGCTTTTTCTTTTAAAAGAGATTCTCTTTCCCTGTAACCATAACTAACAGCACAGGTCAAAGATCCTGCTCTTTTACCACAGGTTATGTCTAATTCAGTATCTCCAACAATAAGTGTTTCTTCAGCTTTTACTTTTAGCGTTTTGCAGATTTCAATCAGGGGTTCAGGATTTGGTTTAACCGGCATATCAATTCTTCTTCCCATTATATGATCAAAATAATCTGAGAGATTAAAGTACTTAATTATTTTCTCAGCTAGGTCTTGTCCTTTTGTGGTAAGAAGAGAAATAAAAAAAATATTTTGTTTAAGCTCAGCTAAAATTTCTTTAACAAAAGGATATAATTCGGACTGGTTAATAAAATCAAAATAGTTTTGCTTGTAAATGCTTATAAAATGTTCAATGTCCGCAACATCAATTTTTAGTTCTTTGAAGATATCCGAAAAGTGATGCCCAATTCTTAATCTTAAATCATTCTCGATTAATGAATGCCCAATGTTTAACTGTTTAAATGTTTTCATAGTTGCTTTAAGAATGGTATCGAAGGAATTAACCAGAGTTCCATCTAAATCAAAACAAATATGCTTGATCGGTATTTTCTTCCTCATCACATTCAGCTTTTGTTAAATTATTACATTGCTCACCCCGGCAGCATTCGTCAATATTAACCCCGCATAAACCGCATTGTCCATGAATCCATATAATTTCTGTGAGCTGATTACACCAGGGACAGATAGTTTGTAATTCCTGCATTTTAATTCTGTTAATTTTAAAAAATTGCTTCAAAAGTTAATTTTTTTATTGCTTTAATTATTTCAAAAAGTTAATATACGGAGGTATTTTTTGTCTTTTATTAGCGACAAGGTTATTTCTCATTTGTCACGGTATAACGACAAAAAATTTCTTAACAGTTTTTTTCTTCAGTAAGTGATTTTAATTAGCGTTCTTGGTACGATTTTCGTTATAAAAATATAAACTTTAAATAAAACATTTAAACAATTAGGAGCTCCAACATGAAAAAACTTACTTTCACTTTTTCTTTTCTTTGCCTGTTTGTGTTTGGTTTTCAGAATTATTCCAACGCTCAGTCAGAGCCCGTTTTATATTTCTGTGAAAAATATGGCGATGATGGTGAAGTAAATGTCAGTGACAGGTTTACCACCGGTTATTTAACTGTAATGGTAAAATGTGATTATGCTTTAGATCTTGAAGATTGTTCAATCCAATTCGATAAATGGGATACGCGTGCAAAGAAGTTTGAATATTATAAGAAATTCGATTACGTTGTTGAACCTGATATGAAGTATATCTTCTTCGCGAAGAATGATGAGAGTGATCTGAAATTTGAAGAAACCGGTTTCTATAGAGTATTTCTTCTTGATGACAAAGAAAAAACTGTTGCAAGTGCTTTGATAGAGATCATAGATTAAACAAAGCTTTAACGGAATTTTTAGAGCGGTATAAAATATATACCGCTCTTTTATTTTAAATAGATTATCCCTGCAAAATATATATTCCCATTTTCTTAAATTGAGTTAGATAAAAGAAAAAAGAATGTATGAACAAATTTTATGATGTGATTATTATAGGCGGAGGTCCTATCGGTTTAACCTGCGGCATTGAAGCAGTTAAGAGAAAACTTAGTTACCTGATTATTGAAAAAGGATGTTTAGTCAATTCAGTATATAATTATCCAACTAACATGACTTTCTTTTCAACATCCGAAAGATTAGAAATAGGAAATATTCCTTTTGTTTCTCATGGAGATAAGCCTGCTCGCCGTGAAGCTCTTGAATATTACAGGAGAGTGAAATCATCCTGGAATCTTACTGTTAAAACTTATGAAACTGTTTATGAAATGCACGATACAGATAATGGTTTTCTTGTTAGAACAAGTAAAGATAATTACGGCTGCAGGAATATTATAATTGCAACAGGTTATTATGATAACCCAAACCTTCTTAATATTCCCGGCGAAGACCTTCCTAAAGTAAAACATTTTTTTGATGAAGCACACCCGTATGCTTATCATAAGGTAATTGTTGTTGGTGCCGGCAACTCTGCAGTAGATGTTGCTCTTGAGACATACAGGAAAGGTGCTGAAGTTACTATGGTTGTTCGTGAACTGAAGCTTAAAGACTCAATAAAATACTGGGTAAAACCGGATATTGAAAACAGGATTAAAGAAGGATCAATAAAGGCATTTTTTAATTCTAAAATTATTGAGATAAGAGAAAATGAAGTTGACCTGGAAACTCCTATTGGCAGGCTAACTTTAAAAAATGATTTTGTGCTCGCCATGACAGGTTATCATCCTGATTTTAGCTTTATGAAAAAGAATGGTATAAAAATACTTGGCAGTGATGAAACCCTTCAGCCTGAATTTGATCCAACTACCTTCGAGACAAACAGGAAAGGGGTTTTCGTTGCAGGAGTTGTATGCGGCGGAATGGATACTGGTAAATGGTTTATAGAAAATTCTATTTCACATCCTAAGAATATTTTTGATTGTATTGAAAAAAGGGGGTAAGGGAGTGATGGAATGTTGGAATAATGGAAGGACACAAATTATTTTCGATATGTTTTTTAACTTAGTTTTTATATCACACATTATTCCAGTATTCCATTACTCCAATATTCCCTCTAAAAATTGAATCACACTTCGTTAAGCATTATTTTTAACGAATACAAAATGAAAAATAAATACGGAGTTAATTATGATAGATAAAATTAAAGAACTACTTGGTAGCGAAGCCGATTCATTACTTGGTTATAAAGCTAAATTCCCTAAAGAAAAACTGCATCTCCCCGGACCTGATTTTATTGACAGAATTTTCAGCAATACCGATAGAAATATTAATGTTCTTAAGAATTTACAATGGATTTTCAGTACAGGTAGGCTTGCAGGAACAGGTTATGTTTCTATTCTTCCGGTTGACCAGGGAATAGAACATTCGGCCGGTGCTTCATTTGCACCTAACTCGGAATATTTTGATCCTGAAAATATTGTTAAGCTGGCAATTGAAGGTGGCTGCAATGCTGTTGCTTCAACAGTTGGTGTGCTTGGAATGGTCTCAAGAAAATATGCACATAAAATTCCTTTCATTGTAAAGTTGAACCATAACGAACTGCTTACTTATCCCAACAAATTTGATCAGATTATGTTTGCCGGAGTTAGGCAATGCTGGGATCTTGGAGCTGCTGCAGTTGGTGCAACTATTTATTTTGGATCCGATGAAAGTACAAGACAGATTGTTGAAGTTAGTGAAGCATTTCAGTATGCACATGAGCTTGGTCTTGCTACAATTCTCTGGTGCTATTTAAGAAACTCAGAGTTTAAGAAAGATAAAGATTATCATGTTTCAGCAGATTTAACCGGACAGGCAAACCATCTTGGTGTTACAATACAGGCTGATATAATCAAGCAGAAGCTTCCTGAAAACAACGGCGGTTACAATGCCTTAAAGTTTGGTAAAACTCACAAAAAAGTTTACACTGATCTTACAACCGATCATCCGATTGATCTTTGCCGTTACCAGGTTATAAATAATTATATGGGCCGCGCCGGATTGATAAACAGCGGCGGTGCTTCCGGTGAGAATGATTTTGCCGAAGCCGCGAAGACTGCTGTTATTAATAAGAGAGCTGGCGGAACGGGACTAATCTCAGGCCGCAAAGCTTTCCAGAGACCAATGAGTGAGGGCGTGAAATTATTGAATACGATACAGGATGTTTATTTAACTAAGGAAATTACGGTAGCTTAGGTTCCCAACTTAGAGATGACATCTTTTCAGAAAGATGTCATCTCTAACTTTCTATTTCAATTCCAGCAAATAATCCGCAATCTTTCCAAGCTCTTTAACTTCAATATTGCTGAATGCAGGCATTATCATTCCCGGGTATTGCTCTTCAAACTTCTGGAATCTTTCCGTATCTGCAAATGAGGTAGGGTTTCGAAGATAGTTAATCAATTTATCCCTGCTCCAGTACTTAGAAACATTTTGAATAGAGGGACCCATTTTTGTTCCCTGCATTTCAGTTCCATGGCAGGTATTGCACCCCAGCTTAGACATAAGATCTTTAGCTGAAAGATTCTTTGAAGACATACCGGTCTGAGGTACAGGTGAATCAACGGAAGGAGTTGTTTGGTCGGTTTCTGCATCTTTAGTTAATCTTGATAACAGGAAGAGCAAAATAAAAAGAGCTAAAAAAGTTGCTATCCAAATTTGCGGCTTAGTCATTATTCAATTTAACATTTAATCCTAAAATTGTCATGCTGAACTTGTCCACGCCTTTGGCGGGATCCCGCCTTGGCGGTGATTTCAGCATCTTAGATTCCGATCCCGATAAATCGGGACGGAATGACCGTAAGGAAACTCTACTCAATCTCAAATGATGCATTCACAACAGCAGTAATTTCTTTCTCAATAGAGCTAAGATCATTAACTCCATAATCTGAAATCTGATTTGATAATCTTGGAGTAATCTGCAGAACTCCCATTCTGGCACTCCTCATCGGACCAAGCTCTCTGCCTGTTGCTTCTGCAATTTTCTCTGCTCTTATCATTGCATCCTTTGATGCATCTGCCTGAATTTGAATTTTAAGCTCAGCAAGTTTTGTGTAATGATATTCCGGCATCTCAACATTAAAGTTAACGCCTTTTTCAATAAGAGAAGATATATCCAAAGATATCTCTTTTATCTTATTAACATCAGTTGATTGTATTTCCATTCTCTGGCTGTAATTGTAAGCAATTATTCTTCCTGTCTGGTAACCATTCGGTCCAATTTCATAAACAGGATAACTGTTTATTGTGAAAAATTCAATCTTATCTTTAGCAAAGCCTTTTGATGCGAGATATGAAATAAGAACAGGCTTCTGACTCAGTAATTCCCTGTAAGCTCCTTCGGCTGTCGGATACTGAACGGAGATGGTTCCTCTTAATATTCCAAGATCAGAAGTAATTTCTTTTTTTGCGGAACCGGTTACATTAATTGTCTGGTTTGAGCTGTAATTAGATTTCCACGTTGAGGTCACTATAATTGCACAAATAATAAATGTTACGGCAATTATAATTGAAGGAATAAAGAGATTATCTTTGTTCATAAATGGTAGTCTTTCTTAAAAAGTTTCTTATTTTATTTTTATGAAACATATTAAAAAAGAAAACTCCTGACAACAGCAATGGAAAAAGCTAACAGGCTGATAAAAGAAAAAAGCCCTTATCTCCTTCAACATGCTTATAATCCGGTTGATTGGTATCCCTGGAATGAGGAAGCATTTAAAAAAGCTAAAGAAGAGGATAAACCTGTTTTTCTTTCAATTGGATATTCTACTTGTCATTGGTGTCATGTAATGGAGGAAGAATCTTTTGAAGATGAAGAGATTGCTAAGCTGATGAATGATGCTTTCATCTCAATTAAAGTTGATAGAGAAGAAAGACCTGATATAGATTCGGTTTATATGTCTGTCTGCCAGATGTTGACAGGTGCTGGAGGCTGGCCAATGACAATTATAATGACTCCGGATAAAAAACCTTTCTTTGCCGGAACATATTTCCCTAAAGAAAGCAGGTTTGGAAGAATAGGTATAAATGAGTTAGTTCCCCGTATAAAAGAATTGTGGCAAACAAAGAGAGATGAAATTTTAAATTCATCCGAGGAGATCTCTTCTGCGATTATTTCTTCCTCTTCTTTCAAAGCCGGCATTCCTCTTAAAGAAGATATTTTTAACATTACGTTTAAGGAATTTGAAGAAAGGTTTGATGAAGAATATGGAGGATTTGGCAATGCACCTAAATTTCCAACACCTCATAATCTAATGTTCCTACTTCGTTATTGGAAAAGATATGAAAACCAGGATGCTCTTGAGATGGTTGAAAAAACTCTTACTGAAATGAGGAAGGGCGGAATTTATGATCATATTGGATTTGGATTCAGCAGGTACTCTACTGACAGAGAATGGCTTGTTCCTCACTTTGAAAAAATGCTTTATGACCAGGCACTTCTTGTTATGGCTTATACTGAAGCTTACCAGGTTACAAAGAAAAATTTTTACAAAGATACCGCAGAAGAAATCCTTACTTATGTAATGAGAGATATGACTTCAGTTGAAGGTGGTTTTTATTCTGCTGAAGATGCTGATAGTGAAGGAGTAGAAGGGAAGTTTTATGTTTGGACAACTGATGAAATAAAAGAAATTCTTAGTGATGATACGGATATTTTTATAAAATTCTTTAATGTAAAGGAAGAAGGTAACTGGACCGATTCCGTTCATGGAATAAAAGGTATTACTAATATTCTTCATACAAAAAAGAATTTAAATGAATTTGCTAATGATGTAGGATTATCTGAAAAGGAATTTAAAGAGAAGCTTAAAAAGTCGAGACAAAAACTTTTTGCTGAAAGAGAAAAAAGAATTCATCCGTACAAAGATAATAAAATTCTTACAGACTGGAATGGATTGATGATCTCTGCTTTTGCTAAAGCAGCACAGGTTTTTAATAACAAGATTTATTCTGAAACGGCAACTAAAGCTGCGGATTTTATTTTACTGAAAATGTTTGTCCCGCCGCAGCGGGATCCCGCCAATGGCGGGGATGATGATAGTGGAAGACTTCTTCATCGTTACAGGGAAGGTGAAGCTGGAATCTTTGCAAATGCAGATGACTATGCTTTTCTAATTGCTGCCTTACTCGATCTTTACGAAACAACTTTTGAAACTGAATATCTTAAACAAGCCCTTAAGTTGAATGATGATTTTATCAAACACTTTTGGGATAATGAAGCTGGCGGGTTTTTCTTTACTCCAGGTTATGGAGAGAAATTAATTGCGAGACAAAAAGAGATTTATGATGGGGCAGTTCCTTCAGGAAATTCCGTTGCAATGCTGAACCTGTTAAGGATTGCAAGAATTACTGCTAAATCAGAATATGATGAAAAAGCTGAAATAATTAATAAAACTTTCTCCACGCCAATAAGTAAATATCCTGCAGGGTTTACACAATTTTTAATTGCTCTTGATTTTGCAACCGGACCTTCAAAAGAAATTATTATATCAGGAAAAGATTATCACGCTTTTCTATCACATATACTAGAAAAATTTATTCCTGCTAAAATTTTATTAAAAATTTCTTCTGAAAATGACTTTGTCATCAAGTTAGCACCTTATCTTAAAAATTATCTTCCGGCAGATAATAAAACAAAAGTTTTTGTATGTGAAAATTATATCTGCAATCTTCCTGTTGATAATGCTGAAGCTCTTGAGCGGGTGTTGAAGTAAATTTACCGCCGGGCTTAAAATGTTTTTTATAATCAGGTTAAATTCATTAAATTTATTTTGAGAATAATCATTAGGTATTGAGTTATGGCTTTAAAACAGGAAAGTAAACTAATACAGGCTCATATAAAGGAAGTTTTAGCGGGAAAAAGTTCAGCATATGAGCAGCTTTACAGAACACATGCTGAGAGGATTTACACTCTTGGCTTAAAATTTTATGATCATAATAAACAGGCTGGTGAAGAGCTGACCAAAAGAGTTTTTATCAAGGGGTTTGAACAGATAAATACTTATTCTGAAAATATAACTTTCATTTTATGGCTAAAAAAATTAGCGGTTGAAGAGATAAGAATTGGGGGCATTGAGAAATCTAAGGAAATTCACCAGGCTAGTGTTGCGGACCGGGCTGTATTTGCTCTTCCCGAAGAGGAAAGAATAATATTTATACTGCATGATGTTGAAAAGCATACTGTCGAAGAAATTTTAGAAATCACAAAAACTTCAGGTGATGAAGTAAATGCAATGCTGGAAAATGCCCGTAAACTGGTTATGGAAAAATTAAATGTAAATAGTTTAGATGATCTTGATTATAAAATAAATTTTCTTTCCATAAAACCAGAACCCAATGAAGAATTATGGGGAATTATCTATACTCAGATTCATAACTTTGCAACTAAAGATTTAAAAGAAGAAGCTAAAGGAGATATTCTGAATGTTGGTGATGCTAAATTAAGCCTTGGTGAGAAGTTTCAAAAATTCAAAGAAGAAAGAGAAGAAGGAGAAGAAAAAGAAGAAAAAGAAGTTTTTCTCAAGCCTAAAGGTTTAACCATATTAAGAAAAGCATTCTATCCCTTTCTTATGATATTAATAGGAGTTGTGGTTTGGTACCTTTTCTTTTTAAAGCCTCCGCAATGGGAAGTGGTTAATTTATCTGGTTCTCCTTCTATTAAAGGAAGCTCAAGAAATATTGTTGTTGAGAAAAGCAGTATTCTTGAAGATGATGATTTACTTTCTACGAATCAAAATTCAAAAGCAGTAATTAAAATTCCTGATGTAGGAGAAATTTATTTAAACCCTAACTCCAAGTTAAAACGAAACGGCGGTGATGGTGAAATAGCAGTAACCAGCGGTGGAGTTGATGTTGTTAAAAAGAAAGGTTCGAAAAAATCTTTTCCAGTTCAAATATTTTCTGCAATAATTGAAGATTATAATGCTGGCTCTTATTCAATAAAAGTTAATGATGATAGTGCCATAGTTTATTCGATGACTGCTAGCCTGTTAATCTCTTCAGGAGATAGAGAAGTTCATTTGATACCGGAATACATGTGCGAGATAAATCAAAAAAGTCAGATTGGAATTCCTTATTCAATATCAGCATCAGAAGAATTTGTAAATGCTGTTAATGACTTTAGCCTGCAGGCAAATGAAGAGAGATTGAATATAATTTTGCTGCAAAGTGAGAAAAAGGATGCACTCACTTTATTCAATATATTACCAATGGTAGAAAAAGGTTCAAGGGATATTGTAATAAATAAGCTTCATAGTCTTGTTCGTATCCCAAAAGATGTTAGTCCCCACCAGGTAGCAAATCTTAATAAAGGTGATCTTGAAAAATGGCTGAAAGCTATTGAAGAGCAGAATTGAAGAGGTATAAGGTATATGGTATATGGTATAAAGGTGTAAGATCATTATGTGTCCATTATACCCTATACCTTTATACCAAGAATTACTTCTTTTTTGGTCTATGAAGATGAGAGCTTTGTCCAAAAAACACTTCTGCAGATTCCATAATGGTTTCAGATAAAGTAGGATGAGGATGTATAGTAAGTTTAAGATCAGTCAGATTAGCTCCCATTTCAAGAGCAAGAACACCTTCGGCAATTAATTCTCCAGCACCGGGTCCGCAAATTCCGATTCCAAGAAGTCTTTCAGTTTCAGGATCTACAATTAATTTTGTAACACCATCAGATCTTCCTAAAGTTGTTGCTCTTCCCGAAGCAGCCCAAGGGAATTTTGCAGTTTCATATTTAATATTTTTCTCTTTAGCCTGCGTTTCTGTTAAACCTGCCCAGGCAATTTCCGGATCAGTAAATACAACAGCAGGAATAGCTATTGGCTCAAAAGCAGTTTTCTCACCATTAATAACTTCAACAGCAGTTCTTCCTTCGTGTGATGCTTTATGTGCAAGCATTGGCTCACCAACAATATCTCCTATTGCATAAATATTTGAATCATCGGTCTGCATCTGCTTATTTACTTTTATCCATCCGCGTTCATTCACTTTTACTTTTGTATTTTCCAAACCGAGTCCTTCAGTTCTTGGTTTCCTTCCTATAGACATTAAAACATAATCATAAATATCGCTTGAAGTTTTTCCTTCTTTTCCGCCTGCGGCGGACTGTATTTTAACTTCAATTCCATTTTTAACTTCCTTCATCTCTGTTACTTTAGCATCAAGCATAACTTTTTCATAACTCTTTTCAATTCTTTTTGAGAGATGAGAAACAAGATCTCTGTCGGCTCCCGGCAGTAAACCGGATAACATTTCAACAACAGATACTTTAGTTCCTAATGAAGCATAAACAGAACCAAGCTCAAGTCCTATATAACCGCCGCCAATAACAAGAAGTCTATTAGGGATTTCAGGAAGATCAAGAGCACTGGTTGAATTTAAAAGTCGTTTACTTTTAATATCAAGAGAAGGAATTGTCGAAATGGTTGAACCAGTAGCAATTATTGCATTATCAAATTTGTGCTCTTCAGTATTACCATCAGTCCTTTCAATCTTTAATGATGAGGAATTTAAAAATGCTGCTGTACCCTGGATGTAATTTATTTTCTTTACTTTTAATAATTGCCCAAGTCCACCGGTTTGTTTTGCAACAACTTCATTCTTCCATTCTCTAAGCCGGTCAAGATTTATTTTTGGCTCCGGAAATTCTATACCCCATTCTTTTGCTTCCCCTGCTTCTGTAATTAATTTCGCAACATGAAGTAAAGCTTTTGAAGGAATACATCCCCTGTAAAGACAAACACCACCGGGATTTTTTTCTTTATCAATCAGAGTAACATTCATTCCAAGGTCGGCAGCTAAAAATGCCGCAGCATAACCACCGGGTCCCGCGCCAATTACTGTAAGTTGTTTATTACTCATTTATTTACTTTTAAAACTTGGCTTGAACTTGAACTTGCTCTTGAACTTTTTCACCCTTCAACCAGCAGCTTCATCGGGTTTTCAACCGCCTCACAAATCCATCTTAAAAATCTAGCAGCGTCCGCACCATCAATAACACGATGATCGTAACCCAGAGATAATGGAAGCATTAATCTTGGTTCAAATACTTCACCATTGTAAACAGGTTCATAACTTCCTCTTGATACACCAAGAATAGCAGCTTCAGGGGAATTAATTATTGGAGAAAATGATGTTCCTCCGATTCCACCAAGGTTTGTGATTGTAAAACAAGCTCCCTGCAAGTCATCAAGAGAAATTTTCCTGCTGCGAGCTTTTTCAGCAAGGTTATTTATATCTCTGGAAAGCTCAGTTATATTTTTCAAATCAGCGTTTCTGATTACAGGAACTATCAAACCGTGTTCAGTATCAACAGCAATTCCAATATTGAAATATTTTTTATAGATGATCTCATTCTTCTCCATATCAACACTTGAATTGAACTGTGGAAATACTTTAAGTGCTGAAGCAGAAACTTTTGCAAGGATCGCAGTTATTGAAAGCTTATCTTTGTTGTCATTAGCTTTCTGGTTCATTTCTTTTCTAACTTTTTCCAGCTCTGTAATATCAGCTTTATCAAATTGTGTTACATGAGGAATAGTAACCCAGGCATAACTTAAATGGTGAGCAGTTTTTTGCCTGATGTTGTTCATCGGCTTTCGTTCTATCTTGCCAAATTTTGAAAAGTCCGGGAGTTCTTCTTTCTTAATTCCTCTTCCGGCAAGTCCGCCTGATTCATTAAGTTTTTTAACGAAAGCTTTAACATCGTCGAGAGAAATTCTTCCCGCAGAACCTGTCCCGGGTATGCCATTTATATTTACACCGAGTTCGCGTGCTAACCTTCTTACGGACGGAGCCGCTGGTGCTGCCCCTTTTGTAATAGGAGGTTGTTCTTCTTTTTCCAAAAGCTGGATTTTTTCTTTTGGAGCTTCTTTCTCTTCATCCTTTTTCTTTTCCGTTTCCTCTTTTACTTCTTTTTTAGGTTCTTCTTTCTTTTTTTCTTCTTTAGGTTTTTCTTTAGCTTTAGGTTCTTCTTCGGGTTCTTCTGAAGTTTCAACTTTAATAAGAGTATCTCCAACTTTAGCTTTGTCACCTTCTTTAACCAGAACCTCTAAAACTTTTCCGCTTACGTTTGAAGGAACTTCAACCGTTGCTTTATCGGTTTCAATTTCAATAACTCCCTGGTCTTTTTCAATTTCATCTCCTTCCTTAACAAGAACACCAATAACATCAGCAGATTCAATATTCTCACCAAGCTCAGGCAACTTCATCTCAACAATACCTTTTTTAGGTTCCTCTTTTGGTTTTTCTTCAGCCGGCTTTTTCTTCTCTTCTTTTTTCTCTTCAGCTTTTTCTCCCTTCTTTTCCACTTCCTTTTCAGATTTCTTACCTTTCTTTTCTTCCTCATCCTTTACCGGTTTCTTTTCATCTTCCTCTTTCCCATTTTCATCAACTTTAATTAATACTTGTCCTACTTTTACTTTATCACCTTCTTTAACAAGAACTTCTTTAACAGTTCCTTCAACAGAGGATGGAACTTCAACTGTTGCTTTATCAGTTTCTATTTCAATTATACCCTGTTCTTTTTCTATTTTATCACCTGCTTTAACCAGAACACTGATTACATCAGCAGATTCAATATTTTCACCAAGTTCAGGCAGCTTAAATTCTTTTGACATAGTTTATCCCTGCTTACTTTATGAAGTCATTGGATTTGGTTTGGAAGGATTTATCTGTAAATCTTTTATAGCTTTCTCAACAGTTATCATTTTAATGCTTCCTTCATTTGCAAGAGCATATAATGCTGCAAGCACAATATGTTTTGCGTCAACTTCGAAAAAGTCCCTTAATTCTTTGCGTCCTTCGCTTCTCCCAAAACCATCGGTTCCTAAAGAATACAATCTGGAGGGAACCCACTTTGCAATTGAATCGGGCAATGCTTTCACATAATCCGAAGAAGCAACGAAAACGCCTTTTTCATTCTTTAAGATTTTTTGGATGTAAGATTCTTTTGGCTTGGATCCGGGGTTAAGAAGATTACTTCTTTCTACATCGAGAGCATCTCTTCTTAACTCTTTATAGCTTGTTACGCTCCAAACATCAGCAGCTACTTTATAATCTTCCTCAAGAATTTCCTGTGCTTTCAGAACTTCATTAAAAATTGTTCCGCTTCCAAATAATTGTGCATGAAGACTTGCATTATTCTTTTTGGAAGATTTAAACTTATATATTCCTTTTACAATTCCTTCCTTTACACCGTCAGGCATTTGTGGCATTGCATAATTTTCATTCATAACTGTGAGATAGTAAAAAACATTCTCCTGCTCTTCATACATTCTTCTTATTCCATCTCTTATAATTACAGCAAGTTCATAAGCAAACGCAGGATCATAAGTAACAAGATTCGGAAATGATAAAGCAAGAAGGTGGCTGTGACCATCCTGGTGCTGCAAACCTTCGCCGTTAAGAGTTGTTCTTCCGGCAGTACCTCCTAAAAGAAAACCTTTACACCGCATATCTCCTGCAGCCCAAACAAGGTCGCCAATCCTCTGCATTCCAAACATTGAATAGTAAATAAAGAAAGGAATCATATTTATTCCGTGAGTTGCGTAAGCTGTCCCTGCAGAAATAAATGAAGACATAGAGCCTGCTTCAGTTATTCCTTCTTCAAGTATCTGCCCATCCTTTGCTTCTTTATAATAGAGAAGACTTTCTTTATCAACAGGTTCATACAATTGCCCGATGTGTGAATAAATTCCTATCTGCCTGAACAAAGCTTCCATACCAAAAGTTCTTGCTTCATCAGGAACAATTGGAACTATGAGCTTTCCGATTTCTTTATCTTTAAGAAGCTTGGCAAGAATTCTTACAAACACCATTGTTGTGGATACTTCTCTTCCTTCGGTTCCTTTATAAAACTCTTCAAAGATTTCTTCAGGGGGAGTTTTTATTGGTCTCACTGTTACTTTTCTTGAAGGAATATATCCGCCAAGACTCTCTCTTTTTTCGTGAATATATTTTATCTCTGCGCTGTCATCGGAAGGTTTATAAAAAGGTGCGCTGGCAACTTCATCATCTGAAATAGGAATACCGAAACGGGTACGGAATTCTTTCAGCTCTTCCTCATTTAGTTTTTTTTGCTGGTGAGTGATATTTTTTCCTTCACCGCTTTCGCCAAGTCCATAACCTTTTATTGTTTTGGCAAGAATAACAGTTGGAGAACCTGTATTTTCAACTGCTGCTTTATATGCTGCATAAACTTTTTCAGGATCGTGACCACCCCGTTTCATTTTTCTTAGCTGTTCATCAGTTAAAGATTCAGCCATTTTCTGGAGATCTTCATTAGCGCCGAAGAAATTCTCGCGGATATATTCACCGCTTTCAACAGAAAATTTCTGATACTGCCCGTCAACAATTTCTCCCATTCTTTTAACAAGCTTCCCTTCCTTATCTTTTTCAAGAAGAGGATCCCAGTCACTTCCCCAGATAACTTTAATTACGTTCCATCCGGCACCTCTGAAAATTGCCTCAAGCTCCTGGATTATTTTTCCATTTCCCCTGACAGGTCCATCAAGTCTCTGCAAGTTGCAATTAATTACAAAGATCAGGTTATCAAGTTTTTCTCTTGAAGCAAGGGTAATAGCACCCAAAGCTTCAGGCTCATCCGTTTCTCCATCTCCAAGAAAAGCCCAGACATGATTATCGGATCTCTTTTTTAATCCCCTGTCTTCAAGATAGCGGTTAAAGCGTGCCTGGTAAATTGCCATAATGGGACCAAGTCCCATAGAGACAGTTGGGAATTCCCAAAAGCCGGGCATTAGCCAGGGATGAGGATAAGAAGAAAGACCTCCATCAGGTTTTAATTCTCTTCTGAAATTCTGAAGCTGATTTATGGTCAGCCTTCCCTCAATGAAAGCTCTTGCATAAATTCCCGGCGAAGCATGTCCCTGGAAAAAAATCTGGTCGCCATCATAATCTTCTCCTTTACCTTTGAAGAAATGATTAAAGCCTATTTCATACAAAGTAGCAGCAGAAGCATAGGTTGAAATATGTCCGCCAATTCCGCTTTCAAGCTTGTTGGCTTTAGTAACCATTGCCATTGCATTCCAGCGGATAAGGCTTTTAATTCTTCTTTCAATTTCCCTGTTGCCGGGGAAAGGAGCCTGCTTTTCTCTTGAGATTGTATTTATGTAAGGAGTATTTGCCGAAAAGGGAATTTCAACTCCAGCTTTATGCGCTCTTATATTAAGCTGCTGCAGAATTTCTCTGACTCTTTCCGGGCCCCCATGCTCTAAAACATAGTCGAGCGAGTAAAGCCATTCTCTCGTTTCAACATCTTTTACATCCTGTTCAAGTGATTTACCATTTTTCATTTTTGTATCCTTCCCGCATAAGCGGGATAAATTATTTCAAAAACTTTGTTTATCTTTTCTAAGAATTTCTTATTCTTAATAAGAACAACCATTGAGATTCTGCTCAAAATTGAAGCTAATTAATTAAATTTAGCTGTAATTGAAAAGATAATGTAATCGTTTTGGTAAAGAAACTCAAGAAAAGCGCTTTTAAGAATTTTATTGAATTTGAAATCACAAAGTTGTAAATAAGAGTGTAAATTTAGCAGGGGTTTGTATGAGACTCTTAACAGCTATAATTCTTCTTTTAATAATACTTCCAATAAATATATCAGCACAATGGTTTTGGGAGGTTTGAAAATGAAAGCTTTAATAACTTTCGTCTTCGTTTTGTTTTTTAGTGTTCCTCCTGTTTCTTCGCAGGGGATTCCATCGGCAAATGGTTGGACATTCGTTCCTAATGCCGCGGTAACTATTGATACTCCAAATACGGGAACATTTATATTGAGTGGTGGATTTCAGTCGTTTGTTGGCTATGGAAGTAGTTGGGAAGGATACCCATTCGTAACTCATTGGGTAAAATATTTTTTGGAGTACCCGGCCTTACCAGACACTATTGTAATAAGAGTTAAGTTTGTACAAGGAGTGAATGTGGATAGTGCCGGTGTTGGGATTGCGGTTCAAGATTCAAATGTTTGGTATTGGATTAATCCAGAATTGAATTTAATTAATCTAAATGGAGATTGGCAAGAAGTAATGTTTGATATGAGCCACTCAAAATCATTAATGTCCAATTTTGGAAAACTGTATATTGTTTCATCAGTATCTCAAGTTACACAAGAATATACTGGAGATGAGAAAGTTTTAGACTATATAGGAGGCATAGATGATACATTGGGTAATATCATTTATGATGATTTTAATGATCCAGATGGAATCTTAAATCCAATACAAAATCTCAACGATTTTGTTTTGGAACAGAATTATCCCAATCCATTCAATCCATCAACAACAATAAAGTTCACAATTCCCATAAAGGAATACGTAACTTTAAAGGTTTTTAATCTCATAGGACAAGAAATTCAAACTCTTGTAGATGAGGAAAAAACCGAGGGAAGTTATGAAATTGAATTCAACGCTTCAGGACTTCCAAGTGGATACTATTTCTATCGGTTGCAAACAGGTAATCGCTTAGAAACAAAAAAAATGATTTTGATCAAATAAAATAAAACAGGAGTTATGCTATAAAAGTCTTAGTAACTTTCTTCTTAGCTTTGTTTTTTAATGTTTCTACTGTTTTTTCGCAGGGTATCAATACGGTAATAAACGGTTGGGGATATTATGGATCCTATTCTGATTCATTAGACTCCTTGATAACAAGCCCTTATGTTGATTCTTTAAATCAGTTGGGGTTCAGATACGGCGGGGTAACATTCTATCTATGTGTAGATTGTTTCAATGTAATGTTCAGTAAAGATTTTACTACCTTTATTGTACCTGATACACTATCCGTGGAAGCTCTTTTTATAGAGGGAGCAGAAGATATAGAAGATATTTTTTTATTCCTTACAGTTTATGATTCTAGTGGAAGTTGGGTATCTTTAGGAGTTGGTTATCCAATACCACTTAACCACCAATGGAAAAAGTTTTATTGGGATATGTCGGAAGTTAAATTATTTGGTGTGTTTTCTATCAGCAAAGTAGTTTTTAGTTTTCAGGTAGAGATGCCAGGTACTGGTTATACTTACGCAAATACGATGTTAAGAAATCTGACAAGCATAGATGATACAATGGGAGTTCATATAATTGATCCTTTTATTGGTCCCAATGGTATCAGAGACTTGATACAAAATTTAAAAGAACTTTCTCTCTCCCAAAACTACCCCAACCCATTCAACCCAAGCACGGTCATCAGTTGGCAGTTGCCGGTAAGCAGTTTTGTTACATTAAAAGTTTATGATATTCTTGGAAGAGAAGCTGCAACTCTTGTTAATGAGGAAAAACCTGCTGGCAATTATGAGGTTGAGTTCAATGGTGCAGATCTTTCAACAGGAATTTATTTTTATCAATTGCAGGCGAATGATTATATAGAAATAAAGAAGATGATTCTCGTCAAATAACAATGTAGGATGCAGCATACTAAATCCCCACTACTTTTAATATGTATTTAAGTCGGACATCAAAATCTAGAATTTTATATTTCTATAAACTTCTTTCAGAGAAAGAGAGCACTTTATTGAAGGTAATTCTACGACTTTTTCCGAGTCTCTTTCTTCACTGAATAACCATTTGCCTTTATCCTGACGTAGATATTTTTCAATCCTTATATATTTTTGTGAAACCAGTAAGTACTCCTGCAAGGATTCAAACTGAAGATAATTCTCAAATTTTTTGCCCCTGTCATAAGTTTCAGTTGATTCTGAAAGTATTTCGATTATCAAAGTTGGATTGAGAAGAGTATCAAACTTTTTATCCTCAAATTTCTGTTCTCCGCAGACAACAATAATATCCGGATAAGTATATAGATTTGCTGAAGGAACTTTAACTCTTAATTCACTAAAAAAAACTTCACAAGGCTTTCCTCGTAACTGGCTTTTTAACTCAGTGATTAAATTCCCGGCAATTATATTATGTTCCTTTGAAGTGCCTGCCAGGGCAAACGTCTCACCATTAAAATATTCATTTTTATACTCTGCTTTTCTTTCTATTTCAAGGTATTCTTCAGGTGTTAAATATGTTTTAGGTTTTTCCATCTCACATCTTTTAGGTTTATTAAGTAACTTAGAAAATCAAAGTCTTATATTCAACTTTTTAAATACTTATCAAACCACATCTTTCTCAATTCATCAACTTCTTTTCTGTGCTTTTTTAGGTAATGGTCTCCTTCATCGAACAATTTTAAATGATAGGTAAAATTTAGTTCGTCAAATTTTTTTGCTATGACAATAGTTTGCTCAACCGGAATTGTTTCATCATTTTTACCATGCATTAAGAGATAAGGAATTTGGGGTAGCTTATCTGCAAAATTTATAATAG